>NZ_JAALXU010000009.1:0-929796 GCF_013317225.1 Neorhizobium sp. AL 9.2.2
GTGTCTCAGTCCCAATGTGGCTGATCATCCTCTCAGACCAGCTATGGATCGTCGCCTTGGTAGGCCTTTACCCCACCAACTAGCTAATCCAACGCGGGCCGATCCTTTACCGATAAATCTTTCCCCCGAAGGGCACATACGGTATTAGCTCCAGTTTCCCGGAGTTGTTCCGTAGTAAAGGGTACGTTCCCACGTGTTACTCACCCGTCTGCCACTCTCCTTGCGGAGCGTTCGACTTGCATGTGTTAAGCCTGCCGCCAGCGTTCGTTCTGAGCCAGGATCAAACTCTCAAGTTGAGAATTCAATCATGACTAATCACTTTATGTTCTGAATTGACGAGAACTCATCCGATACCTAACCGCATCACTGCGACCAGATATCTGGTGTTCTCATATCAAAACGTGACCGTCATTTGTCTTCTAACAGATGGGCCTAAACCCATCCTGCGAGACCGCCGACCACGTTTCTCTTTCTTCTCATATTCAATTGTCAAAGAACCGACATTCCCACCCCAAAAGGCTAAAACGTCACAAAACCCAAGAGCCAAACCGTAACCCGGCCCCAATCAGCATCTGCCAATCTTTTTAGGTTTTCACCGAAACGAAGAAGTCCGTCGCTAGCAGCGCCGCCGCCCTCGTTCAGTGAGCGGGTTATAGATCCGAGGCCCCGAGCAAGTCAACAGGGGGCGTCGCAAAAACTTCAAGAAAACGGTAAGGTGCTGATATAGCGTGATAAAATCAGGATTTTCTGGAAAGAGGCCCCGGAACGGGGTATTTGGCGCCAGGTTTATGTGTGCAATCGGCCCTGTCTTTGGCCTTGCCTTGAAACCGCCCCGACATCTTCACAATCGCATGGGAAGAGCTCTGCATATGAAGAGTGATTTCGCCCCTATAGAGTACACGCGTATGCGGCGGGTTCCCTGAGGTGCCAAGTTTGACTCATGTCGCTGAAACGGGCACATGGTTGGCCCAAGGTACTGCAGGCAGCATTCCCTTGCTGTCTATGGAAGAACACGCATCACGGGACTGGCAAAGACTGGTATGATGACGGCCCGCAGCATGATACGCACGCTCGGCAACGAACCGCCGATCCTCGCCGATGGCCGTCGCGCGCCGGATCGGCGCGAAATTTCCATGCGCTGGCTTTCGGGAACGTTCCTGACCGGCATTACATCGTCTCTCCTGATGGGCGTCGCGCTGTTTGCAGCGCTTGACGGGCGCCAGCAGCTTGCCACGCCTGCCGAAGCCTCTGCCGCGGTCCCTTCAGATCATGACGACGACATCACGTCGCGCGGCAAGCGTCTGCTCGGCGGCAATATCGTTGCCATGCCGACCGACCGGCGGATCATGGAAGTGTCGACGGTCGTTCACGAGGGCAATAAGGAAGTCGTGCGCCGCCGGCCCTTCGCGCATGTGAAGATGAACCTTGCGGTCAACAACGTCTCGCCGGAAGCCTATCCGAAATTCGATCCGCTCAGCATCTTCTCTTCCAGCGAAGCGCCGCCGCCCAATAGCCGCACCGGCGTGATCTACGGTTCCAACGTGGAATCCGATGTCAGCCTGCAGACGGTGCCCTTCCCGGTCAAGGGCGGCACCTATGCCTATGCGGCGCCGATGACGCTCGAGGAAGTGGAAGAAAACGTCCGATCCAACGGCTCCGTGCTAACGTCAGGCAATACCCAGCTCTCGGCACTCTATTATGTCGACCCGCAGCGCTTCTCCTCCGAAGATGAGGATGTCGACCTGACATCGGGTCTGGCGGCCCGCATTGTCGAGCAGAACATGTCGGTCTCGACGCCCGAACCGTTTACGGCGCGCAGCCGCGAATATGCAGATGATATCATCCCGGTCCGTCAGCCGACCACGATCGCCCAGGCGATGACGTCGGTCGGCTACCCCGAGACCAAGGCCCGGGAAATCGCCGGCTATCTCAAGTCGCGGATCGGCAGCGAAGATGTGGCAGCCGGCGACGTGATCCGCATCGGCGTGATCCAGGAGGGCCAGATGGTCCTCGTCGTGCGCGCCAGCATCTATCGCCGCGGCAATCACCAGATCACGGTTGCCGCCGACGACAAGGGCCATTTCATCGACGGCAAGGAACCGCAGATGCTGGATGCGGTCGCATCCGCGTTCAGCGAGCAACCCGCCATCGTCGCCGGGCGCGAGTTGCCCGATGTCTATGACGGCATCTATCGCGCCGCCCTTTCCTACGGCATGAACAGCGATATGACATCGCTGCTCGTCAAGCTTCTGGCCAGCAATGTGGATCTCCAGGCACAGCTGCGCCCCTCCGACATGATCGAGGCCTTCTTCTCCGTCGCGGACGAAAAGGGCCAGGCCAGCCGCGATTCGGAACTCCTCTATGTGAACGCCCGGTTCGGCGACACGACCACCCGCTTTTACCGGTTCCAGGACCAGGACGACGGTTCGGTCGATTACTTCGATCAGGACGGCCGCAGTGTCCGGCAGTTCCTGCTGCGCAATCCGGTTCCGAACGGACGGTTCACATCAGGCTTCGGCATGCGCAACCATCCGATCCTTGGCCGTGCCTTGATGCATACCGGTTCCGACTGGGCGGCCCCGCGCGGCACGCCGATCATCGCCACCGGCAACGGCACCGTCGAAAAGGCGGGCTGGGACAGCGGCGGTTACGGCAACCAGACGCTTGTGCGCCATGCCAATGGTTACGTCTCGTCCTACAACCACCAGAGCGCGATCGCCAAGGGCGTGCGCGAAGGCGCCAAGGTGACCCAGGGTCAGGTGATTGGCTATGTCGGCTCGACCGGCCAGTCGACCGGCGCCCATCTCCATTACGAACTCGTGGTCAACGGCACCAAGGTCGATCCGATGAAGGTGCGCCTGCCCGGCGGCAAGTCGCTCGACGGCAAGGCGCTGGCGCGGTTCGAGGAAGAGCGCACCCGCATCGATGCGCTGCTGAAGAGCACATCGAAGCCGGCCGAAGTCGCCAGCCGCTAATCTTGCCCCGATACGAAAAAGGCCGCCCCGTTTCCGGTGCGGCCTCATTTTTCGATCGCGGTTTGCGTTTATGCCGCTTCGCTCATGCTGCCCTTGATGCGAAACAGCAAGCGGTCTGAGCCTGATGTCACGTTGATCGTTGATCCGTCCGGGATCTGTCCGGCGACGATCTGCTCGGCGAGTGGATCCTGCACGAACTTCTGGATCACCCGCTTTAGCGGCCGGGCGCCATAGACCGGGTCGTAGCCCTTGTTCGCCAGCCATTCGCGGGCATCGCCATCCAGGTCCAGTTCGACCTTGCGATCGGCCAGAAGCTTCAGCAGGCGCTGCAGCTGGATATCGACGATCGCGCCCATCTCGTTGCGCTTCAGCCTGTGGAACAGAATGATCTCGTCGACGCGGTTGAGGAACTCCGGCCGGAACGAGGCTTTCACCACGCCCATCACCTGCTCGCGCACGCTTTCCGAATCCTCGTCCTCGCGAAGACCGGTCAGATATTCGGCTCCGAGATTGGAGGTCATGATGATCATCGTGTTCTTGAAGTCGACCGTGCGGCCCTGCCCGTCCGTCAGGCGCCCGTCGTCGAGAACCTGCAGGAGAACGTTGAACACATCGGGATGTGCCTTCTCGATCTCGTCGAACAGAACGATCTGGTAGGGCTTGCGCCTGATGGCTTCGGTCAGCGCACCGCCTTCGTCATAACCGACATAGCCCGGAGGCGCGCCGATCAGCCGCGAGACGGAATGCTTCTCCATGTATTCCGACATGTCCAAGCGCACCATCGCGGTTTCGTCGTCGAACATGAAGCGTGCGAGCGACTTGGTAAGCTCGGTCTTGCCGACCCCGGTTGGGCCGAGGAAGATGAACGAGCCGATCGGCCGGTTCGGATCCTGCAATCCGGCACGGGAACGGCGCACGGCGCGCGACACGGCCTGCACCGCATCGCCCTGGCCGACGACTGATTTCGCCAACTCGTCTTCCATCCGCAGCAGCTTGTCGCGCTCGCCTTCCAGCATCTTGTCGACGGGAATACCGGTCCAGCGGGACACCACATGCGCGATCGCATCCGGATTGACCACTTCCTGCACCATCGCGTTGCTGGAACTGTCCTGTGCTTCCGCCTGTGCGAGCTCCTTTTCGAGATCGGGAATGACGCCGTAGGTCAGCTCGCCGGCACGCTGGTACTCACCCTTGCGCTGGGCAGTGGCCAGTTCGTTGCGTGCTTCGTCGAGCTTGCCCTTGAGATCGGCGGCAAGTCCGAGCTTCTGCTTCTCAGCCTGCCAGCGCGCGGTCAGCGCATCCGCCTGCTCTTCAAGCGACGTCACTTCGGTCTCGAGACGGACCAGCCGGTCGGCCGAGGCTGTGTCGGTTTCCTTCTTCAGCGCCTCACGCTCGATCTTCAGCTGCATGATGCGGCGATCGAGTTCGTCCAGCTCTTCGGGCTTGGAATCCACCTGCATGCGCAACCGCGATGCAGCTTCGTCCATCAGGTCGATCGCCTTGTCCGGCAGGAACCGGTCGGCAATGTAACGGCTGGACAAGGTCGCAGCCGCAACCAGCGCCGAATCCGAGATGCGGACCTTGTGGTGCTGCTCGTATTTTTCCTTCAGCCCGCGCAGGATCGAGATCGTATCCTCGACCGACGGTTCCTCAACCATGACCGGCTGGAAACGACGAGCAAGAGCCGGATCCTTTTCCACATGCTTGCGGTATTCATCGAGCGTGGTCGCGCCGACGCAATGCAGCTCGCCGCGGGCGAGAGCGGGCTTCAGAAGGTTGGACGCGTCCATCGCGCCATCCGCCTTGCCGGCTCCGACAAGCGTGTGCATCTCGTCGATGAACAGGATGATCTCGCCGTTTTCCGACTGCACCTCGTTCAGCACGCTCTTCAGCCGCTCTTCGAACTCGCCGCGATATTTGGCACCCGCAATCAGCGCGCCCATGTCGAGCGCCATCAGCTTCTTGTCTTTGAGGCTTTCCGGCACGTCGCCATTGACGATACGGAGCGCCAGTCCTTCGGCGATCGCCGTCTTGCCGACGCCGGGTTCACCGATCAGGACGGGATTGTTCTTGGTGCGGCGCGACAGAACCTGGATCGTGCGGCGAATTTCGTCGTCACGGCCGATCACCGGATCTAGCCGGCCATCGCGCGCTTCGGTCGTCAGGTCGCGGGCATATTTCTTCAGCGCCTCAAAGCCCTGTTCGGCGGTGGCGCTATCGGCGGTGCGGCCCTTGCGCAGGTCGTTGATGACCTGGTTGAGACCCTGCGCCGTCAGCCCCGCCTTCTTCAGGCTGGCCGATGTCGAGGCCGAGCTTTCGATCAAAAGCGCCAGCAGCAGTCGTTCGACCGTGACAAAGCTGTCGCCGGCCTTCTTGGCGGCTTCTTCCGCTGTCGAAAACACTTTTGCCAGCGGCTGCGAAAGATAGATCTCGCCATTGCCGCCCGATACCTTCGGAAGCTTGGAAAGTGCAGCGTCGTTTGCGATGCGCGCATCCTTGGCGCTGCCGCCAGCGCGTTCGATCAATGCGGAAGCCATGCCCTGGTCGTCGTCGAGCAGAACCTTGAGCAGGTGCTCTGGCGTAAACTGCTGATGACCAGCGGACAGGGCCTGGGTCTGGGCAGACTGAAGGAAGCCCCGTACCCGCTCGGAATATTTTTCGATGTTCATAAGATAAACCTCCTGAATCGCCCCGCCCTCCATGGAGGCACGGACCGATGATTGAGATGGGGCTCCCTTTAAAGGCGAACCCGGCCGGCCAACCGGCCTTGGTGAAGATATGGGAGCGCGATTTTGTGATTTAAAGACGCGGAGAAGAGGATTTAGGCGATATTGGCGCGGCGTCGATCGAGCCGGGATCGCGCGTTGTCGTCGAGCCGACAACTCGCCGCCGCACCCGGGTAAGACCGGCGAGGTAACAGGTGCAAAACGTGCAAGGGACAGGATCCAAGACGAGCCAGGTGCAGCATGGCGATCTCCCGCACGAGCATTCGGCTACCCCTCAAAGAAAAACTCCGGCCTTTCGACCGGAGTTTTCATATCAATCGTACAGTGTCAGACCGGCTTATTCGCCAGCTTCTGCCAGGGCCGGCTTGTCGTCACCGTCGCCGGCATCGCCGCCGTCTGCCGCATCGGCATCCTTGCGGGTCTGGCGACGTGGACGGTTACCTGCCGTGCGGCGACGGCGTGGCGTGGCTTCCGTCTGCGACTCCTCTTCGACCGAAACCTCGACCGGAGTGCCCTCGATATCAGGCTGCGGTCCGGATCCATCGACCACAGGCGCAACGGCTACCGGAGCTTCGGTGACCTGAGGCGCGCGCTGTCTGGTCCGTGTCGGAGCGACCGGCTGTTCGGCAGCAGGTGCAGCAGGCTGCTCCATCGGCTGCTCGCTGCCCTGTTCAGGTGCGCGCTCTGCACGGTCCTGACGCTCTGGGCGGTCGGGACGTTCCGGGCGACGCTCGCGGCGCTCGTTTCGGTCACGCCGGTTTTCGCGCGGCTGCTGGTCCTGGCCGGACTGGCTGCCCTGGTTGTGCCCAGAGTTTTGACCCGGGTTCTGTCCAGAGTTTTGACCGGAATTCTGGCCTGAGTGCTGTCCAGAGTTCTGGTTGGAATTGTGCTCGCGGCGCGGCTGCTCGTCCATCATCGGCTGCTGTCCGTAGCCGAGATCGTCGCCGTCACCCTGATCCATATCGTCTTGATCGATCGAGTTGCCGTCGCGGTCCTGGTATTCGCCACGCTCCTGATGCTGGAAACGGTCCTGCATCTGGGCCTGCGCTGCAGCAATGATGCGGTAATAGTGTTCCGCGTGCTGGAGGTAGTTTTCGGCCATGACACGGTCGCCTGCGCTATGCGCATCACGAGCAAGGGTCGAATACTTTTCGGCGATATGCTGAGCGGTGCCGCGAATTTTTACATCCGGGCCGGAGCTGTCATAGGACCGGCTGAGCGGGTTGCCGCCCTTGCGATTGAAATTGTTGTTTCCACCGCCGCTGCCGCCGCCGCCATTGCTGCTGCCGCCATTGTTGCTGCCACGCCCCCGACCGCGCTTGTTTTGCTGTCCTGGCCTCATATATCGTTCACCAACTCTCTGTCTTCGCTGATAAAAGGCCACGCGGCCCGCCGGTCATCGCCGGAACAGGACTTCGCGTGCCATGCGCAGGTCGACCAAGGCGGCCTGCCGCTTTCAAAGTCAAATTACCTGATCACGCACTGGATCTGCTCAACCTGCTCGGTCTTCGAAAAGAGCCGGTTCTACGGTTGACCTTTTAGCGAGAACGAATCGTTGTTCACTCCCAGCCGCCCCGATGCGTGATTTACGCTAACTCGCTTCCTGAAGGATTCCAAGCCCTTTCTTTTGCTTTGCAACATCGAAAGCCTGGATAATCAAGGGCCACCTCTCGTAAAGACAAGCACGCGATCGTTGTTACCATAATCACGTCTTGCTTGCGTCAAGATGAAGCCTGCGTCCTCGAAGATACGCGTCACGGTGTCTCGCTGATCGAACCCGATCTCGACGCCGATCGACCCTTCGTCCTTGGGAAACGAGCCGTCTTCCTGTGGACCACGCAGTTCGAGAAAGTGCTCGGCCTGCGATGCGATTGCCCGGTAGGCATCCAGGCCGTCGGGTCCGCCGTCCAACGCTGCCGGCGGATCGAAATCGCGAACTTCCGGCTCTAGTTCAGGAATGACATCGCTTCTGATATAGGGCGGGTTTGACACGATTATGTCGAAACGCCCGTCAATTGCGTCAAACCAATGACTTCTGACGCCCTGAAACCGCTCGGCAAGATCAAGACGTTGCGCATTACGCGTCGCCGTCGAAAGCGCATCCTCGGAAATATCGGAGCCGACGCCCGTCGCTTGCGGAACCTCGCTCAACAGCGCCAGAATGATGGCGCCGGTCCCGGTGCCAAGATCGAGCACGCGGGCATGGCCCTTATCCGCAACGATCCGTCTGAGCACGGGCAGCATGCATTCGACCAGGAGTTCGGTATCCGGCCGCGGCTCCAGCGTCTCTTTCGAGAGCAACAGATCCAGCCCGTGAAACGCCCGCATGCCTAGAATACGGTGAACCGGCTCGTGACCCAGGCGCCTGGCCACGGCATCCGCAATCCGGGCCATGTCGAGGGCATCGACCACACGGTCGCCATCAACGAACACCTCGGTCGAGGAAAGTCCCAGCAAGCCGCCGATCAGAAGCCTTGCCTCGATGGCCGCATCGGCTATGCCTGCTGCGGCAAGCTGCGCCCTTGCATCCGCCACCACCGCCTTCAGCACAGACGCCGGGTGCTGGCTCATCCGTGCTGCTCGCCAAGCTGCGCCAGCTGTCCGGCCTGATAGTCCGAGATCAGCGCATCGACGACTTCGTCGATCTCGCCGATCATCATCCGGTCGAGCTTGTAGAGCGTCAGGTTGATACGGTGGTCGGTCACGCGCCCTTGCGGGAAATTGTAGGTGCGAATGCGCTCCGAACGGTCGCCCGAACCGACCTGGCTCTTGCGGTCCGCAGAGCGTTCGCTGTCGGCTTTCTGCCGCTCCATGTCGTAGAGCCTCGAGCGCAGGACCTGCATGGCTTTTGCACGGTTCTGGTGCTGCGATTTCTCCGAACTGGTGACAACCAGCCCCGTCGGCAGGTGGATGATGCGAACGGCAGAGTCGGTGGTGTTGACGTGCTGGCCGCCGGCGCCTGATGCCCGCATCGTATCGATGCGGATGTCGTCCGCCTTGATCTCGATATCGATCTCTTCCGCTTCGGGCAAAACTGCGACCGTCGCGGCCGACGTATGGATGCGCCCCTGCGTTTCCGTATCGGGCACGCGCTGCACCCGGTGCACGCCGCTTTCGAATTTCAGCTTGGAAAACACGCCGCGGCCGGTCACGGTGGCGATGACTTCGCGGAAACCGCCCGCTTCGCCGTCGCTGGCAGACAGCACTTCCACCTTCCAGCCATGGGCACTCGCGTAACGCTCGTACATGCGAAACAGGTCGCCGGCAAACAGCGCCGCCTCGTTGCCGCCGGTGCCGGCGCGGATTTCCAGGATGGCGCTGCGCTCGTCGGCCGCATCCTTGGGAAGGAGAAGGATCTGCATGTCCTTTTCCAGCTGCTCGATGCGTTCTTCCGCATCCGGCAGCTCCATCTCGGCCAGCTCGCGCATCTCGCGGTCGGTCGCCTTGTCGACAAGCATCGCACGCAGGTCTGCGACTTCAGCCAGCGTCTTTTCGTATTCACGGATCTTGGTGACCACCGGCTGCAGTTCGGAATATTCCGATGCCAGCTTCACATAGACATCGGCAGCCGGACCTTCCGACATGCGCGCCTCGATCTCGCCGAACCGGCGTTCCAGTTCGCGCATCTTTTCGACAGGAAGCTTCGCCACCCAATCACTCCACTCTTGTTCTTTGTGTTTTTCTATACGGGAATGTTGTTGGTTTCCGCAAACCGCAACAGCAAATTGCGGATCGGCTCGTCCGAGCGCACGTCGTCCAGCGCGGCGTTCAGCTCCTCGGCCAACTGCCCTGCATCGAGACCAAGCAGCATCGCCTTGACCGGCCCGATCGAGGTTGCCGCCATCGAGACCGAGCGGAAACCGACGCCGATCAGCGCCATGGCCGAAAGCGGCTTGCCGGCCATCTCGCCGCACAAGGTCACCGGCGTCCGGTTCTTTTCGCCGGCGCGGGCGATATCACGAAGAATGCGCAGGAACGGCTTGCCGAGAATATCGAATCGGTCGGAAACGCGGGCATTGCCCCGGTCAGCGGCCATGGCGAACTGGAACAGGTCGTTTGAGCCGACCGATACGAAATCCACTTCCGCCATCAGTTCATCCAGCTGCCACATCAGCGACGGCACTTCCAGCATCGCGCCGAACTGCAGCTTGCGCGGCAGGCTGTGGCCGAATTTGGAAAGATGCTGGACTTCCTTCTGGAACAGCTCGCGCACCGCGCGGATTTCTGAAACCTCGGTGATCATCGGCAGCATCATGCGCAGCTCGGCACCCGCCGATGCCCGCAGCAGCGCGCGCATCTGGGTGCGCAGCAGGCCCGGCCGATCGAGAGACAGGCGGATCGCCCGCCATCCCAGCGCCGGGTTTTCCTCTTCCTGGCTGCGGAGGTACGAGACCACCTTGTCGCCACCGATATCGAGCGTGCGGAACGTCACCGGAAGGCCCGCCGCCTGACGGATCACGGCGCGATAAAACGCCTCCTGTTCCTCAAGCTTCGGCATAGTCGAGGCAATCATGAACTGCAGCTCAGTGCGGAACAGGCCGATACCCTGCGCACCGGATTCAGCAAGCTGCGGCAGATCCACCAAAAGGCCGGCATTCATATTGAGGCTGATCGCCTTGCCATCCTTGGTCACCGGCTCGACCGAGCGCAGTGCCTTGAACTGTTCCTGGCGCCGGGCCCGCAGCTTGACCTTTTCCTCATAGGCCTTCTGCAGATCCGCCATCGGGCGCACATGCACCTGGCCGTCGTCACCGTCGATGATGATGGGATCGCCGTTTTCGGCAAGCGCAACCAGGCCCGTCGCCTGGCCGACAACCGGAATACCCATGGCACGGGCCACGATCACCACATGGCTGGTGACCGCACCTTCTTCCAGCACCAGGCCGCGCAGGTTCTCGCGCGGATAATCGAGCAGTTCAGCAGCGCCCATGGCGCGCGCAAGAATGATCGCATCGAGCGGGAAGTTCTCGTCCGTTGCTCGGCCGGAATAGCCGGTCAGCTGGCGCAGCAACCGGTTGGCCAGATCGTCGAAATCATGCATCCGCTCGCGCAGATAAGGGTCGGTCAGGCGCATCATCCGCGCCTTGGTGTCGCTCTGCACCTTTTCGACCGCAGCTTCCGCCGTCAGTCCGTTATGGATCGCCTCTTCCATGCGGCGCACCCATCCCTGGTCATGCGCAAACATGCGGTAGGTCTCGAGAACCTCGCGGTGCTCGCCCTCCTGCGCCACGTCGCGGCGCTGCAGCATGTCGTCGATCGAGATCCGGAGCGATCCGAGCGCTTCGGCCAGACGGAGGATTTCCTTGTCCGAATCCTCGTTGAGAAGATTGGTAACGACGATGCGCGGCTCGTGCAGCACGACATGGCCGAGCCCGATGCCCTCGTTATAGCCGTTGGCCGCGATCGTGACGGCACGGGTGAGGTCCAGCTCCAGCCCCGGTGCCGTGATCTTTTTCAGGTCGCCGGTCGCGATCATCTCGGCGATCACCATCGCCGTCGTCTCGAGCGCCTCGACCTCGTCTTCGCGGTAGTTGCGGCTGGCCTTGTTCTGCACAACGAGAACGCCGAGCGTGCGGCCGGCGCGCAGGATCGGCACGCCAAGGAAGGAATGGTAGATCTCTTCGCCGGTTTCGGGCAGGTAGCGGAACGCCGGATGCGCCTGCGCATCGGAAAGATTGAGCGGCTGTGCCGATGCGGCAATCGTGCCGACCAAGCCCTGCCCCATCTTCAGCTGCGATGTGTGGACGGCCTCCTTGTTGAGGCCTTCGGTGGCGTAAAGCTCGAGAACGCCGTCGGAGCGCAACACATAGACGGAGCAAACCTCCGCCACCATGTTGCTGGCGATCTGGCGCACGATCCGGTCAAGCCGCTCCTGCGGCTCAAGTGGCTCGGCCATCAACTCGCGGAGCCGCTTCAGAAGAACGCGCGGCCCGGCCGACATGTCTCTCATCGGCATCATTGCTCCCGAATGCATCTTTAATCCGGAAGTGGCCGCGCGAGTTTCACACCCACGCGGCAAACCGGTTGACGATCAAGTCTTATCGAGACCGTAGGCGGAATGCAAAGACCGAACTGCAAGTTCCGAGTAGTCACCGGCGATCAGGATCGAAATCTTGATTTCCGAGGTGGTGATGGCCTTGATGTTGATCGACTTTTCGGCAAGTGCCTTGAAAGCGGTCGCGGCGACGCCAGCATGGCTGCGCATACCGATGCCGATCACCGACACCTTGGCGAGACCCGATTCGCTCTGAACGACGTCGAAGCCGATCTTCTCTTTGTTGTCTTCAAGAACGCTGATGGCCTTGGCCACGTCCCCATAAGGCACGGTGAAGGTCATGTCGGTCTTTGATCCGTCCTCGGAAATGTTCTGGACGATCATGTCGACATTGATGTGATTTTCAGCCAGCGGGCCGAAGATGGCGGCAGAAACGCCTGGCCGGTCGGAGAGACGACGCAGGGAGATCTGCGCTTCATCCTTGGCGTAGGCGATGCCGGTGACGACTTCCTGTTCCACGATCTCTTCCTCGTCGCAAATCAAAGTACCGGGCGGGTTGATGAGGTCGCCCATGCCCGGTGCATCGGGATCCTCGAAACTGGAGCGCACGAAGGTGCGAACCTTGTGAACCATGGCAAGTTCTACTGAGCGCACCTGCAACACTTTGGCGCCGAGCGATGCCATTTCGAGCATTTCCTCGAACGAAATCTTCTTCAGGCGCCGCGCCTTGGGCACGATGCGCGGGTCCGTCGTATAGACGCCATCGACATCCGTATAGATGTCGCAGCGATCGGCCTTGAGAGCGGCAGCAATCGCCACCGCCGATGTGTCGGAACCGCCGCGACCCAGCGTCGCGATCCGGTTGTCCGGGCCGATGCCCTGGAAGCCGGCAACGACGGCCACCTGGCCCTCGCCCATCCGCTTGATGATGTCGGAACCGTCGATTTCCTGAATGCGTGCCGCGCCATGCGCATTGTCGGTGCGGATCGGCAACTGCCAGCCCTGCCAGGAGCGAGCGTTTATTCCCATCGACTGCAGCGCGATCGCCAGCAGACCTGATGTCACCTGCTCGCCGGAGGCGACGACGGCATCGTATTCGCGCGCATCGTAAAAGGGAGAGTCAGCGCCATTGACCTTCGGCGTGTCCTGTACCCAGCCCACCAGCTCGTTGGTCTTGCCCGACATGGCGGAAACGACGACGGCCACTTCATGGCCCGCGTCGACCTCGCGTTTCACATGGCGTGCCACATTGTGGATACGGTCAAGATTGGCGACGGACGTGCCGCCGAACTTCATCACGATGCGAGCCATTCGACAAAAACCACTGTTTCGTCCCGGCACGAACCGCTGGAACGTCTGCTTCCCGTTTCTCTGCTATCCGGGCCTCAAGGCCTGGAGTCACAAAGTTGCGGGGGTCTCATATCGAAAAGGGGCTGGCGGTGCAATGGCCGGAACAGGCCAGAACGGTACGCCCGGCAAAAACCGGAGGCAGTATTTCGCGATTATCCGCGGAAAATCGCCGAACATGAAAAGGGCCGCTTTCGCGGCCCCCGACTATCATCAACTGTAACCATTCACGGCGGAGCTCGTCTACGCTTGTCGCCTTAGCGATTGCGGCAACCCGGGCCGACGCACTGCTCAGTTTCACCCTGCGGGGCGCGACGGTCGTTGTTGCGCTCTGCACGCGGTTCCTGACGACGTTCTTCTCTGCGTTCGTCATTGCGCTCGGCACGCGGCGGCGGGCGGCGATCGTCCCTGCGGTCATCGCCACGATCCATGCGCGGCGGTGGTGGGCGACGGTCGTCGTCGCGATCAATCCGCGGTGGTGGACGGCGGTCATCCCGGTCGCGGTCGATACGCGGTGGTGGAGGACGACGGTCGTCGTCACGATCGATACGCGGCGGTGGGCGACGATCGTCCCTGTCACGGTCGACGCGTGGCGGGTCACGGCGGTCGCCGCGATCACGGTCCCAACCGGGACGGTTGTCCCAGCGGTCACGATCGCGGTCGCGGTCCCAACCCGGAGGCGGTGGCGGCGGACGTCTGTCACGATCCCAACGCGGCGGTGGCGGCGGCTGACGATCGGCGCGCCAATTGTAATCGCGCCAGCGATCACGTTCGCGATAGAAATTGCGCTCTCTGTAATGGCGGCCCCAGTAGTCGTTGACTTCGAAGGTCACCGTCGGGATGCCGAGACCCTGATAGTAGTCGGGCGCGACATAGACGCGGTTCGAACGGTACGCCGCCTGGACATAGTTTCCCGACACCCAGCCACGACCGCCGTAGAACGAAACGTCGCACCAGTTCACGCTGCTCATGCAGCCGTTGATGGTAACGGTCGCGCTGACCGGGATCACTGTAACCGCCGGATAGGCGGTGCTCGGACCAGACCGCATGTTCACGTTCGCGGTTGCGAATCCCTGCACGGCAGCCGAAGCAATCGACGGCGCCAGCATCAAGGCGCCGAGAGCGGCTACCCGTAAAAGTAACTTTTTCACCTGTTTCCTCCTGGAAAACATAAGCGGTCGGAATTGCTTCCGTTTTGCGCCCCGTAATTTTCAGCCTAAATGCTCGGAACGACCTATTGTTCCAGTTGTCGGCTGAATGGCGAATGAATGATGTATTTGACTTTCATTCACCCTTTTTCTCCCCGCCGTAAGCAACGGTTCATCCCGCCCGCTCACTGGAAAACAATGACTAAGCTGTCGCGCGACGTCCGCGGCGATGTCACCCCTTGACATCAACCCGGGATCGTCCGACTTCAGGCCCTAGTACGAGAGGATGACGATATGACCGAAACCACACGCAGCACAGTCGATAAGGACCAGGTTGAATGGTTCTCGAAAATGGCAGCCGAGTGGTGGAACCCGACAGGGAAGTTTCGGCCTCTCCACAAGTTCAATCCGGTCCGCCTCTCCTATCTTCGCGACCGGATCTGCGAGCATTTCGGCCGTGACCCCAACGGTCACCAGCCGCTTGCCGGTCTTCGCATCCTCGATATCGGATGTGGCGGCGGTCTGTTGTCGGAGCCGATGGCCCGCATGGGTGCGACCGTTGTCGGCGCGGACCCGTCAGAAAAGAACATCGGCATCGCTTCCACCCACGCCGCTGAAACCGGCGTTAGCGTCGATTATCGCGCAGTCACCGCCGAAGACCTGGCCGCATTGGGCGAGACGTTCGACGTGGTCATGAACATGGAAGTAGTCGAACACGTCGCTGACGTCGATTTTTTCATCACGACCTGCGCGTCGCTGGTGAAGCCAGGCGGCCTGATGTTCGTCGCGACTATCAACCGCACGCTGAAGGCCGGCGCGCTGGCGATCTTTGCTGCGGAAAACATTCTCCGCTGGTTGCCGCGCGGCACCCATCAGTACGACAAGCTTGTGCGCCCGGAAGAGATCGAAAAACCGCTGTCAAAAAGCGGCATGGAGATCATTCACCGCACCGGCGTGTTCTTCAACCCGCTCAGCGACCGCTGGAACCTGTCATCCGACATGGACGTCAATTACATGCTTCTGGCGCGGCGTCCGGGCTGAGCTTCAATCCTTGACGACAGCCGTGGCGGGTGTGGCAGTAACGGCGTCGACGGAGCCGCCCTTGCGGTGCAAAAGCGAGGCCCAACGGGGCCGCTCGAAAAGGAAGTTGCCGATCCCTGTCGCCCTGACAATCGCGTAGAGGATGAGCGAGCTCACGATCGACACGATCATCACCGAAACGCTCAGCAGTCCCGTATCGGTAAACAGTCCGGTCTTGAGCGCTACTGCCCTGAACAGGGACATCGGGATGGTAAAGGCGAGGTAGACAACCAGCGAATGCTTGCCGAGCCAGACCAGCCAGCGCGAGAACGGCAGTTGGACGACGAGGCCGCAAGCGATGCAAAGCGCCAGCGTTCCAGCGACAGCAAGCACGAAATGCATCCCTGGCAACACCGCAGACCCCATCTGCATCCCGACCGGTTGAACCGCATAGCCGGGTGAAAACACGAGCACTCCGTTGACCAGCGCCCAGACGCACAGCGCAGCCCAGGCGCTCGCCGGATAGCGCTGGCAGAGATCGACCAGCTTCAAAATTGCGGGACCCGTCAGGAAGCCGAGATAGAAGAAGACGAAATACGCAGCAAACTGCGTCACCACATAGCTCGCCGAATGGGGCGACAGGACCTCGAGGCCGATCGCGACCGGAAGAACCACCCAGGCCGGGACAGACAGCTGGTATAACAGCTTCGTCACCAGTCCGAAAATTGCGAGCAGATAGACGAACCACAGCACGCCATAGGGCTGGACCATCGCAAAGGCCAGCTCCTTCAGCATTTTGCTGAGATCGAGCTCGTAGACCCCGATCTTGAGGCCAAGCATGATCGTGACCCAGAGCACGTAGAAATAAAGGTAATGGACCACCCGGCGGTCGACGAACTGCAACCACGGGCGGGCGATAACCTGCGACAGGAACAGACCCGAGATCAGGAAGAATTCCGGCATCCGGAATGGCGTGGCGAAACCGATGACATAGTGTAGAAAGCCGACCTGCCCGGTATATTCGCCGGTATTGTAGGCCGAGTACATCATCACAACCAGGATGATCGAGACACCTTTGGCGGCGTCGACCCACGCTAAACGATCAATCTTTTCCATGCTGCAGAGCACTTTCTGTCTGATCAAGGTTACGGGGACGCCCTTGCGCTGCGATCGCAACGATCCGGCCTGTTTGGTCTAAATCCAGAGGGTCATGTCGAATGCGATGTTGGTCGACGTCTGCCAATTCGTCGCCGGAGTGTGGTCCTTGGAGAACTGGGCAGGATTTGAACCTGCATGTACGGGCTTGCGGGCCCGCTCCATTTCAGTCTGGCACCAGTTCATCACGGACGGCTTTCGGCAGCCCGTCCGCAGAGATAGCGCAGTCAGGTTAGAGTTCGGTAAACCGGCATGGTAAAGATGCATGTCTTGGAAGAAATACTTACAAGATACTTCCGACATCGCTAATGAACTTGAAGACCGGCGTCAGTTGCCGTCTTCCGGGAGCGTCGGCAAGGGGGCGATGCCGATGCCCTCATCAATCAGCTCGCGCACGTCGTCGAAACTTGCCTTGCCGATAATCCCGCGCGCATCGGCCTCGCCGTAATGGATCTTGCGCGCCTCTTCCGGAAATTTCTCGCCGACATCTTCGGAACTGGCGCGGATACCGGCGACGGCTTCCTTGAGCTTCGCCATCACCTCATGGCGCGCCATATTCATCGCCAACTCCTGCTTGGCTTCCTTCTTCCGTGCTGTCGAAACGGAGGGCGCCATCAGGGATTTTGAGATCGCGGTGGAATTGCAGACCGGACAGGTTAAAAAGCCGCTTTCCACCTGGCGGTCGAAATCGGCGCTTTGGGCAAACCAGCCTTCAAACGCATGTCCGTTCTCGCAGCCGAGCGAATATTTAATCACGCCGCCTCTTCCCCGTCACCGCGGTCGGGGACGATCGCCACGGAAAACTCCCGGGCATTCTTGAGGTTGGGGATCTTCTGGCGTGCCGCCCGGACCTGGTCGAGATCGATCTCGGCGATCAGGACCTCTTCGCCGGTGCCGCCAGCCATCGCCAGAACCTTGCCCCAGGGATCGACGATCATCGAATGACCGAAGGTTTCGCGGCCATCTTCGTGGGTGCCGCCCTGCGCCGCAGCGATTAGGAACGTGCCGTTCTCGATGGCGCGGGCCCGAAGCAGGATTTCCCAATGCGCCTCGCCCGTCTGGCGGGTAAAGGCAGCCGGAACCGTGAGGATTTCGGCGCCGGCCAAGGCCTCGGCTCGGAACAGCTGCGGAAACCGCACATCGTAGCAGATCGCGAAACCGAGCCGGCCGAAACCGAGGTCGGCGACCCGCGCTTCGTTGCCGGGTTCATAGGCCGAACTTTCGCGCCAGCTTTCACCGTTGTCGAGATCGACATCGAACATGTGGATCTTGTCGTAGCTGCAGACGGTTGCGCCGTCCGGCGAAACCAGGAAAGCGCGGTTGGCGATCTTGCCGTCGTCGCGGGCAATGGCGGTCGAGCCGATATGCAGGAAGACACCAAGCTCTTTTGCGAGATCGCGCGCCGTCGAGACGATCACGTCGTCCGCCTCGCCCCGGAGCACCTCGCGCGCTGCCTTGCGGTCACGCTGCAGCATGCCGGTCATTTCGGGGGTCTGAATATAGGTCGCGCCATGGGCTGCAGCGTCACGGACAAGACGCGCCATGTCGGCCGCATTCCTGACGGGATCGACGCCCGAACACATCTGGATCGCTGCAACCTTGACCGCGGTCATCGAAAAATCTCCTCAGGCCGCCAGAAGCGGATCGAGCTTGCCGGCACGGTCGAGCGCATGCAGGTCGTCGCAACCGCCGACATGCCGACCATCGATGAAGATCTGCGGGAATGTCGAACCGCCGTTCGACTTCTGCACCATTTCGGCGCGCAGTTCCTTGGAATAGGTCGCGTCATGCTCGGTAAAGGCAACGCCCTTGGATTCGAGCAGCGCCTTGGCGCGGGCGCAGTAACCGCAATATTCGCGGGTGTAAATGATCACATCTGCCATGATTTTCTCCACGTACTGTCAGGACTTTGTGCAGCGCGTCACAATTGCCGTCTCTGTCATATAGGCCCGGCAATGGCCATTGCAAAGGTCAAAACCGTCACCTCGGCAGCCCCTGCCCGCTTCAGAGCCCGGGTTGCGGAAGACACTGTTGCGCCTGTCGTGAACACGTCGTCGACCAGTACGATATGCTTGCCGAACACGTCCTGTTCGCGACCCGCGGCCACCTTGAACGCGGCGCGGACGTTCTCCTCGCGGCCCCGCGCGGTCAGCCCCACCTGGCGCTGAGTGCTCTTCGTGCGCAGCAATGTTGCGGCAAGAAAGGGCTTTGCGGATTGAGCGGCGAGATGCCGCCCGAGTTCGGCTGCCTGATTGAACCGACGCCAGAACATGCGCGAGCGATGCAGCGGCACCGGGAGAATAGCGTCGCAATCGGCCACATGGGTCTCGCTCGCGCGCAGCATCCACCCGGCCATCATTGCGGCGAGGTCGGTGCGATCCCTATATTTCAGCGCATGGACGAGCGAGCGTGCCGCACCTTCGTGGATTGCCACAGCCCGCAGGCGGTCGAACACCGGGGGATTGGCGATCGCTTCCGGCGAGATCAGCAATTGCTCATCCAAAGCGGGATCGGAAGGATCATAGGAGAACGGAAGGCCTAGAACCTCGCAGTAGGGACGTTCGATGAAGCGCACACCGCTCCAGCACTGTGCACAGAAACCGCGATGGCTGCCGGTGATCACGCCGCATCCGGGACAGGCTGGCGGGTAGACGACGTCGCCTATCCGGCGTGTCCAGACGGACGCGGCCGATACCATGCTCCTCAGCGATCGCAAGGCGGGGGACGAAGACATGCTTGACATTAATCGACGGAGAGCGACTTTGCGACCCGCGGAAATTGAGTGGAAAACATGGACATCATTTTTGACGCCGAACTGGTCGAAGCACGGCGCCGGCGTGCGATTGCCGCTGGCGACCACAACGCGGCGTTTTTGCTGGATATAGCCGGACGCGAACTGGCCGAGCGGCTGTCCGTGGTCGAACGGCAGTTCGAACAGGGTGTCGAGTTGCATGGCGGTACCGGCACTGCAGCCCGCGAAGCGAAAGCAACCGGCAAGATCGACAACATGGTCCGGGTCGAGAGCGATCCTACCTTCGCCGTCTCTGGCGAAGACATCACGGTCGCACCGCTCGACGATGTGCCGCTTGAGCCGGATACGGTCAATCTCATCGTCTCACCGCTCGCCCTTCACTTGATCAACGATCTTCCCGGCACGCTGGTCCGCATCCGCCGGGCGCTGAAACCGGATGGGCTGTTCCTTGCCGCCATTCCCGGATCCGGCACGCTTGCCGAGCTGCGCGATGTACTTCTGTCGGCCGAGGTGGAAATGACCGGGGGCGCTAGCCCGCGTGTCATTCCGTTTGCGGACGTGCGCGACGTCGGCGGGCTACTGCAGCGGACGGGTTTTGCCCTGCCCGTGATCGATGCGGAAACCTATACGGTGCGCTACGACAACCTGTTTGCACTGATGCGGGACTTGCGCGGCATGGGCATGACCAATGCGCTCGCTGGCCGCAGCCGCAAGCCGCTGACGAAGAGCTTTTTCCTGAAAGCCGCCGAGCTTTATGCCGATCGCTACTCGGATCCGGATGGGCGCATCCGGGCCACGTTTTCGATCATCTACGCATCGGGATGGGCGCCGCATGAAAGCCAGCAAAAGCCCCTGAAGCCGGGATCGGCCAAGATGCGGCTGGAAGATGCGCTGCGCGGATCGCAGAACGAAAACTGATAGATCAGGGTAACGATCGGGGGAGGGTCAGGTAATCGGCTTGTCGACCTTGCCGCCGAGGAAGCTGAACATATTGCTGAGCGCCGAGGAAAAAGCGCCGAAACCGGCGAGCAAGGCGGCCGATATGATCGCGATGATCAGGCCGTACTCGACAGCCGTCGCCCCACATTCATCGCGCATGAAGGAACGCAGGAGACGCATGACTTGCCCTTTATCCGGTAAACCGCTGATCTGTCGCCCGACTATAGCGACTAATCGTTAATTAGCAGCCATCGTTTGCGCCGTAGCCCTGTACGATGCAGACGGAGCCCGGCGTGTCCTGAAGGACGCTACGGCGGATCGTGTAGGTTTTCGTGCCCTTCTCGACCGGCTTGATCGAGCCGGTGGTGATCATGTCGAAGTCCTGCTTGACCGTTGCCAGCCGCTGCTGGTCGTCGTGACCGGCGAGCATCGGCGTCACGATCAGCGCAAGCGCAACCGCAGCGGTGCCAAACAGCAGAGCAATATTGAGGGCGCCGGTCCTACCGGATCTGTGCTTTGCCCGCTGGCGGGCCTGCACAGTTTTCCAGAATTCGTCTTCCATCGCTGAAAAGCCTCGTCAACGCAGTCACTGATCCCCCTGACGATGCCACGATGGGCTGAATTAAAGGTTAACAGGCTCTGAATTCGACTGCGCTAATTCGACTGATCTCGATCAGACAAGATCCTGAATGATCGGGATCAGAGGCTCGTCGGCGGGCGGCATCGGATAGTCCCGAAGCGCGTTCGGCTTGACCCACTTGATCGCCTGCCCTTCGCGCCCGTGCGGAATGCCCTCGAAACGGCGACAGACATAGAGCGGCATCAACAGATGGAAGGTTTCATAAGTGTGGCTCGCAAATGTCAGCGGCGCGAGGCAGGCTTCCTTCGTCTGGATCCCGAGCTCCTCGTCGAGTTCACGGATCAACGTCTCCTCGGGCGTTTCGCCAGGCTCCACCTTACCCCCCGGAAACTCCCAGAGCCCGGCCAGCGACTTGCCCTCAGGGCGCTGCGCAAGCAGGATGCGGCCATCGGCATCGATCAGCGCGCAGGCTGCAACGAGAAGAATTTTCCTCGACATGAGATCGGTCACCCTTTGCGCCAGTAGCGGTATTCATAGACCTTGCGAAAGCCGAACTGGCGATAGAGGGCAATCGCCGGTTCGTTGTCTGCCTCCACCTGCAGCCATGCCGAACGGGCGCCGCTGACGCGGGCCCAGCGCAGTGCCGAGGCAAGTATTTCCGAGCCGATGCCCTGCCGCCGAACCGTTTGCGACACGGCAAACGACATGACGCCCGCAAGATCGTTGTCCTGCACGCAAAGCGCCACGGCGACGGCGCCGTGACGTGGGCTTTCCTTGATGAAGAAGCCCGATTGCGGCTTGATGGAACTGAGGATCTCCGCCAGTGCCGGCTTCAGCGCTGCGTCGTCCTGCCCCACTGCAATGCAGGCATCGACGAAACGGCCGATATCGTGGCTGGGAAGATGACCAAGCGTCGGCGGCAGCGGAAGGTGGGCGAGATCGCCGATCATCACATCTGCGGTCTCGAACATCTGCCAGCCATCATCCTCCAGATGACGGATCAGGTGCGGCGGTGCGAGCGGCGTTTCGCGCACCACCAGAGACCGTCCATAATCGGCAAAACGCTTTCTGGCCTTCGAGAGCCGCAGGTCCATGTCCCGATAATCCGACGGGTCGAGCGGCACGATGCAGTTCAACCGCTTCGACGGATGGCTCCCCGTCAACCGAACCTGCCAGCTGCCGTCATAGACCACGGACGCCGCGGGCCAGGCCCGGAAGCCGACCGCTTCCAGCCTTCGAACCAGGGGCAGATCGGCTTGAACGGGAGATGCGGTCATATCCGTCATCAGCTCCGGTAATCTCCGTTGATGGCGACGTATTCCTTCGTGAGGTCGCAGGTCCAGACCGTGGCGGTGCCGGAGCCAAGTCCGAGTTCGACCTTGACCGGAATGTCCTGTCCCTTCATCACGTTGGACGCGGCCTCTTCCGAATAGGCAGGATCGCGTTCGCCATTGACGGCAACCCGGACATCGCCGAACCAGATCGCCAGCTTGTCTCGGTCCGCGGCTTCGCCGGCCTTGCCGACGGCCATGACGATCCGGCCCCAGTTGGCGTCTTCGCCAGCGGCTGCGGTCTTGACCAGCGGCGAATTGGCGATCGACAGTGCGATCGTCTTGGCGGCGGCATCGCTTTCCGCGCCCGTGACGGTGATCTCGAGCATCTTGGTGGCGCCTTCGCCATCGCGGGCAACCTGGATCGCCAGGTCCTTCAGAAGCGCGTTCAGCGCATCCCGGAAAGCGGCAAGCGCCGGATCGGCGGGATCGGTGATCTGCGTCTGGCCGTCGGAAGCCGCAGCCCCCGTCGCAAACAGCATCAGCGTATCGGACGTGGACGTATCGCTATCGACCGTCATGGAATTGAAGCTTGGCTCGACGCCTGCAGAGAGAAGCGACTGCAGCACCGAAGACGAGATATCGGCGTCGGTGACGACGAAAGACAGCATCGTCGCCATGTCAGGCGCGATCATGCCGGCACCCTTGGCAATGCCGTTGATCGTAACCGCGACGCCGCCGATCTCCGCCATGCGGGTCGCGACCTTCGGATAGGTATCCGTGGTCATGATCGCCTTGGCAGCCTCCTGCCAGAAATCGCCCGTGGCCGACCCGTGCATATCGCCAAGCACGCCTGCAAATTTCGTGGCATCGAGCGGTTCGCCGATGACGCCTGTCGATGCGAGGTAAATTTCATTCTCGCTGCATCCGACAGCAGCCGCTGCCGATTGTGCGGTAAGTTCCGTTGCCTGGCGGCCCTTGGCGCCGGTAAACGCGTTGGCATTGCCGGAATTGACCACCACGGCCCGCGCGGTGCCATGGGCTAAGTTCGCGCGGCAGAAATCCACCGGTGCCGACGGGCATTTCGACTTGGTGAACACGCCGGCCACCGCTGCCGGTGCGTCGAACACCATCAACAGCACGTCGGTACGGTTCTTGTATTTGATGCCGGCGGCAGCTGTCGCCATGCGGACGCCGCGCAGGGCCGGCATTTCGGGATAGGACTTCGGGGCGAGCGGCGAGACGGAAGAGGACATCTGAACAACCTGGCTGAATAGGAAAGGGCCCGGATATACCGGGCCCAGATGCGAATTTTACTGCTGTGCCGGTGCCGGCGCTTCTGCACCGTCCTGCATCTTGCTAACGTCCTCGTAGCCCTTCTTCAGGCCCTCATCCATGATCTCGATCTTCTGGTCGGCCTTCGCCTTTTCGATAATGGCGACATACTTGTCGCGCATCACGAGCTGCTTGACCTGGTCCTCGACCTGGTCGAGTGCCGGCGGAGCGGCTTCGCGCTTGTCGAGAAGCTTGATGACGTGGAAACCGAACTGGGTCTTGACCGGGGTCTTGGTGTAGGCGCCCTTTTCGAGGGCAAACGCGGCCTGCTCGAATTCCGGAACCATGCGGCCCTGGGCAAACCAGCCGAGATCGCCACCTTCGTCCTTGTTCGAATCCTGCGACTTTTCCTTGGCAATGGCTGCGAAATCGCCACCCTTGTCGAGGTCGGCAATCACGGCCTTTGCTTCATCCTCGGTCTTTACCAGGATATGGGCAGCATTGACCTCTTCCTGCTTCGGGATCGACGCGATTTCCTTGTCGTAGCGTGCCTTTACTTCTTCGGGCGTCGTGGCATCGACCACGTGCTTGCGGAAGTAGGCGTTGTGCAGCTCGCGATCGCCGATATAGGCCATGCGCTTCTTGTAGTCCTCGGTGTTACCAAGGCCTTCGGCGGCAGCACCGCTTGCCAGAAGCTTCACGTCGATTGCGCCGGAAAGGGCCGCAACCTTCTTCTGTTCTTCGGGAAGCTGGGCCAGCTGCGGGTCGAGGTTCTGGACCGCGACGTCGAGTTCGGCCTGAGTGATGTTCAGGCTGCCCACCTTGGCGACGACCGTATCGTCAGCGGCGAAAGCCGGGGCCTGGACGAAGATCGCAGCGGCAAGAGCAGCCGATACGAGAAGTTTGTGGCGCAGCATCGAGTTACCTTTCGATTGGTGAACCGGATCCAGAACGTCTGGCACCGGCCGGAAAACCTTCACAAACACCGGATTGTGGCCATTCTGTATCGGCCGTCACCGTTGACATAATTCGGACCCCCTCTTATCTGTCACGCAACTTCGCGTCCAGAAGCTTTGCGGGCGCCACGGGTTGAATTGTCAGAGGCGCCGCCGGCCGACAAGCTCAATCGTGGTCTCGACGAGTGACATCAGGGACTGACATCAGAAAGGGCCATTCGTATGGTCAGCTTTGGCGGCATTGCCCGCAAACTGTTCGGATCTGCAAACGAGCGCCGCGTGCGGGGCTACAAGCCGATGCTCGAGAAGATCAATGCAATCGAGGAAGCCACCAAGGCGCTCACCGATGAGCAGCTCGCCAACAAGACGGCGGAGTTCCGCCAGATGCTGGCAGACGGCAAGACCCTGGAGGATATCCAGATCCCTGCCTTTGCGGTGCTTCGCGAAGCGGCCCTCCGCGTTCTCGGCATGCGACCCTTCGACGTCCAGCTGACCGGCGGCATGATCCTTCACGACGGCGCAATCGCCGAGATGAAGACCGGCGAAGGCAAGACGCTGGTGGGAACCCTGCCCGTCTACCTCAATGCACTGTCGGGCAAGGGCGTGCATGTGGTGACCGTCAACGATTATCTCGCACAGCGCGACGCCAGCATCATGAGCCGCCTCTACGGGTTCCTTGGCCTTTCGACCGGTGTCATCGTCCACGGCCTGTCGGACGACGAACGCCGCGAGGCCTATGCCTGCGACATCACCTATGCGACGAACAACGAGCTCGGCTTCGATTATCTTCGCGATAACATGAAATACGAGCGCGGCCAGATGGTGCAGCGCGGCCACAACTTCGCGATCGTCGACGAAGTCGATTCGATCCTGGTCGACGAAGCCCGCACCCCGCTGATCATCTCAGGCCCGCTGGACGACCGTTCCGATCTCTACAACACGATCGACGCCTACATTCCGTTGCTGTCTCCGGAAGATTACGAAATCGACGAAAAGCAGCGCTCGGCCAACTTTTCCGAAGAGGGAACCGAAAAGCTCGAAGGCCTGCTGCGTCAGGCCGGCCTGCTGAAGGGCGAATCGCTCTATGACGTCGAGAACGTGGCGATCGTCCACCACATCAACAACGCGCTGAAGGCCCACAAGCTCTTCACCCGCGACAAGGACTATATCGTCCGCAACGACGAGATCGTCATCATCGACGAGTTTACCGGCCGCATGATGCCGGGCCGCCGCTATTCCGAAGGTCAGCATCAGGCGCTGGAAGCCAAGGAAAAGGTGCAGATCCAGCCGGAGAACCAGACGCTCTCCTCGATCACCTTCCAGAATTACTTCCGCATGTACGACAAGCTTGCCGGCATGACCGGTACGGCGCAGACGGAAGCGGAAGAATTCGGCAACATCTACAAGCTGGAAGTGGTGGAGGTTCCGACCAACCTGCCGATCCAGCGTATCGACGAAGATGACGAAGTCTACCGGACGTTTGAGGAAAAGTTCAAGGCGATCATCGTCGAGATCAAGGCGGCCAGCGAACGCAACCAGCCGGTTCTGGTCGGTACGACCTCGATCGAAAAGTCCGAACTTCTGGCAACCATGCTGCGCGAGTCCGGTTTTGAGAAATTCCACGTTCTAAACGCACGCTACCACGAGCAGGAAGCCTATATCGTGTCGCAGGCCGGCGTGCCCGGTGCCGTCACGATCGCCACCAACATGGCCGGTCGCGGTACCGACATTCAGCTCGGCGGCAATATCGACATGCGCCTTGAGCGCGAGCTCGAAGGCATCGAGGACGAGGGCGAACGCGCTGCCAAGGAGGCTGCCGTCCGTGCCGAGGTGAAGGTCCTGAAGGGCAAGGCTCTGGAAGCCGGTGGCCTTTACGTCATCGCCACGGAACGTCACGAAAGCCGCCGCATCGACAACCAGCTGCGTGGCCGTTCCGGCCGCCAGGGTGACCCGGGCCGCTCGAAATTCTACCTGTCGCTCCAGGACGATCTGATGCGCATCTTCGGTTCCGACCGGATGGATTCGATGCTGCAAAAGCTTGGTCTCAAGGAAGGCGAAGCGATCGTCCACCCCTGGATCAACAAGGCGCTCGAGCGGGCGCAGAAAAAGGTCGAGGCGCGTAACTTCGACATCCGCAAGAACCTTCTGAAATACGACGACGTCACCAACGACCAGCGCAAGGTGATCTTCGAACAGCGTATCGAGATGATGGATTCGGAAGACGTATCCGAGACCATCGAGGACATGCGCAACGAAGTGATCGAGGTTCTCGTTGCCAAGCACATCCCTGAGCGGGCCTATGCCGAACAGTGGAGCGTCAAGGAACTGCGCGAAGACGTTGATCGCCTGCTGAACCTTGATCTTCCGATCGAGGACTGGGCGACCGAAGAGGGTATCGGCGAAACCGATATCCGCGAGCGGATCACCGCCGCCGCTGAAGCTTCCGTCAAGGATCGCCGAGAGCGGTTTGGTGCCGACGTGATGAACTACGTCGAACGCTCCGTGGTGTTGCAGACGCTGGACGCCCTGTGGCGCGAGCATATCGTCAATCTCGACCACCTGCGCTCCGTCATCGGGTTCCGCGGCTATGCGCAGCGCGATCCGTTGCAGGAATACAAGGCGGAAGCCTTCGAGCTGTTCCAGGCGCTGCTTGCGAACCTGCGCGAAGCCGTGACCGCCCAGATGATGCGCGTCGAGCTTGTGCAGAACCCCGAGCCGCCGGTACCGCCATCGGTGTTCGAGGAGCATCATTTCGACCCGACGACCGGCGAAGACCAGGTGTCGGGCGCAGACGGCAGCGACTTCATCGCAGCGCCTGCCGATCGTCATCCCGAAGACCAGTCTACCTGGGGGCGCGTCGGCCGCAACGAGGCTTGCCCCTGTGGTTCGGGCAAGAAATACAAGCACTGCCACGGCGCCTTCGAACAGGCCTGATCGGGCAACACCAGTGTTATCGATAGAACGCCGCCTTCGGGCGGCGTTTTTCGTTTGCGGGATCGTCGCCGTCTTAACGTTCGGGTCGGCTGAGCCAACCGTTTCTTAACCCTGCTGTGGCAGATTTGCGAGCATGGCTCCTGTAGCGTAACGAGTATTGCGTGCCCATCATGGCGGTGATCGAAACAGCGGAAAGACTGCTTCCGGCCGGTTTGCGTGCCAGAGTCGCACCGCTGACGGGCAGGATCAGAGCCACTGTCACCGAAAACAGCGATACGGCGCGGGCGCAACGCCAGGCCATGACCGCGTTTGCGATCCGCATTTTCAGCGCCGCTATCGCCTTCCTGTCCCAGATCGTCATGGCCAGGCTGATGGGCGAGTTCGAATACGGGTTGTTCGCCTTCGTCTGGGTGATCGTCATCCTCGTCGGCAATCTCTCCTGCCTCGGCTTTCACACCTCGATCATCCGCTTCATCCACCAGCATTCGGCAGAGGGTGAAAACGGCGAGATCCGCGGCTTGAGCCTTGCCGCCTGCCTTGTCGCGCTCGTCACCTCGACCGTGATCGGCGGCCTCGGCTTTGCCTTTCTCTGGGCGTTCGGCAGCAGCATCGAGCCCTACTACATCGTGCCGGTTTCGATCGCTCTTTTCATCATTCCGATGATCGGCATCGGCGACATCCTCGACGGGATTGCCCGTACCCATGGCTGGACGATATCGGCGCTGGCGCCAACCTACATCCTCAGGCCCATCCTGATCCTCACTTTCATGACGGCAGCCGTCCTGTCCGATGCGCCGCGCGATGCGCAGACCGCCATGCTGGCGGCGCTTGCCGCCACATACGCCACAACGTTTGCGCATCTGACGCAGCTCATACTTCGGCTGAAAGGCAGCTACGGCAATGCATCGCGGCGCTACCGGCTTGGCTCATGGATCCGATACTCGATCCCGCTATTTGTGGTCGACGGCATCGGCTTCCTGCTGACCAATGCGGACGTGGTCGTGGTCGGCATCTTTCTGCCGCCGGACGATGTCGGGATCTATTTTGCGGCGTCGAAAACGATCGTCCTCGTGCAGTTCGTCTACTTCTCCATCAAGGCGGCCGCGGCTCCCCGTTTCGCCGCCATCATGGCGGAAGGCGACATGACGGCGTTGGCCACATTCGCGGGCCAGACCGTCCGCTGGACCTTCTGGCCGTCGCTCGTCGTCGGGTTGACCACGCTTGCTGCGGGTGAACTGCTTCTGTCGCTGTTCGGCGACGCTTTCACTTCAGGCTATATCCTGATGGTGATCCTGTTTGCTGGCATTCTGTCCAAGTCGCTCGTCGGCCCCGGAGAAGTTCTGCTCAGCATGGCGGGCAGGCAAAAGCTCTGCGTTGCAGTCTATACGGCAACGCTTGCCGGCAGCATCGTCCTCAATGTCGTGCTGATACCACATTATGGGCTGGTCGGTGCGGCGATGGCGACCGCCGGCGCCATGATGATCGAGGCGACGTTGCTGCACATAGCAGTACGCCTCACGCTCGGAATCGTGCTATTCGCTTTTTCCGATCCACTGCCCAGACCCTCGTTCAAGGTTCGATAGACACAATGGCTCTTCCCCCGAACAGGAGCGAAAAGGAATACGACGACGTCACAATGCCGAACGTCGCGTCGCGTCTTCGTGCAGACCGCCCGGATGCCGATACACGGGTAGAAATCGGCCGGCCCGGCCGCGAATTTTGCCTCTATCCGGCAGGTCTCGGTTACGATCTGCAGGAAGAACTCGAATTTTTGTCTCACCGCGCGATGGAGCCCAACATCTTCTTCTCGGCGCGGCTTCTTGCCCCAGCCATGCCGCGAATCGATGACCGTCAGGTGCGACTGGCGCTCATCCGCGACGAAGGCGAAAGCCATAGCCGCCTTCGCCTTTTGATGCCGTTTACCGTGGAGAAACCAGGCTTTGCCATGGGTGCCCCGATCATCCGCGTCTGGTCCAATCCGTTCGGCCCGCTCGGTACGCCACTGGTGGATGCCGAAGATGCGGCCGAAACCATCGACAACCTCCTGGAGGCCCTGACTGCCCGGGAAGCAAAACTTCCCTCCGTTCTCGTTCTGCCCGACGTGCGCTTAGGCGGCCGCTTTGCCCAGCTTGCGCGCGCCGTTGCCATCGGCCGCGACCTGCCCGTTGCCGTCACCGACAGCTTTCGCCGGCCGATGCTGGAAAGCCTTCAGGACGGCGAAACCTATATGAAGGCCTCCGTCTCGCCGCACCATTACCGCGAGATGCAGCGCCAGTGGCGAAAGCTCGGACAGCTGGGAAGGCTTGAATACGCCGTCGCCCGTCAGCCGGAAGAGGTGCGCCAGCGGATGGAGGAATTCCTGGCGCTTGAATCGACAGGCTGGAAAGGCCGCAAGCGTTCGGCCCTGATCAACGACCGTTACCGCGCAGCCTTTGCTCGCGAAGCGATCACCAATCTTGCCGAAGTGGACGCCGTGCGCATCCACACGATCAATCTCGACGGCCGCGCGATCGCCTCGATCGTGATCTTCTTGATGGCCGGCGAGGCCTATACCTGGAAGACCGCCTATGACGAGAGCCTCAGCCGCTATTCGCCCGGCAAGCTGTTGGTCATGAAGCTGACCGACTGGCACCTTGATGATGCCAACATCCTGCGCACCGACAGCTGCGCCGTGCCCGATCATCCGATCATGAGCAGGCTATGGGAAGAGCGCGAGGAAATGGGAACGCTGGTGATCGGCCTTGCCCGCAACAGCGACCGCGACGTGAGACAGGTGGCGACACAGCTTCACCTCTACCGCAACACCCGCAACATGGCGCGTCTGCTGCGCGAAAAGATCCTGGCGATTGCCGGACGCAATGCCTGACATCGCGGTTTGCAGCGATCCGAATAGTTCTTCTTGCATCCGCCGCCGAGGCCATGTTAGAGGCCTTCACCATACCCTCCGTGCCCCATTGGCGGAACTGGTAGACGCGCTCGACTCAAAATCGAGTTCCGAAAGGAGTGCTGGTTCGATTCCGGCATGGGGCACCACTCGCGCGTAAGAGCGTTGATTTTGCATCCCTTCTGGAAATATCCCCCACCTGAATTCAGGCGCGAAAAGTACTGTCTCGATTGACGTCAAGCTGTCTCGAACGTGAACGAACGCGCTGTTTCACTCGTCAAATCGAGCTAGCCTGAGCTTGCCCTTGCCAGCGTCCAGTCGGCATCTCTGCCTGTTTCCACTGCGTCGATACCGATCCCGGACCTTCATTCCGCTCTGGGTCGCCTATCCCGCCGCTTCTCAGGCAGCAGCAGCAAGCATCGCCTTCGCGGAAGCCGGGATGGCGAGGTGTTCGAAGCTTGGCTTGGCGAGCAGGTAGCCCTGGATGAGGGACACGCCCAGGTCCCGCAGGGCCGACATTTCGCCGACGGTTTCGACGCCTTCGCAGAGCGGCACGATGTTGAGTTCTTCGAGCATCCGCAACGTGTGCTTGACGATGGTGCGCCGGACCGGATCGGTGTCGATCCCTCTGATCATGTCCATATCCAGCTTGACGATATCGGGCTGGAAATGACTGAGGAGGCCGAGGCCGGAGTGGCCTGAACCGAAGTCGTCGATCGCAGTTTTGAAGCCCATATCCCGGTATGTCCGCAGGATGTGAAGGACGTGCTTGGTATCCAACTCCTCGTTCTCGGTGAACTCGAAGATGATGCGATCAAGCGGAAAACCCGTCTTCATGGCCGTGGCAAGCGTCAGGCGGATACACGCCCGCGGTTCGTAGACGGCGTTCGGCATGAAGTTGATCGACAGTTTCACGTCGTCAGCGGGGTCGTAGAGCTGCGCGGCAAGTTCGATCGCCTTGACCCGGCACTGCTGATCGAACGCATAGCGGTTGTCGGCCTGCACCTGCGATAGAACTGACCCGGCACCTTCTCCGTTTAGACCGCGAACAAGCGCTTCGTGGGCGAAAATCTTGCCTGTTGCGATGTCGACAATCGGCTGGAATGCCATCGAGAACGGTAGTTCGAATGCTGCGCCGTCGCGGCAGCCTTGGCAACTCGTCGTCATTATGGAAAAATCTCCGTTTGCATCAGACCTAAGGCTCATCGATTAAACTTCCGTTTCCCGCATGCGTCGAAACCAAAGCGCTTTTCTTGCGTCACACACCCCTGCGGTGATATCCGGGCGGTGCCGTTTTGCGGCCTCCCGCACCCAACTCTGGATCCGGCAGCCTCTTCAATCGCGTGCGGCTCTTGAACGAAACTGTTTGAAGGTCGCAGACCGGGGGTATCCCCAAGACGCAGGAAGCGTATCGCAAGAATGACACCAGCCATTGTCGAGGGCCGCGCGTGCGGAACCTGCACCCTTTGCTGCCGGTTGCCGGACATTGATGATCTCAACAAGCCTGCGGACGAGTGGTGCAGGCACTGCGTTGCCGGACAAGGCTGTTCCATCTACCAGGATCGACCGATGCTTTGCCGCGACTTCGTGTGCCATTGGCTAACGCGCGAAGGACTGGGCGACGAGTGGGCTCCTCAAAGATCCCACCTGATGGTCTATGGGGAAGGACAGCAGATTACGGTCCTTGCCGATCCCGACTATCCCGATCTGTGGCGTCATCCGCCCTATATGCCGCAGTTCAAGGCATGGGCATCCAACGCTGAAGCACGCGGCGGCTATGTTATCGTCTTCTGGCGCGACGAGGTTCTAAAAATATAAGGCCGGAGCATCTGTGGATGCTCCGGCCAGAGTTTTGCATAACGATGCCGAGCGGATCAGCCGACCTGCGGCATGTCCCGCAGCAGCTTGTCGAGCGTGACAGGGTAATCACGGATACGCACGCCGGTTGCGTTGTGCACGGCGTTCGAAAGCGCTGCCGCCACACCGCAAAGGCCGAGTTCGCCAACACCCTTTGCCTTCATCGGCGAGGTGGTCGGATCCGTCTCATCGAGGAAGATGACATCCTGATGCGGAATATCGGCATGGACAGGAACTTCGTAGCCGGCGAGATCATGGTTGACGAAGAAGCCGCGACGCTTGTCGACGGCCAGTTCTTCCATGAAGGCGCCGCCGACGCCCATCGTCATCGCACCGATGACCTGGCTGCGGGCCGTGATCGGGTTGAGAATGCGCCCTGCTGCACAGACGCTCAGCATGCGCCGAACGCGGATTTCAGCCGTGTACATGTCGACGCCGACCTCGACGAAATGGGCACCGAATGTCGATTGCTGCATCTCTTCTGCAAGATCGCCATACTCGATCGTATCTTCCGCAACGACACCATCCTTGCCAGCTGCCTCAGCGAGAGCAATGCTGCGGTTGCCGGAACGGATCTGGCCGTCGGCAAACGTGACATCTGCGGAGTTGAAACCGACCTTTTGCGAGATCGCATCCCGCAGCGCCACGCATGCGGCGTAGACGCCGGCGGTGGAGCTGTTTCCGCCCCACTGTCCGCCCGATCCCGACGACGCCGGGAAGCGGGAATCGCCGAGTTCTACGGCAACCTTGTCGATCGTTACGCCCATCATTTCGGCCGCGGTCTGGGCGATGATCGTGTAGCTACCCGTACCGATATCCGTCATGTCGGTTTCGACAGTCACGACGCCTTCGGAATCGAGCCGCACGCGGGCGCCAGACTTCATGTTCATGTTGTTGCGGAACGCTGCCGCAACACCCATGCCAACCATCCAGCGTCCGTCCTTGACGCGACCCGTCTCGGCGTTGCGCTTGTCCCAGCCGAAGGTTTCAGCACCCCGGCGAAGACATTCGACCAGCTGACGGTGCGAGAACTTCCGTTCAGGCTTTTCCGGATCCACCTGCGTGTCGTTGATGATCCGCAACTCGACGGGGTCGAGGTTGAGCCGCTCGGCCAGTTCGTCCATGGCGATTTCAAGCGCCATGAGGCCAGGCGCTTCGCCCGGTGCGCGCATCGCATTGCCCTCTGGCAGATCAAGCGCCGCAAGCCGCATTGAGGTCATCCGGTTTTCGCCGGCGTAGAGAAGGCGAGTCTGCGCCACGGCTGTCTCCAGGCTGCCACCCGGCAGGTTGCCGTTCCAGCTTTCATGGGCAATCGCGGTGATCTTGCCTTCCTGCGTCGTTCCGATGCGAATGCGCTGGATCGTAGCCGGGCGGTGCGTCGTGTTGTTCATCACGAACGGACGCGGAAGCGCGAGCTTGACGGGGCGTCCCGCCGCTTTCGCACCAAGCGCTGCAAGCACCGCATCCGACCGGAGGAAAAGCTTTGAGCCGAAACCACCGCCCACAAACGGCGACATGATATGGACCTTTTCCGGATCGATGCCGAGCGTGATCGCCATTTCTGACTTGTTCCAGGCAATCATCTGGTTCGAGGTCCAGACCGTAACTTCGTCCCCGTCCCACATGGCTAGAGACGAATGCGGCTCCATCATCGCATGTGACTGGTCGGGTGTCGTGTAGGTCTGGTCGAACTTGACCGCTGCCTCCGCGAAAGCCTTGTCGAAGTTGCCGGCAGAGGTGTCTGCGTCTTCGCCTTCGGAGCCCTCCGGCTTCTTGGCCGTGTCCTTCGCAGCTTCAAGATCGTAGGAACCGGGAGCGCGAACGTAATCCACTTTGATAAGGCTCGCTGCGGCGCGGGCCTGCTCAAAGGTTTCAGCGACGACGACGGCGATGGCCTGGTGATAATGCGAGATCTCGGGGCCACCGAGAAGCTTGGCCGCATTCATCTTGCCCTTGGAGAGCTTGCCAGCCGTTTCCGCCGTGACGACAGCCAGAACGCCCGGAGCGTTGCGGGCCGCCTGGATATCCATCGAGCTGATCCGACCCTTTGCGATGCCGGCGCCTACGGGATAGCCGTAGGCAACATTGAGGTTGGCGTGGTTCCATTCATAGGCATAGGTCGCCGTGCCGGTGACCTTCTTAGGGCCGTCGATACGCGTGATGTGCTGGCCGACCACCTTCATCTGGTCGATGGGATTGGTCGTGGCGGGACGATCGAATAGCATGGCTTACCCCTTGGTTTCTTCAAGGATGCCGGCGAGCGTGCGCTCCGCCAGTGTCACCTTGAACGAATTTTCTTCTGTTGGCTTTGCGCCTGCAAAGACCCTGGCCATCACGGCCTTGGACCCCTTCGGCAAGTCGGCTTCCGCTTCTTCGACGCGCCATGGTTTGGGAGCCACACCGCCGACCGCAACGCGACCGGTGCCATCCGGCTGGATGATCGCGGCAACCGACACAAGAGCGAACGCATAGGACGCACGGTCTCTCACCTTGCGATACACGTGCTTGCCACCCACAGGCGCCGGCAGCGTAACGGCCGTGATGATCTCGCCGCGCTCAAGCGTGGTTTCGATCTCGGGCGTATCGCCGGGCAGTTTATGGAAGTCGGCCATCGGGATCGCGCGTGTTGCGCCATCGGGCTTGACCGTCTCAACGGTTGCATCGAGGGCACGCATGGCGATTGCCATGTCGCCGGGGTGGGTGGCGATACAGGCATCGCTGACGCCGATCACACCCAGCTGGCGGGTCACGCCGCCGATGGCGGAACAACCGCTACCGGGCTTGCGCTTGTTGCAAGGCTGGGCGGTGTCGTAAAAGTAAGGACAGCGCGTCCGCTGCAACAGGTTGCCGGCCGTCGTTGCCTTGTTACGAAGCTGACCCGATGCGCCTGCGAGAAGTGCGCGCGAAAGCACGCCATAGTCGCGGCGGATGCGCTCGTCCGAAGCGAGATCCGTATTGCGCACGAGCGCTCCGATCCGGACGCCGCCATCTTCGCTCTGCTCGATCTTGTCGAGGTCGAGACCGTTGACGTCGATGAGATGGGTCGGTGATTCGATCTCTAGCTTCATCAGGTCAAGGAGGTTGGTGCCTCCCGCGATGAACTTGGCGTTCTGGTTGTTGGCGGCCTTGGACGCAGCTTCAGCCGGTGATGCGGCGCGTTCATAAGTAAACTGTTTCATGCCTGCCTCCCCGAAACTTCCGTGATAGCCGCAACAATGTTCGGGTAGGCCCCGCATCGACAGATATTGCCGCTCATACGTTCGCGGATTTCCATCTCGGAAACCTGCGTGGGGGCTGTCAGGTCTTCCGTTACATGGCTCGGTATGCCGGCCTTGATTTCTTCAAGAACGGCAACGGAGGAACAGATTTGCCCGGGTGTGCAGTAGCCGCACTGGAAGCCATCGTGCTTGACGAATGCCGTCTGCATCGGATGCATCTCGTCCGGTGTGCCGAGGCCTTCGATCGTGGTGATCTCGGAGCCCTCGTGCATGATGGCAAGCGACAGGCACGAATTGATGCGGCGACCATCGACCATGACAGTACAGGCGCCGCACTGGCCGTGATCGCAACCCTTCTTGGTGCCGGTCAGGTGCAGGTTCTCACGCAACGCGTCGAGCAGGGTCGTGCGGTTGTCGAGATCGAGATCCTGGCGTGTGCCGTTGACGACAAAACCCACCCGCGACGTCGCCGTCCCCGGCCGAGGAGGCGGTGTTGCCGCCTGCGCATTTGCAGCTCTGTTGCTATTTGCCACGGCCACAGAGCCGGCAGCGGTTGCGACGAGAAGATCCCGTCGTGACATTTCAAACGAATTCGGACTCGACATGGGGGCTCCATCTTGACGACTACAGTTGACCCAATAACCACCAACTGCCCGAGTCTGTTCCGTCCCAAAGACCATTTCACCGGCGCCTTTTGTCACAGGCGATCACCGCACTCGACGATTTATCGGCGCCGGCAACGCATGGTTAATGTTTGTTTTATATCCAAGGACGTTCGTGTCCCAGATTTGTTCATATGGTTTCATTGGTGGCAATGCGTCTCACAGGCCCGCAATTTCGCGAAACTGACAAGCTGGAAGCCCAGGCTTCCGAACTGCCGGATACCGGCCACTCTCACCCCATAAATCCGCCTGAGCCCCCGAATGCGGGGCAACAGGTGGCTTGCGACATCGTGTCGACAGTCCAGATGCAGGCCCACGAGATCGAGGCGCTGCCGGACTGGCAGAAGGCCTTCATGTTGGGCCCGACCGTTCGTTTCACCCGCACGCCGGAGAAGACCATCTCCAGGCGTGGGGCACCCTCCGGCCCGGAAGCGGAGGGCGAAGCCGTCGCTTCCCACGCCGTCCCCGAGGCTGTCATTCCCTCTATGGCGGCGCCAGCCGTTCAGGAGATTTCCGAGATTACTTTCACCCAAAGACATGACGGCGACGCGCTGTCGACCTCTATCGCCAGCTTCCTGTCGCCTGAACCCGGCGCCCGCAATCTCGTCGGCACTCTCGATCAGGCGCTGAGGGAACGCCGGGCCACGTTTGCCAGGGAAACCGTTGAACCGGTGCTGGTCGCAGTTGCGCCGCCGCAGCCTGAAGCAGTGATTGATGCTCCCGTGATTAGCACTGAAAGACAGTCTCCGATCGCCAACCTGCCGGATCATCTGTTCTTCGAGGTGATGAGCCTTGGAGAGGCCACCGGCGAAGAGTTCGCGCTGACCCCGCCTCCCCCGCCAAAGGTCGAGCAGAGACCTGTGTTCGTTGCTCAGCGTCCGCTCCCGACCTATCCGAAACAGCCGGTCCGGCCCGAACCTGTGCGGGTTGCCCTGAGGGCGCCGGTCATTCGCCAGCCGATCGAGACCCTGACCAAACGTCTGGTTGAAGAAATTCCGGTGGGGCCGTCGCCGCTTGATCTCTATCGTTCGATCACGTTGCGCCAGGCCGGCCACGATGCTGCGCCAAATCCGGTGGTGCCTCCAGTGCAGGATGCGCCCGTCATCGCTGCTCCGGTCATTCCTGAGCCTGTCATTCCTGAGCCTGTTATCGTTGCGCCCGTCATCGCTGAGACCGTCGTCGAGGCCCCGGCGCCTGCGGTCGCTCCCGTTGTGCCAATAAAGTCGACGCGGCAGGTTGTCATGGCGACCCGCGCGATCTCTCCGATCCGGCCGTTTAACACCGAACCGCTGCATGCGTCCGACGACTACGAGTTCCCGTCGATCGAATTGCTGCAGGCACCGGTGGACGACCAGATCAGCCCCGTCAGCCAGGAAAGCCTGGAACAGAGCGCGGGGCTTCTGGAAAGCGTGCTCGAAGATTTCGGCATCCGCGGCGAGATCATCGACGTTCGTCCCGGCCCTGTCGTGACGCTCTACGAATTCGCCCCGGCACCCGGCGTCAAATCCTCCCGCGTGATCGGCCTTTCGGACGATATCGCCCGCTCGATGTCGGCGCTTTCGGCGCGTGTTGCTGTCGTTCCCGGTCGCAACGTGATCGGTATCGAACTGCCAAACCCCGTGCGCGAAACAGTCTACCTGCGTGAGCTGATCGAAAGCGGCACCTATGCGGGTACCGGCTTCAGGCTTCCGCTTTGCCTTGGCAAGACGATCGGCGGAGAACCCGTCGTCGCCGAGCTTGCAAAGATGCCGCATCTGCTCGTCGCCGGCACGACCGGTTCAGGCAAGTCGGTCGCGGTCAACACGATGATCCTGTCGCTGATCTACCGTCTGCGGCCGGACCAGTGCAGGCTGATCATGGTCGATCCGAAGATGCTCGAATTGTCGGCCTATGACGGTATCCCGCATCTGCTCACCCCTGTCGTGACCGACCCCAAGAAAGCGGTTCTGGCGCTGAAATGGGCCGTGCGCGAAATGGAAGACCGCTATCGCAAGATGTCGCGTCTCGGCGTTCGCAATATCGACGGCTTCAACGCTCGTGTGGCGGCCGCGTCCGCATCCGGCGAGGTCATCTCGATCAGCGTCCAGGTCGGTTTCGACCGTCAGACCGGCGAGCCGATCAACGAGCAGCAGGACATGGACCTGACGCCGTTGCCGTATATCGTCGTCATCGTCGACGAGATGGCCGATCTGATGATGGTGGCCGGCAAGGAGATCGAAGGCGCGATCCAGCGGCTTGCGCAGATGGCGCGTGCTGCCGGTATCCACCTGATCATGGCGACGCAACGGCCTTCGGTCGACGTCATCACCGGTACGATCAAGGCGAACTTCCCGACCCGTATCTCCTTCCAGGTGACGTCCAAGATCGACAGCCGTACGATCCTTGGCGAACAGGGTGCTGAAAACCTGCTCGGTCAGGGCGACATGCTGCATATGGTGGGCGGCGGACGCATTGCCCGCGTTCACGGTCCCTTCGTGTCGGACCAGGAAGTCGAGCGCATCGTTGCGCATCTGAAGACGCAAGGTCAGCCGCTCTATCTCGGCAGCGTCACGGAAGACGAAGAGGGTGAAGAGGTCGAGGAGGAAGACCAGGCGGTCTTCGACAGGTCCGCGATCAGCGAGGAAGACCGGGACGAGATGTACGAGCAGGCGATCAAGGTCGTCATGCGCGACAAGAAGTGCTCGACCTCCTACATCCAGCGCCGCCTGTCGATCGGCTACAACAGGGCCGCATCGCTTGTCGAACGCATGGAGAAGGATGGGCTGGTCGGCCCGGCCAACCATGTGGGCAAGCGAGAGATACTCGACCAGCGCGGTCAGCCGACCGTGGTCGAGGAGCCTGAACAGTAATAGCTCAAAGATATGGCCGGGATTTCCCGGCCATATTGTTTTCGAACGCTAGTGGTGTTTTGTTCTGAAGAACCGCAGAACGATCCAGGTGGCAAGACCGCTGGCGAGACCCGAAAGCAAGGTACCCCAAATGATGTCGGCCACGGAAAGCAGCGTCGACCAGTTCTTCATGACCGCATGGTTGGTGAGATCGTAGGTCATGTAGGACATGAACCCGATCGCCGCTCCCTGCCGCACCGCTGCTCCGACACCGCCTGCAATCAGGGCCGGACGCACTGCCATCAGCGTCAGTCCGCCGATGTAGAGAAGGTAGAAGATCACGGCAGGCGCGAGACGGAAACTCGGCAGAAGCATATCGCCCATGACCGGCCGGTAAAGCAGGCTTGTCATCGTGCTGAGCCAGACGGAGTCTATCGCGCCGAACACGATGAACGTGGTGATGTAGGCAAGAGCCAGCGTCTTCAGCGAGATCTTCGTCATGGGTTCGTTCCCTCTATTTGTGTCAGTCGATGCGGGACCAGTTGACGGCACGGCAAAGAATACCGCCAGCAACGCAGCCTTTCGTCGTCATCTTCTTTTCCGCGACAACGACCGTAATCTTGAACGTCATGTTGCGTTGTGGATCAAAGGCGGTACCGGAATAAGAGCCGTCAGCTGTCCGGTCGATCGTCATGACCAGCTTGTCGCCGGCCTTCTCGCTTCCCGATCCGGGCTTGATCCAGGTGTTGGTGGCGCAGATCTGGGCGCCGCAAGGCGCAATCTCGACCTTGGCATTGCCGTCGCCACGAGCCCAGTTGCCGTCCAGATCAGCGGCAAGAAGCGGCCCTGCCGACAGTGACAAGAGTGCTGCGACAGCACCGCTGCGCAAACCCAGATTACGCATGTTCAATCGTATAGAAGCCAACATTGATCGCTTCCTCCTCGAAGCCAGCCTCGCAATAGCAAAGGTAGTAGTCCCACAACCTACGGAAACGGCCGTCGAAACCGAGTTCCGCAATCTTCGGCCAAGCGGCGTGAAACCGCGTCCGCCACTCGGCCAGCGTCCGCGCATAGGACGCGCCAAAATGTTCGATGTCGCTGACGACAAGCCCGGATTTCTCAACGGCTGCCGTGAACGCGCTGTCCGAGGGAAGAAATCCTCCCGGAAACACGTATTTCTGGATGAAATCCGGATTGCGCCTGTAGGAATCGAAGCGGTCCTCGTTGATCGAGATCACCTGCAAAACCGCACGGCCACCGGGCTTCAAACAGCGACGGATGGTGTCGAAATAAGCTGGCCAATAGGCCTCTCCGACCGCTTCGAACATCTCGATCGAGACGATCCGGTCGAATTGCCCTGATGTATCGCGGTAGTCCTGCAGTCGGAGATCGATCTGCCCTTCCACGCCGGCCTGCCGGATGCGCTCGTTTGCAAAGGCCAGCTGCGAAGGAGAAAGAGTAAGGCCGGTGACCCGGGCATTGACGTTTTGTGCGAGGTCCAAGGCAAGAGCGCCCCAGCCGCAGCCGATCTCAAGCACGCTGTCGCCGTGGCTCATGGCGAGCTTTTCGCGGATACGCTCGAGTTTTTGACGCTGGGCATCTTCGAGAGACTGTCCCTGATGCTCGTAGAGCGCCGAGGAATAGAACATCGAAGGGTCTAGCCACTCAGCGTAGAACTCGTTGCCGAGATCGTAATGCGCCTCGATATTGCGTTTGCTGCCACGCTTGGTATTGGCGTTGAGAAGATGCGACAGGCGAACCGCGATCCGGCCGAGATAGCCCCCATGGGTCGCAAGCGTCAGCCCATGCCGGTTGCGCGCAGCAAACCGGATCACATTGGTAAGATCAGGTGTCGTCCATTCCTGCTTGAGATATCCTTCTGCAAAGCCGATGTCGCCCGCATGCAGAACGCGGCTCAGCATCCGCCAGCGCTTGATGACGATAACGGCGTCCGGCCCTTTTTCCGGCCCGGCCATCTCTATGGTGCGACCGGAAGGCAGCACAACGCGAATGGAACCGTAGCGGATACCGCTCAGCAGCCGGTTCACAACCCGCGCACCGAAGCCGGCAACGCCAGCTCCAGGTGTGCGATCGGTCGTTACGGAGGTGAATTCGTCAGATTGGCTCATGGATTTCCACTTTGCGTAGGGGAACAGCAGGAGTGACGGAGACGGGGTTTTCCGGTGGCTTTGGACGCTTGCGCAAACGCACGCCCTTGAGCCAGATTTTCAGTGCCTCCCAATGGATGCCGCCGACGACCCGGAGCGTCAGGAAGGGAATGGCGAAGAAGGCCTTCAGAAGCGCCCGGTCTGTCAGATCACGGCGGTGGGCGAGATGACGGGCAGTCAGCATTGGCCCCTCGGCATCGAATGTATCGATCTTGATCGACAGCCGTTCGGACGGCGGCGTCACGCGAAAGGTATAGCGCTGGTCCATGTCCATGAACGGCGAGACATAAAATGCCTTGTCGCAGTGCTGGACGATCTCGCCGCCGACACGATTATCGGCCGGGATGAGGTAGCCATGGCGTTCCCCGAATGTGTTATCCACTTCCCACAGGATCGCCTTCACCTCGCCATCGCGTCCGTAGCAGAAGAAGATGCTGAGCGGATTGAAGGCCCAGCCGAGTATTCTCGGCATGGTGAGAAGCTTGATCGACCCGCCATCAGGCTCGAGCCCTGCGGCGCGCATCCATTGCTCTATCTGGCCCCGAAGATCGGATCCCGAGCGGTCGCCGCGATCTCTTTGCCGAAACGAGAATAGATTGAACCGGTCGACGGAAAACAGTTTCAGGCCGCGATCAAGCGCGTCGAGCTCATCGAGATCGATCAGCAGCGAATAGATCCTGTAGGCCAGCCGATGCTCTTTCGGCCGCATGCGTGCATGCGTGACATGACCGGGATAAAGCGCCGACCGAAACGAAGCCGTCATGCCGTGACCTCGATCGGAACGGTAGCGCCGAGCGGCCGGCGCACGATCCGGGCGCTTTCCTCGGCGACCTTCCAGGGACGCCGAACGCCGCCAAGATCTTCCGCGACCGCCAGGCCTGCCTGGAGGCCGTCTTCATGAAAGCCCGAGCCGAAGTGGGCGCCGCAGAACCATGTGTTGCGCACACCCTGAAGCGACCAGATTTCCCGTTGTGCCCGCTCGGTTGCCATGTCGAAGATCGGATGCTCGTAGATCTCGCGTCGGATGACTGCGTCCTCGCGGGGCTGACGTGGGGGATTGAGTGTCACGAAGGTCGGCGGCGCATCGCCAAGCGGCTGCAGCTTGTTCATCCAGTAGGTGATGGCAGGCTGGACCTGCGCCTCGCCGGTCTTTGCCGAATAATTCCAGCTGGACCATGCGCCCTTGCGCTTCGGCATGAAGCTCTGGTCGCTGTGCAGAATCGCCTCGTTGCGGGAATAGCGGAAGGCACCCAGAATGCGTGTCTCGTGGTCATCAGCGTCCGACAGAAGACGACGTGCCTGATCTGCGTGGGTGGCGATCACCACCTCGTCGAATGCCTGCCATCCGTCCGGTCCGGTAGAAATTTCAACACCGCCACCGGTTCTCCTGATCGCTTGGACGGGTGTCGACAGGCGAATGCGATCGCGAAAGTCAGCTGTCAGGCGATCCACATATTCCCGGCTTCCGCCCGTCACCGTGCGCCAGATCGGACGGTTCCAGAGTTCGAGCAACCCGTGATTGCCACAGAAACGGACGAAGTTGACCGCGGGATACTCACCCACCTTACCCGCGGGCATCGACCAGATCGCAGCCGCCATCGGGTAGAGATGGTCGTCGCGGAACGCCCGTCCGTAGTGATGTCGGTCGAGGTAGTCATCGAGTGACAAACCGCCCATCGTCGACAGATCACGGGGAGCATTGCGGTAGAAGCGGACGAGATCGCGCATCATCGACCAGAAGCGTGGGCTGACGATGTTGGACTTCTGGGCGAACAGTCCGAACCCTGTGCCACCAGAATATTCGAAACCGCCATCGTCGAGAGAGACGGCGAAGGACATGCTGGAGGCCGTGGTTGGAACATCCAGATGACGGAACAACGCCGTCAGATTAGGATAGGTCACCTCGTTATAGACGATGAAGCCGGTGTCGACGGAAACGGTTCTTCCCGATGCGTCGAAATCCACGGTATGGCTGTGGCCACCGATACGATCGGCTGCCTCGAACATGGTAACATCGTGGGCCTTGGCCAGAAGCCATGCAGCGGACATGCCGGATATTCCACTGCCGACAACTGCGATGCGTCGACGTCCCGAGGTCCTATGCGTCTCACGAAATGCCATACAATTCCCCCAGCTCCCAAAGCAATCGATCACCTGCCCCGTGGGCTCTGTAATCATTACGAGAGATTGAGATAGAGAGTTTCACGCAATATCACTTCTTTTTGCGACATTTTTTCCAAGCCCATGAAACTGATTGGCTATGTCAGCCGTAGAGGGACACAAAGAACGTGTCGGGCTTTCTACGTTCGAGGAGACCAATGGATTACATTCACCTCATTTTTCTGGCGATAGGCCTGTCGCTGGCCATGGCGATCTCCTGGGCCGTACAACGCGCGACGGGTGCGAGCGGCTGGATAGACACGATCTGGTCGCTGGCGGTCGGCGTCGGCGGCGTGGCTGCAGCCTATCTGGCGGCCGGTCCCGTCGAGCGCCGCGTGACGGCAATCGTCATCGTTGCGGCCTGGTCGCTGAGGCTTGCCTTCCATATTGGCGCCCGCACGCGGCTCGGTGGCGAGGATCCCCGCTACGAAAAGCTTATCAAGGAATGGGGCGATCGCGCTTCCTTCCGCCTGTTCTATTTTCTCCAGATCCAGGCGTTCGCTGCCTTTATTCTTGTGCTTGCAGTCTACTGCGCCGCTTCGAACCCGGCAGAATACCCGCAGGTGGGCGATCTTCTCGCGCTTGCCGTGGCAGCGATTGCCGTTATCGGCGAGATGGTAGCCGACGTTCAGCTCTCGAGATTCCGCAAGACGCCGGAAGCCAAGCGGGAAATCTGCCAGAAGGGGCTGTGGGCCTACTCCCGCCACCCTAACTATTTCTTCGAATGGCTGTTCTGGTGCAGCTGGCCGCTGATGGCGCTTCCGGCGCTGGGCTTTGCCGCGATCGCGCTTCTCGCACCTGTGATGATGTACTGGCTGCTGGTGCACGTCTCCGGCATTCCGCCGCTTGAGGAACACATGCTGAAATCCCGGGGTGACCAGTTCCGTGCTGTCCAGGCACGCGTCAACGCATTTTTCCCCGGTCCGCGTCGATCCAAACTCTCAACACAATAAGGGAACGCCACGATGAACATGCTGGCCTTTGCCATCAATACGGCTGAACGAGCACCCTTAAGCGATGGCGTGACGCTTGCCGGGATCGACTTTCTATGCGGTCGCACCAAGCGGAAGCTGGCCTCCACGCCGGCAACCGCCGAGGACGCGTTCGCAAGGTCGATGGCCGACTTTCCGATCGCCACCCATACGGATGATGCCAACCGCCAGCATTACGAACTGCCGCCAGAGTTCTTCAGCCTCGCTCTCGGTCCACAGCGAAAATACTCCTGCGCATTGTATCTGGCTGACGATACAACGCTTGCGGAAGCGGAATCCTACGCGCTGGCCGAGACCGTGCGTCACGCGGAACTGAGTGATGGAATGGACATTCTCGAGCTCGGCTGCGGCTGGGGTTCGCTGTCGCTCTACATGGCCCAGCATTTTCCCAATGCCCGGATCACCTCCGTCTCCAACTCGGCCCCGCAGCGTGAGCACATCCTCAGCGAAATCGAGCGGCTGAAGCTCGACAACCTCACCGTCATCACCGCCGACATGAACGACTTTTCGACGGACGAGACCTACGACCGGGTCGTTTCGGTGGAAATGTTCGAACACATGTCGAACTGGCGAGGCCTTATGGAGCACACTAGAGGCTGGCTGAAGCCCGACGGAAAGCTGTTCCTGCACGTGTTCACCCACAAGGATCGGTCCTACCGGTTCGAGCACGACAACCCAGCGGACTGGATCGCCCACCATTTCTTCACAGGCGGCATCATGCCCGCGCACGACCTGCCGCGTCGTTTCGATGATATTTTCACCGTCGAACAAGACTGGCGCTGGTCGGGTCTCAACTATCGCCGCACCGCGATGCACTGGCTTGAAAATTTCGATCGCGAGATCGGGCAAATCCAGCCGATCCTGAAGGATGTCTACGGCAAGGACGCCTGCCTCTGGCAGCGCCGCTGGCGTCTGTTCTTCCTTGCCACTGCCGGATTGTTCGGCCATGACAAGGGAGAGGTCTGGGGCGTCGGGCATTACCTGATGACACCCAAGCGGTAACATCTGCCGGGGGGGTCGCGTTTGCGCACATCAAAGGTCATCCACATCGTCAGCTGCCATGCGGAGGGCGAAGTCGGGGATGTCATCGTCGGCGGTGTACTCCCGCCGCCGGGCGATACACTCTGGGACCAGTCCCGCTTCATCGCCCGTGACGAAACGCTGCGCAACTTCGTGCTGAACGAGCCCCGTGGCGGTGTCTTCCGGCATGTGAACCTGCTGGTGCCGCCGAAGGATCCGCGCGCCCAGATGGGCTGGATCATCATGGAGCCCGCCGACACGCCACCGATGTCCGGCTCCAACTCCATCTGTGTTGCGACCGTACTGCTCGACACCGGCATCATTCCCATGACCGAGCCGGTGACACGCATGACGCTCGAAGCGCCAGGCGGCCTGGTCGAGGTCACAGCGGAATGCCGCGACGGCAAGGCCGATCGGATCACGGTGCGCAACGTGCCATCCTTTACAGACAAGCTCGCAGTGTCGCTGGAAGTGGCCGGCTTCGGAACACTCACGGTCGACACAGCCTATGGCGGCGACAGTTTCGTCATCGTCGATGCGGCTTCACTGGGGTTCGAGGTGAAACCCGACGAGGCACGCGAGATTGCAGAAGCGGGCGTGAAGATTACCGCGGCCGCCAACGAGCAGATCGGCTTTACCCATCCGGACAATGCCGGCTGGGACCACATTTCCTTCTGCCAGATTGTAACTCCCCTCACCCGGGAAAACGGCGTGCTGAGCGGTGCAAACGCCGTCGTCATCCAGCCGGGCAAGACCGACAGGTCTCCCACCGGTACGGGCTGCTCGGCGCGCATGGCGGTTCTCCATGCGCGTGGCGAGATGGCAATCGGCGAGACCTATATCGGCCGCTCGATCATCGGTTCGGAATTCCACTGCCGTATCGAGTCGACGACGCGTGTCGGTGATCGCGAGGCAATCTATCCGCTGATCTCCGGCCGCGCCTGGATTATCGGAACGCATCAATTGATGCTGGATCCGTCGGACCCATGGCCGGGCGGTTACCGTCTTTCGGATACCTGGCCGAAGCTCGGAGCGTGAAGCGGCGTCAAAAAACGACCGGATGGGTTTTGCCTGTCTGGACGTTGACGAGCCCCTCCGGCGCGTAATCGCTCGGGGCGACCAGAACCCAGCGCCAGGGTGCGCAGGTGAGCGTCGCAAAGGCGAGACGCTCCGGGAAACCTGCGGACCAGCGCGGATGAAAACTCGGCTCGAACATCCACTCGACCTTTTCACCCTCGGCATAGAGCGCCTGCATCTCCTCATGCAGAGCGTCGGCCGACCGGCAGCTCATCAGCCCCGCCACCTCGTAGCGAACCCGCGCGACGACCTTTCCATCGCGAACCAGTGCCCAGCCACCATCATTGGCAGCGACGGCGTTAACGGCTGCGGCCATGGCTTCATCCGATGAGCCGACGCACCAGATATTGTGCTTGTCATGTGCCATGGAGCAGGCAATCGCCGTATCCGGGGTCCGCGGCCCGCAGCCGAGCCAGAACATTTTCGACACCGCTCCCTTGCCCGAAAACCGGTCGATGATCGAGAACTTGGTTATGTTGCGATCGGCATCCCGCTGAACGAGACCATCTTGGACAGGAAGGTCGATGGTCAGGAAATCATCGGTCCAGTGGAACGGCCGCAACACGGCAGCCGTCATCGTCTCGCGTCCGGGGTGAGCGGCGATTGCGAAATCCTCAGCTGTCAGCTCACGGCCGATATTGATTGTCTTCGTTGCCCAGTCTGGCCAGTCGATTTTGGGCACCTCGGGCAGATAGCGCTTGTCGTCAGAGACCTGGATGCCATCGGCCCAGACCTTGGCTATCTCGAATTTATCGACGTCGGAGAGAAGCACGATATCGGCATAACGTCCGGGCGCGATCGTGCCCACCCACGGCGTAAGGCGCATGTGACGGGCCGGATTGATGGTCACGCACTGGATGGCTATCTCGGGCGCAAGGCCTGCCTCGATGGCGAGGCGAACATTGTAATCGGTGGCGCCGAGTTTCAGAGTATCGGAGGCGCTGCGATCGTCGGTCGTCAGCGCGATCTGCGACCAGTCGGCGAGGCCCTTCTCGAGGAGACCGGCGATAACCTCCGGCAAACTGTGCGGGCGCAGTTCCATGAACAGGCCGCGGGTCAGCTTGTCCCAGAACTCCTCGACCGTCCAGGCTTCGTGATCCGATGCCAGACCGGCCGCGGCGAAAGCGTTGATCGTTGGGATGTCGCGAATGCCCGCCGCGTGACCTTCAACGACTCCGCGCTTCTCGAACGTTGCTCGGATCATGCCCCAGAGGCGGTCGTAGGAAGGGCTGGTTCTGTCCCACACGCCCGGCCAGTCCATCACCTCGTCGAGGCCCGCAACCATCAGGCTTTCGGACATGAACTGCTTTTGCTCGTCATAACCGAGATACCCGCCGCCATGCTCATAACCGGTGGGCGGCACGGCCGATCCGGGCAGCGGGAAGATCTTGAGCGGCGAGCCGGCGGCGCGGGCCTTCAGCCAGAATTCAAGCGTCTTTGCGCCGTTGACGTTCGAAAACTCATGGCTTGCCTCACAGGTCCAGGTATTGCCGCGGGGAAGAACGAGTGCTGCTTCCCATTCCGGTGTCAAATGCGAGCTTTCGATATGCTTGTGCACCTCTCCAAGCCCTGGAATGGCAGCCAGATCGGGTTCATGCACCCGGTGAGCGACGGTGCCCGGATAGGATCCCGCATCGCCGACATAGGCAATGCGGCGGCCCTTGATGATGATTTCCTGATTCGTGCGCCATGTCCGCGTGCTGACATCGAGCAGCCGGCCTACCCGGAGCGCCGTATCGGCTGGCAACTTGCCAAGTGCGACGAGCGTCAGTTCCTGGCGAACCGCGATCTCGACATCAGAATCGAGGCCAATATCGTTGATGGCGGGAGTATCCAAGGCGCGTTCTCCTCAAGATGAAATCGTTGCGGATCAACCGGCCGCGCGCTGCAAGCGTCCGAAGAAGATCGCAGCACCGAGAGACATGATTGCGAGCGCAAACCAGGTCAGTGCGTAACTCAGATGACTGTTGGGAAATTGGATGACGGTCAGGCCGCCAACCGGATAGCCACCCGGGTTCGACGTTGCGTCCGCATCGATGAAATAGGGCATGACGCCCTGAAGACCGCGCGACGCGCTGATCGCTGCGACATCGCGCGAATACCAACGCTCGTTGCCCGGATCGTTCTCCCGCAGGAAGCCGCCGCCGGGTTCGGAGAGGCGGACAAGACCTGTGACGGCGGCTTCGCCGACGGTCTGGCTTTCAACCCGGGTTGAGGGATCCCTGCGGTCAGGGGGCACGAAGCCGCGATTGATCAGGATCGTCCTGCCGTCTTCAAGCTTCAGCGGCGTCACGACCCAGTATCCGGGCCCGAGCTTCGTCACGGCCTGAACCAGCGCTTCCTTCGTGTGATCGAAGGACCCGGAGATGGCGACGTGGAGATATTCGATATCGTCAGGTGACTGGCCGGCTGCCGGAGGTGCCACCGGCGTTGCATGCACACGGGCGTCGACCCTTGCGATAAGATCGAGCTTCCATAACAGGCGTTGCACCTGCCAGGATCCGAGCGCCACGAAAATCAGCGTCGCGAAGACCAGAAACGCCCGCATGATATGGGAGCGAGAACGGGAAAGTGGCGCGGAATGACCCGCGCCACTTTGATTGGTGTCTGTCTCAACCGGTCTCATGACCGCCTCAAGGCATGTTCTTCATCATCTCCGGCGACATGACCATCATGTTTGCATTGAGATGGTGCATGACCCAGAGCGAGCCGGAGAGAGCGATGACCACGATGACGATCGTGAAGATCAGTGCCATCGCCGTCCAGCCGCCTTCGGACTTGGTGTTCATGTGCAGGAAGTAGATCATGTGCACAACGATCTGGATGACGCCGAAGATCATAACCAGAGCGCCGGTGACAGCCTTGTTGTCGAAGACGTCGCCCATCACAAGCCAGAACGGTATCGCCGTCAGGATCACCGACAGGATGAAGCCGGTCGTATAGCTTTTCAGCGAACCGTGGCTCGCCTCGTGCCCGTGGCTATGGGCGTGATGCGCGGCGTGCGCATCTTCGTGCGCGGGTGCTTTGTCGGTCATCCGAGGACTCCCATGAGGTAAACGACGGAGAAGACGCCGATCCAGATGACGTCGAGGAAGTGCCAGAACATCGACAGGCACATCAGGCGACGGCGGTTTTCCGGGATCAGGCCATGCTTTGAAACCTGCACCATCAGCGTGACCAGCCAGATGATACCGAAGGTGACGTGCAGACCGTGGGTTCCGACCAGCGTGAAGAACGCCGACAGGAACGCAGAGCGCTGCGGACCGGCACCTTCGTGCAGGAGATGGCTGAATTCGTAGAGTTCGATGCCGAGGAAGGCGAGACCGAACACGCCGGTCACGCCCAGCCAGAACAGCGTTTCCGCCTTGGCGCCACGCTCCATCTGAAGCATCGCGAACCCGTAGGTGATCGACGAGAACAGCAGCATCGCGGTGTTGAGCGCGACGAGCGGCAGGTCGAACAGATCCGCCGGTGATGGTCCGGCCGCATAATTGCGGCCGACGACAGCGTAGGTGGCGAACAGGATCGCGAAGATCAGGCAGTCGCTCATCAGGTAGAGCCAGAACCCAAGATTGGTGCTGTTCTCCGGATGATGATCTTCTTCCAGGTAGAATTGCGGGTTTTCCGCCGTCTCTGTTTTAGAAGCACTCATGGTTATCACACCTGCCTAGCGAGCAGTTCGGTCCGCTTGTTCTCTTCCGCGACAACGTCGTCCGCCGGAATGTAGTAGTCGCGGTTGTAGTTGAACGTATGGACGATCGACACAACGATGATGGCGATGAAGGACAGGGCAGCAAGCCACCACATGTACCAGATCAGGCCGAAGGCGAGTGCCACGCTGATGCCGGAGAGGATCGCGCCGGTGCCGGTGTTCTTCGGCATGTGGATCGGCTTGAAACCCTGAAGAGGACGCGCATAACCGCGGTTCTTCATGTCGTACCAGCTGTCGTGATCGTGGACCACCGGAGTGAAGGCGAAGTTGTAGTCCGGTGGCGGCGACGATGTCGACCATTCCAGAGTACGGCCGTGCCACGGATCGCCGGTTTCGTCCCTCAGTTCATCACGCTTCCAGACGCTGACGCCGATCTGGATGATGAATGAGGCGATACCGATGGCAATCATACCTGCACCGCAGGCTGCGATGATGAACCAGATCTGCAGCGACGGATCTTCGAACTGCGATACGCGGCGGGTGACGCCCATCAGGCCAAGAACGTAGAGCGGCATGAAGGCGAAGTAGAAGCCAACGAACCAGAACCAGAACGATACCTTGCCCCAGAATTGGTTCAGCTTGAAGCCGAACGCCTTCGGGAACCAGTAGTTGACGCCTGCGAGAAGGCCGAACAGCACGCCGCCGATGATGACGTTGTGGAAGTGGGCGATCAGGAACAGGGAGTTGTGGAGCACGAAGTCGGCAGGCGGAACAGCCAGCATGACGCCGGTCATACCACCGATGGCGAAGGTCACCATGAAGCCGACCGTCCAGAGCATCGGAACGTCGTAGCGAATACGACCGCGATACATCGTGAACAGCCAGTTGAACATCTTCGCGCCCGTCGGGATCGAGATGATCATCGTGGTGATGCCGAAGAAGGCGTTGACCGAAGCACCCGAACCCATCGTGAAGAAGTGGTGCAGCCACACGAGGTAGGACAGGATCATGATCACGCAAGTCGCGTAGACCATCGAGGCATAGCCGAACAGGCGCTTGCCGGAGAAGGTCGCAACGATTTCCGAGAAGATCCCGAAGACCGGAAGGATCAGGATGTAGACTTCCGGGTGACCCCAGATCCAGATCAGGTTCACGTACATCATCGGATTACCGCCGAGGTCGTTCGTGAAGAAGTTGGTGCCGACGTAACGGTCAAGCGACAGCAGCACGAGGGTTGCGGTCAGGATCGGGAACGAGGCAACGATCAGGATGTTGGTGCAGAGTGCCGTCCAGGTGAAGATCGGCATCTTCATGAAGGACATGCCGGGAGCACGCATCTTCACGATCGTCGCGATCAGGTTGATACCCGACAACGTCGTGCCGACGCCCGCCACCTGCAGACCCCAGATGTAATAATCGACCCCGACGCCCGGGCTGTAGTCAGCGCCCGACAGTGGTGGATAGGCCAGCCAGCCGGTACGTGCGAACTCGCCGATGAACAGCGAGATCATGATGATGATCGCACCGGCCGTCGTCATCCAGAACGAGAAGTTGTTCAGGAACGGGAACGAGACGTCACGCGCGCCGATCTGCAGCGGCACGATATAGTTCATGAAACCGGTAACGAAGGGCATCGCCACGAAGAAGATCATGATCACGCCATGGGCGGTGAAGATCTGGTCGTAGTGGTGAGAGTTGAGGTAACCCTCGTTGCCGTTGAAGGCGATGGCCTGCTGTACGCGCATCATGATTGCGTCGGCAAAGCCGCGAAACAGCATGATGATGGCCAGCACGATGTACATGATGCCGATTTTCTTGTGATCGACACTGCAAACCCAGTCGCGCCAGAATGGCCCCCAGAGCTTGAAGTAGGTCATGAGACCCACCACGCCGATGCCGCCCAGACACACGGCCGCAAACGTCACGATCAGGATCGGTTCGTGAAACGGCAGTGATTCGAAGGACAACCTTCCGAAGATAAACTTCAGGATGTCAGGATTGGAAAACATGGGACAACCCGTTAATTGTTGATCTGCGCAGGCGCCGGATCGGCGTCGCCATTGTTCGTGTCCGGCATCGAGTGGTTGCCGTGACCTTGCTCATTGTGCGGCTGTTCATCGCTCTTGGCAGGGGTGCCAGTCGCGGGGAAAGTCGCGGCGTTTGTACCTTCCGCATCTCCGATACGACGATTGTCATACTGAAGTTTCGCGCGGTTCTCGTGGCTCTCGGTGCCGGCACCACCCATCATGTCGATATGCATCATCTCGTTCATGCACATCTTGCCCGGTTCGGCACACATGTTGAGGATCGCGCTGTAGAGATCCTTGTCGGCCGCCGCAAAATAGCGGATCGGCTCGCGCTCGGACGGCTTCTCAAGCTTTAGATAGGCATCGCGGTTGAGTGCGGTACCCTGCTGCTTGACCTTTGCGATCCAGCCGTCGAAGCCTTCGGCCGTGTAGCCGTGGAACTTGAAGCGCATGTGCGAGAACCCGGCACCGCTGTAGTTTGCCGAAAGTCCCTCGAACTCGCCTTCCTTGTTGATGACGGCGTGCAGTTTGGTCTGCATCCCCGGCATCGCGTAGATCTGGCCGGCGAGCGCCGGAATGTAGAACGAGTTCATCACCGAGCTCGAGGTGATCTCGAACGTGATCGGGCGATCGACCGGTGCGGCCATCTCGTTGACCGTGGCGATGCCGTATTCTGGATAGAAGAACAGCCACTTCCAGTCGAGCGCCACGACCTGAACCGTCAGAGGCCGCGTTTCGGCGGGAACCGGACGTTCCGCATCGAGGCGGTCGAGAGGACGATACGGGTCGAGACGGTGGGTGCTGATCCAGGTGATCGCACCGAGCGCCACAATGATCGCCAGCGGCGCGGCCCAGATAACCACTTCGAGCCGTGTCGAGTGATGCCATTCCGGATCGTATTTTGCTGTGGTGTTCGCATGACGATAGTGCCAGGCGAAGTAGAGCGTGAGAAACACGACCGGCACGATGATCAGCAGCATCAGAACGGTCGAGACGATAATCAGATCTGCCTGCTGCCTGGCGATATCGCCTGATGGCGACATCACGACGAGATTGCAGCCCGAAAGGGTGGCCAAAAGCGGCAGCAAAGCGATTTGGATGAGACGTTTCAACATTGGGAACATTGGTCTGCTCGAAACTTTCGATGTGTCCAGTCGGCCTAACGGAGCAAGCAACTGATCTCCATGAGGTGTTTCGTCGCAGTGCAATAACTTTTTCGCGCTGCAATGCAAGCGGGGTGTGTGGATTGATGATGGTCGTTGCAAAAACATCAACTCCGCCTCAATGTCCATCTGTTGCCATGGGTGCCTCAGAAAACACCAAAATCCGCCCAAAATATGCTTTTTGCGCGACGTCTTGATTGACAGCTGGTACGCCCGACATTCTCATGTGGAAACAGACGTGCAGGAGAACACATTCATGAGCCAACTTGCCAATCCTACATCCACAGAGATGGAACGGGATGCCCGGCAGATCCACGACGACAAGCCGGTCGAACCGAGCAATATTGCTATCGGGGTCGTCATCGGCAGAATGTCGGAATTTTTCGACTTCTTCGTGTACGGCCTCGCCTCGGTCCTGGTTTTCCCTCGCGTGGTCTTTCCGTTTGCCGGAGACCCGGTCACCGCCACGCTTTACTCGTTTGCGATCTTCTCGCTCGCGTTCATCGCGCGTCCTGTTGGCTCGGTGGTCTTCATGTGGGTCGACCGTACCTATGGACGCGGCACGAAGCTGACGATTGCCCTTCTCGTGCTCGGTGGCTCGACGGCCTCGATCGCCTTCCTGCCCGGCTATGAGACGATCGGATACTGGTCGCCGGCTCTGCTGGCGCTGTTCCGTCTCGGCCAGGGTTTTGCGCTGGGTGGAGCCTGGGACGGTCTTGCATCGCTGCTGGCACTGAATGCACCCCCGAACCGCCGCGGCCTTTACGCGATGATCCCGCAGCTCGGCGCGCCATTCGGGTTTGCGCTCGCGAGCGTCCTGTTCGGCTATTTCGTCTTCAATCTCTCCGACGCCGACTTCCTGAGCTGGGGCTGGCGCTATCCGTTCTTCGTCGCGTTTGCCATCAACGTTGTGGCCCTGTTTGCTCGTCTGCGCATTGTTGCATCGAAAGAGTTCGGCGATGCGCTCGAAGCGCACGAATTGCAGGCAAAGCCGGTTCTGGAAGTGCTGCGCGTTCACGGGGGCGACGTCGTTCTCGGCGCCTTTGCCCCGCTTGCAAGCTTCGCGATGTTCCACCTTGTAACGATCTTCCCGCTGAGCTGGGTGACACTTTTCGGTGGCCAGAGCGCCGGGAAATTCCTGTTCGTCCAGGTCATCGGTGCTTTGCTCGGACTCGTGACGGTCGTGATCTCCGGTCTTCTTGCAGACAGGATCGGTCGTCGCCGCCAGTTGATCATTGGTGCGGTGATCATCGCCATCTTCAGCTTTACGGCGCCGTTCCTGCTGAATGCGGGCGGTACCGGCCAGGATGCATTCATCATCATCGGCTTTGCCATCCTCGGCCTTTCCTTTGGTCAGGCCTCCGGTTCGGTTTCGTCGCGCTTCAGCCAGCCTTACCGTTACACCGGTTCGGCCCTGACCTCCGACCTCGCATGGTTGGTCGGCGCAGGTTTTGCGCCACTGACCGCGCTCGGTCTCGCGAGCCAGTTCGGCATCATCTTCATCGGCGGATACCTGATTTCGGGTGCCATCTGCACGATCGTCGCCCTGATGCTCAGCCGTGCACCCGACAGGTCGGCCGACAGCCCGCAGGGTGTCGCGACCTGATCGAACGGGTTAAAGCCTATAGACAGACGAAAAGGGTCAGCCAGCGCTGGCCCTTTTTATTTCGGGCACAGCTTACCCGGCCAATTACCGTGCCAGGGCGACGGTCTTGATCACCGCATAGACGGGAAGTCCGGCTTGAAGTGCAAGACGCTCAACCGACAGGCCGGTGATCCGGGCAAGCACCACGTCTTCGCCACACCGGATCTTGACGCGCACCATGCCCTCCCCTTCGGCATCCATCTGGGCGATCTGCCCTTCCAGAATGTTGAGGGCGCTCAGCCCTTCGGGCTTCCTGGTGGCGAGCATCACATCTCGCTCCGGCACATGGAGCCTGACGCTCTGTCCAACCTGCGCCCGCGCGTTCGAAACGACGAGAACTTCGGACGAAAGCCGCACAGTCGCCAAGCCATGCGCCGAATCGATCGCTTCGACGGTTCCGGAAAGCACCACGCCGGCTTCGCGGCGCTCTGTGGCCAGCACTTGGCTGCCGGACAGCACATCCGACGGTGTGCCTGATATCTCCACGCGACCGTCGCTCATCATCACGACGCGGTCCGAGAGCCTCGCCACCTCCGCTACCGAATGGCTGACATAGACGATGGGCATCGCGGTCTCATCGCGCATCCGCTCCAGATAGGGCAGGATTTCGGCCTTTCGCTCGTCGTCGAGCGCTGCGAGTGGTTCGTCCATCAGGAGCAGTCTGGGTGACGACAAAAGCGCTCGGCCGATTGCCACACGCTGCTTTTCGCCACCGGAAAGGTTGCCCGGCCGGCGGTCGAGGAGCGGACCGATGCCGAGCAGTTCGACGACATGCGAGATATTCTCGACCTGCCCTGACTTGGGCGCGAACCATTTTCCGTAAAGAAGGTTCTGACGGACGCTTAGATGCGGGAGGAGCCGTGCTTCCTGGAAGACATATCCGAAGCGACGCCTGTGCATTGGCACGAAGATGCCACGTTCGGTATCCAGCAAGACATCGCCGTCGATCTCGATCCGTCCGCGCTGCGGTTTGGAGAGGCCGGCAATGGCGCGCACCAGCGATGTCTTACCGGATCCCGAGCGGCCGAACAGCGCCGTCACGCCGCCTGTCGAGGTGAAGGATGCGTCGAGCACGAAGCTCTTAAACGACTGCCGCACGTCCACGATCATCGTCATTCGACCGCCACCTTGCGTCCGACCAGATAGGCCATGAATTCGGACGCGAGCAGCGCCGCAAACGAGATCGCGATCGCCACGATGGTAAGACGCATGGCGCCGACATCACCGCCGGGAACCTGCGTGAACGTGTAGATCGCTGCCGACAGCGTCTGCGTTTCGCCGGGGATATTGGACACGAATGTGATCGTCGCACCGAATTCACCCATGGCCTTTGCGAAGGCGAGAATCATGCCGGCGATAATGCCGGGAAGAATGAGCGGCAGGGTAATGGTGAGGAAGACCCAGAGGGGACTGGCGCCAAGCGTGCCGGCCGCCTCCTCCAGCTTCCGATCCACAGTTTCGATCGACAATCGGATCGAGCGGACCATCAGGGGAAATCCCATCACCCCGCAGGCAAGGGCGGCACCCGTCCAGCGAAAGGAGAGGACGATGCCGAGATAATCCGCGAGGAACGAGCCCACCACGCCACGTCTGCCGAAGACGATGAGCAACAGGAATCCGGTCACAACAGGCGGCAGGATCAGCGGCAAAAGCACGATGCCGTTGAGGATCGATTTGCCCCAGAATTTTCCGCGCGCCAAGACATAGGCGACGAGAATGCCGAGCGGAAGGCTGACAAGGACGGCCACGCTCGAGACCCGAAGGCTCAGGCGCACCGCCGTCCATTCCTCCTCGCTGAGTACCAACCAGTCCAACGCTGCTTCCCTTCAGACATCAGCCCAAGGGGCCCAAGTCAAACTGGCTTACTTCAGAACCGTAAAGCCTTCCTTTTCGAAGAAAGGCGCGGCTTTGGCGGACTTCAGGTAATCGAGATAACCCGCGGCATCCGGCGATTTTGAATCCGATAGAATCGCAATCGGGTAGATAATTGGCGCGTGGCTGTCCGCAGGGAAGGTTCCGACCACCGCGACACCCGGATCGGCAGCGGCATCGGTTGCATAGACGATGCCGTAAGGCGCTTCTCCCCGCGACACCAGCGCGAGGGCTGCCCTCACACTTTCGGCACCGGCGACGCTTTTTTCGACCGACGACCAGATGCCGAGCTTTTCCAGCGCCGACTTTGCGTATTTGCCCGCAGGAACCGAATTCGGCTCACCCATGGCAAGCTTGCCGCCGTTCAGAAGCCGGGCAAGGTCGAGACCCCTGATGATATCGACCGGTGCGGCATTCTCTTTGGGCGCGACCAGCACGATTTGATTTCCGAGCCAGTTGGACTTTGTGTCTTCCTTCACCAGAGCCTTGTCGGACAGATAGTTCATCCAGTCGAGATTCGCGGAGATGAACACGTCTGCCGGCGCACCGCTTTCGATCTGCTTGGCGAGCGCCGAGCTTGCCGCATAGGAGGCGGTCACCGGCTTGCCATAGGCCTTGTTGGCAGCGTCGAGCGCATTCTTCATGCTGGCTGCAGCAAACACCGTCACCTTCTCATCCGCCGCGGCCGGAGCAGCCAGCAAGGCGAGAGACAAGGAGGCTGCGAGGACGGTCATCAACCCTTGAAAAACATAGGAACGTCGAGTCTTACCATTCATCCAATCGCGCTCCCAGGCATAAGCAAGATATCCATCTCGATATATCGCACGCGGAATTTTTGCCAAGGGATATATTCCGCGAAATATCTCGCTGGGTAAGCCAATCCAGAACGCTCCACAGCAATCGGCCCCAAGCACCAGCATCGAGTGCCGCACCGATGGTCTTAATCACCGGTGCTGCTTTGCGGGTTCAAACAACGCGACCGAGCCGGTGGTACAGGTTCGAGTATTTTACCGCCTCCGGCTGCTCCTTGATTTCCTGCAAATAGTGACTGATCGCGACCCGGATGAGTTCGAAGTCCTGGTTTGAGAAGACGGCTCTCGATCGTTCGGGTTGTGACGTCTTGGTCTCAGTATTTGTCGACATTTCAGCTCCTCCGTTGAAAGTGTACCTCGAAGGAGCATCGCTCCTTCGAGGCGTATGATCCTGCAGCTCAAGCTGCAAACTGGTTCATCGTATTGTGCTCTCCAGCCGCCTTCAGCGCCGCATCGCCACCAAAATATTCCTTGTGATCGTCGCCCAGATCCGAACCGGCCATATTCTGGTGCTTCACCGCTGCGATCCCCTGGCGAATTTCCTGCCGCTGAACGCCGGCGACGTAGCCAAGCATTCCCTGATCGCCGAAGTACTCCTTCGCAAGATTGTCGGTCGAAAGAGCGGCCGTGTGGTAGGTCGGCAGGGTGATCAGATGATGGAAGATGCCTGCTCGCTTTGCTGCGTCACGCTGAAATGTCCGGATGCGCTCATCAGCTTCTTTGCCGAGTTCCGTACCGTCGTAGTCGACGCTCATGAGCTTCGCACGGTCATACGCCGAAACGTCCCTGCCCTGCTCGACCCACGCGTCAAAGACCTGTTGCCGGAAGTTCAGCGTCCAGTTGAAGGAAGGCGAGTTGTTATAGACGAGCTTCGCGTTCGGAACGACATCGCGGATGCGGTCGACCATCCCGGCGATCTGCTCGATGTGCGGTTTCTCGGTCTCGATCCAGAGAAGGTCCGCGCCGTTCTGAAGCGCGTTGATGCAATCGAGCACGCAACGATCGGCACCCGTGCCGGGTCGGAACTGGTAGAGGTTCGAGCGGAGGCGCTTGGGACGAAGAACCTTGTCGCCACGGGTCAGCAGGACGTCACCGTTCGATCGCTGGCCCGCGCCGACCTCCTCGCAATCCAGAAACGAATTGTACTGGTCGCCGATATCGCCTTCGGAGACCGAAAAGGCGATCTGTTTGGTCAGCCCGGCGCCCAAAGAATCCGTGCGAGCCACAATGACGCCGTCGTCCACTCCCATCTCGAGAAAGGCGTAGCGCAACGCACGGATCTTCGCGACAAAATCTTCATGAGGGACGGTAACTTTACCATCCTGATGACCACACTGCTTCTCGTCGGAGACCTGGTTTTCGATCTGAATAGCGCAGGCCCCGGCCTCGATCATTTTCTTGGCGAGCAGGTAGGTCGCTTCGGCATTGCCGAACCCGGCATCAATATCGGCTATGACCGGGACGACGTGCGTTTGGAAATCATCGATCGCGGAGGTGAGCTGCCGTTCCTTGACAGCATCGCCTCCCTCCCTTGCTTTGTCGATTTGCCGGAATAGGTCACCCAGTTCACGAGCATCAGCTTGCCGCAGGAACGTGTAAAGCTCGTTGATCAATGCCGGTACGGTCGTCTTCTCGTGCATCGACTGGTCTGGCAGCGGCCCGAACTCCGAGCGTAACGCGGCGACCATCCAGCCGGAGAGGTAAAGGTATCGCCGCTCCGTGCTTTTAAAATGCTTTTTGATCGATATGATCTTCTGCTGACCGATGAACCCATGCCAGCACCCGAGCGACTGCGTGTACTTGGACGGGTCGTTATCATACGCGTCCATGTCTCGCCGCATGACCTTGGCGGTGTATTTGGCGATGTCGAGGCCGGTCTTGAACCGGTTCTGAAGCCTCATCCTCGCAACGGCCTCGGGTGTCATTCCAGTCCAGCGTTCATTCCCACCAATCAGGTGCTCGGCTTCTTCGAGTAGCTTTTGATACGACATGAGACCCTCCAATGTTTCTGTCCATGGGAGGATAACAGCCGGTAAGGACATGGCGAGCCACACTGAAGTCAAGCTGTCAAACTTTACAGAAGTTCTTTGTAATGCTGTAATGCTTGTATGGATAATCGTGTTTACCTTGGGCCGCGCCTGCGAAGACTTCGCCGGGACTTGGGCCTGAAGCAGGTAGAGATGGCGAGCGACCTCGACATCTCGCCATCCTATGTCGCGCTGATGGAACGCAATCAGCGCCCGGTGACAGCTGAAATACTGCTGCGCCTCGCCAAGGCGTATAAGATCGATTTTAGCGAATTTACCGCTGACTCAGGCCAGGATCTTGTCGCGCAGTTACGGCTTGCAGCACGAGACGCGATCTTCACTGACATCGATTTGAATGCGGTCGATATCGCGGATATCGCACACAGCTTTCCCGGGTTTGCTGAAGCGCTGCTGCGACTTTACACGGCATACAAAGAGGAGCAGTTCGCTTTAGCCGACCGGCGCCAACACACGACAAACGATGGACGCCCGTTTGAAGGGGATTCCATCGCCGCCGTCAGAAGCTTTCTAGCCGCCCGAAAGAACTACTTCCCGGTTTTGGACACGCTGTCGGAAAAGCTGGCGGGCCGGGTAAGCCAGGGCGGCGGTTTGCCAGCCTTCCTCCAGAACGAGCACGGGTTTAAAGTCCGAAGGCTTCCCGCAGAGGTGATGTCAGGATCCCTCCGGCGACTTGACTGGCATCGCAAGGAACTGCTGCTCAACGAAGCTCTGGATCATTCAAGCCAGAATTTCCAGATGGCGCAGCAGCTCGCCTACCTCGAGTTTGAGAACGAGATTGCAAGCACCGTTGCCGAAGGGAATTTCGAATCGCAGAATTCGGAGCGGCTTGCTCATCGAGCTATCGCTGCCTATTGCGCGGGGGCAATCCTGATGCCGTATGCTGCCTTTGCCAAAGCTGTGGAGGCTCGCCGATACGATCTAGACTCATTAGCTCGTTTCTTCGGGACGAGCTTCGAGCAGACTGCGCACCGGCTCACGACGCTCCAGAAGCCCGGACACGAGAGAGTTCCCTTCTTCTTCATAAAGGTCGACGTTGCCGGAAACGTCTCCAAGAGACTGAACAGCGGCGCCTTTCCCTTTGCACGACACGGCGGCGGCTGTCCGTTGTGGACGGTCCATCAGGTGTTTACCTCTCCAAGGCGGGTCGTGACACAATGGATGGAGCTGCCTGATGGCCAAAGGTTCTTCTCGATAGCTCGAACCGTGCACTCGGGCGGTGGCAGCCACGGCCTTCCGAGCGTCGACCGCGCGATCGCGATCGTCTGTGAGGCTCGATATGCAGACCGGCTTGTCTACGCCTCAGAGCACCCTCAGACACATAAGCCGACGCCTATCGGCATTGCGTGCCAGCTCTGTCAGCGCACAGAATGCACTTCTCGTGCCGAACCGCCGATTGGACGGCAGGTACTTCCAGACAACTATCGAAGGACGGAGGCTCCGTTTGGGTTCTCCGACGCGTAGCCCGACTGAGGACGCGTACGATGCGCTCGACATGGGTAAGAAGGGTAATGGCGCTTTGCAAACTAACGGATGCTGCGAACCTGTCGGCGAGCCGGGGATCATGACTCGAAGGCTTTCCAACCCTGCTGAACACGGGCTCAGCAGGGCCGTTTTGACAATTGGGTTGGTCCTACAAACCCATTGACAGGCCGGAGCAGCACTCAGCCGGAACGCCTACTTCTTGGCGAAGGCCAGACCCGGATCGCCCTGTTTCTCGAAGGTCTGGATTTCCTTGTTGAAGTATTTGCCGTCTGCGCCTTTCTCGACGCTGCGCAGATAGATGTTCTGGGTGATGTGCCGGCTGGTAGGATCGATCGTCACGGGTCCACGCGGACTGGTCCATGACAGGCCTTTGACGGCCTCGACGGCCTTGGCCGCATCCTGCTTGCCGCCGGTCGCCTCGATCATTTTTGCGATGACATGCATGCCATCGAATGCGCCGACGGCCGGGAAGGAAAGTTCGGCAGGGTTGCCGATCGCCTTTTGCGCTGCTTCGACGAAAGCCTTGTTTTCGGCCGAGTCATGCGAGACCGCGTAGTGGAAACTGGTGGTGAGGCCAAGGCCGGCTTCGCCCAGAGCCGGCAGATCGGATTCCTGCGTCAGATCGCCCGTTGCGAAGAACTTGATGCCTGCTGCCTTGAGGCCGGTGTCGTTATAGGCCTTCACGAAGGCAAGCGTCGGCGGGCCGGATGGCAGGAAGGTGAACAGCGCCTGCGCGCCGGAATCCTTGATCCGCTGCATCAGGGGTGCGAAATCCGTTGTCGAAAGCGGCATCCGGATGGATTCGACAACCTGCCCGCCCTCTTTCTCGAACGCTGTTTTGAAAGCCGTCTCGGCATCGGCGCCTGGGCCGTAATCGCTGACCAGCGTGATCGTCTTGGTGACGCCGCCATCCTTGGCGACCTTGGCGAGCGGCGTGGCCGTCTGCCAGGTGGTAAACGAGGTGCGGACCACATAAGGGCTCGCGTTCACGATTGCGGACGTGGCGGCGTTCATGACAACCATCGGCACATTCCCTTGCTGCAGCATGGGGGCCGCCGCCATCGCGTCTGGCGTGAAATAATATCCGGCGAGATACTGGACCTTCTCGCGAACGATCAGCTCCTGCGACATCGCTTTGGACTTGGCGGGATCGGCGGTCGGCACGTCGCGATAGACCACCTCGATCTCGTTATCGCCAACCTTCTTGCCGTTCAGGGCAAAGAAGGCATCGATACCGGCTTTGAAGTTTTTTCCCTGCAGCGCGAATGGGCCCGAGAAGGGACCGACGACGCCGACCTTGATGGTCTCGGCATAGCTGGCTCCCGACATCAAGGTCAGTGCGAAAACAGTTGAAATCAGCGTCTTCATTAGGCTCTCCCGTGCCATGTGTCGCATCGCCTCCCGATGTAACGTTGCGAGAAGATTGCATGCGGTGCTGCAATGTAAAACCGAAATCGGCGTGTCAGCCGATTGCTATCCGTCAAATATCGCGCGGGGCATCGCGGCCGAGCGCGGTGATGTTGAAAGCGAGCTCGCCGGCCAGCCGCAGGCCCGCACCCGCCGCCATCACGATATGCGGCAGGACCAGCCATTCCAGCGTCCAGGCAGCGCCCGAGCGCTCCTGCTCGTGGACCATGGCCAGTTGCATGCCGGAAAGCTGGACCGCGGTGTAACGCGAAAGAGCGACAAGCGCTTCGGCCGCCACCGGGTTCTGCTTGTGCGCCATGGCCGATGAGGCACCACCGCCCGACAAGGTTATCTCGCCACCCATTTGCGCGAGAAGAGCGATATCCTGTCCAAATTTGCCGAGGCTTCCGGAGATCGTGGCAAGGATGCCGGCGAACTCGGCAAGCCTGCTCCGCTGGCTCTGCCATTGCGGAGCATCGGCAAGACCAAGCTCGGCGGCCATCATGGCGCGCACTTGAGCCGCGTGATCACCCAGTTTTTCCAGCGTGCCGACGGCACCGCCAAACTGCAGCGCAAAGCCATCTTCGGCAAAGGCGGCAAGCAGATGTTTCTGCCGGATAAGCGGATGGCGCCAGGCATCCACGCGGTCCGATACCTTGATCGGCAAAGCCGCCTGCATGCGCGTATGCCCCATCATCGCGCGGGAACCGTTCGCCCGGTCCAGTTCACTGAACCGCTCGGCCAGATCCTGCAGTCGCCCTAACAGAAGTGTGGCGACCGATTTCAGGCGCAGCATCAGTGCGGTGTCGATCACATCCTGGCTCGTCGCGCCGAAATGGACATGCGGGGCCGCCTCATCCCCGATCACACTGCGCAGCTGTCGGACCAACTCCGGCACGACGACACCGTCGCGGCCGGTCGCCTGCTTCAACTTGGACATATCAGGCGAAAACGACGCGCATGCCGCAGCGATCGCCTGCGCGGACGCATGCGGTATCAGACCGCTTTTTGCCTGCGCGGTGGCGAGAGATGCTTCGAACGCCAGCATCGCCGTGATCTCGGCCTCCGGAGACAGATGCCGAGACACTTCTTCATCGCCGAGCAGACCAGACAGGAAGGGATGTTCGAATGCGGAAACGGTCATGCCAGAATTGTCACCTTGCTGGTCTTTCTCGAAAGTAGCCGTCAGATATCGAAGAATATCGTTTCCTTGTCACCCTGGAGATGGATGTCGAAGCGAACCGTATCACCGTCCCGCTGCCCGATCAGGGTCGGCACCCGCACGCGATGCTCGATGCGGGCAAGGACCGGATCCTCCGCATTGGCGGTTTCCTCGTCGGAGAAATACATTCGCGTCTGCAGACCGAGATTGATGCCGCGCGCCACGATCCAGAACGTGACATGCGGCGCCATCAGCCGCCCGTCCCGGAACGGCACGCGCCCGGGCTTGATCGTTTCGAACGCGAACTCGCCGGTTGCCATATCGCCGGGACAACGGCCCCACCCCAGGAAACTGGGATCGGCCGCACCGCGCGTTTCCGACGGGCTGTTGTAGATCCCGTCCGCGTCGGCCTGCCAGATCTCGATCAGCGCATCCTTCAGCGGTGCGCCGGCACCGTCATAGACAAAACCCCTGATGGTGATCCGTTCGCCCTTGGTCTTGTCGCTGGCCATCGGCCCGGACCCAAGATCCTGGTCGTAGATGCCTTCAAGGCCTGCGAAATTCGGCGTGCAACCGATATGCACGTAGGGTCCGGCCGTCTGGGATGGCGTTTCCTTGAGGTAGTTCAGCGGTTGCGCCATGATCAATTGCCTTCCAGACGATTTTCAAAAAGGGTCGAGCGGCGCCCGCGCAGGATGATATCAAACTTGTAGGCCCGCAGATCGTGCGGGATCGAGGCATTCATGTCGAGCGGTGCGATCAGGCTTTCGATCGCGTGCCGGTCCGGGATCGTCTTGACGATCGGGCAGAGCCAGATCATCGGATCACCCTCGAAATACATCTGGGTGATCAGGCGCTGGGCAAAACCGTGCCCGAATACCGAGAAATGGATATGCGCCGGACGCCAGTCGTTGACGCCGTTCGGCCAGGGGTAAGGACCGGGCTTTATCGTCCGGAAACAGTAATAGCCCTCTGCATCCGCGATCGCCCGGCCGAAACCGCCGAAATTGGGATCGAGCGGTGCAAGATAGCTTTCCTTCTTGTGGCGATAGCGTCCGCCGGCATTGGCCTGCCAGAATTCGACGAGAGCCCCCGCAACGCCCCTGCCCCGTTCATCGAGCACACGGCCATAGACCATGATGCGCTCGCCGATCGCGGATTCACCGGGCTTGGCGTAGTTGACGATCAGGTCGTTGTCGAATTCGCCGAGAATGTTGTGACCGAACACCGGCCCGGTGATTTCGCTGCGCGTGCCTTCGAGCGAGATCAGCGCCCGCTGCGGCGAGCGCAAGACCGAGGTCTTGTAGCCGGGCGTGTATGCCGGAGGGTGCCTCTCCCGGTCTCGGGCAAAGAAGGGTGTCGTTTCTGGTGGTGCGTTGCTCATTTCTGCTCCTCCGCAGCAGGCTTTGCCGCATCGATTTCGGCATAGGTGGCCTTGGCGATCTTGAAAGCGTGGTTGGCGGCGGGCACGCCGGCGTAGATCGCCACATGCATCAGCGCCTCGCAGATATCCTCGCGCGTCGCTCCCGTATTGGCCGTGGCGCGGATATGCATCGCCACCTCTTCATCATGGCCGAGTGCGGCCAGAAGCGCGATCGTCACCATCGACCGTTCCCGCTTCGACCATTGCTCCCGCGACCAGACCGAGCCCCAGGCGCCTTCGGTGATCAACTGCTGGAACGGCTGGTCAAACGGCGTCCCGTTGGCAAGGGCGCGGTCCACATGCGCGTCGCCGAGAACCGAGCGGCGCGTCGCCAGTCCCTGCTTGTAGCGTTCCGACGGGATTGAAGCTTCTGCCATATCGTTCAGGACTCCAGTTCTTCGAGAAAGCCGCGGATCAGGGCCGCGTAGGCGCCAGGCGCTTCGATACAGGGTATATGCGCCGTGCCTTCGATGACTTCATAGCGTGCACCGGGAATGAGATCCGCAAGCGACTGCACCAGTTCGGGCGGGGTCGATCCATCTTGATCGCCTGCGATGCAGAGCGTCGGCACCGCGATCCGGGCTGCCTGCTCCGTGTAATCCGCCTTGCTGATCGCAGCACATGTGCCGCTGTAGCCGAGGGCGGGTTGGCGCACCAGCATGTTGCAATAGGCCTTGTAGGCGGCATTTCCGGGCTCGCGGAATGCTGCGGTGAACCATCGCTGCATGACAGGTTCGAGAATGCTGCCGATCCCGTTTTGCTCGACGGCGCCGATACGGTCAGCCCACATCTGCGGCGTCCCGATCTTGTGCGCCGTGTTGGAAAGGATCAGCGCGCGAACGAGATCCGGCCTCGACGCGTAGAGACCCTGGGCAATCAATCCACCCACGGAAAGGCCGCAGACGATGACATCGGACAGGCCGAGATGATCGAGCAGCGCTGCAAGCTCTCCGGAGAGGTCCTCGATGGAATAGGGAGGGTTTCCAAGATCCGACAACCCGTGACCACGCTTGTCGTAGGTCAACACGGTGTAGTCGCCTGCCAGCTTGGGGACAACGTGATGCCAGATACGGCTATCCGTACCGAGCGAATTCACGAGCACCACGACCGGCCGGTTATCTCCCGCCCAGTCGATATCGTAGTGAACCGCGACGCCGTCGAGATCGACAAACTGCATGAACCAAATCCTCCTGGGCACAGTGTTCGCACTGGCATGCGGTTAAGTAAAATGATAATTTTTGGCCATTGCTTAACCCATGGGTTATGAATTTGGACAATCTGAAGATCAAGTTCCGCCACCTGCAGACCTTTGTCGAGGTCGCCCGGCAGAAGAGTGTAGTGCAGGCCTCCAAGGTGCTGAATGTCAGCCAGCCGGCGGTGACGAAGACCATTCGCGAAATGGAGGAGGCGCTTGGTGTGACGGTGTTCGAGCGCGAAGGCCGCGGTCTGCGCTTGACGCGATCAGGGGAAGTGTTTCTGCGCCACGCCGGGACCACGCTCGCCTCTTTGAAGAGGGGCATGGATGCCGTTTCCACCACACGCTTTGGTGACTCGATGCCGCTGCGGATCGGCGCACTTCCGACGGTCGCCAGCAACATCATGCCGCGGGCAATGACGCTTTTTCTTGCCGAGAATGCAGGCGGCCAGGTCAAGATCGTGACGGGCGAGAATGCCGTCCTGATGGAACAGCTACGCCTCGGCGATCTCGATCTGGTGGTGGGACGGCTTGCGGCGCCCGAGAAAATGGCGGGGTTGAGCTTCGAGCATCTCTATTCGGAACAGGTCGTGTTTGCGGTCCGCACCGGGCATCCTCTGCTCGAGGCGAAACAGTCGCTCTTTGAGACGCTGGGTCATTTCCCGATCCTGATGCCGACGCGCGGATCGATCATTCGGCCCGTCGTCGAGCAGTTTCTGATCACCCACGGCATTACCGATCTCCCGGTCCAGATCGAGACGGTTTCCGATACGTTCGGTCGCGCCTTCGTCCAGACCAGCGACGCTATCTGGATCATCTCCCACGGCGTTGTGGCTGCCGATATCGCCCACGGCCTGCTGGCAACGCTGCCCATCGACACGGCGGAGACGAAGGGTCCGGTGGGGCTGACCCTCAAGGCCGAGGCCGGTGTCCCCGCGCCACTCGACATTCTGATGCAGACGATCCGCCAGGCTGCACGCGGCATTGCAGGGGCGGCGGGCAAACGCGATTGACGACCGCAAGTCACCGTGATCGAACGGACGAATGAAGGCATAGGGAGCGGAGAATGCAGGATCGGGAATTGTTGGAGGCGATGTTCCGCGCAGCGGTAAAGGCAGCCGATCCTCTAACCGGCATCAGCCGGCACCTGCCTGAGCCGCCACAGAACGGCCGTACCGTAGTCGTCGGCGCCGGCAAGGGCGCAGCCCAGATGGCAGCTGCGCTGGAAACGATATGGCCCGGCGAGCTCTCAGGCGTCGTCGTCACCCGTTACGGCTACGGTTGCGAAACACGGTTTATCGAGGTTCTGGAAGCGTCTCACCCTGTGCCTGATGCGGCCGGTCTCGCCGCTGCGGTGAAGATCATGGAAACGGTCTCTGATCTGACGGAACGGGATCTGGTGATTGCACTGGTCTGCGGCGGCGGCTCTGCCCTTCTGCCGGCGCCACCGGAGGGACTGACGCTCGATGACGAGATCGCCCTCAACGAGATCCTGCTGGCATCGGGCGCGCCGATTTCTGCGATGAACGTTGTCCGCAAGCATCTGTCGACGATCAAGGGTGGCCGTCTTGCGGCAGCAACCCAGGCCAGGGTCGTCAGCCTGATCGTCTCCGACATCCCCGGCGACAATCCGGCCTTTGTCGCGTCCGGCCCGACAATCCCCGACGAAAGCACGCGGCACGATGCGCTGGCCATCGTCGAAAACTACGGACTCAATCTCACGCGGGCCATGATGGCGCATCTGACGTCACCCGCAGCCGATGCTCCCGATCCTTCAGACCCGGTTTTCGCCCGGAACGAGCACCACGTCATCGCCTCGGCCGGCGTTTCGCTGCAGGCCGCCGCCGAGATAGCGCTGGCACATGGCCTGACGCCGCATATCCTGTCGGATTCCATCGAAGGTGAAGCGCGCGATGTGGCGCTCGTTCATGCAGCGATTGCGCGGGAAATTGCAAAGCACGACCGGCCGTTCGCCAAGCCTGCCGTGCTTCTCTCAGGTGGCGAAACGACTGTGACGCTGCGCTCCGACGGCGGACGTGGCGGACGCAACGGCGAATTCGCACTGGCCCTTGCGCTCGCGATCGACGGCCTTGAGATCACTGCGCTCGCAGCCGATACGGATGGGATCGACGGCTCCGAAAACAACGCCGGCGCCTTTTGTGACGGCTGCACGACAAGGCGACTGATCGCGGCCGGACAGGATGGACGCGCGCTTCTGTCACGCAACGACAGCTATACCGGCTTCGAAGCGACCGGTGACCTGTTCGTCACCGGCCCGACGGGCACGAATGTCAACGATTTCAGGGCGATCCTGATCCGGTAATCCGGCTGTCGTTCACTGCAGTTGCGGTTTCAGAAGGAAGTCGTTGCGGTCCGCCGATTTCACGCGAAGCCAGGCTTCACGGCCGTCACGGAGAACACGCATGGGAATTTCGGCACCGGGCGGTCCGCTTTCCCAAACCTTGCGGTAGAAGTCAGCCAACCCGTCGACCTCGCCGTCGCGGATTTCCGAGATGACGTCGCCACGCTTGAGCCCTGCCTTTGCGGCCGGGCCATTTTCGGTGACGCTCATGACAACGACGTCGCCATTCGTTTCTGCCGAGAACGCGCCGAGCCAAGGGCGCGGCTGGCGCTTGAATTCGCCGCTGTTGAGCAGGTCATCCAAGATTGGAGCCAGTAGGTTGATCGGGACCACCATATTGATATCGGCGATCTCTCCGCCCTTGCTCATCTGCAGTCGTAGGGAGCCGACACCGATCAACCGGCCTTCGGCATCGACCATCGCGGCGCCTCCCCAGGAGGGATGCGCTGGCGTGATGAATATCGCCTCGTCGAGCAGGTACTCCCAGTATCCGGCGAACTCCTGCTTGGCGACGATATTGCCGCGCACATACTGGCCCTCCCCGTCCGCAAAAACGATCGGATCTCCGACAGCAGCATTGTCGGAATCGCCGATCTCGAGCGCCGGCAGTTCCAAGGGCGCCAAGGCCTGGACGAGACCGAAGCCGCTTTCCTGATCGTAGGCGAGTGCATGGCCCGGGACCTTGCGGCCATCACGGCTCGTGATCCACACGTCATCGGCCTCGGTAATCAGATAGCCGATCGTCAGGATAAGACCGTTTTCCCGGATGACCACACCGCTGCCTTCTCGCCGGACGCCGAGAGCATCTGCCGTGAACGCGTTATCGGGAATGGAGGCGCGTACCGCGACGACGGACGCCAAGATTTTTTCTATATCCATGATGCCGATCCTTATCTTGTCGCGGTAGGGGCGCGGCCGCCTAGCCGAATTGATTGATCGCAAACTGCACGCTGTTTCCAAGCGACAGGGTCAAAATATGGTTTTGCGCGGACCGGTTCAAGAGGTTGCTACCAGACATGGAAAGGCCGCCGGAGTTACCCGGCGGCCTTCCAAATGACTTGACGTCTGGCCGATAGATCAGTTGGCTGGGGTCAGCGTAACCGAAGTACCTGTCGCAGCAACGTTCAGGCCGAGCTGACCGGTGATGCTGACGGTCTGGAGATGGATCGAACCGGATGTGCCGCCGACGAGAATGTTGGCGCCGATGCCTGCACCGACAGTCGCTTCAGCCGTTGCGCCCTGGTAGAGGCCGCCGAGCGAACCGTGGTGATAGCCAGCGGTCGGTGCGAAGACTGCCCAGATCAGGCGGCTGCGCGTGGTAAAGCCGAGATCGACACCCATCTTGCGAATGACGCCGGTGTACTGATCGATCGGCTCACTGCCCATCGTGGACGAGAAGGTGCATTCGGCTTCCTTGGCGGAACCGATGACGTAACCGACGCCACCGCCGACCTGGCAATCGAGATAGCCGATACGGACGCCGCCGCGCTGGTCAGCTTCCTGGTATGGTGCATCCCTGCGCGAAATCACGTCTGCAGAAAAGGCGGTCGTTGCGGTGAGAACGATCGGCAGGGCGGCAACAGCCGCGGCGAAAGTCTTATTCATCCCTGTACTCCATTTAATTCTTCTTTTACCGCGACCTCACCTCTTGGTCGGTCGCAGGCAGCGAACATAAACGCACATGACTCCGAATCGATCCCGTCATCGCTACACGAAATGTCACGCCGGATTCCAGAACGTGAGCGGATTGCATTGGCGGCGCCCGTCGAAAAGCCATGATCGGCTGGCGGCGTCCGTTTAGGGATCGGTGAAGCTGATCGTCCGCAACCGGATCTGATCCTGACGCGGCTCACGGGCGAAAAGGATGGCTCCCGAGGCCTTCGATTGCGCGGGAACGTAATCGAAGGTGACATCTGCCTGTTCGATGGCCGCATCACCATCCATGACCTCGCCGCGCACGACGACCACTGCCGCCGTTCGGTTTGCGCTGTTGGAAACATCGAACCGGATGCGGTAGCCGCCCTCGACGGGCATGCGTTCGGTGATCTCGATACGGAACGCGGGTGAGACTTTCTCTTCGCTTACGGCGCGCCAGCCAACCCAGCCTAGGACGCCCGCGACAATCAGCGTCGAAACGATCGCAGTGACCCATTCGATCCAGTGTGCCTCACCCTTTTCGGTGACCTTGCCGATATCGCTCGTGTCTTTCATCAGGGCCTCGCTAAAGGATCAGTCGGGCCGCGGCAGCGCCGATCGCCCCCGGGAATGAGAGGACGATGACCGAGATCAGCACCGGCGTTGCCGCCATGCCGTCCAGCCGGCCGAAGATCCACAACACATAGAGACTGACCAGCATCGCGACCATATAACCGGGAAGCGTGTAGCGGAAGAAGATAGGCCAGCGTGAGCTGTCTTCCGGCATTCTGTGCCCGCCGCGAAAAGACACCGCATAGACGAAACAGTGCATGATGGCGATCGACACCATGATCGTCAGCACCCCGTGCCAGTTCATCATCTTGTAGGAAATCAGGACGACTTCTCCCGTCGGCGCGACATTGAGGTTGAGAAACAGTGCACCGATCGCCATCAGAAACAGCTCGCGCACGTAGTTCGTCGAAAGACTGTCGGGAACGGCATCTGATGACTGGGACGTCTCGTCGTCCTCGTCGTCAGCGTTATCCTCTCCACCCAGCTGGGAGCGCCCGAGCATGGCGCCGATGCTTGCCGGCACCGCCTGGATGGCGATCTTGCCGATGATGGTTGCCATGGGCATATCGGCCTTCAGCACGCCGAGCATCACAAGTGCCGCACCACTTATGACGATCCCGAGCGCGAAGGCCGTCAACGCGTCGCGCACGGCCTGCCAGAAGGTAGAGGTCCGCTCAAACCCGATGAGATGCGCAAGCACGATCAGGAGCGGGATGTTGAAGAGGAGCAGGATCAGGAGCCGGGATTGCTCGATATAGAAACCCAGTTCCCACAGCTCCATCGTCATCAGCATGGGAATGCCGAACAGCATCGCGCCCGCGGCACCCCGGCCGAGGCCCACGAGAAAGCGCCGCAATTCGCCATCGGCTTGCGTCTTGCTGTTTTCGATACTGGCAGTTCCGCCCAAACCGGTCGCTTTCGCTTACACGCCTGAATGGCATAGATAGGAACATGGCCCCGATTGGCTAGCTATCCGTCTGCCGATAAAAGGACTTATCCTCAGTTTGCGGAAGGGCTTCTTGACGATGGCGACACAATTTCTGATCGATGGACGACAAGACGCGCCGGTGACCATCCTTCTTGCGCATGGCGCAGGCGCCCCGATGGATTCAGGCGCGATGACAGCCGTCACTGAGGCTCTCGCTGCCGAAGGGTTTCGCGTGGCGCGGTTCGAGTTCGCATACATGGCGGCGCGGCGGGAGGGCGGCAGCAAAAGGCCGCCACCGAAAGCCGAACGACTGCAGGAGGAATACCTAAAGGCAATCACCGACCTTGATGTGAAATCCCTGTTGGTGATCGGCGGAAAATCCATGGGCGGACGCGTCGCCAGCATGATTGCCGACCAGGCGTTTGCCGATGGCAGGATCGGCGGTCTCCTCTGCCTGGGTTATCCGTTCCACCCGCCGGCCAAACCGGACAAGCTGCGCACCGCCCATCTCAGCGACCTTAAGACGCCAACCCTGATCTGCCAGGGAGCCCGCGATCCGCTCGGCAACGAAGAGGAGGTCAAAGGCTACGATCTTTCGGACGCGATCGAACTCCTGTGGCTTCCTGATGGCGATCACGATCTGAAGCCGCGAAAAACCGTTTCAGGCTATTCCGCCGACGATCACCTGAAGACGGTTGCGACCCACGTCAAAAGCTGGTCCGCGCGGCTTTGATGCTCACTGCCCCGTCCTGAGTCTTAGTCTAACGGTCGAAAATGTCCTGCCACTGTTTCTCGCCCATCATGCAATCGCTCTTGGGCGCCGAAGCAATCTTCATGACTTTCTCCGGTGGCGTGATGCCGCTCACCTCCATCACCAGCTTGCGGCGCACAGCAACTGCGAAATCCTCGATGCGGTGAACCGGGAGAACGAAGGAGCCTGGACCACCCGTCACGCAATCCGCGTAATACTTATCCAAGCCGCCCGGTGCACCAGACGGTCGCAGCATCAGAGCCAGACCGTTGATGACGATTCCGGCCTCGACCGCCTTGTTCCTTGCAGGCTCAACCGGGTTGCCGGAATTGTTGGGCCCATCGCCCGAGATATCGATGACCTGGCGCATGCCCCTCAGCGGGTTGGAGACGATCATCGTCGCCCCTTGCGTGATCGCCGCGGAAATCGACGTCCGCCTTTGTGTCTCGATCGGACGCGCTGCCAGTTTTTGCGTAAAGACGAGCGCATCCTGCGCATTTTCGATCACGTGCCAGTCGATGACCGACCCCGGCACGACCCCGCCAGCCCATTCGAAATAGCTGATCGCAATGCGGCCGGTCATGCCGGACCTGACCGCATCGAGAAATTCCCTGTGCTGGAGAGCTTCGATATAGCCTTCGCGCTGGATGGCGACCTCTTCGAAATCCATGGAACGGGAGGTATCGACGGCGAGGACGAGTTCGACATCGACCTCGCCGGACGGACCGCCCGCAGTGGCAGGCGATTGTACGACGAGCGTTGCAGCCGAAGACAGGCTGATCAGCATCGCGAGTGTTGCAAGCATCTGGACTCCAATCACTGCGTTTGTACTGGTGAAAACAGTAACACAGGATTGGAAAGCTTCGATGCAGTTGCGCGAACTCGACTTCAACTCTCAGTGATGAGACTCATTCTGCAGGCGTCACCTCCTGCTGGGCGCCTTGTGTGAGCGCTTCGACCAGGCAATCCATGATCGCTTTTCTGAGCGCGTAGGTGTTTGCGCTGGTTCGCTTGCGGTCAAGGCACTGCGCGGCTTCGATCAGGCTCATACCGTGGTGGACGACAATCTGATGGGCCCTGTTCATGGCCCAGTATTCGACTGAAGAACTCTGTTCTTCAAACCTGTGGCTTACTGCGTCCAATGTGGCCTCACTAGATAAATGCATCGTGACGGCGAATCATTTGCTGAGCAGAATCTAGCGCAACAGTATAGATTCGTGAATCCTGCACGGATTTGCTTCGCGGCAATAAACAGTCCAAATTTGCAAGCAAAAACAAGCACTGTTAGTTCTTATGAATGAGATCTTCCCCATGATATGAATATATATCACGTTTCTGGCGCGAGGCTTGTCGGCATGCCGCCGGCATTGGCCAGTTTACCGCGGGACGACCATCGGTTTTCCCGTCACCGGATCGGCAATGATCATTGATTTCAAACCGAAAGCCTCGTCGAGATTGGCTTCCGTCATGACCTGCTCGGGGTTTCCCACGTCCACCAGTCCGTTACTGCCGAGCAACACGAGATGATCGGAAAACCGGACGGCTAGATTGAGATCGTGCAGTACGGCCACAACCGTCGTTCCGTGGTTGCAATTGCGCTCGCGCAGCACGGAAAGCACGTCCATCTGGTGGCTGAGGTCAAGCCATGTCGTCGGCTCATCGAGCAAAAGGTAGGGCGTATCCTGTGCGAGCACGAGCGCGATCCAGGCCCGCTGCCTCTGGCCGCCGGACAGTTCGTCGAGCGGCCTGTCGGCGAGATCGGCAAGGCCGACCTGTGACAACGCCCGTTCGCAGGCGATCGCGTCGGTCTCGCTCCAGGGCGCGAGCAGTCCGCGCCAGGGTGTGCGGCCTCGCCGCACCAGATCAGACACACTGATGCCTTCCGGGGCCTTGGATGCCTGCGGCAGGATGGCGAGCCTTCGTGCGAGGGCTCTCGTGTCGATCTTCGCAATATCATCCCCGCCCAGCGTCACAGTGCCGTGCAGCGGCGGGATAAGCCGTGCCAACGCTTTCAGAAGCGTCGATTTTCCGCATCCGTTCGGCCCGAGAATGGTCGTGATCTTGCCGTCCGGCAGTGTGAGCGACAGATCCTGGATCACGATCCGGTCGCGATAGCCAAGGGTCAGGAGTTCGGTTTTCAGCGCCTTGCCTGTCACAGGTCTCCAGTCTCCATTTCACGCGAGAGCAGCCACAGTAGATAGGGCGCTCCCATGATCCCTGTCATCACGCCGACCGGTAGCTGCAGACCCGGCACAAGCGAGCGCGCGACGAGATCCGCGAGTACAGTAATTGTGGCACCTGTGACGGCGGCTACTGCAAGCCGCGATCCCGGACTGCTGGCCTTAGTCATCCGCGAGCCGAGCGGCCCGGCCATCAGCGCCACGAACGGCACCGGCCCCGCCACGGCGACACCGGCGCCAGCCAGCAGCACACCCGTGGTGATCAGCAGATATTTCGACCGGCGCACACGCGCGCCGAGACCCGTTGCAAGCTCATCGCCCAGTTCGAGCAAGCCGAGCGAGCGCACCTGAAAGGCCAGCAAAGCAAACAGAACGCCGCCGGTGGCGGAAACCTGAAGCGCATGTCCCCAGTTACGGGCGGCCAGAGAGCCTGCAAGCCAGCGCTGCGCATCCGCAGCCTCTTGGAGCGGCAGGCGGGTCATCAGGAAGCTGCTTGCAGCAGAACAGAAAAACCCCATCCCGAGGCCGACGAGAATAAGCGTCAGCGCCGCCTGGGTACCGTGCCGCCGGTAAGAAAGTCCCGCAACAATGACAGCCGCGATCAATCCGCCGGCGGCGGCCAGAAATGGCAGCGGTAGGGAAAGGCCGAAGGCGACGCCGCAGATCACCGCAAGGCCAGCGCCTTGCATGAAACCCATCACATCCGGCGCCGCCAGCGGATTGCGCAGCAGGATCTGGAAGATCGTGCCGGACGCACCAAGAACTGCCCCGACACCGACTGCCGTCGCAATTCCCGGGCCTCGCAGGACACGCAGCGTCAGCGCTCCTGGCCCGGTCCCGGTCCATAGACCGGTCCACAGATCCTGCGGTGTCAAAAAGATCTGGCCGAGCATCAGCGATGCGAGAATGGAGGAAAGCAGCAGGCCAACCAGCAGGACAACGCCAGTCCTACCACCACCCCTCGCCCGACCATTGTCGCGCGCCGTCACGATGTCGCTCCGGGACGAAGCCGCCGTGCGATGATGACGAAAGCCGGAGCCCCGATCAGCGCCGTCATGATGCCGACGCGAATTTCCGATGGCGCGAGAAGGATACGCCCGAGCGTATCCGCATAGAGCAGGATCGACGCGCCGATGACGGCGGCGGCCATCAGCTCGAACCGCAGGGCGTGTCCGGCGACGCGCCGTGCGAGTGGCGGAACCAGAAGGCCGACGAAAGCGATGGGGCCCGCGACCGCGACCGCAGCACCCGTCGTCAGCGTGATCGCCACGAGGGCTCCGGCCTGCACGCGCGCCGGTTTCGTGCCCAGCCCGCGGGCAAGCGAAGACCCGAGTGAAAGTGCCTCGATGCGCGGCGCAATCAGGAGAGCCACCCCGATACCGATGGCAGCGGCGATCCCCATGCCGGCGAGCGGACGCGCGCCAGCCTGTGCCAGCGATCCTGTGATCCAGAAACGGAGAATTTCGAGCGTCTCGTTGCGGGCAAGGACGATGGCCGAGACCAGAGACAGAAGCATCGCATTGAGCGCTGTGCCCGCGAGCGCCAGCCGGACGGGGCCTGCATCGCCGCGTAGTCCACCGCCCAGCATGAACACGGCGGCGGCGGCGAGTGCTGCGCCCGGAAAGGCCATGGCAGACATCAAGCCACTATCGGACCGCCCTGTCAGCAAAGCCGCAATCACCACTGCGAAGGCGGCACCGGAGTTGACGCCCATGATGCCGGGATCCGCCAGCGGATTACGAGTGAGCGCCTGCATGATCGTGCCGGCGATACCGAGGCCCGCACCGGCGATCAGCGCCGCGACAAGGCGCGGCATTCGGACGGAACCGATGACGATATGGACCGGATTGCTCTCATCATATGCAAAGATTGCCTGGAACACATCGATAGGCGTGACATCGCGCACCCCGACGCCAAGTGTCAGCACCACGGCGAAGAGGAAAATCAGGCCAAGGACGGCGGCTGATTTCACGGGGCAAGCCCGGCGGCAACGCTTGACGGAACCTGTGTCTCGACTTTCCCGTCTAGAGCCAACCCGATCTCCGCTTCGAGCCGCTCGAGCGCGAACGGCAGGGAAAGAACGCTGCCGAAGGTCAATGCTCCGGCCAGAAGCGCTCCGGCCAGAACCTCACGACCCTCGACATGAGCCTTCAGCGTCTTGCGCATCGGCATTGAGACGATGTCCGGCACGGCATCGGACGTGGAGACCCAGATCAGCAGGTCCGCGTCGAGACTGGAAAGATCCTCCGGGGAAAGCCGGGCGTAAAAACCCTCGTTTGTTTCGAGGTTGGCGAGTGCTGGCGGCGGCCTGAAACCCAATTCCTTCAGGAACGTCGCGCGGGTATCGGTGCCGATGAAGGCACCGGTTTCTCCGCCGAAATTGTAGGCGCAGACAGCGGTCTGTTCCGCCCATTGCGGATGCCGTGTCCTGATGTCCGCAAACCTCGACTTGACGCCTTCGATGAGTTCCTCAGCCTTGCCAGTGTTGCCGACCGCGCGACCGATGACGCGGGTCTGGGCGTCCCAGGTGGTGCCATAGGCGAGATCGCCCTTTTCCTGCATCAGGACAGGCGCAATCTGGGATAGGATATCGTATTCGGCCTGCGAGATACCTGATCCGATGCCGATAATCAGGTCCGGTTGGAGCGAAGCGACGATCTCCATTGACACTTCACCCGAGATGACCTGCGGCTGGGCATCTCCCATCAGCGCCTGGGCCCAAGGCCAGACGTTGTAGGGATAGCCTCCGAACCACTGGCGCGTGGCGACAGGGACGACACCCAGCGCCAGGAGAGGATCATGGGTGGAATACCCGAGCGAGACCACACGCCTGGCCGGCTGCGGCAGTACCGTTTCACCGAAGGCATGGACAAAGCGAAGTTCGTCTTGCGCCATCGCGACACCAGGAAGGCCTCCGGTCGCCGCAGCGGCAAACCCCGACGCGATAGCCGTCAGAACCTGTCGTCTCGTGGGTGCAACGATACCGAAGCCGATCGCTGTCTGGCAGATAGGCATCTGTAAACGGTCCTTTCCACAGTCATGTCTTGGTATAATCAGGTTTCACAGTTCGAGTGCCCCATTGAGGCGAAGCCCGGTTACCAAGTGTATTTCAGCGTTGCGAGAACCGTACGGCGATCGCCGTAATAGGCGGTGTTGCTGAAGCCGTCGATCTGGCTGATATATTCCTTATCGAGCAGGTTCGTGACGTTCGCCGAGAGAGCGACGTTGTCGCGGATCTGATATTTCACGGCTGCGTCGAACAGGACCCTCGACGGAACGGGATCCGTGTTGGCGTTATCGGCATAGGAACTGCCGACCAGGCGTCCGCCAACGCCGAGCGTCAGATCGCCGCGCGCGCCGTTGCCGGGAAGCGTGTAGTCGAACCATGCCGACGCCATGTGCTTGGGAACCAGATACGGCCGGTTGCCGACGAGAGTGGGGTCGACATCCTCCTCGATCTCTGCATCCAGGTAGGAATATCCGGCGGTAAAGTTGATCCGATTGGACAGCGCGACCTTGGCTTCCAGTTCGAGACCGCGAACGTTGATCTTTCCGACCTGGTACTGTGCCGAATAGTCCGGTGCCCATTGTGCAACATTGGTCTGCGTCAGGTCGAACAGTGCCGCCGTGAAGAGCGCATCGATGCCGGTCGGCTCATACTTGATGCCAATTTCGTACTGCCTGCCTTCCTGCGGTTTAGGGGTGCCGATGAAGTAGCTGCGATTGGCCGCAACCGGAAGGAAGGATTCCGAGTAGTTGGCGTAGACAGAGACTTCGCTCGTGGCCTTGTAGGTCACACCGGCTCGCTTGGAGAAATTCTCGTCGACCGCGTCGTAGTCGGTGCCGTAGGAGGTACTTTCAGTTTCGGCATGGTCATACCTACCGCCGACGGTAAAGATCAGACGATCGTCGTAGGTCAGCTCTTCCTGAATATAGAGACCCTTGGTCGTGAGATCGGACTCGGACGCAACGCCGGCACCGAATGACACGCAGCTTCGACCGCAGTATACCGGATTGCGGATATCGCCGACGCCGAGTGCAGTACCGTCAAACCGCATTTCCTCGTTGCTGTCGCGACCGTAGTCGAAGCCGAACAGCGTCCGGCTGTCGAAGGCACCAAAGCTCGCCTCGTATTGCAGCTGGTTGTCGATGTGGAAACGCGTGGATTCGCCGTAGACTGCAAGAGCGTTCCGGCTCGTGGCTGGATCAGCCGAATTGTAGACACTCTCGTAGGTGACATCGAGTTTGGTGTACCTGGCGTTCTGGCGGAACTCGAGACCATTGCCGAAATCGTGGCGGAACTGGTAACCGATATTCTTCTCGATTACGTCCATGTTGTCGAAATCTTGCTCGCCGAGATAGGTCTCGGAATCGATGCCGGAGCCGAGCGGAATGCCGTGAGACGTGCTGCCGTCACGCTTGTTGTAGTCCATCAGAAGCGTGAAGGACGTATCCGCGGTCGGAGACCAGGTCAGCGCCGGCGCGACGTAGATGCGATCGTCCTCGGTCTCGTCGATCCCTGCGTCGGCATTCTGCCACTTGCCGGTCAAACGATAGCTCCAGATACCGTCTGCATCCAGCGGGCCGCCGAAATCGGTTCCAGTCTCGACATGACCGTCGCCGAGTGTCGTGTAGACTTCGCCGAATTTCTCGTCCTGCGGAAGCTTGGTCACCGCATTGACGATACCACCCGGTCCCGACAGTCCGAACAGAGACGAGTTGGAACCCTTCAGCACTTCGATGCGCTGCATCGCGTAGGGTTCGATACGGTTGGTCGTAAAATCGCCACCCGTATACATCGGCAGACCGTCGCGATAGGTGGCGTTGCCGGTCGAGTAGAACCCGCGGATCAGATAGTGATCGTAGCGATTGTCGGAGCCGTAGATGTCGGTCGAAACACCCGGCGTGTAGGCCAGAGCCTCGTCGAGCGTCGTGACGCCGCGCTTTTCCAGTTCTTCTTCCGTCACGACGGAAACCGAAGCGGGCGCGTCGAGCAGAGGGGTATCGGTCTTGCTGCTGGAACGGGAAGCCTTGGCAACGATCGTCGCATCGGGACCCACTCCACTGCCACCGCTTTCGAGCACAATTGGCGCGAGCGTTGTGCCGGTGGCATCAGCTGTCTGTGCAAGAGCCTGCAGCGGCAGCAGGATTGCCACACTGGAAAGAAGCGCTATCCGTTGGGCGCTTACCCGGCGCCCCATCGAAATCCGTGAAAAACCATTGACTTGAAAAGGTCTTGACCGAAACGCCACGCGAAATTCCCCTCGTACTAAAATTCCTGCCACGACGCCCCGCCGCTTCAGACCAAGCGGAAAGGAAATCATGATTATTTTGATCAGGAATTATCGGGAGGGCTTTTGCAAGTCAACGGCTGAACTCTTTTGCTCAAAGCAAGAGTTGCCCGGAACGGAAACGCGAGGTCAAACTGTGGCAGGAATGTCATAGCGGGGGCGCTGGCTATCCGTGCTTCCGGGATAGGGCAGCGCTGCCTAGGCTAGCTCCGCTCTGCCAGCGCGTTCAATTTCGCACCCTCGAGACGGTAGAAGATGTGGGTTTCCTTCCGCTCGCCGCCGAGGTCGTCGTAGAACTTCAAAAGCCGCTGGTTCGTGCGCGCCGCCGTCCAATCGATGCGGCCAAACTTCCGTTCGACGGCAATCGCTGCAAGCCGCTGCATCAGTTTGATACCAACCTCTTGGCCCCGCTCGGAAGCTGACACGAAAAGCTCTTTGAGGAACAGGCCCGGCACCAGGCCGGGACCGGGAAAGATCGAAGCGAAGGCGGCAAAGCCGATCACGCGGCTGGTTCCGGCGACGATGATCTCGGTATTGAGCGGCCGGTTGAGAATCCCCGCGACGATTGCGTCCCGCGGAGGGCAGAACACGCCGTAATAGTCCTGCATTTCCTCGAGCAGTCCCGCAAGTTCATCGGTGTCCCCGGCGCTAAACGCCCGAATCTGCATGATTTTTGCCCTATTAGGATACGTGTGATTGTCCGGCAGAAAAATCAATCAGCTCGGATCCTGATATCCTTCCAGCCAAAGCGCGCGACGGTCAAGATCATCCGTGTAAGGGCAGGTGTCCAGCGTGTTGCCGCTTGCCGCGGATCTCCGGCCTTCTTTCACGATGATCAGCCGTTCCGAATCCGTCAGTGTATCAGGCTGGACTGCGGTGCTGTCGATGGCTACTTCCACCCGCACCCCCTGTCCCCGCAACGCATCGATCGAAGAGACGGCATCCTGCGCCGTTGCGAAACTTTCCCGAATGATCTGATCGCCTCGGACGGCCCTTAACTCGTAGGTCATGGCGCATCTCTCCTTGTTGTCAGAAACAGAGGAGATGCGGTTATTGTTCCGGCCGCCTAACGCTTCCGCTGAGCTAATTTTTCTGCCCGACTGAGCGGCCTGCCCCGTCCGGGAACGTTAGCTTGGCATGCGCCTGCGCAATCGGCGCAAGCTTTGCCATCACTTCCGGAGGAGCGACAACGGATTTGCCGGCGCTTGAATCCACATGCAGCATCAGTTGCTCTGCCGTCGCGATGATGCCGTCAGTCTTCGAGTCGTGAATGGTCGAGAAAAATCGGACGCGCTTTTCGTCGACGGACAGGATCTGCAGTGTGGCGTAGATCGCCTGGCCGAGCTTGGCCTCGCCCAGATGCCGGATATGCGTCTCGACCGTGTAATAGCTGTGGCCCGCCTCGACATACGCGAAGTCGACGCCGATCAGGCGCAGCAGGGCATCGGACGTGTCGCCGAACACCTGGAGGTATCGGTGCTCCGTCATGTGGCCATTGTAATCGACCCAGGCGGCGTTGACCTTGGTATCGACCAGCCGCAGCGGGGCCGAGGTGTCGACGGACAGGTTTGTCCCCTTGCCGTTTCCGCCACCTTCGGACCAGAGATGCGTCTCGAACTCGGACAGGATTTTGCCCGCGCCCCAGCCCTTGCCGCCGTCGCCGGCCTTCAGCGCCTGCATGATTCCGACGAGGTTTTCATCCCGGATCCGCTCCAAATCACGGATGCCATAGGCGCCGGACTGGGCATCCGATTGGGCTGCGATCTTGTCGACCAGAGCGTCGTCGAGATCGACCACGTCGGTCAGCTTGGTCCAGGGCCAGGCGAGGCAGGGGCCAAACTGCGCCAGAAAATGCCGCATGCCCGCTTCGCCACCCGCAATGCGGTAGGTTTCGAACAGTCCCATCTGCGCCCAGCGCATGCCGAATGAATAGCGGATCACATCGTCGAGTGTCTCGGTATCGCAGATATCGTCATGGATCAGCCACAGCGCCTCGCGCCAGAAGGCTTCCAGCAGACGGTCGCCGACAAAGGCTTCGATCTCCTTCTTGAGGATCACGCCCTTCATGCCAATCGGCGCCAGCCGCTCTTGGGCAAGAAGCAGCGTCTCCGGGCTTGTGCGTTCGCCGCCGACCAGTTCGGCCAGCGGCAGGAGGTAGACAGGGTTGTAGGGATGCGCGACGAACATACGCTCGGGATGCCGCATGTCGCGCTGCAGTTGCGTCGGCATCAGGCCGGATGTGGACGACCCGATCAGCGCCTTCGGATCGGCGGCCGCATCGATTTTCGTCAGCACGCCACGCTTCACGTCCAGCCGTTCCGGGACGCTTTCCTGGATCCAGTCGGCGCCTGCGACCGCCTCCTCCAGCGTGGGGCAAAAGACGAGTTTTCCCCGAGGCGGCAGCGGCGCCATGGTCAGCATGCCATAGGCGCGCTCCGCATTGGCCACCACCTCCGTGACGATGCGCTCGGCATCGGGGTGCGGATCGAAGATGGAAACGTCGATGCCGCCAAGCAGGAAACGCGCGGCCCAGGCGCCACCGATGACACCGCCACCGATACAGGCTGCCTTCTTGATCTTGCTCATGCCGATCGCCGTTTCTGCAGCTTGAGTTTTTCACGCACTTCGGCCGGGCCGATGATCTTTGCGCCCATGCCCTCGATCACGCCAACCGCCTTTTCGACGAGCTGCGCGTTGGTCGCGAGCTGCCCCTTGCCGGCATAGAGATTGTCTTCAAGACCGACCCGGACATTGCCGCCGGCCAGCACCGCTGCCGCCGGATAGGCAAGCGCGTTGCGGCCGATCGAGAAGGCCGAGAACGTCCACGTCTTCGGGACGTTGTTGACCATGGCCATGAACGTATTCAGGTCGTCGGGCGCGCCCCACGGAATTCCCATGCAGAGCTGGATCAGCACCGGATCCTCGATCAGGCCTTCCTCGACGAGTTGCTTGGCAAACCACAGATGACCCGTATCGAAAGCCTCGATCTCGGGACGCACGCCGAGCGCCGTCATCTGCCGTGCCATTTCGCGCAACATCGATGGCGTGTTGGTCATGACGTAATCGCCGAGCGAGAAATTCATGGTGCCGCAATCGAGCGTGCAGATTTCCGGCAGGCACTCCGCCACATGCGCCACACGCTCCGTGGCGCCGGCCATGTCGGTTCCTTCCGGATTGACGGGGAAAGGCGCTTCGACATTGCCGAACACGAGATCGCCGCCCATGCCGGCGGTGAGGTTCAGGACCACATCGACATCGGCCGAGCGGATGCGGTCGGTCACTTCCCTGTAGAGGTCGATATTGCGGGCTGCCGCGCCGGTTTCCGGGTTGCGCACGTGGCAGTGAACAACGGCCGCCCCGGCCTTCGCCGCATCTATGGCAGAATCGGCGATCTGCTTCGGCGTGATCGGCACGTGTGGCGATCGTGATGTCGTATCTCCGGCACCCGTCACGGCGCATGTTATGAAAACCTCGCGGTTCATCTCAAGCGGCATCATATGCTCCTTCTGATTGAGCGTATTACGACCGAGAGGCGGATGGAATGCGTTGCATTATCGGAGCCATTTCATACACTATCGGCAATCAGCACGGATTACGGTGAATGAGCCAAAAGGCCCCCAGTCAGCACTTCGATATCCTTCTTCTGCCAGAGACCAACCTCATACTTCTGGCGTCTGTGATCGAACCGTTGCGGGCTGCAAATCGCATTGCCGGGGGCGACCTCTATCGCTGGACACTGCATTCTCCTGATGGAACGCCGGTCGACACGACATGCGGAATACCGATCGCGGTGGCTGGCGCGTTTCGACCGGCAAGGGAAACGGACCCGCTGTTCGTCTTGTCGAGTTATGACTGGAAGAAAAGCGTCACGAACGACCTGAAGGCGCAGCTTGCTCGCACAGCGAGACATCGCAGCCTGATAGCGGGTATTGAGACCGGAACCTTCGTGCTGGCCGAGGCTGGCCTGCTGAACGGGTCGCGTGCAACCATCCACTGGGAGGATCTGGAGGCCTTTTCGCTGGTTTATCCGGAGGTCGAGCTTGTTCGAGACCGCTTCGTGATCGACAGCAAGCGCATTACGACAGGCGGACCGGTTCCGACGCTCGACCTGATGCTGGAACTGATCCGCAGGGCCCATGGCCATACGCTGGCGCTCGAAGTGTCCAGGCTGTTTCTCTATGAATACGGTCACCGCCTAGACCGCGAGCATGGTTCAGCCGTCACTCCCGTCAGACATGGACGCGACGCCAGAGTTCAGGCGGCGGTGCGATTGATGGAGGAGACTGTCGATGCTCCCTTGGTTCTCACCAGGCTCGCAAAGCGCGTCGGTGTAAGCGCGCGGCATCTTCAAGACATGTTCCAGACAACGATGGGTGTAGGACCACACACTCATTATATTGCCCTGCGTCTGAACGCAGCCCGACGAAAGGTCATCGAGACCTCAGGGACAATCGCCGACATAGCCGCCGAGACCGGTTTCAACTCGGCTTCCGCCTTATCGCGCAGCTACAGGGCGCAGTATCGCGAAAGTCCGAGTGAGACGCGACGGCGCGTCAAGCGCCGCGATCCTGTTATTTCTTCAGGATGACCCACAGCGCGTGCACGATACCCGGAAGGAAGCCGCACAGGGTGAGGAGGATGTTCAGCCAGAAGTGCAGGCCGAGGCCGACCTGGAGGAACACGCCTAGCGGCGGCAGGAGGAAGGCAAAAAGGATGCGGATGATGTCCAAAATTATCTCTCCGAATGATCAATGGCGCAAGACAACGTGCAGTGCAGCGAAAAGTTCATTTCCCCGCTCTGCGGTCGAGGTGCGTGGTGAGGCGATTTCGAGCGCCTACCGGGTTAAATTGATGCTGCTGGTTACGACGGTCTTGCCCGTGCTCGGATCCTTGTCGACCGTCTGCAGACGCAGGCTGCCAGCACCGCGCGATTCGATTGTCATATTGGCAGTCCGATCGCCGTTGATGACACGTGCCCAACGGACGGACAGATTGATCCGGTTGCCGGATTGTCTTCCCGAAAGGGTCGAAGGCTGACCGGAAGGGCCGGTATAGGTGCCGCGGTAACCATTGCCGCTTTCCTGAAGTGTGGCGGATATTTTGCGCTGGACGACCAGCAGGCCGCGGCAGGTGCCGTCCATCGAAAACGCCGTGCGCCCACCCGACATATCGAATTTGCACGTCACGTTGATCGGCTTTGCGCCGATGCGCGTCACGACGGTGCCGACGCCGGTCCAACTGCCCTTGAGCGTGGGAAGAAAGGAAGACTCCTGTGCCGATACGGGCAAGCTGAGAAGGCTGGCGATGCAGGCGATGATCGGGCGGCGAAAGCGCATGGGTTGGCTCCATCTGAGATTGCTACCCAACGTCGCAAACGCGTTTGGAGTTCCCCTCCTCCAAAGCAGGATCCGGCGGAGCCTTAACGAGAACTGTGACGGGCTCGAATGCGGGACGCTGCCCTTGATCCTGGAGCCCCTATTAAGAGACGCCGGCGACCGGGGTCTCTCCATGCGGTCACTTTTGACGTCCGGATTGGGAACCACGATTTACGTTTGCCGTTTGCCCTTCGCTGATTTTCGCGTCGCAGCAAGGAATGTGCTCATGGAATTGAAAACGCAGGTCGCACTGGTCACTGGCGCCGGATCTGGAATAGGCAAGGCGGCAGCGCTCAAGCTAGCCCAATCGGGAGCCAGAATCGGGCTTCTCGGCCATACGCGCAGCGAACTGGAAGAGACGGCTGACGAAATCACGGCCGGAGGCGGCGACGCCCTCGTGCTGGATGCCGACGTTGCGGACGAAGCCGCAATGAGAGCAGCGGTTGATCATCTGGTCGAAGCCTATGGCCAACTGGACATCGTTGTGATCAACGCCGGTATCAATGGCGTCTGGGCCCCGATCGACGACATGAAGCCGGACGAGTGGGACACCACGATCCGCGTCAACCTGCGCGGCACCTACCTATCCTTTCACGTCACCGTGCCGCATCTCAAGAAACAGGGCGGGTCGGTCGTCGTAATCTCCTCGATCAACGGCAACCGCACGTTCACAACGCCGGGCGCTACCGCCTATTCTGCCACCAAGGCTGCCCAGGTTGCGATGGTGCAGCAACTGGCACTCGAACTTGGTAAGCACAGGATCCGCGTGAATGCGATCTGCCCGGGATCGATCGGGACAAGCATCGACGACAATACAAGTCTTCGCGGCAAGGACGAAACGGCTGTCCCTGTCGTTTTCCCGGCAGGGGAAATTCCGATCACCGGAGGCAAGGCAGGCGAAAGTGAGGATGTTGCTGACGTCGTGCTGTTTCTCGCGTCCAATCGCTCCCGTCACATCACTGGAACGCCGATCTTCGTCGACGGCGGGCAAAGCCTTCTTCGCTAAGATGTAAAGGCGTGGAACCAGTCGATGACATTCGCGTTACTGTCCGCCATCAAGGAGGGCAGGAAACGTGAAGAATTTTATTATCGCAGCCGCTATTGCTATTACATCGACTGTATCATTTGTACCTTTTGCACAGGCTCAGAGCGTTACGATCGTTACCGACGACCGTCGTGGACCGCCGCCGCCGCGCATGATGCGCGAACGTGACCGTCATCACCAGCGCCGCGGTTGTGTCGTGAAGAAGGTCAAGACGATGCGTCACGGTGCTGTGATCATCAAGGAAACGAAGGTTTGCCGCTAACACCAAGTGCTGGCCGCAGGTTTTCTGCGATACAGCGATAAGTCCTGCCGCGCTTCCCAAGAGCGCGGCATTTTCTATGGAATAGGCACGTCAGTATGGGAGCGGATACTCCGGACCCATGCAGCAGAACGGGGTCCGCAATGCGATAACGGCGTTGCTAAAGCCGGTAGACAGGGCGATCCCGACCTTGAACCGGAATAGTACGCATGCTAACTAATGGTCATCATAAACTTAGCACACTAACCTTTTATGGATCAGGATCTCGCAAGCTCTGATTTTCTGGAATCGCTTACCAAGGTAAGCCGGAAAATCCGCACGGCGTTCAATCAGCAGGTCACCGCCCACGGCCTGACCTATCCGCGCGCCCGTGCGTTGTTTCGGCTGACTAAAAAGCAGAGCATGACACAGACCGAGCTTGCCTTTGAGCTTGAGCTCGAGCAGGCGACACTGGTCCGGCTGCTTGACCGCATGGAACAGAACGGCCTGATCGAGCGCAGGCCCGATCCCGGCGACCGACGCGCGAAACTGATCTCGCTGACGTCCCACGGCAAGGAGCAGGCAGACTTCGTGCGCTCCCTCGCGGACCAGATCCGGAAACAGATTTTTGCAGGCCTCGACCACGACGATATCCGCCGTGCCAACGACCTTCTGGACGCGATCGGCACCAATCTTGCCGATCTGGAGAGCTTCAATGTCATCACGTGACACAACAGTCGTGAAAGACGACGTCGAAAATTCAGATGCGAGCCCCGATGCGGGGCGATCGGCCGCCTCAGCTGTGCAGGATGCGGCCCCTGCCGTTGCGCCGCCTGTAGCCCCCCCGGCTTTCGTTCCGAAACCGCTTCCGATTGCGCTCCTCTATGCATTCGCGTCGATTGCCGCGGCGGTCATGCAGGGCCTGGGCACAAGTCTGATTTCGGCCAACCTCCAGCAGATTGCCGGCCCGATGGAAGCGACCCAGACCGAAGCGTCCTGGCTGGTGGCCGCCTATCTGTTTCCCAACGCCAGCCTTGGTCTGTTCCTGTTCAAGGTCCGCACGCAATACGGTATCCGCAACTTCTGCGAAATCGCCATTATCCCTTACGTGATCATCAGCCTGGCACATCTGTGGGTGAACGATCTCAGCGTTGCCATTGCCCTCCGGTTTTTTGCGGGAGCCGCGGCCGCGCCTGTCTCCTCCATCGCAATTCTCTACATGCTGGAGATCTTTCCGCCGGAGAAGAAGCTGAATATCGGTATCTGTCTGGCGCTGATCGGTCTGCTTCTGGCAACGCCGATTGCCGGTCTCGTGTCGCCATCGCTGCTCGACGAGCGCGACCTTCAGGGCCTCTACCTTCTGGAACTGGGCCTCGCACTGATCGTGTTCGGCCTTGTGTTCCTGCTGCCACTCACCTCGCCTCCAAGAGCCAAGGTGATCGCGCCGCTCGACTTTGTCAGTTATGCACTTCTGGCCACCAGCATGGGATGCCTTGCCGTCGTCTTCACCATGGGCCGCCTGTATTGGTGGTTGGAAGCGGACTGGCTCGGCTGGCTGCTTGTCGTCGCGATCGTCACCGGCGTTCTGATGACGATCATCGAACTCAACCGCAAGACAAACCTGATCGACGTGCGCTGGATCACCTCGCGCGAGATCATCCATTTTGCTGGCGTTCTCCTGGTCTTCCGCATGCTTTTGACCGAGCAATCCACAGGCGCGATCAACTTCTTCAAACAGCTCGGCCTCTTCAACGAACAGATGGCTGGGCTCTACTGGGCGATCCTAATTGCCAGCGTGATTTCAGGCCTCGTCTGCGCGCTTGTGATGAAGCCCGGCCGGGAAGGCTTCATCCACCTCGTCGCGTTGATCCTGATTGCGGCGGGATGCTACATGGACAGCCAATCCACGGTCCTGACCCGTCCCGAACAGATGTATGTCAGCCAGGCCATGATCGCATTCGGAAGCGGTCTGTTTCTACCGCCGGCCATGGCGGTGGGTTTTGCCGCCGCGCTGAAGAAGGGCCTGACCTACGTCATCAGCTTTATCGCCGTCTTCCTGTTCACCCAGAAGGTCGGCGCGTTCCTCGGCAGCGGCTTGTTCGGCACCTTTGTCACCTGGCGCGAGCAATATCACTCGTCGATCCTGACATCCCGCCTGCTGCCGACCGATCCGATGGTGACGGCGAGAATCCAGCAGTATGTCGGCGCCTACGCGCGGTCGACATCCGATCTGACCCAGCGCACGATCCAGGGCACCACGACCTTCGCCAAGGCCGTTCAGCAACAAGCCTATGTGCTTGCCTATAACGACGCCTTCTACGTGACTTTCCTGATCGCAATCGGCGCGATCGTGATGCTTGTATGCCATCTCGCGTGGACCCACCGCGATCGGCTCATACCGCATGCGTCTGCCTCCACGCAGGCCTGACCGTCAATTCGATACACTTTAGAAAAAGAACAGAGCTATGAACGCTGCCTTCAGATCCATTTCCACATACGTCGCGCTCATCGTCGGGATCGTCGGCGTGTTTATCGTGCTTTACGCCTGGAACCTGCCCCCCTTCCACGGCACGGTCGAGACCACGAACGATGCCTATGTCCGCGGACAGGTGACGTTGCTCAGTCCGCAACTGGCGGGCGTCATCGTCGACGTGCCGGTGCAGGACTACCAGAAGGTCAAGAAGGGCGATCTGATCGTCAAGATCGATGACCGCATCTATGCCCAGAAGCTCGAACAGGCAGAGGCGCAGCTCGCCACCGCTGAAGCTTCGCTCGACAATTCCGAGCAAAGCCGCAAATCGGCGGAGGCCAATATCGTCTCGGCAAAGGCCGGCATCGAAAGTGCGCAGGCAGCACTGAACGCGGCCAAGCTGACCTATGAGCGCACCGAGACTTTGCTCAAAAACAACGTCACCACCCAAAGCGAGTCGGAGAAGAACCGCGCCGCCTATGACCAGGCGCAGGCGAGCCTCCACCAGGCACAGGCTACCGAACTGGTGGCTGAACAGGACCTCAACACGATCGTCGTCAGTCGTCGTTCGCTGGAAGCGAGCGTCGGAAGCGCCAAGGCCGCGGTCGAACTCACGCGGATCGACCTGCAAAACACCAGGATCATCGCACCGCAGGACGGAACCCTTGGAGAGGTGACCGGCCGCATCGGTCAATATGTTTCCGTTGGCACACAGGTCGCTTCGCTCGTGCCCAATCACGTCTGGGTGGTCGCAAACTTCAAGGAAACCCAGCTGGAGAACATGACCGTCGGCCAGCGCGTGACATTCACGGTCGATGCTCTGGGTCATCAGGCGTTCACGGGAACGATCGAGCGTTTCGCCCCAGCGACAGGCTCGGAATTCTCCGTGATCAAATCCGACAACGCGACCGGCAACTTCACCAAGGTCGCTCAGCGTATTCCGGTGCGCATTGCCATCGATACCGAACAGCCCCTGACGGACCGTCTTGTGCCCGGCATGTCCGTCGTGGCCAAGATCGATATCGCTCAGGAGAGTGCAGCAGCTGCAGAGGTAGAGACGCGCTAAGCCGAAGTGGCGATGGTGTCAGCGGAACCTGCATATCCCGGATAGCAAAACGCCCCGCATCAGACGCCGACGCGGGGCGCTCGCCGATTATCGTCTGAAGTCGATCCCGTCAGTTGCGGGCGACCCAGTCATGCCAATCACCCTCGCCGCCGCGGAAGACGTTGAGATCGATCTTACCCTCGACGCCCTGCGAGAGGCCGGATCCGGAATACTGCCAGAACACCCATCTGCGATCGGGATAGACCACCGACGGATGCTGAGCGACCGCGCGCAGCCAGAATGGGTAGTTGAGGAACTCGCCGCGCAGGTTGTCCTTGTAGAAATCCGGCGCCGTGTAGATCACCGGCCGCTTGCCGTAATGGCGCTCCAGCATGTCCATGAAGACCTGCATCTTTTCGAGCACCTTGGCGCGCGACAGACGCATCTTGCAGCTCGACTCGCCGTTATATTCGACGTCGATCACAGGCGGCAGCGCGTCGGGATCTTTTGGAACATTGCGGATGAACCATTCGGCCTGGTCGCTCGCAACGCGGCACCAGTAGAAGAAGTGGTAGGCACCGCGCTTAACGCCGGCCTCCTTGGCCTTGCGCCAGTTGGTCTTAAACATCGGATCCAGATGATCGCCGCCGTCGGTCGCCTTGATATAGGCAAAGTTGGCGCCCTGCGTCCGCAGCTTTGCCCAATCGATATCGCCCTGCCAGCGAGAAACGTCGACGCCGTGAACGGACATCTTTCGTGGCGAGACCTTGCCGAAATTGATCGGTTTGGCATCGCGGAAGCTGTGGCTGTAGATCCGCGAGCGGCCACCCGGCGAAACCCCGAGGCCTGGCCTCATGTCGGGCAGGGAAACCGGAGTGAGCGCCGATACGGGCCGCTGAGCCGGCATCGGCATGCCGACGGTCGTGATCATCGGATTGCCTGGCGCTTCGACCGAAGGACCCGGCGCGATGTTGCGGAACGCCGGCGACTGCGGCACAGGCCCGCCCCAGGCCAATGGCTTCTGCGGTGGTGACGGAATGCCGGCCGTCGTCCCGACGTCGACGGCGGGAACCAGCGGAGCCGTTCTTGCAGCCAGACGGGACGTCTTTGCAGACCCGGATGAAGCGGGCACAGCGGATTCCAGATCGCTGCTGGAGGTACATCCAGTCGCAGCGAGGGCCAGAACGAGCAGTGATACAGCCGTAAGACGCATAAGGAACCCGTACTCGATACAAAACGGAATCCGTGCAGCAGACGATCAGCGCCGCACGTTTACTAACGGGACCTTACCGGGAAATACTGAATGCAATCTTTACGGAGGTGCTCCGAGCCCTACAGGATGACGTCTAGAGAGGCGAAATCGATAACACTTCAGTCACGAGGTCGTCAGGTGAGCGCAATGAGCCCGCGAAGGGCACGACACGATCGGTCAGGCAGTCTTGATTTAATCCGGAATACGCTCGTTTGGAACTCTCCATGCGGCGTTGGCGTTCGGTTGTCGAATATATCTCAAGGAGACATGGATGGACCAGTTACGGGACCAGCTCGAGGATCAGCTGGCAGCACTTGTCCAGGAAGCGGCGCCACCCCTCGAACGGCAGTGGTGGCATAGCTCGACCGTCTACCAGATCTATCCGCGCAGCTTTTGCGATCTGAACGGTGACGGCATCGGCGATATTCCGGGCATTATCTCGAAACTGGATTATATCGCATCTCTCGGCATCGACGTCATATGGCTCTCCCCGATCTTCAAATCGCCGATGGATGACAACGGTTACGACATTTCGGACTATCGCGATATCGCGTCGGAATTCGGAACGCTTGCCGACTTCGATCTGCTGGTTGCCGAGGCTCGACGCCGAGGCATCGGCATCTTGCTCGATCTGGTTGTGAATCACACGTCCGACGAACACCCGTGGTTTCAGAACTCACGAGCCTCTCTCGACAATCCGTTTCGTGACTTCTACGTCTGGCGCAAGCCGGGTCCTGACGGCGGACCGCCCAACGATCTCCAGTCGACATTCGGCGGCCCCGCCTGGACGCTCGACGAGACGACCGGCGAATACTACCTGCATCTCTTCTCGCGCCGCCAGCCCGATCTGAACTGGGAAAACCCTAAGGTCCGTGCCGAAGTTCATGACATGATGAACTGGTGGCTGGAACGCGGCATTTCCGGTTTCCGGATGGATGTCATCGACTATATCGGCAAACAGGTGGACCAGGGCGTGGTGACCGACGGTGCGCACCTGCACGAATATCTGCAGGCGATGAACCGCGAGACCTTCGGTGGCCGCAACGTCCTGACCGTCGGCGAGGCGTGGAGTGCCACACCTGCATCGGCACTTCTCTATTCCGGTCGCGAGCGGCAGGAACTCTCGATGGTGTTCCAGTTCGAACACGTGACCCGCCAATGGGATGAAACCTACGGCAAATGGCAGCCGAAAACCTTCGACCTCGTCGAACTGAAGTCGGTGCTGAGCAAATGGCAGAACGCGCTGGCCGACGATGGCTGGAATTCCCTGTTCTGGGGCAATCATGACCTGCCGCGTGCCGTTTCGAAATATGGTGACGCTACGGGCTATCCCGTCGAATCCGCCAAGATGCTGGCGACGGTCCTGCATCTGCTGAAAGGCACGCCGTTCATCTATCAGGGCGAGGAAATCGGCATGACCAACATGCCGTTTAGCGCGATCGAGCAGTACCGCGATATCGAGACGCTCAACATGTATCAGCTGCATGTGGATGCCGGCCGTTCGCCTGAGGATTTCATCATGGGCGCCAACGCGAACGGCCGCGACAACGCCCGCACGCCGATGCAGTGGAACAGCGCAGCTTATGGCGGTTTTTCCACCGTAGAACCCTGGATCGGCGTCAATCCGAACTATGCGTCGATCAATGCGGACGTGGCGATGAGCGACGAGCGTTCGGTCTGGAACCATTACCGCCAGCTGATTGCCTTGCGGAAATCCCATCCGGTCATCGTCTACGGCAAATACCAGTCGTGGCTCGACGACAATCCCGACGTCTTTGTCTACACCCGCAAACTGGACAGGGACCTGCTGGTCGTCATCGGCAGTTTTTCAGCCCGCGAGGTAAGTCTGGATCTGCCGGAAGAGCTGCGCGTATCCGGCAGTTGCCTCATCTCCAACGAACAGCCGATCGAAGCGCTCTCGGAGACGATCGTTCTCAAGCCGTATGAAGCCTTCGCCATCCTGCACCGGATGCCATGACGAAAAGTTTTCAGTCTTAGAGAGCCTTGCGCCCGGAGGCGTAGGGCTCTCATCTACTTCCGCAACAGCCTCAGCGCATTGATCGTGACCAGCACGGTTGCGCCGGTGTCGGCGAGGATCGCCGGCCAGAGCCCGGTTATGCCGATCACCGTCGTCACCAGAAACACCGCCTTCAGACCGAGCGCGATGGTGATGTTCTGATGGATGTTGCGCATCGTCTTCTTCGACAGGGCAATCATTGCTGCGATATCGGCCACCCGGCCATGCAGCACAGCGGCGTCGGCGGTTTCGAGCGCAACATCCGTGCCGCCGCCCATGGCGATGCCGACATCTGCCGCCGCCAAGGCCGGTGCGTCGTTGATCCCGTCCCCGACCTTGCCGACGACGAAACCGTCACGCTTCAGTTCGCCGACGATACGGCTCTTGTCTTCCGGGAGCAGGTCAGCGCGGACCTCGATCCCCAGCTCCTGCCCGATTGCAACTGCCGTGCGCGCATTGTCGCCGGTCAGCATGACCGTTTTCACGCCCGCTTCGGTGAGAGCCAGAAGCCCAGCCTTGGCATCGGCGCGCGGCTCGTCGCGCATGGCGATCGCACCGGCGAGCACGCTGCCGACGATCAGCACGGAGACGGTTTTGCCCTCGTCGTTGAGCGCTGCGACCCGGCGGCTGTGCGCCATCGACATCGACACCCGCTCGGCGGCAGCCTTGGGAGAGCCGAAGAAGACGTCCTGTCCCTCGACCTCTGCTGTCAAACCTTTTCCGCCGAGCGCCTTGCCATCACTCGACTGCGGAATGACAACTTCGTCTTCTTCAGCTTTCGCGAGGATGGCCTTTGCAAGTGGATGGCTGGAGCCGATTTCCAGCGCGGCCGCAAACCGCAGCACTTCATCGGCACTGTGGCCGAAAGCAATGACATCGGTGACCTGCGGCCGTCCCTCGGTCAGCGTGCCGGTCTTGTCGAGGGCAACAACGGTCAGCTTTCCGAGTGTCTCAAGCACCGCACCGCCCTTGATCAGGAGGCCACGGCGGGCACCGGATGAAAGCGACGCAGCGATCGCCGCAGGCGTCGAGATGACAAGTGCGCAGGGGCAACCGATCAGCAGAATGGCAAGCCCTTTGTAGATCCACTCGTTCCAGTTACCACCGGCAATGAGCGGCGGCAGGATGGCGACCAGAGCGGCAACCGCAACGACGCCGGGCGTATAGTACCGCGAAAAGCGGTCGATGAAGCGTTCGGTCGGCGCCTTCTTTTCCTGCGCCTCCTCAACGAGGCGAACGACGCGGGCAATCGTGTTGTCTTGCGCAGCGGCGGTGACACGCACCCGAAGCGCGCCATCGGTGTTGATGGTGCCGGCAAACACGACATCGTCGACGCCCTTGGCAACCGGCGTGCTTTCGCCCGTCACGGGCGCCTGATCGACCGCGCTCTGGCCCGACATGATGACGCCATCGGCGGATATCCGGTCGCCGGGCCTGACCAGGATGATCGAACCGATCGCAAGGCTTTCGGCCGGCACGGTTCTTGTCTGGCCGCCCTCCTCCAGGAGCGCTTCCTTCGGGACCAGAGCGGAGAGGCTTCTGATGCTGTCGCGTGCCTTTCCGGCCGCAACGCCTTCCAGCAATTCACCGACGAGAAACAGGAAGACGACCGCCGCTGCTTCCTCCGATGCATCGATCACAACGGCGCCGACAGCTGCGATCGTCATCAGCATTTCGATCGAGAACGGCGTGCCGGCGAGCGCTGCCATGATCGCGCGCCGCGCGATCGGCACGAGACCGATCAGCATCGCGGCGGTGAAGATATAGGTCTCGTAAGCGGGAAACAGGTGGCCGAGCCCATAGGCAACTGCAAATGCCAGGCCTGCCATAATGGTCAGTCGACCCTTGGCAGATTTCCACCATGGGCCCTCCATCGGACCGTGGTCATGGCCGTGCAGGCCCTCAGTGGCGGCTGTCTCCCGCTTATGATGGGAATGATCGTGCTTGCTTCCATCATCGTGAGCATGAGGGTCGGCGTGATCCGCAACGGGGATTACCAGCTCGTCCGAGCGGTTTCGCTGCGAAAGCTGTCTCAGCGGATAACCGAGACCGGAAACACGCTTTTCGACGGCGCTAAGATCGACGCTGTCATTGTGGCTGACCGTCATCGTGCCCGCGGCAACCGATACCGAAACATCCTCGACGCCGGGCATGCGGCGTACAGCCGTGTCGATCTTGGTGGCGCAGCTGGCGCAGTCCATACCGCCGACCTTGTATCGCGCCTGATTTACTGCCGTCATCGTGCTGGTTCCCTGCCGTTCGTCTCAGATCACCTCTCGTGTCTACAACCTCTAGCCACTAGAGCTGCAAGAGGGAAAACGCCCACACGTGCGTTCCTATTGCAGTGCGTATCCACATGGATATTGCGCGTGCACAATTATTGAGCTTGCGGGGAAAGCGATGAAAAAATACTGTCGTACTACGCTCGGCGCTGTCCGAGCAGCCAATTCAACACCGATTGTTCGACAAAGGATCACCTCATGAAGGCTCATCGCCTCACCAAGTTTGCAGCGCTTGCAATTCTTGCCACGTTTTCCGGCGTCGCCTCGGCCAGTGCCCAGACGAAGACCTTCACCATTTCCTGGTGGGGCTATAACGGCGACAAGATGAAGGCCAACATCATCGAGCCCTTCAAGAAGATCTGCGGCTGCGACATCGTTTTCGAAACAGGCAACAATGCCGACCGGCTGAACAAGCTGAAGCTGCGCGACGGCAAGGGCGTGGACGTGATCTACCTCTCGGACAGCTTCTCCCAGCTCGGCGTCGCACAGGGCCTGTTTCAGGAAGTCGACGCGTCCAAGATCCCGAACCTTTCGGAAATCTACGAACTCGGCCGCAATCCGCAGGGCAAGTATGGTCCGGCCTACACGATCGGCCGCGTCGGTCTCGTCTATGACAGCGCCAAGGTGGATCCGGCGATCACCTCCTGGGCCGATCTCTGGCGCGCCGACATGAAGAGCTCGGTCTCGCTGCCGGGCATCACCACCACGGCCGGCCCGATGGTCGTGTTGCAGGCCGGCAAGCATGCGGGCGTTGATGCCTACGAGGACTCCCAAAAGGCCTTCGAAGCGATCAGCGAACTGAAGCCGAATGTGGTCAAGAACTACAATACCGGCTCCGAACTGGTGAACCTGATTTCGACCGGCGAGGTGCGCGTTGCCCTGGCGCAGGATTTCACGCTTGCTTCGATGCAGGCCGCCGTCAAGACGATGACCTGGGCGACACTGAAGGAAGGCGATATCGCCACCCTCAACATGGTCAACATTCCCAAGGGCTCCGAAAATGTCGAGCTCGCGCACCAGTTCATCAACTTCGTTCTGTCGAAGGAAGTTCAGCAGAAGGAAGCCGAACAGGGCGTCGATGCGCCGATCAACAGCAAGGTCGAGCTTTCGCCGGAACAGGCCAAGATGTGGACCTATGGCGCTGACCAGGTCTCGAAGCTGGGCCGCATCGATTACGCCAAGCTGAACGACGCCAAGACCGACTGGATCGACCAGTGGAACGAGGTTTTCGGCCAGTAATCCCAGTCACAGACGACGAGCCCTCTCCTCGATCCAAGGAGAGGGCTTTTCCTGATCCGGGCAGGGATTGCGGAGCACATCCGCTGCCGGAACGCCGGTGCCGGAAAGTCGCAGGGCAGCCCGGAATTTGAAAGAACAGACATGAAGCGTTTTGCCAAATGGGGGCTGACGATGCCGGCGACGATTGCTGTCGTCGTCGCTCTCGTTATTCCGGTTCTCTTGACCATCGCCACCACGTTTGGTGAGCCGAAAGGCGCCTTTTCGACCTACACCGCCTTCTTCAACAGCGGCTTCCGCACCAATATCCTCTACCGTACGCTGCGTATCGCCCTGATCACCACCGCGATCTCGCTGGTCATCGGCTTTCTGACGGCTTACGTGATCGCCCGCATGCCGGGGCGGCTGAAGTCTGTCGCCATCATCGCTGCGGTTTTCCCGCTTCTGACCGGCGTCGTGGTTCGCTCATTTGCCTGGCTGATCATCCTCGGCAAGAACGGCATCGTCAACGACACGCTCATGTCGCTCGGCATCATCTCTGAGCCGCTGTCCATGCTCTATACCGAGGGATCGGTGATCGTTGCGATGGTCTATCTGTTCGTGCCGCTGATGATCCTCACCCTGACCGGTGTGCTCGAGGGCGTTCCACGCGAAGTGGTCGAAGCCTCAACCTCTCTGGGTGCCACGCCGATCGCCACATTCTTCCAGGTCATCCTGCCGCTTGCCGTGCCGGGCCTCATCGTCGGCGCGGTCCTCGTCTTTACCGGCAGCTTCACCTCCTACGCGACGCCGCAGCTGCTTGGCGGCGAGCAGATGATGATGATGGGAACGCTGCTCTATCAGCGCGCCATGGTCACCTTCGACTGGGTGGGCGCCTCCACCATCGCAGCGATCATGGTGGTCATCACCATTGCCGTAGTGACGATCATGAGCCGCATGGCGCGGCGCCTCAATCCGATGGCGGTATGACAAGATGACCACACGCATCCATCCCCTCCTCGGCGCGTTCGCCGCCCTCGTCTTCCTTTTCCTGCTCGCGCCGCTCGTCATCATCGTCGGCGCGTCGCTTTCCGACACATCCTACCTGACGTTTCCGCCGCAGGGCCTGACACTGCGGTGGTTTGCCAATATTTTCGAGATCTCCGCCTTCCGGAACACCGCGATCACCAGCTTCCAGGTGGCGATCCTCGGAACGGCGCTGTCGCTGCTGATGGGCATTCCCGCCGCCTATGCGCTGAACCGATACCGCGTCGAACTACCGAAATGGCTTTCCACGCTGTTCGTCCTGCCGATCCTGGTCCCGGAAATCGTGTTCGGCTTCTCGCTTCTGAAGTCGATTACCATCGGCTTCGGCCTGCCGGTCTATCCGAGCCTAATCCTCGGTCACGCACTTCTGGTTCTGCCCTATTCCGTTCGCGTCGTCGGTGCGAGCCTTGCCGCCTTTGACTTCTCCGTGGAGGAAGCGGCGATCAGCCTTGGTTGCCCGCCGCTCAAGACCTTCCTGACGGTGGTGCTGCCGAACATTCGCGCCGGCGTCATCGCCGCCTTCATCCTTGCCTTCATCACCTCGATCAACGACGTGTCCATCTCGGTGTTTCTGACCGGTCCCGGCATTTCCACGCTGCCGATCCAGATTCTGGCCCATATGGAACAGTTTTTCGACCCCACCATCGCCTCCGTCTCCGTGCTTTTGATGCTGGTGACGGTTGGCGTGATGGCCATCGTCGAAGCCACGCTCGGCCTCACCTTCCTGACCAAGTAAGACGAGTAGAACCCTTTTGACCGTATCGCTCACCATCGAAAACCTTTCGGCCCATTACGGATCGACACAGGTCCTCAAGGACCTGTCGATCTCGGTCGCGGCCGGCGAACTCGTGTCGCTGCTTGGCTCATCCGGCTGCGGCAAGACGACGACGCTGCGGATCGTCGCAGGCTTTCTGGAGCCGACCAGCGGCCGCGTGCGGCTTGGAGATCGCGATCTCACCACGCTTCCGGCACATGCCCGCGATATCGGGCTTGTGTTCCAGAACTACGCGCTCTTTCCTCACCTGACCGTGATGGAAAACGTCGCCTTCGGTCTGAAGCAGCGCGGCATTGCCAAACCCGATCGGGCCAAGCGCGCAGGAAGCATGCTCGACCGCGTCGGCCTTTCGCACCTGGCCGACCGGCTGCCGTCGGCACTGTCAGGCGGCCAGAAGCAACGCGTCGCACTGGCCCGCGCGCTCGTCATCGAACCACCGCTCCTGATGTTCGATGAACCGCTTTCGAACCTCGATGCCAAGTTGCGCGTGGACATGCGCGTCGAGATCCGCCAGTTGCAGAAGGCGAACGGCACGACGTCGCTTTATGTCACCCACGATCAGGAAGAAGCCTTCTCGATCTCCGACCGCGTGGCGATCATGAATGCAGGCCGCATCATGCAGCTCGACACGCCGGAAGTCCTCTACCGCAAACCGGCCAACGCCTTCGTCGCCAGTTTTGTCGGGTTCGAGAACCTCATTCCGATGAAGGTGGTCACCCGCGACGGCGCGACCGTCACAGCCGAGGCTGCCGGCGGTGCGCGACTGTCGTTCTCGCAGGATGTCTTCGGTGCGATCAAGGACGATTTCGTTCTGGCCACCCGTGCCGACGGCCTTGTCGCCCGTCAGTCCGGCGAAGGCATTCCCGCGACCCTTGGCACCCGCACCTATCTCGGGCGCGCCTACCAATACAAGTGTGTGACCGTCGCCGGCGAGATCACGGCGAATGGAGCACTGTCCGAACCTTTCGACCCCGGCACGAGCGCTGTTCTGGTGCCTGTACCGGAACAGTGCTGCATCCTCGATCCCGAAGCCTGAGCCTCGATTTACAAACCTCAAGCCCCTCCTCAAAAGTATGACTTTTCGCAGCACTTGCTCTCGACAAGGCAGCCCTGCCCGCGCTATCGAAGGCCAAAATGTTCGGGGAGGAAACCGAGAGATGCCAGAGCCTAAGTCGATCATTCTAGATTGGGGCACGAGTTCGCTTCGCGCCGCGCTCGTATCTGAAACGGGCGAAACGCTCGACACCCGGGATACGACAAGCGGCGGCATCCAGTTCGTCAAGGATGGGGCTTTCGAGGACGCCCTGATGGAAACGGTCGGGGCATGGTTCGACGCGCACGGCGCAATCCCAGTCCTTGCTAGCGGCATGATCACCAGCCGCAATGGCTGGATCGAGGTCCCTTACGTCGACGCGCCCGCGGGTCTTGCCGAACTGGCAGCCGGCACGCGGCAGCTCACGCTTGGCAACGGCGCCATCGTCACCTTCCTGCCCGGCATGCGCGATCCCGCGGCACAGCCGTTTCCGGACGTGATGCGCGGCGAGGAAACGCAGATCGTCGGCTTCGGGCTGGACAAGAACCGCACCCTGGTTCTGCCGGGAACCCATAGCAAGTGGGCACGGGTCGAGAGTGGCCGGATCGCCGGTTTCCAGACCTATGCGACCGGTGAAATCTTCGCACTGCTGACCAAGCATTCCTTTATCGCCAAGGCATCGGAGCCGGCACCCGGCTCCGAGCCGCGCTGGGAGGCATTTGACCGGGGTGCCGGGTTTGCCGCAAGCGACGCGCGTGCCGCCGACGCATTCCTCTCTGCCGTCTTCAGCGCCCGCACGGGCGTGCTTGCCGGCGTTCTGGCGCCTGAAGATATCGGCGACTACGTTTCCGGGCTGGTCATCGGTTCGGAGTTCCGTCAGGCCCGCGCCGCGGGCTGGCTGAAACCCGGCGAAGCTATCGGCATCGTCGGCAACAACGTGCTGAACAGCCGTTACAGCCGCGTCGCGCCGCTGTTTGATCTTGATATAGAGCCGGGCCCAACAGAAGCTGCCAAGCGCGGTGTCCAATTGATCGCCGGACAGTTGCAACTGACGAATAAAGGATAGTTCGATGACGTTCCAAGACGCGCTGCAAGCCTGCAATCTGGTTGCCATCCTGCGCGGCATCACGCCTGACGAGGCCGAGCCGATCGGCGAGGCGCTGATCGAAGCCGGCTGGCGCATCATCGAAGTTCCGCTCAATTCGCCGGACCCGCTGAAGAGCATCGAAAAACTGCAGAAGCGGTTCGGTGACCAGGCGCTGATCGGTGCGGGAACGGTGCTGACGACCGCTCAGGTCGCAGACGTCGCCTCGACGGGCGCAACTGTCATCATCTCGCCGAACGCGAACCTCTCGGTCATCGAAGCGAGCGTCTCGCGCGGCATGATCAGCCTGCCGGGCGTCGCGACGCCGTCTGAAGCCTTTGCGGCGATCGGCGCCGGTGCGACCGGCATCAAGGCCTTCCCGGCGGAGGCGATCCCGCCCATGGTCATCAAGGCCTGGAGGGCAGTTCTGCCGAAGGATATGCCGGTTCTGGCCGTTGGCGGGATTACGCCTGACAACATGAAATCCTTTATCGACGCCGGCACGAACGGCTTCGGCATCGGCGGATCGCTTTACAAGCCGGGCGACGATGTTGCGTCGGTGGCGGCGAAGGCCAAGCTATTTATCGAGGCGATGCGCCGCAGCTGATACCGAATCAACGCCATGCGCCAATCCGCGCATGGCCTTTTTCGACCAATCGGCGTAAAGCAGCGGTTCTTGAATCAGCAATGCACCGCATCCTTATGAAAATCCTTCCTGAAGAGCAGTTTTCCGAAGACGAACCGCAGTTCGAGGATGACATGGGCGAAGACGAACTTGTCCAATCTGCGTATTTCCTGATCGAGGCGCTGACCTTCGCCCCGGTGGCGAAACCGGGCACGCCCGAAGAGCCGTCAAAACCATCGCCAAATCAACGCTTTCGGACCGAAGGTTCCGTGTCCGATGCGGCCTGCAACCGGTTGACCGTACGTCGGAACTTGGCCTAGGCATAGTTCCCCGCCATACTCAGCCGAGATTCGCATGACGATCATCCGACCCGACATCAGCGCCCGCGCTGCGGCCGCTCCGCGTAGCGGTATTGGCGAAATTGTCACCTATGCGCGCGGTCGCGACAATCTGATGCCGCTCTGGATCGGCGAAGGCGACCTTCCGACACCTGATTTCATCACCCGGGCCGCAAGCGACGCGCTTCTCGCTGGCGAGACATTCTATACCTGGACGCAAGGTATCCCGGAACTTCGCGAGGCGATCCTGCGCTACTACCAGCGGCACTACTCAGCCGATCTTTCGGTCGACAACATCTACGTCACCGGGTCCGGCATGCAGTCGATCGTGCTGGCGATCCAGACGGTCGCATCGGCCGGCGACGAGGTGATCTATTTGTCACCGGCTTGGCCGAACGCTGCCCATGCCGCGAGTGTTTCCGAAGCAAAGGCCGTACCTGTCGTCCTCGATTTCATCGACGGCCGGTGGGTGCTCGATGCGGGCCGACTGGAAGCTGCGATCACGCCGAAAACCCGGGCGCTGTTCATCAATACCCCATCCAACCCGACGGGCTGGACCGCGACGAAGGATGATCTCGAGGCAATCCTTAGCCTTGCGCGCCGCCATGGTCTCTGGATCATCGCCGACGAGATCTACGGGCTCTACTATTTCGAAGGCACGCGGGCGCCGTCGTTCATGGATGTCATGGACGCGGAAGACCGCATCATCTTTGCCAACTCGTTCTCGAAGAACTGGTGCATGACCGGCTGGCGTATCGGCTGGGTGGTGGCGCCGGCGGAGATCGGCCAGACGCTCACCAATCTCATACAGTATTCCACGTCAGGCGTTGCGCAGTTCATGCAGAAGGGCGCGATTGCGGCACTCGACCTTGGCGACGAGTTCATTCGCTCCAATGTCGAGCGTGCCCGAACCTCGCGCGACATTCTGTGTGACGCGCTGGTCGCCACCAACCGTGTCGAAACGCGAAAGCCCGAAGGGGCGCTCTACGCGTTCCTGAAGATCGACGGCGTAACAGACAGCCGCGCCGAAGCCTTCAGGATTGTCGATGAAACCGGCGTCGGCATGGCGCCGGGCACCGCATTCGGCCCCGGCGGCGCCCCATTCATGAGAGCCTGTTTTCTGCGCGACCCGAAGCAGATCGAAGACGCGGCCGAGCGGCTATTCGCCTATATCCGCCGACGTTGACCGGACGAGCTTGTCAAGATCGGCGATGGGCGAATGCCGGTTTCGAACTCCACCCATCAGAGATCTTAAGAGATCGACGTCAGTTGCACTGACCGGCCTGGTTGAGGGCTGCGGTCACGCCGCTGAGCGAGAACGTATAGGATGTGCGGGTGCCTCTCCCCGAGACCGCCTGAAGCGTCATATTGCTTCCCGTACGCATGGCGTCGATCATCGCGGAATCATTGCTTTCCTGCTGCGTCCAGCCGGAGTTGCCCCGCGGCGTCATGGCAAAGGATTTGCCATCGATCGTGACCGTTATCTGTGAGCTGTTTTGAAGATCATATCCCATGATGGCCTGCGGATAATATCCGCTACCCGAAGGCTTGGGCGCCACGAGGAAGAAGTTATCGCCGTGGTTCACGCTTGCGGGCGTCGCCTGTTTCGGAATGGTCAGGACGTAGCAGCTTTTCGAAGCTCCCGCCTGATAGGAATAGACGTTCCAGTCGCCGAACTGCCTCAGCATCGTCGGGCTCGGCTGGGCAAATGCCGGCAGGGCAATCACGGCTGCAAAGAGAGGCGCAAGGGCGAAAGGTTTGAAGGACATCTCGTCTCCTGTTGGGAATGGCAAGGGAAATACGGGTACGAATGCATCCGTAAGTGATCCCATAGGGGGAGGAGGCGGTTACCGGAAAGTTAAAACTTTCACCTTCTGCGCCGTCGCCTCCGCCAAACCCGGTCTGGAACCGGGCAGATGTGATCAACCGAAAGAGACGAAATATCGCGTTTCCGGTTCTTTAGCGCGATCGCTGCGGCCAGCCTCACGGCATCTTCACAAATGCGTCAAACCTGTAACGAAACCGAGGCTTTTTGCCGTGAGGCGATGCGGACAAGAAAAGTCCGGCTTGATGGCGCCTGACTAAGTTCGATCTCCGAATCGCCCGGATGCAGCAGGATCGCATCATACGCGCCAAGCAATGTGCCGTCTTTCAGAACCAAATCCGACGTCGGCAGAACCAGGGTCACGTCCGAACCGTTCGACGTAATGACGCGTTGACTGACGGAGAGCATCGTCACGCCGTGAATAAACTTTCCGCGCCGGGTCATGACATTGAGATCGGTGATCGGGCCAGAGAGTAGCCTTGCGCTGGTCACTGCATCGGCCGGAAACGCGTGGGGCGGCGTGTCGAGGCGCAGGACACGATCGGGCTCGCCCTCGACCGAAAGCTCGATCCCGTCGCCCGTCAAAATGCTGAGGGTCCGGTCTATGTCCGCGAACACAGAGAACGGGCCGTCCTCGGCCACCGTCGCCATGCTGATACGCCAGTCGAAATCATCGACCGTGGCAGCCTGGGGAAAGACGGCGATCTCCACCGTCTCGCCCTTGCCGTTTTTCCAGGGCATCCGCTTATGGTCCGATGCACGCAGGATGCGCATGCGCGTCAGTTCCCGAGGATGCCAGGCAGGCGAAGGCCCTTGTCTTCGGCGCAATCGATTGCGATCTCGTATCCCGCATCGGCGTGACGCATGACGCCGGTTGCCGGGTCGTTCCACAGGACGCGTTCGATCCGGCGGGCTGCATCGTCCGTTCCGTCAGCGCAGATGACCATGCCGGAATGCTGCGAATATCCCATGCCGACGCCGCCGCCATGGTGCAGCGATACCCAGGTGGCGCCCGATGCGGTGTTGAGCAGCGCGTTGAGGAGCGGCCAGTCGGACACGGCGTCCGAGCCATCCTTCATCGCTTCCGTCTCGCGGTTCGGCGAGGCGACGGAACCGGAATCGAGATGGTCGCGGCCGATGACAACAGGCGCGGACAATTCACCGCTCCTCACCATCTCGTTGAAGGCGAGGCCGAGCTTGTGGCGATCACCGAGACCCACCCAGCAGATCCGCGCCGGAAGTCCCTGGAAGGCGATGCGCTCACGCGCCATGTCCAGCCAGTTGTGCAGGTGAGTGTTGTCAGGCAGCAGCTCCTTCACCTTCGCATCGGTCTTGTAGATGTCCTCAGGATCGCCCGACAGCGCCGCCCAGCGGAACGGGCCGATGCCGCGGCAAAACAGCGGACGGATATAGGCCGGGACGAAGCCCGGAAAGGCAAAGGCATTTTCCAGGCCTTCGTCCTTGGCGACCTGGCGGATGTTATTGCCGTAGTCGAGCGTCGGCACGCCGGCATCCCAGAACGCGACCATCGCTTCCACATGCGCCCTCATAGATGCGCGGGCCGCGACCTCAACCGATTTCGGATCGCTTTCGCGCTTGGCTTTGGCTTCCTCGACGGTCCAGCCGACCGGCAGGTAGCCGTTGCGCGGGTCATGGGCGGATGTCTGATCGGTGACGATATCCGGGCGAGCGCCTCCGGCCTTCATGCGGGCGACCAGTTCGGGGAAGATTTCGGCAGCGTTGCCGAGCAGACCGACCGATTTCGCTTCGCCCGCCTTGGTCCATTGGTCGATCAGCGCCAGTGCTTCGTCCAGCGTCTTCGCCTTGGCATCGACATAACGGGTGCGCAGACGAAAATCGATGCGGGTCTCGTCGCATTCAACCGCGAGGCAGCAGGCGCCTGCCATGACGGCTGCGAGCGGCTGTGCGCCGCCCATGCCGCCGAGGCCGCCGGTCAGGATCCACTTGCCCTTGAGGCTGCCGCCATAATGCTGGCGGCCAGCTTCCACGAAGGTCTCGTAGGTACCCTGAACGATGCCCTGTGTGCCGATATAGATCCACGATCCGGCGGTCATCTGGCCGTACATGGCCAGGCCCTTCCTATCCAATTCGTTGAAATGGTCCCAGGTCGCCCAATGCGGCACGAGGTTGGAGTTGGCGATCAGCACGCGCGGTGCATCCTTGTGGGTGCGAAACACGCCGACCGGCTTGCCGGACTGGACGAGCAGCGTCTCCTCCTCCGTTAGCGTCTTCAACGTCGCGACGATCTTGTCGAAATCGTCCCAAGTGCGGGCGGCCCGGCCGATGCCGCCATAGACGACGAGTTCATGCGGGTTTTCCGCAACATCCGGATCGAGGTTGTTCATCAGCATCCGAAGCGGTGCTTCGGTCATCCAGCTCTTGGCATTGAGCTCGGTGCCCTTGGGCGAGCGGACATCGCGAATGTTGTGGCGTGGATTGGTCATGTCGTGGCTCCCCAATTTCTTCTGATGATCAAACTTCAAGGACCGGCAGGATGCCCGGCGAGATGGCGTGGGCGAAGGCACCGGACGCGACCAGTTCGCTTGCGGCCTTGAGATCCGGCGCTAGGTAACGGTCATCGTCGAGCGCAGGGACGGAAGCCCGCAGCACGGCAACGGCTTTTGCGAGCTCGGTACTGGTCTTGAGCGGCCCGCGCAGTTCCACGCCCTGGACGGCCGTCAGCGCTTCGATCCCGAGAATGCCGAACAGGTTTTCGGTCATGCCGAGCAGGCGTCGCGCGCCGTGGCAGGCCATCGACACATGGTCCTCCTGATTGGCGGAGGTCGGCGTCGAATCCACTGAAGCCGGATGCGACATCTGCTTGTTCTCGCTCATCAGCGCGGCCGACGTGACTTCGGCGATCATCAGGCCCGAGTTGAGACCGGGCTTTTTCGACAGAAATGCCGGCAGGCCGTAGGAGAGAGCAGGATCGACCAGAAGCGCGATACGGCGCTGGGCGATCGCACCGATCTCGCAGATGGCAAGCGCCGTCTGATCGGCGGCAAAGGCAACCGGCTCGGCATGGAAATTGCCGCCGGAGACGACGGAATTGTCTGACAGAACCAGCGGATTGTCAGTGACGGCATTTGCTTCGACTTCCAGCGTCCTTGCGACGGACCGCAACAGATCGAGGCAGGCGCCGTCGACCTGCGGCTGGCAACGGATGCAATAGGGATCCTGAACCCGCTCGTCGCCTTCGATATGGCTTGCGCGGATTTCTGAGCCCTCAAGCAGGTTGCGAAGTGCGGCGCCGGCATCGATCTGGCCCTTGTGGCCGCGCAGGGTGTGAATGTCAGGGTGGAACGGAGCGGACGACCCCATCGCCGCGTCGGTCGACAGGGCGCCTGTAACAAGTGCCGTCTGGGCGGCGCGATGCGTACGAAACAGGCCCGCAAGCGCCAGTGCGGTGGAGGTCTGGGTACCGTTGATCAGCGCCAGTCCTTCCTTGGCGGCAAGCACGGCGGGTGTCAGCCCCACCTTGGCGAGCGCATCGGCTGATGCCAGCCGCTCTCCCTGCAGGAAGGCCTCGCCTTCGCCCATCATGGTGGCAGCCATATGCGCAAGCGGTGCCAGATCGCCGGATGCGCCGACCGAGCCCTTTTCCGGAATGACAGGGATGACGCCCTTTTCCAGCATGCCCTCGATCAGGCGGATCAACTCAATCCGGACACCGGACGCGCCGCGGCCGAGCGAGATCAGTTTCAGCGCCATGATCAGCCGCACGACATTTTCCGGCAGCGGCGCCCCGATGCCGCAGCAATGCGACAGGATCAGATTGCGTTGCAGAGTGGCGAGATCGGCACTGTCGATCTTGATCGAGGCAAGCTTACCGAAGCCGGTGTTAATGCCGTAGACCGGAGCATTTCCGGCAGCGATCTCCGCGATCCGTCTCGCCGCCTTTTCGATACCGGCATCGAAGGAGCGATCGAGAACTGCTGAACCAGTGTTCCAGTAGAGATCGGAAAGCTCGGCTAGAGTAACGCTGCCGGGGTGAAGCGTGATCGTCATAGCTGTTGACCTCTAAAGACGTTCGAATGAAGCGGGTTGAAGCCGATGCGGTAGACCAGCTCGGCCGGTCGCTGGATATTCCAGATGGCGAAGTCTGCCGATTTGCCGGACTCCAGCGTGCCGGTCTCGGAGAGAAGACCGAGTGCCCTCGCCGCCTCGCGCGTTGCACCTGCGATGCATTCCTCGACGGTCAGCCGGAACAGTGTCGCCGACATGTTCATCGTCAGCAGCAGCGAGGTGAGCGGCGACGTGCCGGGATTGCTATCGGTCGCAATCGCGATCCGGACGCCGGCATCGCGCAGCAGCTGGACCGGCGGCTTCTGCGTTTCGTTGATCGCATAAAACGCGCCCGGCAGCAGAACCGCAACCGTGCCCGACGCCGCCATCGCGGCCGCACCTTCGGCATCGAGGTATTCGAGATGATCGGCGGACAAGGCATCGTAGGATGCAGCCATCGCAGCACCACCGAGATTGGAAAGCTGTTCGGCGTGCAGCTTTACGGGCAGGCCGAGAGACGTCGCGTGATCGAACACACGCCGCATCTCCGCAACCGAGAACGCGATGCCTTCGCAGAAACCGTCGACTGCATCCACCAGACCCTCCGCATGGGCAAGGTTCATTGCCGGCAGAACGACATCGGCAATGTAGTCGCCGTTGCGTCCGCGGTACTCGACCGGCGTTGCGTGGGCGCCGAGGAACGACGTGACGACGCGGACCGGGCGGATCTTTTCGAGCGCCCGGGCGGCGCGCAGCATGTTCAGTTCGCCCTCGATCGACAGGCCGTAACCGGATTTGATCTCGAGCGTCGACACACCTTCCGCGAGCAGCGTATCGACCCTCGGAAGCGCGGCCTTCAGGAGCCCATCGACGGAAAGGGCATTGGTCGCCTTGACGGAGGAGACTATGCCGCCGCCTGCGCGCGCGACCTCCTCATAGGTGGCTCCTTCGAGCCGCATCTCGAATTCCATGGCGCGATCTCCGCCGAAGATCAGATGCGTATGGCAGTCGATCAGACCGGGCGTGATCACCCTGCCCTCCACGTCGATGATCTCGTCGGCTTCCAGAAAGGTTGACGGCAGATCGGACTCTGTGCCCGCGAAGACGATCCTGCCCCCTTCGACGGCAATGGCACTGTCCTCGATGAGAGCAAGCCCTTGCGCCTCGTCGGCAAGCGTGAGCAGCCGAGCGTTGCGCCATAGCGTTCTGGTTGGCGCCACCGGTGAATTATCGCTATTCTCGACCACGAAGCCTTCCTCTTTTTGTTTTAATGTATATACATAAAAAACCAAGGCAAGAAGAATTTGCAAGCGCCTGCTGACCGCAGACGGGACCAACAAATGGAGTTGGCAGTGAACACCATTTTTGCAGAAAACGCACTCATCGGCGGGGAATGGGCGAGCAACGTTCGCCTGACGATCGAGCATGGCAAGGTGCTGTCGATCGAACGTGACGCGATGCCTGCGGCCACCGACGAGCGGCACCGGCTGATCGGGCCCGGCATGGCCAATCTCCACAGCCACGCTTTCCAGCGCGCCATGGCGGGACTGACGGAGGTTCGCGGATCAACAAGCGACAGCTTCTGGAGCTGGCGCACGCTGATGTACAAATTCGCCCTGTCGATGACACCTGACGATATCGAGGCGGTCGCCGCACAGCTCTATATGGAAATGCTGGAGGCGGGCTTTACCCGGGTCGGCGAGTTTCATTACCTGCATCACGACCGTGACGGGCGCCACTACGCCAATATCGCGGAGCACGCGGCGCGGATCGGTGCGGCAAGTGCTGCGACCGGGATCGGCCTCACCCTGCTGCCAGTCTTCTACGCCCGCTCCGGGTTCGGGGGAACGGCACCGACCGAGGGCCAGCGACGCTTCATCAACTCGGTCGAGAGCTTTTCCCTGTTGATGGAGGAGTGCCGGAAGATCACGTCTGCGCTTCCCGGCGGCCAGCTCGGCATCGCGCCGCACAGCCTGCGGGCTGCGACGCCGGAAGAACTGCGGGACGTGCTTCCGATGGCAGGTGGAGGCCCGATCCACATCCATATCGCCGAGCAAACGAAAGAGGTCGAGGACTGTATCGCGTGGTCGGGCGCACGTCCCGTCGAATGGCTGCTCGCCAACATGCCGGTCGATGAGCGCTGGTGCCTGATCCACGCTACCCATATGACCGAGGCGGAAACGCGCGACATGGCACGCCGAGGGGCCATTGCCGGTCTCTGCCCCATCACGGAAGCCAACCTCGGCGACGGCATATTTCCGGCGCCGGCATTTCTCGAGGAAGGCGGCCAGTTCGGCGTCGGCTCGGACTCGAACATCTCGATTTCCGTCGCGCATGAACTTCGGCAGCTCGAATATTCGCAGCGTCTCGGACTTCGCTCGCGAAACGTCGTGGCACTACCGCAGCAATCGACGGGTGCGCGCCTGTTCCAGGAAGCGCTGAAAGGTGGCGCCCGCGCATTGCAGTCGCAGGACGACATCGTATCAGGTGCATCGGCGGATTTCGTCTCGCTCGACCTTGAGGCCGCCCCCTACCTTTCGGCAGATCAGGTTCTCGACCAGTGGATCTTCGCTGATACGATCAAGGTGGATTGCGTCTGGGCGGCGGGCAAGAAGCTGGTGACGGGCGGTCGGCATGTGAGCCGAGAGACGATCCTGCCGAGGTTCCAGGCCGTGATGGCCGCTCTGCTTGACGCCGGCTAACCGGATATGGTGGAGAACCCTTTTGACGCAGAGAGCCGAAGGACTTCGCCTTGACCGAAGAAAAAGAGATCAAGGCGACGCGTGCGGTGGGCACACTGCACCAGAAGATCCTGGGCGACATCGAGAACAATATCGTCAGCGGCGAATGGCCCCCGGGATACAGGATCCCTTTTGAGGTCGAGCTCGCCAAGCACTACAATGTCTCGCGGATGACCGCGAACAAGGTTCTGACCCAGCTTGCCAATGCCGGGCTGATCGAGCGGCGCAAGAAATCGGGCTCCTTTGTTGCCCAGCCGCGCAACCAGGCTGCCATTCTTGAGATCTACGACATCGAAGATGAAGTCCGCGCGCTGAACAAGGACTACCATTTCCGGATGGAGGAATGCCGGGAGCGGAAGACTGTGGCAACGGACCGGCTGCGCCTGAGCGTCGCCGGCAAGGAAAAATCCATCTACGTCGTCTGCCTGCATTTCGCCGACGGGAAGCCGTTCTGTCTCGAGGAACGACTGATCAATCTGAAGACCGTGCCGCAGGCAAAGGACATGGATTTCTCGACGGTTTCACCGGGCAAGTGGCTGATCGCGCAGATACCATGGACCGCTGCGGAACATCGGATCTCGGCCCAGCTTGCGGACGAAGAGCTGGCAAGGCGGCTGGAAATCACGCCGCAGTCTGCCTGCCTCGTGGTAGAACGCAAGACCTGGGACGTTTCCGGCCCGGTGACGTCGGTGCGGTTCAGCTACCCTTCCGACAGCCATGCGATCACTGCACGCTTTGCTCCGGCCTCGAGCTGAGACCGGCTTGCCCACCCCAAGCCTCCCCCCGCCCATTCAGGCTTAAAATGCGGTCTGTCGCAGCAGGCTCGCCATTTCGCGTTGGACTTCGGGGGCTCAACGTGACCTAGTCATATGGTTCGTCGGCATAGAATGCCATCGATCCGGCGTTTGGAAAATTGGCGGCGCTGCCTCAATACGGACTGCGGGACCAAAAAGCCGGTTACCTGCGAAACGTCACTGGGCTTGCTATCATCGACTAAGCGGATGGCAGCAAGATACCCGACATGCAAACGTGGTAGTCCGACATTCGGAGCCATGCTGACGACAGAGGCTGCCATGACACTTTCTTTCCCAAATCCCGCGCGCAGTTACGATGAATCGAAAAGACGCGTCCGCTTTCTGGGTCATGACGGCATGTTCGAGGTTCGGTTCTTCGTCGCTGCTGAAGTTCTCAGCAGCAACCTTGTTGAAAGAACTGCCGTCAGCGATGATTATCTTGCGTCTTTCGATGCGCTACGACCGAAGATCCTGAAGGCGGCCCAGGCTGCCTACAAGGCGAAAAACGCACAATCCATCATGCTAGATCTCGAGAACTTCAAATGAACAGACTTCTGCTGAGCGCCATCGCTCATCGTCCAGATATGATGTATTTTTCCGATCTGACCCAATGTCAGTCGAACTCGGCTCGGTGATCGCATGACGATCTTTTCGGTTCGTCACCTTACGTCCTACCAGTATCATAAGCCGGTCGAGTTCGGCGAACACAGGCTGCTGTTCCGACCAAGGGACAGTTTCGACCAGACGCTGCTCGTGTCGCGCCTCGAGGTCTTTCCAAAGCCTGCCTATGTCCGCTGGATCCATGACGTGTTTGGGAACTGCGTGGCGCTGGTCGGTTTTGAGGGTGCGTCTCAGAAACTCCAGTTCGAAACGACCATCAGGCTCGATCATACGCCGCAGCTCGCGATGGATTTTCAGATCGACGAGGAAGCCCTCACCTATCCCTTCACCTATGACCCGGTGGAAGCGTTCGATCTGGAATGCACCATCCGTCGCCATTACCCGGATGCCAACGACGAGGTTGGCAAATGGGCGCGGCAGTTCGTCAAACCCGGCCAGCCGACCGAGACCGGCCGATTGCTGATGACGCTCTGCTACGCGATCCGTGAAAGCTTCGTCTATGCCCGTCGCCACGAACACGGCACCCAGGCTCCGCTCGAGACGCTGCAGCTGCGTCGCGGGACCTGCCGCGACTTTGCGCTTTTGATGATGGAAGCCGCACGGGCCCTCGGCCTCGCTGCCCGTTTCGTCACCGGCTATATCTACGTTCCCGATCGCGACGGATCGACGACGCTTGGAGGCGGGTCTACCCACGCGTGGTGCCAGGTCTACCTGCCGGGAGCCGGATGGGTGGAATTTGATCCGACCAACGGCATTGTCGGTAACCGCGACCTCATTCGCGTCGGCGTCGCCCGCGACCCGAAACAGGCTATCCCGCTTCGTGGCAGCTATGACGGTGAGGCGGAAGATTTCAAAAGCATGTCAGTGCAGGTCAACGTCACGACCGACGAGTTCCAGGCCAAACTTCATGGCTAAACGGAACCGTATCAACGCCCGGGCATTGCCGCATTGCTGCCATCTCGTCAACGGTATTTAGGAGACATCGCTTCATGAGGATACGCGCCGGTTTTCATCTGGGCTATGAATGCCAACAGCCGACTGCCATGCTTCTGGCGTTGAATATCCACCCCTCCCGTCGCGTAGATCTATTGACCGAACAGGTGCTGACTTTCGACAGACCGATCGAAGCCTGGGGTTATCAGGATGTCTTCGGAAACGCCTGCAGCCGCATCGTTGCACCGCCCGGCCTGACGACGATCTCGACCGAGTTCGAGATCTATGACACCGGGCTCCCGGACCCGATCCCGGAAGATGCGCAGCAGCATCTCATCCAGGATCTACCCGACGACGTTCTGGTGTTCCTGCTGGGCAGCCGTTATTGCGATACGGACCGTCTGTCAGACTTCGCCTGGAACACGTTTTCCTCGACTGATCTGGGCTGGCCGCGCGTCAAAGCCATTCTTGATTTCGCGCACAACCGCATTGCGTTCAACTATCAGAACGCTGATTCGCTGCGGACCGCGTTCGGCGGCTTCAACGACCAGACGGGCGTGTGTCGGGACTACGCGCATCTGGCGATCACCCTTTGCCGGTGCATGAACATTCCCGCACGCTACTGCACGGGTTATCTCGGAGACATCGGTGTTCCCAAGGATCACAATCCGATGGACTTCAGTGCATGGTTCGAAGTCTATCTCGGCGGACGCTGGCACACTGTCGATGCCCGTCACAACAAACCTCGTATCGGCCGGATCCTGATGGCGACCGGTCGCGATGCGACCGATGTCGCGTTGTCCACGGCCTTCGGCCCGGCGATCCTGGCAAGGTTCGAAGTGATCACGGATGAACTGCCGCTGGGTGGCGACGGGCAGGCGTAATAGCCGCGCCGAGTTTCTGACCCTTTGAGCTTTATGACGTCGCGCCCGGTTGCGAGAGCAACTAGCGCGGCGACGTAAGCTTGCCGATCTGTTCCGCCAGCTGTGCCTGCGTATACGGCTTTCCGAGCCGCGCAACCTCAAGATCAACGCCAGGCGGAAGATCCGCGTAGCCGGAGGCGATCAGGATTGGCAATTCGGGCAGCAAGGCTCGTGCAGCCTTCGAGAGTTCGCCCCCGGTCATGCCAGGCATGGAGTAGTCGGTGATCATCAGATCGAACTTTGGTCCCTTACCCAGATGCTCCAGCGCCTCCTTGCCGGAATGGGCTTCGACCACGTCGTGTCCGAGATCCAGCAGCATGTCGGCGGAACTCATGGCGATGAGGACGTCGTCGTCGACAAGCAGGATACGCTTGGGACCACCCTGATATTCTGCCGGAGGCGATGGTGCCTCGGCCTGCCTCGGCTGCTCGGCAGCGGAAGAGACCGGAATCCACAATTCGGCGGTAGTGCCGGAACCGATCCTGCTCGACAACTTCAACTCTCCCTTTAACTGGGACGCCAGGCCGTGGATCATCGACAATCCGAGGCCCGTTCCCTTGCCCAGTTCCTTCGTTGAGAAAAACGGTTCGATGGCTTTCTGCAGCGTCGCCTCGTCCATGCCTTGGCCTTCGTCCTTGACCGAGAGCACGACGTAACGCCCGGCTGCAAGCGTATCGTTTGAGAACCTCTGCTCTTCCTGGCTGAGGCTGATCCGCAGCGTGCCGCCGTCGGGCATGGCGTCACGCGAGTTGACGGCAAGGTTGAGAAGCGCGAGCTCGATCTGGTTGGCATCTGCCGAAACCTTCGGCAGATGATCCGGTATCGCGGTTTCGACGAGGATGGTCGACCCGACCGAGCGTTCGAGAAGGTCGCGCATGCCACCGATCAGGGCGCCAAGGTCAACGGGACCGATCTGCAGATCCTGGCGGCGGGCAAAGGCGAGCAGCCGCTGGGTCAACGACGCCCCGCGTCTTGCGCCCTGGAGGGCGCCATCGATCAGCCGTTCCGCTTTCGGATCGCCCGCAACGAGCTTGCGGAGCAATTCGAGATTGCCGAGCACTGCCATCAACAGGTTGTTGAAATCGTGGGCGACGCCGCCGGTCAGTTGGCCGATCGCCTCCATCTTCTGCGCCTGGCGCAGTTGATCTTCCGCCCGCTCACGCTGCGACACCTCGTCCATCACGACCGAATGGGCCTGTTCAAGTTCACGCGTCCGCTCGGCGACACGCTCTTCAAGCAGTTCGTTGATCTGCCGCTGCTGCTTCTCGTTGATGACCCGGTCGGTAATGTCGGCGGATACGCCGACCAGCTTGACCGCCTTGCCCGAGTGGTCGCGGTAGAGCTGTGCCCGCACTTCTGCCCAGCGCACGGTGCCGTCGCGCCAGACGGTGCGGTATTCGACAGAATAATCCTCGCCGCTCTCGGCTGTTGCCGTATGAGCATCCTGCACGCGTTGTCGGTCATCGGGATGGATACTGGCAAAAAGGTCCTGATAGGTGAACGCCTCTTCCGGACCGCGTCCAAAAATGCTCTTGCAGGTCGCAGACGTGCTCAGGACATCAGTTGCAAGATCCAGTTCCCAAGCGCCGAGGCGACCGGCTTCGAGTGCTGTCTGCAGGCGGCGCTCGCCTTCGTCGAGAGCTTCCATCCGCAGACGTGCATCGTATTGGCGCCGACGCCCGCGTGCGGCAGAACGGGCAACGCTGATGAATGTCGTTGCGTGGAAAGGGCGCTCGATGAAGCTGACATTGCCAAGGACTTCCGACAGCCGCGCAGCTGCGGGATTACGCTCCGGACCACCGCCGCGGTTTGTCAGAATGACGAAAGGTAGATCCGACCAGCTCGGCTGGTTCTCGATCCACTGGGAGATGGCGCGCAGGTCGGCGGATCGTAGAGCTTCCTCGGTGATGACAGCGAGCGCGATGTTGTCGTCAAGGCTGTCGACGAAACCGGACAGGTCCAGGGCCGCCTTCGAAGCGATACCGGCTTCCTTCAGGAGGGATGCCGCAATCTGCGCATCGCGACCGTGTGGGGCATGAATGAGGCCGACGGCATCTCTGTTAGGAATGGCTTTCGTCCTCGTTTGAAAGCTCCAGCAGTTGCTGCTTTTCGCCGACAAGCGTCGGTACACCGCGCAACACGCCCTGGAAACCGGAAAGCGGATCGCCCAGTGTCAGCCCTGCATCGGTGATGCGAAACTCGCGGATGGTTTCTTCGTGCCGACCGGTTCGCTTCTTGATGACCGAGACTGCACGCCGAACCCTGCCCAGTGCCTCGAAATAGCGCAGCAGGATAACTGTATCGGCGAGGTAGGTGACATCGACCGGGGATTTCATGTCTCCGACGAGTCCGTGCTGGGCAACTGTCAGAAACGTATTGGCGCCTTGCCGATTGAGGTATTGCAGCAGTTCATGCACGTGCAGGATCAGCGCGTTTTCCTCGGGCATCGACGCCTGGTAGCCGTTCACGCTATCGATCACGACTGTCCCGGCCTTGAAGGTCGCCACGCGATCCCGCACGCGTTGCGAGAATTCCCCCGGCGAAAGCTCGGCCGCATCCAGCTGCTCGATGTGAATAGCGCCGTCGTCGCGCATCTTCTCGAGGTCGATCCCCATTGCTTTCGTACGCGAGAACAACAGGCCGAGCTCCTCGTCGAATATGAAGACGGCTGCTTTCTCACCGCGCTTCACGGCAGCTGCTACAAACTGGAGCGCGAACAGGCTTTTGCCGGTACCGGCAGGTCCGATGAGCAGCGTGCTCGACCCGCGTTCTATACCACCGCCAAGAAGATCGTCGAATTCGGCAATGCCGCTTTTCAAAATAGCTCGGTCGAATGCCGTCTTGTGCTCGATCGCACGCAGCCGCGGAAAGACCGAGACGCCTCCGGTCTTGATGACGAAATCATGATAGCCGCCGCGGAACGCCTGGCCGCGATATTTGATCACCCGCAGGCGGCGGCGTTCCGAACCATAGTCGGGAGCCAGCTGCTCGAGATGAAGAACGCCGTGAACGACGCTGTGGACGGTTTTGTCGAGATTGTCCGACGTCATGTCGTCGAGCAAAAGGACTGTGGCGTCGGATCGAGAAAAGAAATGCTTCATGGCCAGGATCTGGCGGCGGTAGCGGAGAGAACTCTGTGCCAACAGACGGATTTCCGACAAGCTGTCGATCACCACACGCTGCGGTTTCAGACGCTCGAAGGCCTCGAAGATCAGCTTGGTCGTCTCGCCGAGCTCCAGATCTGAGGAGTAAAGCAGGCTTTGCTGCTGGTCTGCGTCAAGCAGGCTTTCCGGGGGGACGAGCTCGAAGATTTCGATCGAATCCCCGAATTCGATACCGTGCGAAAGCGCGCTTTCCCGCAGTTCTTCTTCACTCTCCGACAGGCTGATATAAAGACAGCGCTCCTTGAGTGTTGCGCCTTCCAAAAGAAATTGCAGGGCGATCGTAGTTTTGCCCGTGCCCGGCGTCCCTTCGAGCAGGAAAACATGGCGGCGAGTCAAACCGCCCGATAATACATCGTCCAGTCCCCGAACGCCTGTCCTCGCCTTTGTACTCAAGCCGTCGATCATGTTTTTTCCTTTTGCGACTTTTGACTTAGCGCAAACTGGCGTGGAAACAAGAGATGGACGGGTAGGGTACGGTAACTGTGACGAACGAGATGTTTCCGGCTGTCCTTCGATTCTAGCAGTTGCGCAGGTAAGCGGCGGCGCGAAGACCCGAAATGCGTCCGAGCGCCACTGCAGTCAGGAGACCGTTCCCGGACAGGTAGCCGCTCGCTTTGCTGCCCGATACGCCACAGGCGGCGCCTCCGGCGGCAAAAAGGTTTGCGATGGTCGAACCGTCGCGTCGAACCACACGTGCCTCGCCGTCAACAACAAGCCCGCCCTGGGTGTGGAAGAGTGCGCCGGTGACCCTTACCGCTTTGAAGGGCGCTCGAAGTGGCGGCACGTCTGCCAGAGAACGGCCGAACGGGTGCGCCCCACCCTCGGCTTTGCAATTCTCGAAAGCACGGAAGCTTGCCGTCAGTTTCTCCGGCGAGACCTGCATCCGCTCCGCAAGCGCCTCGATCGTATCGGCCTCGATGATCGCATGCATACGCTCGGCGCTTCTGAAATCCTCGAACTGGCCGGCAATCTCGGCGATCCGCGTGTCGAACACGGTCCATGCGATCCCTTCCGGCTGGGCAAGCACGTTGGACGCCTGCTCGGAATACCCCTTCGCCTCGTTGGAAAAGCGTTCGCCTGCGACATTCACCTGGAAGCCGCCTTCCATCACGGTCGCCCAGGTGATCAGGATCCCGGCAGGATGGGCGACGGATCCATGTCCCTGATGACCGCTCAGATGCCGCGTCGCAGCACCCAGCGCCTCACCCCAGACGATCGCATCGCCCTGGTTGCCCGGGTGGCCGAAATAAAGAGCATCCCGCATCTCCGGAATGTGGTCGGCCACCAGTGCCGGATTGCCGCCATAACCATTGCAGGCAAGGATCAACGCCTCACAGCCGATGTCTTCGCGGGACCCATCCGGTCGCGACAGGGTCATGCCGCGCGGTTTGCCGTCGGAGCCAACGACGAGCGTGTCCACATGAGCTTCCGTCAGGATATCGATGCCGGCTTCTTCCGCGGCGTCGCGCAGACGATCGATCAACTCCTCGCCGGACCGGGAGGGAAGACCATGCATTCGAAGGTGCGAGTGACCGGGATACCGGAAGTTGTCGACCAGCGAAAACGCCAGGCCATGCTCCTCGGCCAGCCATTCCAGCGTTGGGCCGACCGTTTCGGTGACCAGCCGAACGAGATCCACATCCGGCTCGTCATCCGCCTTGTGCAGGATATCCGCCCCGAAGGCTTCCGGCGTGTCCTCGACACCGATCGCGCGCTGCCAGCGCGTGCCTGCTGCAGGGATGAGGCCGGCTGACAGCGCCGTCGAACCGCGCGGCAGCGGATCGCGCTCCAGCACAAGCACATCGACGCCTTCTGCCTTGGCCGACAATGCTGCAATCATGCCGGCGGCACCGGCGCCGATCACGACCAGCGGCACCGTCACCTCGAACTCCCGATCTGAGACTTCGACCTTGCTCATTGGGCCTCGAACTCGGCGATCATGTCTGCGATCGTCGCGATACGGCTGACCGGTTTCAATGCTGCGATCGCGGTCTCGTGCGTTTCCTGCGAAAAGGCTGCCGAACCATCCGACAGGGTGATCGTCTCGAAATCGCGGACATGGGCGTCGCGAACGGTGGAGGCGACACCGCCATTGGTGACGATACCGCCGATCACCAGCTTCTCGATGCCGCATTTGCGCAGGACCCATTCGAGCCGGGTCATGTAGAACGCCGAATAGGCGACTTTCTCGACAACGAGATCGGCCGGTGCCAGGTCATCGATCAGGCTGTTGCCCCAGGTGCCGGGCGCAAAATCGCCCTTGCCGAGAAAGGGCCGAAGTTCCTTCAGATGCGGCGAGATGATCGGCTCGCCACCCTTGCCCGGCACCAGCGTGAACTGCGCCGAGATGATGTAGCCGCCTTTTGCGCGCATCACGTCCACAAGTGGCTTGATGCGCGCGGGCAATGCCGCGATCTCGGGCGCCCCTTGCCCGGCCCGGCCATAGGCGCCGTCAGGGGCCAGAAAATCATTGGTCAGATCGACGATGATCAGACCCGTCTTCTCGATGGGGATCGAATGTCCGCTCATGATTTCCGCTCCACGATGATATTTCCGTAGAGATCGACGCGCGCCTTGAATTCCGGCGAGACGACTGTCGTGGCATCCGGCTGTTCGAGGATCGCCGGGCCCTGGATTTCGGAACTCTCCGGCAGTTGCAGGCGATCGTAGATCGTCGTTTCATGCCAGGCGCCGTCGAACCAGACCTGTCGCGAGCCGGTCGTGGCAGATTCTACCGTCGTGTCGACAGGTGCAGCCAAGGCCTTCAGATCGAAGCTCGGACGAATGCCGATCGCGCTGGTGCGAAGGTTGACGATCCGCATCGGAACACCCGGCAGAAGCCGGCTGAAACTTGCCTGATAGGCATCCTCGAAAGCCTGCTGGATCATCGCCTGGCTGACATCGGTGTTACCCCCGCTGATCGTTGCCGGCAGTGTGACGCGAACCGTATGGGTCTGACCGACATAGTGCATGTCGAGCTCGAACAGCGTATCGATCCGCTCCACCGTAAGATGAGCATCCTCGACGACGGCGCGCGCCTTGCCCGCCTCCTCGACCATGCGTGCGTCGATCGCCGCAACGTCGATGCCCTCGAGCGAGAGGTTCAAGGTCTGGACCTGGTCGTGGCGGATGTCGGCGATGACGCAACCCAGCGCAGATGTCACACCCGGATAACGCGGCACAAGCGCCGCCTTCAGCCCGACTTCGCGGATCAGCGCCGAGACATGCAATGCCCCGCCGCCACCGAAGGGAACGGCCGCGAACTTCTGCGGATCGTGACCGCGCTCGATCGACATCAGCCGGATCGCGCCGGCCATGCGGCTGTCGGCAATCTTCACGATCGCTTCGGCCGCTTCCATCACACCGAGGCCGAGCGGCTTTGCCACATGCTGGTCGATAGCAGCCTTGGCGGCCTCCACATCGAGACGGGCAAGCTTGCCGCCGATCGGCCGGTCGGCATTGATGCGGCCGAGCACGACATTGGCATCCGTCAGCGTCGGACGGCTATTGCCCTGACCGTAGCAGACCGGGCCCGGCCGTGAACCGGCACTTTCCGGGCCCACCTGCAGCAGGCCGCCGGCATCCACATGCGCAATCGAACCGCCGCCGGCACCGATCGTGGTGATCTCGATCATCGGCGTGCGGATGACGAGGCCGAAATCAATCGTCGTCTGGGCCGCAAGCGCTGCCTTGCCGTCGGCAATCAGCGAGACATCGAAGGACGTACCGCCGAGATCGCCGGTGATGACGTTCGGAAAGCCTGCCGCCTTTGCGATTGCGGCTGCGGCGATGACGCCTGCCGCCGGACCGGACAGCGCCGTGCGGGCCGGAAGCCTGCGCGCTGTCTCCGTCGACATGACGCCGCCGTTCGACTGGACGATATGGAACCGGCCGGCGAAGTCCTCGCTTGCCAGTGCCGTTTCCAGCTTGCCGAGATAGGAGCCGACCACCGGCTGCAGATAGGCGTTGAGGACGGTCGTTGACGTGCGCTCGAACTCGCGGATTTCGGGCAGGATCTGCGTCGAGCAGGCGAGGTTTTCGTTGTCCCAGACGGCACGGGCGGCTTCCACCGCACGTTCCTCGTTTTCGGGATTGGCATAGGCGTTGACGAAAACGATCGCGAGCGCTTCCGCACCCATTGCCTTCAGCTTTTCGGCAGCGACGCGGACGGCATCGACATCGACGCCCAGACGGATCGTTCCGTCGGCGAGCGTGCGTTCCGCCACTTCCAAGCGCATGTCGCGTTCGACGACAGGTATGAAATCGCCCCACAGGCCCCAGGTGTTGGGCCGGTCCCGGCGACGCATTTCCAGCACGTCACGAAAGCCTTCGGTGGTGATCAGACCGACCCTGGCACCCTTGCGTTCCAGGAGAGCGTTGGTGCCGACGGTCGTGCCGTGCACGATCGAGGAGAGGTCAGCGATGGCGCCGAAACCCTTCAGACCATCAAGGAAGCCGACAGCTTCATCGCCGCGGTTGGAGGGGACCTTGTTGGTGCGGAATTTTGCCGACGCTTCATCGAAATAGAAGAGATCGGTAAAGGTGCCGCCGACATCGACGCCGACGATCCGGCCCAATCCCGACTGGCCCAGTTTTTCATTTTGTTGTTTTGTTGTTCCCAGATCGCTCACGCGGCCACTCCCTTGCGCAGCTTGTCGGTTGCTTCGTGGTCGATCTCGCCATCTGCGCCGATCACCACGCCGTAGAGGGCTTCCGCCTGGCTGGTGCTGACGAAGCCGAGGCGCACGTCATGCAGAACCTTGTCCGGGTCGCGCCCATGCGGATCGCCCCAGCCGCCACCTCCCGGCGTTTCCAACCGGATCCGCTTGCCGGGCTTCAGCCTCAGATCGGTGATCTTCGACGCCATCGGCGGAACGGCTTCGCCGCCGTCTTCCGTCTGCCAGGAGAACCGGTTCAATGCCGCTGACTCTCCGCCGACGACGCCGAACGGCGCGCGTCTGCCGCGTTCGCCGAGTAGCGCCACATCGGCGCCGGTGAGAAGCTCCAGCTCGTAGATAGAACCGACGCCGCCGCGATGGGTGCCGGCACCGGCCGAATCCGGCCGCAGTGCCCATTGCGTGAACATGACGGGATAGGCGGCTTCGAGGATTTCGACCGGCGGAATGGTCGCTGTCGAAATCGGGTTGTTGGCATGGTTCAAGCCGTCAGACATCGGATTGCCGCCGAGACCGCCACCGAAGAACGAGAACATCACCCATCGCTTGTGGTCTGCCCTGTGACCGGCGAGCGACAATGCGTTGATCGTGCCGAACGGCGCCGCAGTCGCACGCGCCGGATCAGCCTGGGCAATGGCGCCGAGAACGACGCCGATCAGCCGCAGGATGGTTTCCGTATAGCCGGCAACCGGCTTTGGAGCATTTGCGCCGAGCAGCGAATTGTCGACGATGTTGAACGAGATCGGGCGAAGGCAACCCGCATTCGCCGGCACTTCGGTGAAGATATGCTTCAGCGCCACGTAGCAGGCGGCAATCGTCGTCGAGCGCGAGATATTGATCGGACCCTGGGCCGACTGGGTGGAGCGCGAAAAATCGAGCGCCATCGTGTCGCCGGAAATCGTCAGGTCGAGCGCCACCGTCAGCATCTCGTCGGTGATGCCGTCATTGTCGAGCACGTCTTCGAACGAATAGGTGCCATCGGGGATCGAAGCGATCGCCGAGCGCATCAGCGCTTCGGCGCGGTTCGAGAAAGCCTCGAACGCCGCATCGACTGTCGCTGGACCATATTCGCCGAGAAGAGCTCCAAGCCGTTTCTCGCCGAGATCGAGCGCATTGAGCTGACCGTTGAGATCGCCCCAGTTCGACATCGGAACGCGGGAATTGGCGGACAGGATCTCGATGATGTCGTTGTTCATCGTGCCTGCGGAGATCAGCTTGACGACCGGGATCCGCACGCCTTCCTGAAAGCTTTCGACCGCCTTCGGATTGTAGCTGCCGGCGACATTGCCGCCGATGTCGAGCCAGTGACCGACCGAGGCCATCCAGCAAAACAGCTTTCCATCCCGAAAGATCGGCCGCACCAGACGGAAGTCGTTGAGATGTGTCCCGCCCTCGTAAGGGTCGTTGAAGATGAACGTATCGTTCTCCCGCAGGCCCCCTTCCCGCTCAACCTTGGAGATGACGGCGCGCACGGCAAACGCCATGGCCCCGACGAAGATCGGCAGGCCGGACGTGCCCTGCACCAGCGTGTCGCCGGTCGTGGCGTGATAGATGCCGTGGCAGGCATCCTTGGCTTCGGCGATCGTCGGGTTGAACGCTGAGCGATAGAGCGTCGCATCCATCTCGTCCGCGATCTGTTCCAGCCGTCCCTTCAGCACTGCCAAAGTTACGGGATCAAGCGTCACGGCCTCAGTCGTGACGTTAGCGTGCAAGCTCATCTCGCGTCCTCTTCTCGTGTGTCCTGGCGATCGGCATCTTCATAGCTTTTGCCGAGCGCGAGCATGTCGGGCGTGCCGATCAGCGCATTGAGCCCATTGAAATCGAACATCCGGTCCGCGAAAGGCGCGTTGGATCCGGCAGCGGCCAGAGAGGCGTAATAATCGACTGCCGTCTTCGCCATTGCCCGGACGATTCCGCCCGGGAAGATGACGATCTGGAAGCCGAGGTCGGACAATTCGGCCGCGTTGTGGATCGGCGTCGTGCCGCCCTCGACCATGTTGGCAACCAGTGGCCTGACGCCCTTCAGCGCCCCGGCGATATCGCCCAGCTGCTCGCCACTCTTCGGCGCCTCGACGAACAGGATGTCGGCACCGGCTTGCGCGTAAAGATGCGCGCGTTCCAGTGCCCGATCGATGCCTTCCATCTGCAGTGCATCGGTGCGCGCGATGATCAGCGTCTGCTCGTTGGCGCGGGCGTCGACGGCCGCCTTGATCTTTCCAACCATCTCTCCGGTGGAGACGACCGACTTGTCGTTCAGGTGACCGCAGCGCTTCGGCGTGGTCTGATCCTCGAGCTGGATGCCCTGGGCGCCCATCTTTTCAAACAGCCGCACCGTGCGCTGGACGTTGAGCGCATTGCCGTAGCCCGTGTCAGCATCGACGATGACAGGCACGGTCATCCGGTCGCAGATCATCGCGATCCGGTCGGCCACTTCCGCCATCGACACGAGGCCGATATCGGGTCGCCCAAGATGGGTGTAGGCGATGGCCGCGCCGCTCAGATACACTGCGCGAAAGCCGGCGCCCGCTGCGATCGACGCCGTGAGGGCGTCAAACACTCCAGGCGCGACAATCGGAATGCCGCTCTTCAAATCCTGGCTGAGACTCATGGTATGTTTCCTTGTTCTTGCCGGCCTCTCTGGGCCGTGTTCTTGTCGCTCAAAGGCCGAGATAAGCCCGTTTCAATTCAGGATTGTCGCGAAGTTCGGCGGCATCGCCTGATAGTGCGACCGAACCGTTCTCCAGGATGTAAGCCCGGCTCGCGAGGTCCAGCGACTGCATGACGTTCTGCTCCACCAGCATGATCGGCAGGCCATCGTCGCTCAGGCGGCGGATGAGCGAGAACATCTCCTCGACCAGAAGCGGCGACAGGCCGAGCGAAGGCTCGTCGAGGATCAGCAGCTTGGGCTCGCTCATCAGGCCGCGGCCGATCGCCAGCATCTGCTGCTCGCCGCCCGACAGCGTGCCGGCGAACTGCCGGGTCCGTTCCTTCAGCCGCGGAAAGATTGCGAACACCTTTTCGATATTGCCGGCCCGGACCCGCTTCGGCCGGCAATAGCCACCGAGTTCGAGATTTTCCAGAATGGTGAGGTTGGGGAAGATCTTGCGACCTTCCGGCACGTGGATGAGGCCGGATGCGACGATATCGCGAGCGCTGGTGCCCAGTATCTCACGGCCGTCGAAACGCACCGAGCCGCTGCGGGCGGGCTGTACTCCTGACAGAACCTTGTTGAGCGTGGTCTTGCCGACGCCGTTCGATCCGAGCACGGCGACCACCTCGCCTTTGCCGACGGAAAGGCTGAGGCCGCGAAGGACTTCGGTTCCGCCATAGCCGGCGCGCAGGTCTGCGATCTCAAGCATGGGCTGCCCCTTCCGCCTTGATGCGCGCTGCAGCGCCGTGGCCGAGATAGGCCTCGATGACAGCCGTATCGGTACACACCACGCGCGGCTCGCCGCTTGCAATCATCTTGCCCTGCGAGAGCACGTAGACGGTGTCGCAGAGGTTCATTACCGCCTGCATGATGTGTTCGATCATCAGGATCGTGACGCCCTCCTCGCGGATCTGCCGGATGATCGGCAAAACATCGCGGATTTCGGATGGATTGAGCCCTGCCAGCACCTCATCCAGCAGCAACAGCTTTGGCTGTGTCGCCAATGCCCTTGCCAGTTCGAGCCGCTTGCGGCCCGCAATCGTGAGGCCCGAGGCAAGTTTGTCGAGTTCGTGGCCGAGACCGACTTTTTCGGCCGTCAGGGTCGCAAGACGCCTCGCCTCGGCCGGATCCTTGGTATGAAGGAAGGCACCGACGGCGATGTTGTCGCGAACGTCGAGACCCGCAAAAGGCTGGACGATCTGGAACGTACGCGCCAATCCGCGGCGCGCCCTCAAATGCGGTTTCTCGCCGGTAATGTCTTCGTTCTGAAACGTGACGGTTCCCGCATTGGGGCTGAGGAAGCCGGCGATCATTGCAAACAGCGTCGTCTTGCCGGCCCCGTTTGGACCGATCAGCCCGGTGATCGAACCCTCCGCCACGTCGATCGTCGCATCGTCGACGGCGAGAAGCCCGGAAAATCGCTTGGTGAGATTGTGCGCTTTCAACATGGTCATGCCCTCACATCGCCTTGCCGCGGCTCTTGCGCCGATACCAGAGATCCGATACGAAGCCTCTGATCCCGTTCGGTGCGAAAGCGACGCAGAGAATGAGGATGATGCCGAAGACGACAAGATCGACGCCGGCAATTCCGCCCGAAAACGACTTGGTGATTTCGCCGAGACCCAAAAGCAGGACCGAGCCGATCAGCGGCCCGAGCATCGTGCCTGCGCCACCGACGATTGCCGCAAACAGCGCCTCGATCGAGATCCACGAGCCGTAGGCGACATTGGCATCGATGAAGAGGAAGTTCTGCACGTAGAGACAGCCGGCAAGCGCGGTGATCGCGGCAGACAGCGTGATCGCCTGCATCTTGATCTTGAAGATATCAACGCCGAGCGCCTGTGCCGCCTGATCGTTTTCACGAAGCGCGATGAGATAGGCGCCAAAGGCGGATCGTTCCAGCCAGCGGGTCAGAAGCAGGCCGCCTGCGACGAAGCCGATGAGGATCAGCAGGAACCAGCGGCGGTCGGAAAACTGCAGATACGCAAAGCCGTTGTTGATCGAGACCATCATGCCGGCAGCGCCACCGGTGAAATCCCAGCTGTTGGCAAGGATGCGCAGCACTTCCGCAAATGCCAGCGTGATCAGCGCGAAATACGAGCCCTTGAGGCCGGCCCGGAAACTCAGAAAGCCGATCATGGCGCCGACGGCCGCACCGAGGATGACGCCGCAGACAAGGCCGACCCAGGCATTGATGCCGAAGCTGGTCTGCAGGATCGTCGTCGTATAGGCGCCGGTACCGAAAAATGCCGCATGTCCGAAGGAGGAGAGCCCGCCATAGCCGCCGAGAACATTCCAACCCTGCGCCGTAAGCGCGATGATCATCATGAAAATCAGGAGGTTGAGAATGTTGCCCGGCAGCCCGGCAATGGCGGCGATGCCGACCACGCCGAGAAAGGCAAGGGCCGCGATGAATTCGAAGTTCTTCTTCATGCGCGTGCTCCAAACAGGCCGGTGGGCTTCACCAGAAGCACGAGAATGAAAATGAGGAAGATGCCGATCTGGCCGAGGCTATCGCCCAGGAAAAGGCTGGAAATGGCTTCCACGACGCCGATCAGCAGGCCGCCGATCAGGGCGCCGGGGATCGATCCCATGCCGCCGAGAACGACAATGGTGAAAGCGACGAGAACAAAGGCCGCCCCTGTGGTGGGGCTAACATAGAACGAGGGCATCAGCAGGCCGCCAGCAATCGCCAGGCAGGCGGTGCCGATCGCAAATGTCATGGCGTAGACATGCGCGACATTGATCCCAACAAGGCTGGCCCCGAGTTTTTCCTTGGCAACGGCGCGGATCGCCTTGCCGATATCGGTGCGGTTGAGGATCGCCCACAGAAGTACGGCGGTCACGACCGAGACTCCGAGCCCGATCACTCTCGGCAGCGAGAGAAGGAGCGGACCGAGCGGCACGATCTCGAACGCGTAATCTGTCGCAATCGTGCGGGTGTCGGAATTGAACCCGGCGAGAAGCAGGTTCTGGATGACGATCGAAAGACCAAGGGTGGCAAGCAATATGCCGTTGTCGGAGCCGCGGCTGGCCGGACCGATAATGAAGCGCTGCAGACAATAGCCGATCGCGAACATCATAGGCGTGACGACGAGGATGGCCACGTAGGGATCAAGGCCGAACCTGTCAGAGGCCAGCCAGACGAGATACATCGCGACCGTCAGCAAGGCGCCGTGGGCGAAGTTGACGATGTGCAGCACGCCATAGATGAGGGTAAGCCCGAGGGCGATCAGCGCATAGACGGCACCGAGCATCAGGCCGTTCATCAACGCTTCGAAAATGATTGTCGGCGAATACATGATGTTCCTTCGAAGAAGGGCTTGCCGGAGTGGCCCGGGACAAAAACGCCGCCCCGGGCCTGCCGCACTCGCTGGGTATGGATTAGCCGTTGGCCGGGAACTTGGGCTTGGCCTGGGCGAACTGGTCCGGATAGATGACCTTGATCTGGCCACCCTGAACCTGGGTATTGAGCGGAAGCGCGTTGACGTTCTGGCCGGTCGCATCGAACTTCGACTTGCCGTAGGGCATCACGCCGCTGTCGAACTCGTTCTTCTGCAAGGCTTCGATGATCGCGCCGCTTTCGGCACTCTTGGCAAATTCCAGCGCCTGCGCTGCGACCTTGACGACCGAGTAATTGATCGGCGCGTTGTAGGCGTAGAACTTGCCGGCGGCCTGAACGGCCTGCATCAGCTTGTCGTTGGTCGGGTTCTTGGGATCGCCCCAGTGGTTGACGTCCATCACGCCTTCAGCCGCTTCCGGGAACTCCTTGACGAACCGGTAGCTGGAAGCCGCACCACCGAAGAGAGCATAGATACCGCCCTTCGGCTTGACCCGCTGCTGTTGCAGGGTCCGGGCGAACAGCACGAATTCGTTGAAGTAATGCGAGGGAATGATGAGGTCGGGCTGCAGCGAACGCAGGCGGAGCACCACATTCGACATGTCGCGTGCCGGTGTCGGGTGCGAAATCGCCTCGACCACTTCGAAGCCGAGGGCAGGCAGGCGAGCCTGCATCAGCTTGGCGAGACCCGAGCCGAGAAGACCGTCTTCATGGACGATCGCCACAGTCTTTGCGGCCTTGCCGGAAGCGTCGTTGATAGTTACGAGGTTCTTCAGCGCGACGTCGGCCGCCATCGAGAAGCTCGGGTTGAAACGGAAGACGTTTTTGAGGTTGCGGGTCATCAGCGCGTCGGAGACGGCGCAGTCGATGATGAAGGGAAGCTCGTAGCGGGCCGCGGCCTGGGTCGCGGTCATGGAAATGCCGCTGGCAAAACCACCGACGACGATCGCAGCGCCATCCGCCTTCAGCTGTTCGGTCGCCTGGGCGCCGGCTTCGGCATTCGAACGGCTGTCGCCGATCAGAAGTTCGAGCTTGGCGCCGCCGAGCGACTTGATGCCGCCGGCATCGTTGATTTCCTTGATCGCATATTCCGCGCCGATCCGTGCCAGATCGCCGTCTCCGGCAAAGCCACCGGTCATCGGCTGCAGCAGACCGATCTTGACCGTCGGTGCCTGTGCCCGGCTGAGACCGGGTGCCGCAAGGACCATCGCCGAGACACCGCCAACTTTCAGCACCGTGCGCCGGGAGACCGAGTTCGTGAGCTTCTTCATTCCTTCACCACCCTCTTAGGATTGCGGGGGCCGGATGCCCGCTCGTTACGGTAGACCTCGGACGTAGGGCTCCAGTGCCGGCTCCCTTCAGTGCCCTTGCGTACGAGGTTCATTTGCAGGCTGTATCTATCGGGACGGTAGAGCGCTTGGAGATACTCCATGCCGCGCCCTCCCTTGCCGTAGACGACGCGGGTCAGCGCGATGAGGGGCGAGCCCACACCGATACCCAGCGCCTCGGCCACTTCCGGATTGGCAAGAACCGCACCCACTTCCTGCCACGCCGTTTCAGCACGCAGGCCGGCTCTCTCCATCAGCTCAAGGAGAGCCATATGGGCAAGGTCTTCACGCGAATATTCTCGACCGACACGTTCGGGCACGTAGGCTGTCAGGTACGAGAAGGGAAGGTCGTCGAAGGAGCGCACGCGCACCGACTTCTGAACCCGCTCGTCGTCTTCGAGATGCAAGGCCTCGGCAACCTTCTCGGGCGCCTCGATATAGTCAAAAGAGATCAGCTTGACCGCCGTTGTCCGCCCCATTTCAATGAGGTGCGCAAAGGCATTCGACAGGTCGGCCGTGGCCATCTGGGCAAAGTTGGAGCCCCGCACATAGGTGCCGGATCCGACCCGCTTGTCGACCAGGTCTTCGGCGGAAAGTAGATCGAGCGCGAGCCGCACCGTGACCCGCGAAACCCCGTATTGCTCAGCCAGCGCAAGCTCGCTCGGCAGGCGCATGCCCGCCTTCAGCTCGCCCGAAACGATCTTGTCCCGCAGCAGAAGATAGACCTTCTGAGTCTTCAAGGGTTCGGTCGCCGGCCTCAACGTGAGCTCCCAATCTATCTTATTTTTAATACAGGTTTTGTATAAAACGGCTGACAGATCTCGTCAATGCCCATATAACACTCAGCAGACGTATTTGCCTATATGCAGTGCAACATGCGGGATTGTGCGATGCAAGAGAGATTTGCGGAAACCGAATTTTCACATGCGATGGCGCCGCTTGCCGTCGGCAATCTCACGTTTCGCAACCGCATTCTCGTTCCGGCGCATACGACAAATTTCGGCGAAAACCACCTGCCGAGCGAGCGCCACCTTGCCTATCACCGCGAACGTGCGAGGGGCGGCGTCGGTGCGATCATCTTTGAATCCATCCGCGTTCACGCGAACTCGCTTGGCCGGCCGCAGGCCGTCTGTGGCTTCGACCCTGCCAGTATCGAACCGTTCCGCAGGATCACCGACGCTGTCAAAGCGGAAGGCGCGCGGATCCTTGGCCAGATCATCCATCTCGGCCGGCAGGTTGAGGGCGATTTCGAGCGGACCGTCTCCTTTGGACCGTCGCCGATTCCGTGGGCGACGTCTGCCCTGCCGCCGCGCCCGATGGATCGCGCCGACATGGATGCGGTCATCGAAGGGCATGTGCTGACCGCCCGCCATCTCGTGGCGGCGGGCTTTGAGGGGATAGAGCTGCAGATGGCGCATGGCCATCTTCTGCAGCAGTTCCTGTCACCGCTTTCCAACACACGCGACGACGCGTACGGCGGCTCGGCGGAAAACCGGATGCGCTTTCCGCTGGAGGTCCTTCAGGCTGTCCGAGCGGAAGTGGGTCGCGATTTCTGTCTGGGCATTCGCCTCAGCGGCGATGAGTATGTCGAGGGCGGGATCACCATCGATCAGGCCGAGAGGACCGCGGTGTCACTTGCGGCGGCCGAAAAGATCGACTTCTTCAATGTCTCGCATTCCGCCTATCACGCCTCCTATTCGCTCGCTTCGCAAATGGCCGACATGGCAATCGATCCGGAACCATTCCGGTCGTTGCCGGCGCGGATCCGCATCGCTTTGCGCGACGAAGGCCACGACATTCCCGTCTTCGCCGTCTGTCGGTTCAACACACTGGCGGAGGCCGACGCGATCATTGCGGCCGGCGGCGCGGATGCGGTTGGTATGGCGCGCGCCCATCTTGCCGAGCCGGCCATCGTCAACAAGACGGTCGAGGGACGGATGAACGAAATCCGCACCTGCATTGCCTGCAACCAGGGTTGCGCCGGCATGCTGGAAAAGAACCTGCCGATCCGCTGTCTGGTCAATCCGCGCGCCGGGCTGGAAGGCGAATGGGCGGAACTCGCCAAGACCGGCACGCAACAGCCCAAACGATTGCTTGTGATCGGCGGCGGACCCGCAGGACTGGAGGCGGCGCGTACGGCAGCGGAGCGCGGCCATATCGTGACGCTGTGGGAAAAGCAGGACGATCTCGGCGGTCAGTTTCGCGACGCGGTGAAGATGCCGAAGCGCGCTGAGTTCCGGACGCTGATGGAAGAGCAGATTGCCGATCTCGGTCGCTTCGGTGTGTCGGTGGTAACAGGCAAGCATGCTGATGCTGTATCGATTGCTGATTTTGCCGCCGATGCAGTGTTTCTGGCGACAGGTTCGATACCGGTTCGCGCAGAGCTTGCCGGTGGCGGAAAGGCCTTCACGATCGTGGAGGCGCTGGACGATCCGGCAGCCCTCGGAAGCGACGTGGCCCTGTTCGACCGCACCGGCGAATGGGCGGCACTGACGCTTGCGGAACATCTTGCCGACCTCGGCAAAAAGGTGACGTTCTTTTCGCCGGCTGGCGGCATCGCCTGGCGCACGACCATCTACTCGACACTCGCAAACCTGAAACGGCTCCGCGAGAAGAAGGTGAGGATCGCCACGCTCCGGAAGGTCACAGCCTTCGACGGCAAGATCCTGACGGTCGAGGATCTTTCGACCGGCGAGAGCGAGTTGCATATGGGGTTCACCGGTCTCGTGGCAGCCGAGCACAATTTCGCGGACCAGTCCCTGTTCCAGCAGCTCCGTCATCTTGACGTGCCCGTCCGGCAGATCGGCGACAACCTTGCGCCCCGCACGGCCCTTGAAGCCGTCTATCACGGCCATCTCTCGGCTCGACACCTATGAGATCTGGAAGGAGTAACACTCGATGAGCATTCTGATAACGGGTGCCGGTGGCTTCCTCGGGCTGAACCTGATCGAGGTGCTGAATGCCTTGGGCGAACCGGTGGTTGCCCTCAATGATCGCGCCCTTCCCGCAGCCTTTGCCGCAAAGCCGGGTGTCACCGTCGAATTGGCGGACGTCCGGGATCGCACGGCAATCACCGACATTCTCTCGTGCCACGACATTACCTCCATCATCCATGCCGCGGCGATTACCCTTGGGCCAAAGAGTGCCATCGCAACGGCAAGCGACGCCTTCGACGTCAATACGGTCTCGGTCGCGATCCTGCTTGAGGAGGGTCGAAAAGCCGGCATCCGCCGCTTCGTCTACCCGAGTTCATCTGCCGTCTACGGCACGGCGCCCTTCGATGGCGCAGCCGTGACCGAAGCGACGAACCCGATGCCCGCCACGCTTTACGGCTTTACCAAGCTTGCCAGCGAAAGACTGGTTGTCGAGGCCGAGAAAAGCTTCGGCATGTCCACCGTGCGGGCGCGCATCACGGCGGTGTTCGGGCCGAACGAGCATGAAACCGGAGTGCGCGAAACGATGAGCCCGCCCTTCCAGATCGCCGCCAAGGCGATAGCGGGTGAGGATATTCTCCTGCCCGCGGGAGGCGCCCGCGACTGGACGAGCAGCCGAGACATCGCGAAAGCGCTTGCGCTGCTTGCAACGCGAGAAAGCCTGCCGTCAGATCTCTACAATCTCAGTGTTGGCGAAACCTGGCATGTGAACCGCCTCAGCGTTCATCTGGCAAAAGCCTATCCCGGCTGGCGCTTTGCTGACGGAAAGGCCGATGGCAGCGACAGCGCGATCGCCTTCAACGACGACCTCTCCCGACGTCGCCATGCGGTCTCGGCCACGAAATTCGAAACGGATTTCGGCTTCCGCTTCATGGCGCCGGACGAGGCCTGCGCAGACTATGTCCGCTGGCTTGCCGATCAGACCCATGCCTCGTGAACTACCGCGCCGTATAACCGCCATCGGCCAGCACGTCGGTGCCGGTGATGAAGCTTGCATCATCAGAGACGAGGAAAAGCGCCGTCGCGGCAATTTCCTGCGGTGTGCCGATCCGGCCGATCGGATGAAGCGGAGCAAGCATTTCGATGACCGCCGCCTCGCTACCGGCCTGTCGGGTGACGCGGCTCGTCAGCACCGCTCCCGGCGAAAGACTGACGGAACGAATGCCCTGGTCGGCGTGGTCGAGCGCGAGACTGCGGGTGAGCGAATGCAGCCCCGCCTTGCTCGCCGAATAGGCGGCACGCCCGGGAGTCGTCACATGGCCGAGCTGGGACGCGATATTGAGGATGACTCCACCCTGCTTGCCGAGATGCGGCACGCCGTATTTGCAGATCAGGAAGGCGCCCGTGAGATTGACATCCAATGTCTTGCGCCAGCTTTCGAACGGGATGTCGCAGACGGTGCCAAGCGGCGTCTCGGTTGCGGCGTTGTTGACGAGGATATCGATACGGCCGAAGCGGCTCGCGACCGCGTCGATGCAGGCCTCGACCGAAGCCGGATCAGCGACATCGCATGGCATTGCAAGGCAGCGATCAGGGTCGATGCCATCGGTTGGAACGGCGTCGAGATCGAGCATCGCGACGCTCGCACCAGCCGAGGCGAACCTCTTGGCGATCGCCCGCCCGATGTCGCCGCCCGCTCCGGTGATGATGGCGACGCGGCCTTCGAGGCATTGAGGAGAGAACATGCATCACCCTTCAGGAGAATTCGAACACTTCGGATCGTCTGTCATCATCGCTTGATTTGCAAATTGAATCTGTCTTAATCTCAATACAGGTTTTGAGGGCCTTAGCCGGCCTTGAGGAGTTGATAATGCCGAGGGAACACCGTTCACAGACACTGTTCGACAGGATCTGGCAAAACCACGTGATCGCATCGCAGACCGATGGTCAGCAGTTGCTGTTCATCGATCGGCACCTGGTTCACGAAGGGTCGTTCCACGGTTTCAACAAGCTGAAGGACAAGAACGCGCGGGTCTCCCGGCCAGACCTCACCTTCGGTATCGTCGACCATTACGCGCCGACGCGGATACGCGACATTACCCGGATCGATGCCGCCATCGCCGGGATGATCACCCAACTGGAGGAGAACTGTCTTGCCAACGATGTGCGCATCTTCGGGCTGAACGATCCGCGCCAGGGCATTGTCCATGTGGTTGGTCCGGAGCAGGCGATCACTCTGCCCGGCGCCACCATCGTTTGTGGCGACAGCCACACCTCGACGCATGGTGCGTTCGGCGCAATCGCGTTCGGCATCGGCGCATCGGAAGTGGCGCATGTCCTAATGACCCAGACCCTGTGGCAGAAGAAGCCGAAATCGATGCGGGTCCGCTTCGACGGCAAGCTCGGGCCTGGAATCACCGCCAAGGACATGGCACTGGCGATGATCGCCGCGATCGGTGCCGATGGCGCCCAGGGCCATGCGATCGAATATACCGGCTCGGCGGTCGAGGGGCTGTCGATGGAAGGTCGGCTGACACTCTGCAACCTCTCGATCGAGAGCGGCGCGCGTTGCGGCCTTATCGCCCCCGACATGACGACCGTGGATTTCCTGCGCAACCGGCCGCTGGCGCCGAAAGGCGATCTCTTCGAACGTGCCGCCGAAGCCTGGCTTTCCCTGCGCGGCGATGACGACGCTTCCTTCGAGCGCGAGCTGGTGATTGACGGCAGCGAGATTGCACCTGTCGTCACCTGGGGGATCAGCCCCGAAGACGCACTGCCGATCACGTCCGCGGTACCCTTGCCGGACGCGATGACCGACGAGTCACGGGCGGCCCATACGCGCGAAGCGATCGACTATATGGGCCTGAAACCCGGCATGCCGTTGACAGATATTCCGGTCGACCGCGTCTTCATCGGTTCTTGCACCAACAGCCGCATCGAAGACCTGAGAGCAGCCGCTGCCGTGCTTTCCGGCCGCAAATCTGCCGTTCCAGGCCTGGTATCACCCGGATCGTCGCTTGTGAAACACCAGGCCGAGCAAGAAGGCCTCGACCGGATTTTCGTGGATGCCGGATTGGAATGGGTCGATTCCGGCTGTTCCATGTGTGTCGGAATGAATGGTGATCTCGTTCCGCCCGGAGAACGCTGCGCCTCCACCACCAACCGGAATTTCAAAGGCCGCCAGGGCCCGAAGTCGCGCACGCACCTGATGTCGCCGGCCATGGTCGCCGCGGCCGCGGTGACCGGGCACCTGACCGATGTTCGAGATCTGATGGGAGGCCGCAGTTGAGACCGTTCAAGACCCTCGACGCAAAAGCAGCGCCACTGCCTTTTGCAAGCGTCGATACCGATCAGCTGATCCCGGCACGCTTCATGAAGCGCTCGCGATCGGAGGGATACGGCCAGTACCTTCTGTATGACATGCGCTTCGACGGGGAAGGAAATCCGATCGAGGATTTCCCGTTGAACAACCCCATCAGCGACGGCGCCGAAATCCTGGTGGGACGCCGGAATTTTGGCGCGGGTTCCTCACGGGAGGCCGCCGTTTACGCGCTTGTCGACTACGGTTTTCGCTGTGTCATCGCACCGAGCTTCGGCGATATTTTCGCATCGAACTCCGTCAACAACGGCCTGTTGCCGGCGCAGGTGACAGAAGAGGACGCGGAGACCATTCTCTCCCTGCTGGAGAATGGCCAGGACCGTGCCTTTGTCGATCTCGACACCTGCGAGATCCGGCTCGCCAACCACGTCTTCCGCTTCGAGATCGAGCCCGTCTGGCGCACCAAGCTCCTCAACGGCTGGGATGATCTCGACCTGACGGCGAGCTATGCCGATGACATTGCCCGCTACGTGGTCACGGACAGAGAACGCCACCCGTGGCTTCAGGAAATCCCCGCTTCGGTATGAGCGGCTAGATTGGTTGCTTTGACCGGAAAGCCTCGTGCTCCCTGTCTCTCGCCCGTCAGGCCTGCTCGAATTCAATCAGTGCGCCCTGAAAGTCTTTGGGGTGCACGAAGATCACCGGTTTGCCGTGCGCGCCGATCTTAGGCTGGCCGTCGCCCAGAATCCGTGCGCCCGTCTCGACGATCGTTGCCGAGGCGGCTTTGATGTCGTCGACCTCGAAGCACAGGTGGTGAATGCCGCCGGACGGGTTCTTGTCGAGGAAGCTCGTGATCGGTGACGTTTCTCCAAAGGGGTGGAGAAGCTCGATCTTGGTGTTTGCCAGTTCGACGAACACGACCGTCACGCCGTGCTCGGCCAAATCCTGCGGTGCGGAGACCGAAGCACCGAGGCCGCGATACTGATCGGCTGCCGCGGCCAGATCCGGTACCGCGATCGCCACGTGATTGAGCTTCCCGATCATTGTGCCTCACACATTCCGGCGTTTTCCTTCAAGGAGATCGATCACGGCGTTGGCGGCATCAAGGACGTTTGTGCCGGGCCCGAACACGGCAGCGACGCCGTTTTCGAGGAGGTAGTCGTAGTCCTGACGCGGAATGACGCCGCCCACCACGACGATGATATCGTTTGCACCCTTGCGCCTGAGCGCCTCGACCAGTTGCGGGGCAAGCGTCCTGTGACCGGCTGCCAGCGACGACATGCCGACCACCTGAACCTTCTGCTGGATTGCCAGATCGGCGGCCTCATCCGGCGTCTGGAACAGCGGGCCGGCCAGAACCTTAAAGCCGATATCGCCGAAGGCCGAGGCGATGACCTTGGCGCCACGATCGTGGCCGTCCTGGCCGAGCTTTGCGACCATGATCCTCGGCTTGGCCTCAGCCGATGTGTATTCGGCAAGACGCCTAGTCAGCGTTTCGTATTCCGGGTCGCCCTCGTAGGCAGGGCCGTAGATATCGCTGACCACATCCGGCATGGCCGCATGATCGCCGAATGCCTTGCGCATCGCATCCGACATCTCGCCGACCGTGGCACGCGCGCGCGCCGCCTCGACGGCCGCCGCCAGAAGATTTCCGCGTCCCGACGTCGCCACCTCGCCAAGGGCTGCGAGAGTCGCTGCTACCTCTTGCGGATTGCGCTTGCGGCGCACCTCTTCCAGCCGCTCGATCTGGCCATTGCGCACGGCCGTATTGTCGATGGCAAGGATGTCGATTTCGTCTTCTGTCTCAAGCCGGTACTTGTTGACGCCGACGATGATCTCCTCGCCGCGGTCGACCTTGACCTGGCGCAGTGTTGCGGCCTCCTCGATCAGACGCTTCGGAAGGCCGTCGGCGACGGCCTTGGTCATGCCGCCGAGCGCCTCGATCTCCTCGATCAGGGCCCAGGCCTTTTCCGCGAGCTCGCTGGTCAGGCTTTCTACATAGTAGGAGCCGGCGAGCGGATCGACGACTTTGGTGACGCCGGTTTCGTGGGCGAGGATCAGCTGCGTGTTGCGCGCGATGCGGGCGGAGAATTCGGTCGGCAGCGCCATCGCTTCATCGAGCGCGTTGGTGTGCAGCGACTGGGTGCCGCCAAGCACGGCCGACATTGCCTCGTACGCCGTGCGGATGACGTTGTTGTAGGGATCCTGCTCGGCCAGCGAGACGCCGGAAGTCTGGCAGTGGGTGCGCAGCATCAGCGATCCCGGTTTCTTCGGCGCGAACTCTTCCATAATCCTCGACCATAGAAGACGGGCGGCGCGCAGCTTCGCCGCCTCCATGAAGAAGTTCATGCCGATGGCGAAGAAGAAGGACAGGCGTCCGGCAAACTCGTCGACATCGAGGCCCTTGGCGATCGCGGCGCGCACATATTCGCGCCCGTCGGCGAGCGTGAAGGCCAGTTCCTGGACCAGCGTCGCACCCGCCTCCTGCATGTGATAGCCGGAAATGGAGATCGAGTTGAAGCGCGGCATTTCCTTTGCGGTGAATTCGATGATGTCCGCAACGATCCGCATCGAGGGTTCGGGCGGATAGATATAGGTGTTGCGGACCATAAACTCCTTGAGGATGTCGTTCTGGATTGTGCCCGAAAGCTGCGAGCGCTCGCAACCCTGTTCCTCGCCGGCGACGATGAAAGAGGCAAGGATCGGGATCACCGCGCCGTTCATGGTCATCGAGACGGACATGTCTTTTAGCGGGATGCCGTCGAACAGGATCTTCATGTCCTCGACGGAGTCGATCGCGACGCCCGCCTTGCCGACATCGCCCTCGACGCGCGGGTGGTCGCTGTCGTAGCCGCGGTGGGTGGCAAGGTCGAAGGCGACGGACAGGCCCTTCTGGCCGGCGGCAAGGTTGCGCCGGTAAAAGGCGTTCGAGGCCTGCGCCGTCGAAAAACCGGCATATTGGCGGATCGTCCAGGGTCGACCGGCATACATGGTTGCCCGCGGACCTCGCACGAAAGGCTTGATCCCCGGCATCGTATCGAGGTGCGAGATGCCGTCGAGATCGTCTGCCGTATAGAGCGGCTTGATGTCGATCCCTTCCGCCGTGTGCCAGACCAGCGTGTCAGGCGAAGCCTTCAGCTCCCGCTCGGCAAGCGCTTTCCAGGCCTGCTTTTTTTCCCCGGTATCTTTTGACAAAAGCATCCCCCCTCAGCGCTTCGCTTCAATCGACAGCCTATCAGGTATCGCCTCAGCCAGCCGGGTCAAGCCTTTCCAAAGAACTACGGGTTCAGCTTTTCGAGATGAAGAAGCAATCCGCTGTGATCGAGCGGCCCGCCGCCGTCCTCGACGAAATCCGTGAACTCCGCCCTCACCCCGCTGGTCAGCGGCAGCGTGAGGGAGAGGGCGTCGGCAACGTCCATGACGGCGTTGAGATCCTTCAACTGGTTCTTTGCCGTGCCACCGGGGTCGAACGCCCGCTCCACCATACGGCGACCATGGATTTCGAGGATGCGACTGTCGGCGAAACCGCCGCGGATCGCGTTGCGGAAGGCTTCGCGGGAAGCGCCACCGGCCTCGACAAGGATCATGGCCTCGGCCACGGCGCCGATCGTGACTGCAACGATCTGCTGATTGGCGAGCTTGCAGATCTGTCCCGCGCCGCTCGGGCCCACATGCGTCACCCGACCCATTGCCGAAAACACGTCGTGGAGGCTCGCGACCACATCCGCATCGCCGCCCGCCATGATCGCCAGCGTGCCGGCCTCGGCACCGACGACACCACCGGACACCGGCGCATCCACATGGGCAACGCCCAATTCCTCAAGCTTTGCTGAATGCTCCTTGGCAATGGCCGGCGCAATCGAACTCATGTCGATCACCCTGGCGCCCTTAGCCAAACGCTCGGCACAACCGCTTTCGAACAGCACGTCGCCGACGGCCTTGCCATCCGTCAGCATGGTGATGACGATATCGGCGCCATCGACGGCCTCTGCCGGTGATGCCGCGACGGTAGCCCCATCGCTCTCGAGCGCCTTGGCCTTATCCGGATTGCGGTTCCAGACGGCGATTGAATATCCCGCCTGAAGCAGCCGGCGCGCCATAGGCGCCCCCATCAGACCTGTTCCGAGGAAGGCAATCTTTTTCGAGGGGTTTGCGACAGTCATGGCAGCTTCCCCCCAAGCTCATCCTCGATATGGACCTGGATGATCTCGTCGAAATTCTTCTCCGCCGTGAACCCCAGTTCGATCGCGCGTTTTGCCTCAAAACCCGGAGCCCAGCCTGCGACCATCTTCATGATCATCTCGTTCGGCTCGCGCCGAATGAGATTGACCGCCTTGTCGCCCGCGATCCGCCGCAGTGCTTCGATCTGCTCGCCGACCGTGGCGCTGACGCCTGGCATCGAAAGGCTTCTCTGTGCCCCGAGTTTCGCCAGATCGAGATCCGCCGCATGGACAAGATACCCGACGGCTGAGCGCGGCGACGTGTGCCAATGGCGCGTGCTGTCCGGCACCGGCAGAACGGCATCCTCGCCGATCAGCGGTTCGCGCAGGATGTTGGAAAAGAAGCCGGATGCGGCCTTGTTCGGCTTGCCCGGGCGAATGCAAACGGTCGGCAGGCGAATGCCGATGCCGTCGAAAAATCCCCGACGCGAATAGTCTGCCAGAAGCAGTTCAGACATCGCCTTCTGGGTGCCGTAGCTGGTGAGCGGCGTCAGGTGGAAATCATCCGGGATCAACAGCGGCAAGGGAGCACCGACCACGGCGATGGATGATGTGAAGACCACGCGCGGCTTGTAGCCGTCAGCTTGGTGGGCCAGGCGGATCGCATCGAACAGATAGCGCGTGCCGTCGAGATTGATCCGGTAACCCTTGTCGAAATCGAGTTCGGCTTCGGCCGAGACGATGGCTGCGAGATGATAGATCAGATCCGGGCGACCTTCGACCAGGGTTTCGGCGACGCCCGGCGTCGACAGATCCACCGCGAAACTGTCGATCGCCACGGTGGTTTCGGGTTTTTCCGGACTGACCACGTCGACCAGCGTCAATTTTTCGATCGCGGCGCCACCGACCGCTCCCTCCCGAAGCAGCCGCGTCGTCAGTTTGCGCCCGACCATTCCGGCCGCGCCGATAATCAAGATATGCATGGAACCTCCCTTTTCCGAGAGTTCGCAGAGCGTTGCGAACCCGGCATGATTTTTCTTGTACGGTTGTCTGATAACCTTATATGGTTTGTCCAGCCTTACCGGGTGAAAAAGAGGTTATCAAGAAGCCGCGCCTTTCCAAAGAGCGGACGGATGAGCCCAAGGGAGAGACACCATGGCATTGGATCTTGAGGATAGCCCGGCCATGTCGCTGACCGCCTCGTTGGGCAGCGACATCGTGATCCGCGACGAGACCGAAATTGCGCGCTACTGCCGCGACTGGCACGGCGACGTTTCCAGCAGCGCCGTTGCAGTTCTCCGGCCGCGCTCGACGCAGGACGTCGCCGCCTGTGTGAAGGCCTGTCACGCGTTGAACTTGGCGATCGTTCCGCAGGGCGGCAATACCGGGCTCGTGCTCGGCGGCATACCGGACGATCCGGTACGCCAGGTCGTCATCAGTCTCGAGCGGATGAACGCGATCCGCAATATCGACGCGGACGATTTTTCCGCCGTCGTCGAGGCCGGGTGCATCCTCTCCGAACTCAAGGACGCGATCGCCGACAAGGCGATGTTCTTTCCGCTTGCGCTTGGCGCGCAGGGCAGCTGCCGGATTGGCGGCAACGTCTCCACCAATGCCGGCGGCATCAACGTGCTGCGCTACGGCATGACCCGCGAGCTTGTGCTCGGGCTTGAGGTGGTGCTGCCCGACGGCTCGATCCTCAACGGGCTCTCGACCCTGCGCAAGGACAACCGCGGCATTGACCTCAAGCAACTGTTCATCGGCGCCGAGGGCACGCTCGGGATCATCACCGCCGTCTCGGTAAAGCTTACCCCCTACCCCGATCAGGTTGCGACTGCGCTGCTCGGCCTTGCCTCACTCGAGGACGTCATTACGCTTTACCGTCGCGCCCGCCGGGATTGCTGCGACCTGATGTCGGCCTTCGAATTCATGCCGCCTCTCGCCTTGACGCTCGCGAGAGAAGCGATCCCCGACCTGCCGTTGCCGATGTCGGGCGATTATCCCGCCTATGTCCTGATGGAGATTTCCGGATCCGGCCTTGTCGATATCCAGGACCTGATGGAGCGCTTTCTGGAAGGCGTGATGGAGGACGGTCTCGTCCTCGACGGGACATTGCCATCGTCTCAGGCGCAGGCGAAAAACCTCTGGCTGATCCGCGAAGGCATGAACGAGGGACAGGCGAAACGCGGCGCCCATATGCGAAGCGATGTCTCCGTTCCGCTTTCGAGGCTGCCCGCCTTCGTTCATGATGCCGAGCAGGCGATCCATGCCGCCCTGCCCGACTGCATCTGCGTGTCCTACGGACATGTCGGCGATGGCAATGTGCATCTCAACTGCCTGCCACCTTCGGATCTCTCGGCAGCGGAGAAGGCTGAACGGATCTATCGATCCAAGACTGTGCTCAACGAGGTGGTGGACCAATATGCCGGCAGCATGAGCGCCGAACACGGCATCGGCCGCTTGAAGCAGATGGATTTCGATGTCAGGCTTCCCGAGGCAAAGCGCAAGTTGCTGACTGCAATCAAACGGGCGATCGATCCCGACCTCGTGATGAACCCGGGATGCCAGTTGAATTTGTCGCCGGAGTCGTAGAAACCATCCGTAACAGGAAGGCGGCCTTGGCTTTGACGGACTTCAACCAGATCAGGCGCAACGCGCATCTACCGGCCCGGATCGCCGCGGAAATTGGACGCGAGATCGTCGAGGGACGGATCGCGTCCGGAGAAAAGCTGCCGACCGAACATCTGCTTGCCCAGACATTCGGCGTCAGCAGATCGGTCGTGCGCGAAGCCATTGCACAGTTGCGCAATGAAGGACTGGTGGAGACACGCCAGGGCGTCGGTGCCTTTGCAACGGAAAAGGATCGTCGTCAGATGATCCGGGTCGAACCCGCCGACCTGTCCGATCCCGAGAATTTCCGAGACCTGTTTCAGCTGCGTCTGGCGCTGGAAGTTGAAGCGGCGGCGCTTGCGGCCGTCAGCCATACGCCCGACGATCTGAAGCGCCTCGACGAGGTTCTGGCGCAGATGACCGGTGCCGCCAAATGGACCGAGGAAGGCATCGCTGCCGATCTCGCCTTCCATCGCGCTGTCGCCGCCGCGACCCGCAATGATTATTTCATCCAGTTCATCGGCTTCATCGCCGAGCGTATCCAGCTCACCATCAACGCCGCGAGGGCGAAGGCCGTGCTGGAGGAGATCGTGGAAGTGACGATCGCCGAACATGTGGCAATCCGCGACGCAATTGCGGCTCGCGACGCATCCCGGGCCAGAAGCGCCATGCGCGATCATCTCGATGGCGCCTCCGGCCGTCTCAATCTGGAACTTACCGTTCCCTGAGAGCAGACCTCGAAAGGCCAGAGCGGGGAAGTGTCCCTCCCCCGCCCTTTCGACGTTATTCTGCGGCGATAGCTGCGGTGCGGTCGTTCAAGGCCATAAGGCCTTTCGCGCGTTCCAGACTTGCAGGCTGTTCGGCGTGGTAGCGACGTCCGATTTCCATCATCAGCACGGTGCCGGGCAGGAAGGTCAGTTCGGAGAAGATATCTTCCCAGTCGATGTCACCCCAGCCGAGCGGCATGTGCAGATCGCCGATGCCGAGCGCGGTATTTTCCTGCACGTGATGACCCTTGTAGAAAGCCTGCGGGCGGCCGAAGCTGTCATGGACATGCAGATGGCCGGCAACAGACGCCATGGCGCGCAGCTCCTCGCGGAAGTTCAGGCCGCGATAGGTCGATTCGATATAGGCGTGGCTGAAGTCGATCAGTGCCACGAGGTTCGGATGCCCGATGGTCTTCACCGTTTCGGCGATCTGGGTCGGTGTCTGGCGATACTGGCCTGGCTCCGTGGTGAAGATGTTTTCAAAGGCGATCCGAACGCCGTAAGGCTTGCAGAATTCGGCGAGTTCGAACAGCGCGTCGCGTTCGCGGGCGTCGGCCTCGGCACGCTCCATGATCTGCTCGGCGCGGAGATTGCCGCCGTGCTGCACCAGGATGCCGGCACCGATGCGGTCGCAGATCTGCGCAAGCGCCTTGGCAGCGTCGAGCTGGTAGCGGCAGGTTTCCGGTTCCATGAAGTTCGAGGAGACAAGGCCGTGAACCGTGTAGCGGAAGTCGAACTGCTTCGTCAGCGCCACGAGCCGCTCGGCGCGCTCTTCGATGATCCGGCCGCCCGAGATCAGATCGAGGCTGGTGAGGCCGAGTTCGACGGTATCGACGCCGATCTCGCTCAGGATCCGCAGTTCCTGGTCTAGGCTTTCAAGCTCTCCATTGGTGGAGCCGGCGTTGAAGCCTGTGCCGATGATGTGGCTCATTGTCGTATTCCTTTTCAGGCAGGTTCGGATTGGATCTGGATTTCGCGTCGCAGATTAAGCGCGAGGTCCGGGCTGTCGGTGGTCAAGTGACCGATGCCCCGTTCGAGCCAGCGCCGGATCAGCGCCTCGTCGTTCAGGGTCCAGACGCAAAGGCGCTCAAGCGGAAGCTTGCCGGTGATAAGCGCCCATTCGGCATCCATCAGCTCGTGATGGACAGCGATGATATCGCCGAGGCCGTCGACCTTCTCGAGAAAGCGTTCGAGGCCGCCCTGCTTGTCGGCCCATTCCGCATTGACAGACACAAGGCGCGCAATATCTGGAGCAATGCCCTGGCATTCCTCGAGAACGGAGAGGTCGAAAGAGGTCAGATGACAGCGATCTGCCAGACCGAACCGCTCGATCTCCGCGACGACTTTTTCCGCAATGCCCGGATAGGGCTGCTTGGATTCGTCGGACTTGATTTCGACATGCAGCTGCTTGCCCTCGGATTTCGAAAGGACGGCGAGGACGTCGGCCAGCGTCGGCACCGTGTCATCGGAACCGTCGAGATGCGTTTCGCCGCGCATGTCCGGTGTCAGCGAGCGGACCGGCCCTGTCTTGTCCGTCGTGCGATCCAGCGTCGCATCGTGGATGACGACCAGTTCGCCGGCATCGGTCAGATGCACGTCGAATTCGATCGCATCCACACCGAGATCCAGCACGTTGCGAAAGCCGGTCATGGAGTTTTCAGGCCAGAGATTGCGGGCTCCCCGGTGGCCGGTGATCTTCGTCATTGTCGTCTCCTGAGATGTCATCAGCGAAGGGTCGGATCGAGCTTGTCGCGCAGCCAGTCGCCGACGAGCGAGATGGAAAGTGTCGTCACCATGATGACGAAGGCGGGCGCCAGCATGATCCACGGCGCCCGCGTCAGGTATTCGCGGCCGAAGCCCACCATGTTGCCAAGGCTGGTTTCCGGCGGCTGCACACCGAGGCCCAAAAACGAGAGCCCGCTTTCCATCAGGATGATTTCCGGAAAGGTGAGCGTCATCGAGACGATCAGGGTCGAGGCCACGTTCGGCAGGATGTGGTGAAGATAGACGCGTCCAGGCGTGGCGCCGAGCTGCACAACGGCAGACGCATAGCCTTGCGCGCTGGCCGAGATCGCGAGACCTCGGGCGATGCGGGCATAGCGTTCCCAGCCGTAAAAACCCATCAGACCGATCAACAGCGGCATCGACGAACCGAAGAAGGCGAGGACAGCGAGCGACATGATCAGGAACGGCAGGGCCGCCTGGAAATCGGCGAGCACGAGGACGAGATGCTCGACCACTCCCCGGAACTTCGCCGCGGCAAAGCCGAGCACGGTACCGAACACGGCGGAGATGATCGTTGCACCAAAGGCGATCGCAAGCGATACGCGGATCGACTGCAGCAGGCGCGACAGGACATCGCGGCCCAGTTCGTCAGTGCCCAGCAGGTGCGCGGGATTGCCCGGCAACGATAGACGGGCGCGCAGATCCATGGCGGTAATGCCATAAGGGCGGATGACGTCTGCGAACACGGCAACCAGCACCATTCCGATCAGCCAGACGATGCCGAAGGAAACGGAGAACGGCACCTTGCGGACCTGCTTGATGAAGCGGGTAAAGAGAGACAGGTTGGGCGATTGTGGGCGGGCGATATTGGTAACAGTCATGACCGGCCTCCTCTCTAGTGAGCGCTCTGGGCGCGAAGGCGTGGATCGAGAAAGCCGTACAGCAGGTCGACGATAAGGTTCGACACGACCATGGTGGCGGCGACCAGGAGCAGGATGCACTGGACGACAGCGAGATCCCGGTTGCTGACCGAGACGACCAGAAGGCGGCCGATGCCGGGCCAGGAGAAAATCGATTCCACCACGACGGCACCGGCGATCAGCGTCCCGACCATGAACCCGACGATGGTGACAATCGGAACAGCGGCATTCGGCAGCGCATGCTTCCAGACGACGTCCTGCCACTTCATTCCCTTGGCAGAGGCCGTGCGGATATAGGGCTGGCCCATCACCTCGATCATCGCACTTCTCGAGAAGCGCGCGAGAATGCCGATACCGCCTATGCTCATCGTCAGCGTCGGCAGGATGCCATGCTGCCAGGTGTCCTGCCCGCCGGATGGAAGCAGCCCGAGCGTGATCGAAAAGATCAGCACCAGAAGCAGGCCCATGACGAAGGACGGAATGGTGAAGCCGAAGATGGCGGCGAGGATAACGCCGCGATCGATCGCGCTCTGGCGATGCAGGGCGGCATAGACGCCGGCCGGGATGCCGATCACGACCTTCAGGAACAGCGCCGGGATCGTCAGCTGCAGGGTCGCCGGTATGCGCTCGATCACCAGCTGCATGGCGGAGGCCTTGTCACGCATGGAGACGCCGAAGTCACCGGTAAAGATCGCCCGGATGTAGGACAGGTACTGGATCCACAGCGGCTGATCGAGGCCCCATGCCTTGCGGAAGGCATCAACGGATTCCTGCGGAACATCAGGACCAAGCATGACCTGAGCCGGATCACCCGACAGCCGCAGCACGACGAAGGCAAAGGTGATGACGGCAAGGATGGTGATAAGCGCGCGAAGAAGGCGGATGGAAGCGAAACGAAACATCGGGAATTCCTTTAGGCCGCGACCGACGCCTCGGCGCGGGTCACCATGTGACAGGCCGCGGTTCGGCCATCGGCAACCGAAAGAAGCTGCGGCACGCTGGTGCGGCAGATATCGGCGGCAAGCGGGCAGCGCGGGTGGAAGGCACAGCCGGATGGGCGGTTGGCAGGGTTCGGCGGCTCTCCCTGCAGGATGACGCGGCCTTGAAGCAGCTTGCCCGGCACCGGCACACTGGACACCAGCGCCTTGGTATAGGGATGCAGCGGCGTCTTGAAGATGACGTCCGAGGATGCTTCTTCGACGATGCGGCCGAGATACATGACGGCGACGCGGTCGGCGATATTGCGCACGACCTTCAGGTCATGGCTGATGAACACCATGGCGATCTGGTTTTTCTCCTGCAGGTCGCGCAGCATGTTGACCACTTGCGCCTGGATCGACACGTCGAGGGCCGAGACAGGCTCGTCGCAAACCAGAAGCTTTGGCCGCGAGGCAAGCGCCCTGGCAATGACGGCGCGCTGACGCTGACCGCCCGAAAGCTCATGTGGATAGCGACCCGCCTGATCAGGCCTCAATCCCACGGCCGACATCAACTCGGCGACGCGCGTTTCCCGATGGGGTTTCGGCACGAGATTGTGGATGGCGAGCGGCTCTCCGATCTGCTCGGCAATCGTCAGACGGCGGTCGAGCGCTGCCAGCGGATCCTGATAGACGAACTGCATTTTTGCCCGCAATGCACGCCATTCCGGCGTTGCAAGCTTCGGCATCGACTTGCCCTCGAAGAAAGCCTGACCTTCCTGCGGCGGATCGATGCCGAGCAGCATGCGGCCGAGCGTGGACTTGCCGGAACCGGATTCGCCGACGATTCCGAGCGTCTCTCCCGGCATGACCCGCAGATCAATGCCATCGACGGCGCGCACCGGTGTCGCCCGTCCGAACATGCCCTGGCGAACCTCGTAAGTCCTGACCAAACCTTTCGCTTCGATGAGCGGCGTTTTGAGACGGGAGCTCATGACAGCGCCTCCAGAACGCGAGCCGCAACCGGATGCGTGACGCCGATCGGAGGATGGGAACCGACGGGATGGTGACAGGACAAAAGCCGCCCATCATCCATGGACTGAAGAGCCGGCATGCGGGTCCGACAGTCGATTGCGGCATGCGAACAGCGCGGCGAGAAAGCGCAGCCTTCCGGCAGCTCACGTGGATTGGGAACGGTCCCGGGAATGGGGATCAATCGGTCGCGCGGACCATCCAGACGCGGAATGGCATCGAAGAGACCGCGCGTGTAAGGATGGCGCGGGTTGTCGAACAGGGCCTGGATTGTCCCCTGCTCCACGATACGGCCGGCATACATGACGCAGGCGCGCTCGCAGACCTGCGAGACAGCGCCCAGATCATGGCTGATAAAGATCGTCGCCATGCCGGTTTCGGCGCGCAACGCGATGAGAAGATCAAGGATCTGGGCCTGGATCGTCGCGTCGAGAGCCGTTGTCGGCTCGTCGGCAACGAGAAGATCGGGTTCGCCGGCAAGGGCCATGGCGATCATGACGCGCTGACACTGGCCGCCGGAGAATTCGTGTGGAAAGAGATCGATGCGCCGGCGTGCATCGGGAATGCCGACCATGTCGAGCAGCCGCAGTGCTTCTGCCTTTGCAGCCTCCCCATGAAGGCCGCGATGGATCGCCAATGCTTCAGTGATCTGGCGACCGACGCGCAGAACCGGATTGAGCGAGCTGGATGGATCCTGAAAGATCATCGCGATCCGCTTGCCGCGCACGCCTTCGAGCACGTGTCGTGGCTGTGCGAGGATTTCCTGTCCGTCGACGCGGACTGATCCGCTGACCGTCGCTTTTCCGGGCAAAAGCCCGAGTGCCGCGAGCCAGGTGACGGACTTGCCGCAACCGGATTCACCGACAAGGCCGATCGCCTCGCCGCGGGCGATATCGAGATCGATACCATGCAGTACCTGAACGCCGTCGAAAGCGACCTTCAGGCCGCGCAGTTCCACAAGGTTTTTCACCATGGAACGCACCTCCATTTTATAAGCAGATGCGCCGGCCGCGAATTCCGCGGCCGGCGTGAGACATCAGAACGATCAGGCGTTCCAGTTGGCTGTCCGGAAGTCCATCGCGAAGGCAGGTGCTGCCTTCCACTTCAGAGACTTCTTCATGCCGGTAAAGACGGCGTTCTGGTGCAGGACCTGATAGGCCGGGTCTTCGCGCTCGCAGATTTCCAGCATGCGGGCGAAAGCCTTGTGTCGCTGGGCGCGGTCGGTCGAGGTTTCCATGATGACGGAAAGCTTGTTGACCTCCTCGTTCGTCCAGTCCTTCTTCTGCTGCGCTTCGCCGTTTGGTCCGAACTGGACGACGAGTGGCGTGATCGGATCGTTGATCGAGTTGGAAGCCGACCAGTCGCGCACACCCTTGACGCCTGCAGGATCGTGGATCTGTGCCCAGTTTTCCTTCATCTGGATCTCGACGTTGAGGCCAACCTGCTTCCACATCTCGACCATGATCTGCGCGTTCGCAGTCTGGTTGGTGTAGTAGTTGTTGAGAAGGCGATACGGGATGGCGTCGCCCTTGTAGTTGGCTTCCTTGAGAAGCTTCTTAGCAAGATCGGGGTTGAATTCCGGAGCAGCCCAGCCTTCGACATACATGTTGGATGTCTTGAAGGAGTCGAACTGAAGTCCGGCCGGAACGACTGTCTGGCCAGCCCACAGTGCTTCCACGATCGCCTGACGGTCGATCGAATGCGTCATCGCGCGACGGACCAGCGGGTTGGCAAGAACCGGGTTCTGCGTGTTGAATGTGGAAATGCGGTGGTTCCAAATGGTCGAGCTCTGCACTTCGAGGCTCGGAGCGGCCTTGATTGCGGATATCTGATCTGGCGGCAGGTCGCAGGCGAAGTCGTATTCGCCGGACAGGAGGCCGTTGACGCGGGAAGCGACTTCCGGAACCTCGACGAAGCGGATCTGCTGCAGCGGCGGACGGCCACCCCAGTATTCGTCGAAAGCGACGAGCGTCAGCGACACGTCTGGCTTGAATTCCGAGACCATGTAAGGACCGGTCGTGACCGGCTTGCGGGCCCAATCCGTATAGCTCTTGGCTTCGTCCCAAGCGCGGCGGTTGGTGATCTGGCTGCCGAAGGAATAAAGGCGGCCTTCGAGCGTGATGTCAGGCGTTGCATTGTGGAAACGCACGGTGTGCTTGTCGACGACTTCGACACCGGCCAGTGCCGGCCAGAGGCGACGAGCGACACCGGGAACGATCGCCGGCAGTTCCTTGACCGTGGTCGGCTTGTTGTCGGCTTCAAAGACGGTCTTGCCGCCCTTCGGCTCGGTATTACCAAACAGGCGTTCCTTGGAGAAGGAGAACGCAACATCTTCAGCGGTCAGTTCGTCGCCGTTGTGGAATTTCACGCCCTGACGCAGCTTCAGTTCGAGCGTCTTGTCGTCGATGCGCTTCCATTCGGTCGCGAGACTGGCAACAGGCCCCTGATTGCCCATCCAGTCGCGGCCGATCAGGCCTTCCCAGAGGTTGGGGAAGAACACGCGTTCGCCAACGTTCGACTGTTCGTTCCAGACGTCCAACGTATTGTTGTTGGTGATCTTCTGAACGGCAATCGTCACCGATGGGCGTGTCGACTGGCTAAAGGACATGCGTGGAAGGACAATGGTGCCTGCTGCGGCTGACATCAGCGCCAAAGCGTGGCGACGGTTGATAGAAGGCATTGGATCTCTCCTGTGGTCGAGTGAATGCGTTCACGGAAAACACAATGGTTTCCGCGTCAGATGCCACTCGAAATCGACAAACAAATTTGAGCCGGCTGGCCGCGTGTTTCGGGAGGACCTCAACCGCGCCGCTGACTTGGCGTAGCTCTAGGGGACCAATGTTACGCGGATGTGACGTTTGTCTGTGTGTTCGATTTCCACTCGTTGACGCGATCTCCAGACGCACTAGCCGTCAGGAAGGAGAGGTTTCTCTTTGTTTCACAAACTCCGAACGATGGTTCCGCGGACCTCTTTGTCGACGGGGATCGACCGAGAATTCCCCGATGTCATCATCAGCAAACCCAAGCGGTTTTGGTCGGGCCTTGTTGGGGTGAGGTCGTGCTTGGGTATGTTTCAGGCTTCGATCGACTGCCTCTCATCAGAGCCATCAGCATCGGTGCGGTCGCGAATTCACCCTTCTCTGCCCGGCGGGTCAGGTCTCTCAGATAGCCTCCAGCAGACGTGATATGCTCAGCGCGCTCGAGCATGCAGGCAAGCACTGTTGCGGCATTCTCAGGCCCCATCACGATTGCTGCGCGTTCATAGACAGCCGGCGTGATGTCGAGAGTGGAACGAACAACATAGGCTGCCGTAATCAGATCCCTCCAGGACGCGATCCCACCTCTTGGCCCATAATCGTTGATCTGGGTGCAGGCTTGCAGGACGAATGGGAGTGGTAGAGCTTTGTGTGTGGTGATCGAGCTCAAACGAGGGCCCTTTTGTCGAGTATCGCGTTGATCGTCAATCTCTTCGATTGCTGTGCCGTTCGCCAAAGTGTGTTCCGGTGCTTGTTCGGTTGAAAGCCCTTTCGACACCTGTTCAGATTCAGAAATGATATTTGTTTTTGAATCCTGTATGTGGCGCTCACTTTGAGATTCATTGGCGCTCATCTCTGGTGATTTCATATTTATTTTCAATTGGTTGACGACTTCTTCCCGCAGTACCGAGAGTTTTGTGAGGAGCGGCTCTGCGATATCGAGTGTGAGGACGCGCGGAATTGCCTGTAGGACGCATTGAAGATTTGTCTGTGCCTGCTCCCAGTCACCGGAAATCTTTTCATCCACGGCAAAAGTAATCAGCTTTGCGAGATCTCTTCGGCAAAGAGAAATTCTCTCTTTTGCAGCCTTGAGTTGTTCATGGCTAAGAGCGATCTCCGCTGCCATCGTTTCGATCTCTCGTGCGCGTGCCAGAAGTGGTGCGAGACTGAAGCCGAAGGCATCATCGAGTTTGCCACCTGAACTGCGGCGTGCATAGCGTTTGCCGTTCGGGCTGTCCTTGCGCAGGATTAGTCCGGTTTCCACCAGCACCGAGAGATGGCGCCGAAGTGTTGCCGGTGCCATTCCACGCGCTCGAAGCGACAACTGGGCATTGGACGGGAAGACGATGAGATTGCCATCTTCGCAAAGTTCATCGCCCGGATAGAAGGTCAGGAGCGCGTCGAGCACAGTCAGTGCCCGGTCACTGATCCCGAGGGACGACCGTGATTCGCAGATTGATCGAAACAGTTTCCACTTCGATCGCTTGATTCCGGATGCAATTTCGCTGGCTTTTTGGTGGTTTGCCAACAGCCCATACGACATCGTCCGCCGCCCAAAGGGCGTCGTTAAAGTTCCACTCTCCATTTTCTCTCACCTTTTTTCAGGCAAAAGAAAGCCGCTCACCGAAACGGTGCCAAAGACTCTTGACTGTGATTCATGGAAGTGCGATTCTCGATCTTGCTAGAAATCGGAGAGAGGCTTCCACGACCTTGGTCGTTCGGGGGCCTTTTTCTTTTGCTGATCAAACTCCCTTGTTGCGTTTAAATTCTGCGAAAAGCTCTGTGAGCCGTTCGCTGACGAAGTCGTCAAAACCCGGCGCGCTTTTTGCATCGAACACGAATGTCGACCGGTTTCCCGATTTGCGTATGACAACGGGCAGACCCCTCAGCTGTGCTTGAGCCGGCTTGCCACTATCCTCAGGTTTCACGGACAACTGTGTAAACGCGAGCTGGAAACGCTCGTCGCTTGTCTTTCCCTCTGCCCTGCCCTTCTGAAGGCACGAGAGCAGCCTTGGAATGTTTCCGGCATTGAGCTTTTCCGACAGCTCCGTCCACCGCCTGCGGCCAACCTCAGGTGCCGGACCGATCGCATCGATGATTTCCATCGGAATCGCCCGGACCAGGCTGATCATTTTTGACAAGGCTGCCTTGTCGACGCCAAGCGCTGCCATGATGATATCGCGCGTGAACGAACGATCCTCGAGACGGGTGGCGAACAAGGCGCGTTCGATATGCGAGAGGTTCGTGCGGGCGTTGTTTTCCTGGCCCTGGCTGACGACCAGCTGATCATCGGTCAGAACGCGGACAACCGCCTTGACCTTGAGGCCCAGCTGTCTGACGGCTGCAAGTCGGCGGTGACCGTAGGCGACCTGGAACCGGCCCGACTGGTCGGGATGAGGCCGCACGAGGATCGGCACCTGCTGTCCATGCTCGCGAACCTGCTCGACCAGTTGGGAAAGCGCTTCGCCATCGATCAGCATACGGTCGGAAACAAAGGAACTGTCGATCAGCGATGGATCCAGTTCAACGACGGAAAGCCCTTCCGAAAGCTGCCGCTCGAGATCCTGCGCCCGTTCCATCTTCTGCGTGATGCTGCCAAGCGTTCTCGTGATGCCACCAACGGGGACACCGCTGCGGACGGCTGGTGCCATTCCGGCCAATGGACGTGACGATTGAGCAGACGGGGGTGCGGCAGGTGTCGGCGCTGGTGCTGAACTGTTGTCCGGCGCCGGAGGTTCGAAGATGCCGATCAGGTTTTTACGTGCCATCTGTTAGCGCCTCCCCCACACGGACCGGATCAATTCTTCAATCTCGAGGTTCACGGCATTGAGCGAGTCCATCGCCCGGTCATAGGTGCCGCGGGTGAACTGGTTGCGCTCGACCTCATACAGTGTCTGTTTCGTGACGCCGGCATCGGAGATCGCTGTCGACTTCAACATGGCGTTGTGAAGCATACGATTGCCGAAGATGGCGCGCATAAAGCCCGTCATCTGGCTCTGTGGGCCGTCATTGGGTTCAAACCGCGTCACAAGATAACGCATCCAGTCATAGCTTGTCCGCCCCCCTGCCCGCTCGACAACCGACATCAGTTCGCTGGTCATCGAGAGAAACTGCGACATCGACATGACGTCGAGCATTTGCGGGTGAACGGTAATCAAGGTCGATGTCGAGGCGCAAAGCGCCGACATGGTCAGGAAGCCGAGCTGCGGCGGGCAATCGATGACGACGACATCGTAAAGGTCTTCGATATCGGCAAGAACTTCGCCGATGCGGGCAAAGAACATCGTCGCAACCTGTCCCGACGCCATGGCCTTTGGTGTTTCGTGCTCGAACTCCATCAGCTCGAGGTTGCCCGGCAGGATATGCAGGTTCGGTGTGTAGGTGGAGCGGACAATTTCCGAAATAGGGCGCGGATCCTCATAGCGGATCGCACCATAGAGCGTCTCGCCTTCGCCCACATCGAGCTCGGGTTGATGCCCGAACAACGCCGACAGAGACGCCTGCGGATCGAGATCGATCGCGAGCGTCTTATAACCACGAAGGGCAAGATACTGGGAGAGATGCGCGGACGTCGTCGTCTTGCCGCTTCCGCCCTTGAAGTTCATGACGGAAATGACCTGCAGCTTTTCGCCAGGACGGCGGGCGGGTACGTATTTCGCCACGCCGTTCTTTTCGTCGAGAACCTGACGAATACGATCCATGTCGGTCGGAAGATAAACACGCCGACCGTTCGCCAGAGGCTCGGGTCCGTATCCTTCTGCGGCAACCTGACGGAGATAGCCTTCTCCGATGCCGATGAAGCTCGCGGCTTCGGCTGGCTGGAAGGGCCGGATCGTCTTTTGAGATGTCGGTGCGAAGATTTTCGCTTGATGCATCTGAAGTTGATGCGCAAGCTCCTGGGCATCTGTAGCCAGAGTCGTTGGCAAGTGCTCCTGAGGTTCGTCGACTTTCAAGCTTGGCTGCGGCATCTTTCTCTCCAACTGCGCAATTGGCGAAGTTCTTCGGAAAACTGCGCAGTTGAATATGCCCCGATTCGCACGAGTTGTACAAATGATTCAATGCAAATGAATTTTGCGCCTGTGGAGAGCAAAAGTCGCGCTCGTTGTCCGCGGACAACGGGAAGTGGGGCGGGGGTAAGGTATCAGAGTTTGCTGAGTGGATCGCTAAACCTTTGCCATCTTTAACCTGTCTATAAGTGTTTATGGTGCTTGCTTATCACCATACAGATGCTAGCTTGATCCATCACGCCAGAAGCTAAACGGTTCAATCAAACGGACGCATCCACTTGTGTCCGGTAGCGAAACCGAACGTGACGCTAGCTTTCACAACGGCATTGAACTATAACGCTTTCAATGCGTTACGATCTCTCAAAAATAGACTCTGGTGAGTTGTTCGGACCGATCTCGGCAGCGACAGCCGGCGCTGTACGACTCGATGAGCGGATCGCTAGTTCCCTCGTACGGCAAGGCTGGATCGATCGCGCCCATTTCTCGGAAGCCTGCTCGTCCCTTTGGATCGATGGGGAACTTGTCAATATCGAAGACCTTGTTCTCCATGACGCAGGGATGGCAGTTCGAGCCTCCACTCACGAATTGACAGTTGCCCATGACGTACTGCGAACGCGCCGGCGAATTGCGGCGAGCGAACCGGAATGGGCATTGAGCGCTGCTGGTCTTGCCGCGCTGCGGTCCGGTCGTCATGACGAGGCTCAAGACATTGAGATCAAAGCGGCACCGAGAGGGCTCGCAACGATCTCGCGTGACGATGATTTCGAGGATCCCTTGGCAGCTATCGATGCTGTTCTCGAGCGAAGCCAGGCGTTGCTTGCGGACGCCGTAAGCGTTCGTGCGATGAAGATACCAGGCCGGGACGCTCTCATCTATGACGAGGACTGGGACGAGGACGCTCGTCTGTCGGAATGGCGCGTGGTGCTGGACGAAACGCAGTCCATGCCGCCCCTCCTCAGGGCCGCCGTTGCGTGGGACGCTTGGTTTCACCTGCAGGTGTCGAAGCATGCGCCATGGCTTGGACGTTTGCTGGCGAGCGCGGTGTTGCGCGAAGCCGGGTTAACCGAAACGCAGTTGTCCGCGGCCAACTTCGGTCTCCGGCAGGTGTCGCGGGAGCGCAGAATGAGCAGGAACCGCATGGTGAGGCTTCTCGCGTTCACGGAAGCAATTGCGCTCGCGTCCGAGCATGGCATGAAAGAGCACCAGCGGCTGTTGCTCGCCAAGCAGCAGCTCGAGCGCCGTCTGGTGGGTCGGCGACAGTCGTCGCGGCTTCCCCAGCTAATCGAACTTGTCTTGTCGCGCCCGCTTGTTTCGAGCGGGATGATTGCCGACGCACTGGAGATAACCCCGCAGGGCGCGCTGAAAATTGCTGCCGAACTCAATCTTCGTGAATTTACCGGGCGAGGGCGCTTTCGCGCCTGGGGAATACTTTGATCTGACGGGTTAACGCGTTGCAAATAAAGACAAAAGCGAACTGAAACGAGTGTTCCCGGCCTTTCTATCGTCCAAACGATCCCTTAATGATGAGGGTATGTCGTGGAGGACATTAAGGGAGGCATCAATGAAGATCACGAAACTCGAAACCGTGCGAGTTGCAGAGCGCGCAAACCTGATCTGGGTTCTGGTTCATACGGATGAAGGGCTGACCGGTCTCGGCGAGACGTTCTTCGGGGCAGAGACGGTCGAAAGCTACATTCACGAATATGTTGCACCGCGGGTGCTCGGCCGCGATCCGCTTGCCATCGATCTTCTCGCACAGGACCTCGTGGGCTATGTCGGCTTCCGATCCTCGGGTGCCGAGGTGCGTGGCAACTCGGCTTTCGACATCGCGTTGTGGGATCTGTTCGGGAAGGTCACGGGCCAGCCGATCGCGCAGTTGTTGGGCGGGTTCAGCCGCAAGGAAATCCGCACCTACAATACCTGCGCCGGCACCGAGTATATCAAGAAATCCACTGGCCAGACCACGGGCAACTATGGCCTGTCGACCGGCTCGGACTACGACGATCTCAACGGGTTTCTCAACCGGGCGGACGAATTGGCACATTCGCTGCTGGAGGAGGGGATCACGGCGATGAAGATCTGGCCCTTCGATGCCGCCGCCGAAAAGACGAGGGGACAGTATATTTCACCTTCCGATCTCAACGCAGCGCTTCAGCCATTCGAGAAGATCCGCAACGCTGTCGGCGACAAGATCGACATCATGGTGGAGTTCCACTCCATGTGGCAGCTCCTGCCAGCGATGCAGATCGCCAAGGCGCTGACGCCCTACAGCACGTTCTGGCATGAAGACCCGATCAAGATGGATAGCCTGTCGAGCCTGCGTCGTTATGCCGACGTATCGCCCGCACCAATCTCAGCATCTGAGACCTTGGCAACGCGCTGGGGTTTTCGGGATTATCTCGAAACGGGCGTCGCCGGCATCGTCATGCTGGACATCTCCTGGTGCGGCGGGCTGTCGGAAGCACGCAAGATCGCATCGATGGCGGAGGCTTGGCATTTGCCGATCGCTCCGCACGATTGCACAGGCCCGGTTGTCCTCGGCGCATCGACGCACCTGTCGCTTAACGCACCCAATGCGCTGGTGCAGGAAAGTGTGCGCGCCTTCTACAAGACGTGGTACCGCGATCTCGTCACCGCACTGCCTGAGGTGAAGAACGGCATGATCACGGTTCCGCCTGGTCCTGGCCTCGGAATGGACCTCAATCCAGACCTGGACAAGGTCTTCACCGTAACACGGCGTTTCTCAAACCTCGCAGACATGTAGGGCATCGCGGCATGATCGCATCCATCTCCAAGCAAATCGTCTCGGCGCGCATGGCCGGGCCCCTCATCATGCTGCTCGGCATGGTCATGTTTGCGCTTAACGACGCCATGGGGAAGTGGCTCGTTTCAAGCTACGGCCTTGGACAGGTCGTGCTTCTGCGCAGCCTCGCCGCGCTTGTCATCTTGCTGCCTTTCCTGTTCTTTCAAGGATTCGGCTCGCTGCTGAAGGTCGAACGACCCGGCATGCAGGCCCTTCGGGTGTTCTGCTCCACCGCCGAGGTTTTCTGCTTCTACTATGCCGTGATGTATCTTCCGCTCGCAGACGTCATGACCTACTGGCTCGCAGCACCGATCTATGTCGCCGCGGCCTCGCCACTGCTACTCGGTGAAAAAGTCGGCTGGCGTCGGTGGACGGCAATCGGCATCGGCTTTATCGGCGTCGTCATCACGCTCGAACCGTCGAGCGCGATGATCAGTCCGCCAGCGATCGTATCCATCTTCGGCAGTGCCGCCTTCGCGTTCATGATGATTTCAGGTCGTTTCCTGAGGGCCACCCCAGACCGGACGCTTGTCTTTTTCCAGATCGTCGGTGCGGCACTTGCAGGCCTTGCTTTCGCGCCTTTCGACTGGTCGCCGATCGCTTCTACCCGCGATTTTGGCCTGCTTGCACTGCTCGGTATAGTAGCAATGACCGCTCATGTTCTCGTTAACAGAGCATTGAAGATCTCTGATGCGGCAACGGTCGCTCCCCTACAGTACACGCTTTTGCTCTGGGCGGTTCTGTTCGGCTGGCTGTTCTTTGGCGATATGCCGAGATTCGGAATGCTGATCGGTGCAGCACTGATCGTCGGTTCCGGCGTCTTCATCTTCCTGCGCGAGCAGACGCTGAAGAAGCGCCAAAGGGTGCAGCCGATCGCGCTCGAATAGCCATGAAAAAAGCCCGCGACGGTAACGTCGCGGGCTCGTCTGCCGAAGGCTGATGCTTACTTACGGACTTCCTTAAGTTCCGCCAGGATGCCATCAACCACATCGGCACCAATCTGGTCCTTGTGCTTTTCATAGACAGCAAGCGACTTTTCACGAATGCGAGCCTGCTCCTCAGGCGACAGCGTGTTCACCTCCAGGCCGGCGGCCTTGATCTTTTCCAGCGACTTCTTGTTGAGATCGCCGATCACCTGGCGCTCCACATCGCGACCGACCACTGCGCATTCACGCAGTGCAGTCTGTTCTTCCGGCGAATAGGTGTTGAAGATCGCCTTGGAGAAGAGGAAGAGGAAAGGCGTATATGCGTGGTTGGTCTCGGTGACGTATTTCTGCACTTCGAAGAACTTCGACGTGTCGATTGTCACATAGGGGTTTTCCTGCGCGTCGATCGCGTTGGTCTCGAGCGCCGAATAGACTTCGCCGAAGGCCATCGGGGTCGCGTTTGCACCAAGGTTCTGGAAGGTGTCGAGGAAGATGTTGTTCTGCATGACGCGAACCTTCATCCCCGAGAAATCTTCCCACTTGGTGACGGCGCGCTTGGAATTCGACAGGTTGCGGAAGCCGTTTTCCCAGTAAGCCAGATTGACCAGACCGGCGCCATCGAGCTTCTTGTTCATCTCGTCGCCAAATTTGCCGTCGAGCACCTTGTAGGCCTCAGGCGCATCGCGGAACAGGAACGGCAGGTCGAAGACGCCGAGTGCCGGAATGATGCCGACGAGCGGAGACGAGGATGTGACGACGGCTTCCTGAACGCCCGAGCGCAGCGCCTGGGTTGCCTGAAGGTCGCCGCCAAGAGCGCCGCCCCAGAAAGCGGTCAGTTTCAGCTTGCCGCCGGACTTCTGGTCCAGGCATTCCTGCATGGCCTTGATGCCGTTACCGACGGGATGGTCGGCATTGATGCCGTTCGAAACGCGAATGTTGCGGCTCTTGAATTCGGCGAAGGCCGGTGCTGCTGTGGAGCAGGCAAGCGCGATCGCTGTAGTGGCAAGAAGCAGTCTCTTCATAGTAGTCCTCCCAGTTGGACGTTGATGTGAACAGGTTGAATGGCAGGCCGTCAATGCAACCAACGTGCGGGCACGATCACAAGATCGGGAAACAGCACGAGCAGGAAAAGCACGAGCGACTGCGCAAGAAGGAACGGCCACACGCCGGCCGTCACCTTGCCAAGCGGTATTCTCCCGACACCGCTGACAACGTTGAGCACAACACCGACCGGCGGCGTGATGAGGCCGATCGAGTTGTTGATGATAAAGAGCACGCCGAAATAGACCGGATCGATTCCCGCCTGCTTGATGATCGGCATGAGAACCGGCGTCAGGATCAGGATGGTCGGCGTCAGATCCAGTGCCGTACCGACAACCAGAACCAGGATCATTATGACGAACATCAACAGCGTCGGGCGATCGATCAGCGGTTCGATATAGCCGGCGATTTCTGCCGGAATATTCGCAGCCGTGATGAGCCATGCCGATACGAGTGCCGCGCAGACGAGGAACATGATGACCGAAGTCGTCTTGGCGGCCTGCAGAATGACGTGCGGAAGGTCTCTTGGCTTCAGTTCCTTGTAGATTACCATGCCGACGAACATCGCATAGACGGCGGCAACGACGGCAGCTTCGGTCGGCGTCACGATGCCAATCTTGATGCCGCCGAGGATGATCACAGGCATGCCGAGCGCCCAGGCAGCGCGTCCGGTTGCGTGCAGGCGTTCCTTGTAGGTGGTTTTTGGAAGCGCCTGGACGTTATCTTTGCGCACCACGATCAGCCAGGTGATGATCAGTGAGACGGCCATCAGGATGCCGGGGAAGATGCCCGCCATGAAGAGCTGGGTGATCGACACGTTCGCGGCAACGCCGAACACGATAAACGCCATCGACGGCGGAATGACCGGGGCGATGATACCGCCGGCAGCGATCAGACCGCCAGAGCGGGGAATATTATAGCCTGCCTTGGCCATCATCGGGATGAGGATGGCGGCAAGGGCGGCCGTATCGGCAGCGGCCGAACCCGAAATGCTGGCCATGATGAGCGCTGCAAAAATCGCAACGATCCCGAGACCACCTCTGATGTGACCGACGCAGGCGATCGCGAAATCGATGATACGCTTCGACAAACCGCCGGAATTCATCAATTCGCCGGCGAGAATGAAGAAGGGGATGGCGAGCAGGGTGAATGTATCAGCGCCCGCGATCATGTTCTGCGCGATGATCTGGCTGTTGAACATGTCCATGTGCCACATGAGCACGACGCCGCAGAAAATCAGCGAGAAGGCCACGGGTACGCCAACGGCCATCGCCCCAAGCAGCGATCCAACAAAGACGAAAAGAGTCATTTAGGTCCGCTCCGCCAGTTGTTCGATCGTCATGTTTTCACCCGTGAAGGCTGCGATTTCCGCGTCGGTGACACGACCGGTGATCAGGCGAAACAGCCGTTCAAGCGCGATCAGCACGCATCCTCCACCGGTGAAGAAGCCGATGCCGTAGACCCACGCCATGGAAAGCCCGGTCACAGGTGCGACCATGCTGGCGTTGATCGGCAACTGGACCCATGTGCCCCAGAAGAAAATTGCCGAACACAGGATGATCAGCAGGTTCGAAATGATCATGCAGGCGATACGGCCCGAGCGACCGAGCATGGCGACCAGCGACTCCACACCAAGGTGGGAATGTTCGCGAAACGCAACGACAGCACCGATAAAGGTCAGCCAGACGAAGAAGTAGCGCGACAGCTCTTCCGATATGTTGAGGCCGGAGTTGAAACCGTAGCGCAGCACCACGTTGAGGAACACCATGATTGCCATGCCTGCCAAAAGCAGGATCAGCAGCAGTTCCAGAAAGCGATAAAAGAGATCGTTTATTCGTTGCATCGGGTTCCTCCTCCCATCAACCGCGGCGGCTACAAGAGCTTGCGCTTCGCGAGGTTCTTCATCAAAGCCGTCAGCCCGAAGTCCCAAGGCGGGCAGGCTTCACTGTTTTCCACCCAATTCACCAGTCGCCCAAGCCTTGGCGACGAAATCTCGACGCGGTCGCCGATCTCGTGCGTAAAGCCCAGACCCTTGCCGCGCCGATCCTTGACCGGTGCAAACATGGTGCCGAGAAACAACACGGCGCCATCAGGGTATTGATGGTTGCGGTTGAGAAGCTGCGAAACGAGATCTTCTGGCGTGCGGCTAATTGCCTGCATCGGGCTGACGCCCGTCATCTCGAAACCTTCAGGGCCCTCGACGACAAGCGAGATCTCCGATTTCTTGACGTCTTCGAGCGAAAATTCGCCGTCGAACAGTCGGATGAAGGGACCGAGAGAACAGGATGCGTTGTTGTCCTTTGCCTTGCTGAGAAGCAGGGCGGACCGTCCTTCGAAATCGCGAAGATTGACGTCATTGCCAAGCGTCGCACCGACAATCGCACCCGTGGATGTGACAGCAAGCACCACTTCCGGTTCGGGATTGTTCCAATCCGACTTCGGGTGAATGCCGACCAGCGACCCGCAGCCGACGGCCGACATGGGTTGAGCCTTAGTGAAGATTTCCGCATCCGGACCGATCCCGACTTCGAGATACTGCGACCAGAGCCCCATATCCTGCAACAGCGCTTTCACGCTTGCCGCCTTTTCTGAGCCGGCTACAAGTCCCTTCAGGCTGTCGCCCAGAACCGGCGCCAGGCGGCCGCGGATCTCCTGGGCCCGAAGCGGATCGCCCTTGGCCTGTTCCTCGATGACCCGTTCCAGCATGCTGTCTGCGAAAGTTACGCCTGCGGCTTTGATCGCCTGCAGGTCAACAGGCGCCAGCAGCGTTCCGGCAGTGCCGTCTAGGAAGTCATTGAGAGAGCCGAGATCCGTCCAATCGGTAGCGGCCGTCAGGCGCTCCACCAGGCCGTCGATCTCAAGCAGTGCTGACAGCGTCGCAGCGAGCGACGAAAGATCCAGAAGCCTGCCATTCCGGTAAAGGACAGGGCAGGGGCCGTCCGCAGCCTTCGACCAGACACGACCAACCAGAGTGGCGGTCTCGGAATCCTGCGGCAAAATCAGTTCGGGCGTCAGCCCGCCATGTATAGTCATTATGATCCTCCAAGCGGCCGATCGATCAGGCCTCCACCCGTCAATCTGTTGTCCGATGTCTGACAACGTCGCTTCAGCTTTCTACTGAGTGTTTTTCTTCGTGTCCAGTACTGCAACCCTGTCAATTCTGGGGATCATCTATACAATATACGCGGGCAAAGAACGCCGACGCACGGTGTCGTTCCGGTGCGCCCCAATGAAGTCGATGCAAGCTGACCAGGCGACGGATGAAGGATCATCCTACCTCGAGCGGTGACGGACGATCCAAAAGGATCCCAGTAAAACCTGCGGCTGTTTGCGCACTGGCGCGGATCTGGAGCGGGGCAACGGCGTCGGTAAACTTCATTTGAAATCGCTCGGCGCTTGCTAGGACGGAGGTTCAGCCTAAGTGTTGCGCATGGGCAATTTAAAAGAAGGCGTTCTCAACGCGATGGCTGCCGACCAAAGTGCAACGGGCTGGCAGTCGGATCCCGAACGAAGTCCCGACTTCCAATATTCCGGACTTCCAGTCCGGTGGCGCCGTCGTATTGTTCTGGCGCTCAACCTCGCAACGATCGCGGGGCTTGGGTATGTCGTCTACCGACTTCTTTCCCCAGATGGCATTGATGGTGCGGAAGCCGTCATGCTGATCGGGTTCATGCTGGCAACGCCGTGGACGGTGCTTGGGTTCTGGAACGCCGTGATCGGGATCGTCCTCCAGCACGGCCCCGGCGACCCCTCCAAAAGCATCTACCCCTTCTATCCGCAGGGTCAGGGAAGCCAGCCGATCGCTTTGTCGTCGCGGACAGCGCTGACGATATTCCTGCGCAACGAAGATCCGCGGCCCGTCTTTGCCCGGATAGAGGCGATGCAGAAGAGCCTTCAGGCGACCGGCCTTCAACGCCACTTTCGGTTCTTCGTCCTCAGCGACACGTCCGAGCCCGACATCATCCAGTTGGAAGAAGCGGGCTTCGATCTCGTTGCCGCTCATGTCGTGGCGGATGGCGGTAACCGGCCGGTCTATCGTCGTCGTGCTGACAATGCCGGTTACAAGGCGGGCAATATTCAGGACTTCCTGAAGGAACACGGAAGCCGCTACGACTTTTTCCTGCCGCTTGATTCCGACAGCGTCATGTCCGGCGACGTGATGATACGGCTGGTGGCTGCCATGGAGGCACGACCTGAGCTCGGGATTCTGCAGACCCTGGTCGTCGGAGTGCCCGCCGAAAGCGGCTTTGCCCGGATGTTCCAGTTCGGTATGCGTCACGGAATGCGGTCTTTCACGCTCGGCTCCGCCTGGTGGAGCGCTGATTGCGGGCCTTACTGGGGGCACAACGCACTGATCCGCGCCGCGGCATTTGAGGCCCACTGCAATCTGCCCGTTCTCCCGGGATCGCCGCCGTTGGGCGGCCATGTGCTGAGCCACGACCAGCTGGAAGCGACCTATATGCGTCGGGGCGGCTACGAAGTTCGTGTGCTGCCTATCGAGACACAGAGCTTCGAAGCCAACCCACCGACATTGCTGGAGTTTGCCAAGCGAGATCTGCGATGGTGCCAGGGCAACATGCAGTATTGGCGTTTCCTTTTTGAGCCGGGCCTCAAGCCGCTGAGCAGGTTCCAGCTTTTTCAGGCGGTCCTGATGTATGTCGCACCGCCGGCCTGGATCGTCGCGACGTTTGCCGCCGCATGGAAGGGTGTGACCGGCGGCTTTGATGCGACCTATATCGAACTCGGCTTCTGGTCGTTCATCACCATCTTTCTTCTGTCGGTCACCCCCAAGATCGCCGGCGTCGTCGATGTGCTGCTTACCCCCGGCGCGATCCGCTCCTATGGCGGACCATTGCGCTTCGGTCTGTCGGCGGTGATCGAACTCCTGGCCTCGATGATCATGGCGCCCATCGTTGCCGTCTATGTCTCGGTGTTCCTGATCGGTCTTCTGTTCGGACGTTCGGTCACCTGGAGCGGTCAGAACCGCGACCGGCTCGGCGTTACGCTCGGCACCGCCGTCAAGGCTATGGGCCTTCAGACATTGATCGGCGTTGTCCTCGCAACGATCATAACGGGCCTGATCGGTGGGTACGCGATCTTCTGGGCTCTGCCTGTGGTCGCCGGTCTCTGTCTGGCGATCCCGTTCACGGTCTTCACGGCCTCGCAGCGGTTCAGTTACTGGACGACCCGCCTCGGACTGTTCGCAATTCCCGAGGAAGGCTGTCTTCCGCGGGTCCTCACCCGCCTCGTTCCGCATGAAGCCCGTCTCTGGCGTCGTCCGTCCGCCAGAGTTGAAGGCAAGTTTCCCAAGCCGGCACGCGATGGCCAGGCATGACGATAGCGCAAGCATTGTGGCTGGTGCTAGAAAACCAGCCTGAATTGCGGGAGACGCCGCTTGGTCCGCTCGGGCACGGCGATGTCCTGGTGGAAAGCCTGTTCGGCGCCATCAGCCGCGGTACCGAATCGCTGGTGGCAGCCGGTTCGGTCCCCAAAAGCGAATACGACAGCATGCGGGCGCCGTTGCAGGATGGAGAATTCCCGTTTCCGATCAAGTACGGCTACGCGGTGGTCGGAACCGCAAAGGACGGCCCGGAAGCGCTTGTCGGCCGGACAGTATTCTGCCTCTATCCGCATCAGGATGCCTTCCACGCCCCCGCTGAGATGGTCGTGCCGGTTCCAGCAGGCGTGCCCGCCTCGCGCGCCGTCCTTGCAGCCAATATGGAGACGGCTCTCAACGGCGTTTGGGATGCCGGCATTCTTCCTGGAGACAAGGTCGCGGTCGTCGGCGCAGGGCTCGTCGGGCTTCTGGTTGCCTATCTCGCCGCAAGGATCCCGGGCACCGAAGTCACCGTCGTGGACGTCAATGGCGATCGCCGTGGTCTTGCCGAAGATTTCGGATGCCGGTTTGCATCACCCGAACAGGCGAACGACGGTGACGGCGGATGCGATGTGGTGATCCACACGTCGGCCACGGCCGCAGGTCTTGCCACATCCATTGCGCTCGCCGGCTTCGAGGCGCGGATCGTCGAGATGTCGTGGTATGGCGAAGGCAGCGTGAAGATTCCGCTGGGCGGTCGTTTCCACAGTCAACGCCTGTCGATCGTCGCTTCGCAGGTCGGCAACGTACCGGTTCAAAGGCGCGCAAGGTGGCCGTTTTCGCGACGTCTGGCCGCGGCACTTGCATTGCTTGCGGATGACCGCCTCGACAAACTCTTCTCCGGCGAGACGGACTTTCCCGACCTTGCCCAAGACTATTGCCAAATTCTCGCCGATCCCGGCACCCTTTGCCACCGTATCCGATACCGTTAGTCTGAAAGGACATTCCCCGCATGTTTGCAGTTGAAGTTCGCGACCACATGATGATTGCCCATAGCTTGCCACGGGAGGTATTCGGCCCGGCCCAGGCGATGCATGGCGCGACCTTTATTGTCGATGCCGCCTTCATGACCGAAGATCTCGACGAAAACGGGCTCGGCGTCGATATCGGCCTTGCAACGACGGTGCTGAAAGCAATCGTTGCGCCGCTCAACTACCAGAACCTCGACGAACTCGAAATCTTTCGCGGCAAGGTCACCACGACGGAGGTGCTCGCCAAGCACGTCTTCGATCAGCTGAAAGCCGGTATCGCTGCCGGCGATCTTGGTCCGGGTGGCGTGCGCATCCGCCGCCTCAAGGTAACCCTGCATGAAAGCCATGTGGCCCGAGCCTGGTACGAGGCTGCGATTTGAACGCCGCATCAAGGGAGCGACGGCTGGTATTCGCCATCCCCGGCGATATCGACACCCGCAGCGGCGGGTATGGCTATGACCGGCGGATGATCGAGGAGCTTAGGGCAATCGGCTGGACAGTCGAGCACCTGCAGCTTCCCGGCGGCTTTCCGGAACCGAGCGAAAGCGAGCTTGCCGAAACAGCCGAAAAACTCGCAGCCCTCGCCGACGATAGTCTCGTTCTGGTCGATGGCCTTGCATTTGGGGCAATGCCGGCAATTGCCATGGAGGAGGCGACCCGCCTCCGCATGATTGCGCTCGTCCATCATCCGTTGGCACTCGAAAGCGGCATTCCGGCCGGCGTTGCCGAGCGGTTGCGAAAAAGCGAGATGACAGCGCTAGGTGCAGCCAAAGGTGTCGTCGTCACAAGCCCTAGCACGGCGCGAACTCTGGTATCGCAATTCCGCGTGGCGCCGGATCTCGTGCGTGTCGCCGTGCCTGGAACGGAGCAGGCAAAGCCTGCATCGGGCAGCACGGCCGGGGACGGGGTGATGATCCTGTCGGTTGGATCGTTGACGCAGCGAAAGGATCATGCGGCGTTGATTTCAGCGCTCGAGCGCATCTCCGATCGCCCATGGCAGTGCCGGATCGCAGGCAGCGATGACATGGATCGTCAATGCGCTGCCGATCTGCGACGACAGATTGAGGCGTGCGGGCTCTCCGACCGGGTGACCTTGACGGGTGCGCTTGATGATGTGGAAGTCGAATATGCCCAAGCGGATATTTTTGCACTCGCCAGCCAATATGAAGGCTACGGCATGGCCTTTGCGGAAGCCATGGTGCGCGGCCTGCCGATCGTCGGCTGCCGCGGCGGGGCGATACCCGATCTGGTGACTGACGATGCCGGGATACTCGTGGAACCGGGTGACATCGCCGGGCTCGCCGAAGCTCTGGCGCTGCTGATCGACCAGCCCGAGACGCGACAAGCTTATTCTGCGGGCGCGCTTGCCGTGGGCCAGCAGCTGCCCGATTGGCCCGCAACGGCAAAGGTGCTTTCCGACTTCCTGGAGGAAATGCGATGAGTGGTTTCGACACGGTCTGGCTCGATCTGCGCGAGCCAGCGGACAACGCTGCCCGCGATCCCAAACTCCGGCGGTCTGCCATGGAAAGTGTGACCGCAGACGGGAACGGCGCGACGGTCATCGATCTCGGCTGCGGAACCGGCTCCACTGTCCGCGCACTTGCGCCCCAGAGTTTGTCCTGGCACTGGCGGCTTGTCGACAACGATCTGCAACTGCTCGAAGAAGCCGCAAACAGGCTCGACATGCCCGACCAGGTGAAATGCCTGCAGGCCGACCTTAGCCAGTTGGCGCCTGAGCTCTTCACGGATGCGAGGCTGGTGACAGCGTCGGCGCTTTTCGACCTCGTCTCAGCCGAATTTCTGGAGCGTCTTCTGCATCTCCTCGCGAAGCGTGACATCGGCCTGTATACGGCGCTCAACTACGATGGCGTCTGCAGCTGGGAAATCGCGCACGAAGCGGATGCCTTGGTTGTCGAAGCGTTCAACGCCCACCAACGCCGCGACAAGGGCTTTGGACCGGCGCTTGGTCCAACGGCGGAACCGGTCTTGTCCCGGTTGGCGGAGCAGGCGGGCTTCAAGGTTCTCACCGGTCAGAGCCCTTGGCGCCTCGGCGGAGATCAAGCGGAATTGCAGCGGCATTTCATTGCCGGCATGGCAAACGCTGCGTCTGAAACAGACCGGCTTGACGAAAGCGTTCTGGACGACTGGCGACGGATGCGTCTCGAGATGGCATCGCGTTCGGCCTGCGAAGTCGGGCACTGGGATATGCTTCTCCTCCGCTGATTGGTTGCCACCCCGATCATCCCGCTGTCGGGGTGGAAAGAAGCCAGAGGCCGAAGACGGTATAGCCTATCATCGCAAGGGCCAGAAAAGCCTGACTGATGGTGGCGCTTGCCGGTTTCACGAAGTGCTTGAGCGCAATCATGTGGGCGATCAGAATGCCGATGCAGTGCCCGGCCACGATGATCGCGGTCTGTGCGATCCAGAGCTTTTCGACACTGCTGATGTCGATCAGCATCGATGCCGTGACGTGCCGATCGGCGGTTCCGAACAGATCCCAGCCAAGCGCAAAGGGATCCGAGATCGCAGAGTAGAGATATTGCCCGTTGATCAGAAGCAGGCTGAGATAGTGGGCTGCATGGAAGGCAACCGCTATCGGAATGATCGAATAGACCAGATGCGTGATCACCCCTCGATCAGCGACTAATCGTGCCTCTCCGGCAAGCCGGGCTCCTGATATGACAGCCGCGAAATAGATCACTGCGAGCACCGCCGGAGCGGCGATCAAGCCGAGCGTATTCGGCAGGGTCACAGCGCTGCGGCCGGGAAATTCCAGCGGGTTCACCCCGATCATCGAGAGCCAGGTGAAGGTCTCTGCAAAGCCATCGAAGGACGCCGTTCCGAGCGTCAGCAGCAGAAACAGGGCGGCGCTGATCGGCGGCGGCTCCGCCGCGACGCAGTCTTGTCCCGGCCAGCGGAACCGGACACTCGCCCATATTCCTGATTTCGGCGGCTTGATCTCAAACGGTGCGATCATGCCGATCATGCGGAAACACACCGAGAATGGTTCGCCCCGCTCTGTCCAATCTCGCTCTCCGAAAACCAGCATGGCGATGAAATTGAGAATCCAGTAGGCCGACACGGCGATGGCGAGACGGGGAGGCTCTTCCGGGGCAAGCGAAACCAGCTCGTACCAGGCAAACATCAAAAACAGGAGGATCGCCGGGATGTAACCGACGGCCTCCGGCAGCTTCAACAGAGGAGCTTCGCCAAGCCTGCCGCCTGTCGCTCGCCGCAGGATACGAAGAGGACCCGTCCAGGGATTGAGCCATGGCCACAGGTTCCCGACCAGCGCCTGCAGCAAGGTCAGGCCGACCCAGAACAGCGTCCAGACGACAAGCGGCAAAGGATTTTCAAGCGGGTCGGCTGTCGAATAGCGGCCGGCGGCGATCAGGACCAGCAGAAGCAGAAAGCTCAGCGTGCTGACCATCGCGATCGGCGGCACCGGCCGGCGATCGAGCGTGATGGAGGCACTGCCAGCATGTGTGAACCAGCGCGACGGAACCAGCAGCAATGCGACGAAGGTAACTGCGACGACGATCGCGCCGCCTGTCAGGTAATATTCGGTCGGCAGCAGCATCACCAGCCCGCGTTCCGTCCCGTGCGCGCTGGCCGTGCAGGGCATGAGCGTCCACAAGAGAGCTGCCGTCGCCGATGGACAGGCCGGCAACCGGTGTTTTCGGGGAAATGACGGCAACGGGTTCATCCTGCGTCTGGTGGCGTGATCGGCTGAAACATCATGCCGGGATGGAGAAGCGTATCCCATACCACGACATCTTCGCTCAGACTGGGCCTCGTGCCGCTCCTGTCAGGTCTCCTGATCAGCGGAATTCTTTGCTATAGGACATGGTAGGGCTCTTATTGTCGGTGGCACCTGGTAGACCATCGACTATCGCATCAGCATGATGGGCGTCAGTACCGTTGAGAGGAAAATTTCGAATGACCGACAAGACTTCAGCACCGAAAGCGTCGGTGACCCGCCGGACGACCCTTCTTGGAATGGGCGCGGCAACGGGTGCGGGCATTCTTTCTTCCGTCTCGCCGGGCTTCGTCCGATACTCGCACGCCCAGACCTCCGCCCCGATCAAGCTCGGCTTTGAATGCCACCGCACCGGTATCGGCGCATCCTATGGTCGCTGGTACGAGCGCGTCGCACGCGCTGCCGTCAAGATCATCAACGATGAGGGCGGCATCAACGGTCGTCCCGTGGAACTGATCGTCGAAGATGATGGCACGGATCCCAAGCGGGGCGCCGAAGTCGTCGAGAAATTCGCGACCCAGCATAAGGTCGATGCTGTGTTCGGGACGCTGTTTTCACACGTCGTCGTCGCCGCCGCGCCGCGGGCGGGCGAATTGAAGATGCCCTATCTCGTGGTATCGGAAGGCACCCACGTGTCTTCGGGCAGCCTCAACCGCTATTGCTTCCAGCCCGGCATCACCGACGTCCGCAGCCAGGTCACATCAGTGGCACCCTGGATTACGCAAAACCTCGGCAAGAAGGTCACGATGATCTTCCCTGACTACGCTTTCGGCTATGACCACCGCGATAATCTTCCGCCCGCCATCAAGGCGCAGGGTGGTGAGGTCGTGGAGATGATCGCCGTGCCACCGACGGAAACCTCGTTCACGCGCTACCTGCCGCGTATTCCCGCAGATACCGACGTGCTCTACCACATCATGGTCGGCCCGGCGGTCCTCACCTTCGTCACCGAACTCGGTCAGTTCTACGGGTCTCAGCGACCCCAGATTTTCGGCTTCATCGATAGCGTCGAGGCCGTCGATCTCTCGACGCCGCAACTGGGCTTCCTCGACGGTACCTATTTCTGGGAGGGCATGCCCCGTTATGCCCAGAAGGACCAGAGCGAATGGGACAAGTTCTATCGCACGGCCGTGGGCGTCAACGAGAATGGTGCAAGCATCGCCGATCCGAAGGACATCGCCACCTACGCCCATATGTACGGGGTGTGGGAAACCCTGTTCACCATCAAGCAGGCGATGCAGTCATCCGGATATAACGGCCCGCAGGACAAGGCCAAGTTCATCGAAGCCTTGGAAGCGATCGAGACATTCGAGGAAGGGCGCGACCATCCGCAGGGCAACAAGATCTTCAACGGCAAGAACCACCAGGTTTACGGCCACCAGAACATCTCCAAGGTCGAAGGCGGCCGCATGGATGTCGTGCACCGGACCTCAATCGAAGACGGCATGTACGAGGTGACGGCTGACTACACGAAGATGTCGCTCTGACCCGCCCATTCCGAAGGGATCGCCCCTCGCATCCCTTCGCTCTTCACCCCGCGGCGTTTTTCCTGTCTAACCGCTGCAAATCAGGCGAGGGGACAGTCGTGTCCGTGCATGGGAGCTAGGGTTTGGCGTTCGGTCCCTTTCTGCTGCTGGCGACATTGGAAGGACTGCTCCAGGCCGCGGTCCTCACATTGACGGCGCTTGGCCTGTCGCTGGTGTTCGGCGTCATGCGCGTCGTGAATGTCGCTCATGGCGAATTCTATATGCTCGGCGCTGTCGTTGCCTGGTGGGTGGCGTCGATGTTCTCGCTGCATCCGGCAGTCGGCTTTTTCGCGGCGCTCGTCATCAGCCCGCTGATTGTCGGGGCGATCGCGTTCGCCAGCGAGCGGCTGATCCTGAAGCGCCTGAACTACGATCCGGAATCGACCATCGTCGCCACGATCGGCATGCTCTATATCATCCAGCAGACGGTCCTTTTGACCTATGGTCCGGATGCGCGTCCGGTGTCCGCGCCGTTCTATTACCGCATCCAGCTGCCGTGGTTCGGCTATTCCGGTTACAACCTGTTCGTCATCGCAGCGGCGATCGTGTTGCTGCTGGTGGTCTGGTTCGTGCTGAGCCGCACCCGGCTCGGCCTCATCATGCGGGCAACGCAGTTTGATCGCGAGATGGCGCAGGCCTTCGGCATACCGATCGAACGGGTCTATGCCTTCGTCTTTGCCGCCGGCGCCATGCTGGCGGCAATCGCTGCGGTGCTGATCGTGCCGATCCGCCAGGCCCATTACCTGATGGGGCTCGATCCGCTGCTTCTCTCCTTCATCGTCGTCATCCTTGGCGGCCTCGGCAGTCTCCGCGGCACCGTCATCGCAGCCCTGCTGATCGGATTGAGCGACGGCATCATTTCGGTGTTCTTCTCACCGACGCTTGCGAAGATCATCTCGACCCTGCTTGTCACCCTTGTTCTGGTGTTCAAGCCGGAAGGTCTGTTCGGGGCGAAGGCGCGATGAGAAGCGAAAACACCATCCGCGTCATCGCGCTTCACGTCGGCGTGCTGGCAGCCCTCTTTCTCGTCCAGTTCTTGCTGCCCGATTATCACCACCTCGCCATGACCCGCGTCATGCTGTTGGCGATCTATGCCATGGGCTACAACATGCTGTTCGGCTATACGGGCCTGCTGAGCCTCGGACATGCGATGTTCTTTGCCGCCGGTCTCTACGGCGCCGGCATGACGGCCTATTACACCGATCTCGGCGTGCCACTCGCGTTTCTCATCGGAATTGTCTGTGGTGCCGCCCTGTCGCTCGTCATCGGCGTGATTGCTCTGCGAACGACCGGCGTCGCCTTCATGATTGTCACCATGATGTTCGGCCAGGTTGCCTATCTCACGATCACCTACTTCACCGACTATACCCGCGGCGAAGAAGGCCTGACGATGCCGGCAGCCGCCCGCAGTTTCGATCTCCTCGGACTCCACATCGACCTGACGAATGCCGTGCAGCGCTACAACCTGGCGCTCGGCCTTCTGGCTTTGACACTGCTCGTCATCTTCATCGTCGTCCGCGGACCGATCGGCAGGGTGCTGATCGCGATCCGCGAAAACGAGACGCGCACGCTGATGCTGGGCTTCGACACATTCAAGCTGAAGCTCGGTGCGCTCGTCCTGTCAGGCACGATATCCGCCATGGCCGGTGCCGCCTACGGGCTGATGTTCGCCTATGTCGGCGCAACCTTTGCCACGATCCAGTATTCGATCGAAGCGCTGCTCTTCACGTTGCTCGGCGGTGCCGGAACGATCCTTGGTCCGCTGCTCGGCTCAATCCTCATGTTCTACATGATCGACATCACCAGCGAATACACCCAGGCCTATCTGCTCGTGACCGGCGTCGCGCTTGTGGTTCTGGTCCTCTTCTTTCCGAAAGGCATTCTCGGGACGATCCGCGAAAGGTGGCTGTCATGGCTTCCGTGAGCCTGCTTTCGACAAAAGGTCTCAGCCGCCATTTTGGAGGGCTGAAAGCCGTCGACAATGTCGACTTTACCATCAGAGAAGGCGAGATCCGCGCGCTGATCGGTCCGAACGGTGCCGGAAAGACGACTTTCGTCTCGTTGCTGGCCGGTCGTATCGCGCCGAGCGCCGGTTCGATCGAGTTCCTGGGCAAGGACATCACCAACCTACCGGCGCATAAGCGCGTGCGCGACGGCATCGCCTATACATTCCAGATCACCAGCATCTATCCGACGCTGACCGTGTTCGACAACGTGGCGCTGTCGGCACAAAGCGCTTTAAGGCGTCACCCCGGCTCGAAACGGTCTGATATTGCCGAGAAGGCGCAGGAAGCCCTGGACCGCGTTGGCCTTGCGGATCGAATGGGAGAGAAGGCCGGGACCATGGCCTATGGCCACCAGCGGCTTCTCGAAGTCGCGATGGGACTGGCGCTGGAGCCGAAACTCCTGATCCTGGATGAGCCGACGCAAGGCTTGTCGGATAGCGAGATCGAAAGTTTCTGCCGGCTGGTCAAGGAAATCGCCACGTCTGCAACGGTCCTTTTGATCGAGCACAACATGCCCGTCGTCATGCAACTCGCCGACACGATCACGGTTCTCAACCACGGTCAAATCCTCGCCGAGGGGTCGCCCGGAGACATCCGTGCCAACGCAGCCGTGCAGGCCGCCTATCTGGGAACCGGTTGATATGCTCGAAGTCTCCAATCTCGATGTCTATCACGGCAGCAGCAAGACGCTGCAGGGTATGTCGCTGACTGTGGAGAAGGGCGAGGTTCTCTGCCTGCTCGGCCGAAACGGCGCGGGCAAGACGACGACCCTGCGTGCCATCATGGGTCTCGCAACGGCCGGTGCCGGTAGTATCCGGCTGGATGGTACCGAAATTTCGGCGCTGCCGGCGCATGAAAGGCCACGCCTCGGCATCGGCTATGTGCCGCAGGGCCGCCGGTTGTTCTCCGAGCTGACCGTGCGGGAAAATCTCGAAATCGGCATGATGACACGACGCAGTCCGCAGCGCGTGCTCGACGAAACGCTTTCGCTGTTTCCCCGGCTGCAGGAGCGCCTCGGCCAGGTTTCCGGAACGCTGTCCGGCGGCGAACAGCAGATGCTGGCGACCGCGCGCGCCTTATGTCTCGATCCGAAGGTCATCCTGCTCGACGAGCCGACCGAAGGGCTGATGCCCTCGATGATCGCGACGATCCGTGATGTCGTGGTGACGCTGCGCAATCAGGGAAAAGCAATCCTGCTGGTCGAGCAGCGGGTCGAGGCCGTGTTATCGATCGCCGACCGCGTCTGTTTCGTCGAGAACGGCAAGGCGCAGGCAGTCATGCCGGTTGAGGCGCTGAGGGCCGATCCGTCTCCTCTGTCCCGCTACGTCGGTGTCGGCTAAAGTCGGGCGATCTTGCGCGGCTCGATCCTGATCACCGATCAGACCATGCCGACCTGGCCGGAATGCAGCCGGTTATACGCGCCCCTGCGTTCGATCAGGTCCTGATGGGTGCCCTGTTCGGCAATACCAGAATCATCAATGACGACGATTCGATCGGCGCCCTGGATCGTGGCGAGCCGGTGGGCGATGATCAGCGTGGTCCGCCCCTGCGATAGTTCGGCAAGCGAACGCTGTATCGCACGCTCGGTTTCAGTATCAAGCGCGGAGGTCGCTTCATCGAGGATCAGGATCGGTGGGTTTTTGAGGAACATGCGGGCAATCGCGACCCGCTGCTTCTGGCCGCCGGACAATTTCACGCCACGCTCACCGATGACAGTGTCGAGCCCCTCCGGCAGGTTTGCTAGCATGTCCTCCAGACGTGCGCGGTGCGCCGCTTCGACAATGTCGGCCTCGGAAGCGCCCAGTCTTCCATAGGCGATATTTTCCCGCAGCGTACCACCGAACAGGAAGACATCCTGCTGCACGATGCCGATCTGCTGGCGAAGGGATTCCTTCGTCATCTTGCGGATGTCGATCCCGTCGATCGTGATGCTCCCCGACACGACTTCGTAGAACCGCGGAAGAAGCGAGCATATGGTTGTCTTGCCGGCGCCCGAGGGCCCCACGAACGCGATCGTCTCGCCAGCGAGGATATCGAGGTTGATCTCTTCGAAGACAGTCTTCGTCGCGGTGTAACCGAAGGTCACGGACCGGTACGCGATCTCGCCTTTCAGGTGATCAACGGCGACCGCATCCGGTGCATCGGCAATATCTGGCTCCGTATCGATCAGTTCGGTAAACCGTCTGAAGCCGGCGATCCCCTTCGGATAGGTCTCGATCACCGAATTGATCTTTTCCACCGGACGAAAGAAGATGCCGACGAGAAGCAGGAAACCGATGAAGCCGCCCGCCGTCAGCTCGCCGGCCAGCACGAAATAGGCGCCGGTCACCATCACCACCATCTGGGTCAGCCGCATGCTGAGGTAACTCATCGAGCTGGTGGCGGCCATCAGCTTGTAGGCTTCCAGCTTTACGCGGCGATAGCTTTGATTATCCTTTTCGAACAGCGCGCGCTCGTGACCCTCGTTGGCGAAAGCCTGCACGACACGCATACCACCGACATTTTCCTCAATGCGTGCGTTGAATTCGCCGATCCGGCTGAAAAGGCGATGGAAATTTTCAGTCATGCGGCCGCCAAAATGGCTGGTTGCCCAAGCGGTCACAGGAACGATAGTCGCAGTGATGACCGCCATCTGCCAATTGACTGAAAACATCAGCAGCAGAGCGCCGATAAAGGTCATCAGCGCAATGAACAGGTCTTCAGGCCCGTGATGCGCGACTTCGCCGATTTCCTCCAGGTCCTTGGTGAGGCGCCCAACGATATGGCCGGTTTTCTGGTTGTCGAAATAGCCGAACGACAGCTTCTGCAGGTGGTTGAACGCCGCCCGCCGCATGTCTGTCTCGATATTGATGCCGAGCATATGGCCCCAATAGGTGACGACGGCCATCAACCCGGTATTGAGGACATAGATGACGAGAAGGCCAGCGGACGCGAGGATGATCAGCAGCCATTCCTGGCTCAGCAGAAGTCTGTCCACAAACAGCTTCACCGCCATGGGAAATCCAAGCTCGAGGAGGCCGGACACGATGGCGCAGCCGAAGTCGAGGAGGAATAGGCCTTTATAGGGCTGATAATAAGAGAAGAAGCGACGAAGCATGCTGACCTGCAGACGATGTCACATCTGGCCTGCAGCGATGCAGGCCGGATGTGAGAACATGAGTAACCTTCTCATATTCGAAAAGCCGCCGGAAAGGATAGTGCCGTTATGCCACGGCACGCCATTCACTTCGCTCAGGCGGTCTGCAAGCAGCACGTCGCCGTCTGCGGGGTCTTGATCAGCCCCGTCCGAACTCGTCGACGATGCGGATAATGTCGTCTTCCCCAAGATAGGAACCGGTCTGGACCTCGATCATTTCAAGCATGATCTTGCCGGGGTTGGCCAGGCGATGGACTTCACCCTGTGGAATGTACACGCTCTCGTTTTCGCGGACCGTCTGCACGGTGTCACCGATCGTCACCTCGGCCGTGCCCTTGACGCAGATCCAGTGCTCCGAGCGGTGGTGATGCTTTTGGAGAGAGAGCTTCTTGCCTGGCGTCACAAACAGCCGTTTCACCTGGAACCGATCGCCGTTGAGGATCGAGGTATAGCCACCCCAGGGGCGGTAGGAGGTTGGATGTGTTTCGGTGAGAGCCGAAGTCGCCTTGGCGGCGGCGAGTTGCTTGACGATGTTGCCGACGTTCTGACTGTCGTCGAGGCGGCCGACATAGACAGCGTCCTCGCTGGCGATGACGGCAATTCCATCCACACCCTGCACGGCCATATGACCGTGGCGCGACAGGACGAGCGAATTCTTCGTGTTGATCAGCGTCGCGTTGCCGAGCGCGACATTGCCATCGGCATCCTGCTCGCCCAGCTTCCAGACCGCATCCCAGCTGCCCATGTCTGACCAAGTGAAGGACGCCGGCACGACAGCAGCGTTTGCTGTCTTTTCCATGATCGCATAGTCGACCGAGATGTTCGGGCTGGCCGAAAACGATACCTCGTCGAGGCGCAAGAAATCGAGGTCACCGGATGCCTTTGCAACGGCAGCGCTTGCAGCTTCAGCAACAGCGGGCGCAAAGCGGGCGAACTCGCTGAGAACCACGCCGGCCTGGAACATGAAGATGCCGGAGTTCCAGACAAAACCACCGCTCGCCAGCATCTTTTCAGCGTCCGGCAGGGCAGGCTTTTCGACGAAGCGCTTTACTGTGTTCGCACCGCTTGAGAGCTGGTCACCGATCTCGATATAGCCATAGCCGGTCGAAGGCTCGGTCGGTGTAATGCCGAAGGTGACGAGCTTGCCGCTTGCTGCCGTCTTGCGTGCGGTCTGAATGGCATCGAAATAGGCCTTGCCCGCTTCGATTTCGTGGTCGGAGGCCAGCACCTGCAAGATCGCGTCGTCGCCGAACTTCTCGGCGACGAAGGCAGCGGCTGCGGCAACGGCCGGTGCCGTGTTGCGCGCGGACGGCTCCAGCATGATCGCCGTGAGTGGCAGGCCAAGCTCGCGTGCCTGTTCGGCGGCAAGGAAGCGGAAATCTTCGTTGGTGATGACGATTGCAGGCTCATAGAGCGTCTCGTCGGCAACACGCGCAAGCGTGGACTGGAACAGCGTCTGGTCGCCGACGAACTGTATAAACTGCTTTGGTGCAGAAGACCGTGACAACGGCCACAGCCGCGTGCCCTTGCCGCCTGCCATGATTACGGGAATGATCTTGCCAACCATAGTCTCAGTCTCCACTGACGCTTTTGCTTTTGAGATTTGTCATCGGTTACGTTCTGCCGCCCAATGCCGAATGAGATCAAGCCCTTGATCCAACAATTCCGAGGCGGCCCGTTCATCCGGCGCTTCGACGTAGCAGCGCATTTCAGGCGCATTTCCAGACGGCCGAAGATGGATGATGCGCCCGTCCTCAAGTGTCACGCGAAGCCCGTCTATGTCGCTTTTCGCAGTGACTGAGCCGATGGGGGCTAGAAAAGCGGAAAGATTGTCGTCGGATGCCCGCAGATGCGCCATCAGCGCTGCACTCGTTTCAACGGGGAAGTTTTCCAGCCGGTCTGCCGCCGCAAAAGCGAGCGGATAATCGGCAACGATGCGTGATAGGGGTTGCTTGGCATTCGCGAGAAGCGAAAGCGTTGCCAGGGCCGGCAGGAAGCTGTCACGGGTCGGCAGCGCCTGCAATGTGCCTCCAGAAACTGTGAAGTCGGAACCAGTCAGCGTGCCGCCATTGGCCTCGAACCCGACGATCGCGGTTTTGCCATCCTTGGCCGCCGCTTGCATGGCGGCAATGACGAAGGGTGAGCCGACCTTTGTTCTCACAACCGTATAGTCGCCCGCAGCCTCTATCCGTGAATTGGACGTGACCGGGGTGGCGACCACTTGGGCATAGAGGAAGTTTGCCGTGATCAGGCCCAGCAGATCGCCTCTGAGCGGCTGCCCCTTTTCGTCTGCGACGAGCGGGCGGTCGCCATCACCATCCGCGGACACGATCGCGTCGAGACGATATTGTGGGGCCCAACCCTGCAGCAGCGCAATCGTTTCGGTAGAGACGGCTTCCGTATCGACGGGAATGAAACGCTCAGAGCGTCCGAGCGGCACGACCTGCGCGCCCAGCTTTTCAAGAACCTGAACGAAGAGATCACGTGCGACTGTGGAATGCTGATAGACGCCGACACTCAATCCCACCAATGCGTCGGGAGCAAGCAGCATGGCGTTGCGTTCGACGAAAAGTGCTTCGGCCTCCGCATGCCGATCCGGAGCTTCGCCCGGTGTGTCGTCGATCTTTTCATCTGCCATAACGCCGGCGATCGCCGTGATCCGGATCTCGTCCTGTTTGTCGATCTCGCCATCGGCACGGTAGAATTTGATACCGTTGCGATCATCCGGGATATGCGATCCAGTGATCATCAGGCCGGCAGCCGAGAGCTTCATACCGTAAAGTGCCAGCGCGGGAGTGGGTATGGCCCCACAATCGATGGCGTTCAGTCCTGCCCGCTGCAAGGCGCCGATACAGGTTGCCGCAATCCTCGGGCTTGAGGCCCGGAAATCACGTCCCACCAGAACCGGATCCCCCGGCTTGGCAAGACCGGCCTCTAAAAGATGGCGTGCGAACGCTGTGGTGTAGAGCGCCGACGCTCTGCCTTCGAGATCAGTGACAAGACCGCGAAGGCCGCTTGTTCCAAATTTCATGATGCGTCTGTTTCGATTGGTCGGATAGCAATGATTGTGGGAGCCAATACCATAAAAATATGGAATGTAGCTATAGACACTTGAACGGTAAAAGCGAGAGTATATGGAGGCGTATAGTTAAATCATCACAAGTCATATTTCCGCTTTGCTTCGAAAGACCGTGATAAATTACTAAAATATACTTTGATCTGTATGTCGTATTGCTGAAGCATTCCCAGTGTTGGGCGTAATTTGGATTGGGGCTAATATGAAAGATTTCGGCGGGGGGTGGCTGACAAAGAACGCTGTCTATAGATCAATTGTTTTTATTCACTGGTCAGCACTCGCCTTAGCGCTTTTGAATTTTGGCGCCGTGCAAATTTCCACTGTCGCTATCTACGGATTGGCAAGTGCTCTCCTGCTTTGTATCGCCGTCTTCGTCCGAGGGATCCCCAAGGCAGGGGAGCCGGCAGTGAAAGCGGCTATCGTATTGGCTCTGGTCGCCTTCGCATGGGTAATGTTCCAGACTACTCCGCTGCCTGAAGCAATCTTTAGTCAACCGTCGTGGAGAGACCTGGCCAATTTTCAGCTCGATGCTTCCCCGGTGATATCCTTGACGCCTGCGGATGACTGGGCATCTTTGCTTCGTTTCCTCGTGCCGGTTGAGGTCTTTCTGCTCGGGATTATTTTGTGCGACAGCGACGAACGAGCGATCGCCACCCTCAAAGGCCTGGCGATAGCAGGAGCCGTTGTCGCTCTTCTCTCCATCGCCCAATTCCTGATCGCGCCCAAGACACTCCTCTTCATCGCAAAGACGGCTTACCTCGACAGCCTAACCGGCTTCTTTGTCAATCGGAACACCGCCGCAACCTATTTCGGGATTGTCGCCATCCTGAACTATGGAATCCTTTCGTCTCACCTGCGGTGTGTTGGGGTCCGGCGAATTCTCACGTCGCTGGATCAAGGCAGGGGTCTTCCATTCGATCAACGAAAGGCAGTTCGAGGAGCACTAAGCTTTGCGATACTGTTTATGGTATCGGTCACGGCTCTTGTGCTGACGAAGTCCCGGGCCGGGGTTGCGGCAAGTTTTGCCGCGCTTCTGTTGATGACCCTGTTGTTCGTGTTCAGATCTTCGCAGAACAAGCATCCTGTCCCTGCGCTTCGGAGTACCGGCCTTAGATCCATCCGCGTTGGCGCATTTCTGATAGCGATTGCTTTAACCGGCCTATTCGCAGCAGGCTTCCTGTCGTTTTCTGGCAGAGCTTTGCTCCGAGCAGAAGTGCAGGGCGCAAGCGACGGCCGCTTTTGCATCATGCCGGGATTGGGCTCGGGGGTATCCGATCATTTTCCGTTCGGGACCGGACTGGCAAGTTTCGAAACCGCTTTTACAGCGTATCGCGATCCGGACTGCGGCGTCTATACGGTTTGGAATCGTGCCCACGATGTCTATCTCGAAGCGGTCTTCGCGTTGGGCGTCGCCGGCATATTCATTATCGCGTTTGGACTGGCCTTTATCTTATCGTGCCTCGTCAGAGGAATGGCAGCGAGGCGGCGCCTTCGTTATGTCCCGGAATCCGGCTTCGCGGTGGTGTTGCTGCTTCTCGTTCACTCCGCCTTCGACTTCTCGATCCAGATCTCCGGCCTCGCCATTTTCGTGGCTGCGACCTTGGCGCCGATCGTCGTTGTCTGCGTTGCCGATCCAAAAGTCGGGTCGAAAAACAGGCGAAATCGAACGATCCAAACAAGCGTGGCGGGGCAATTGTCGTCGGCGCCCAGCCTGCGAGATAAACAGTTGTCTGCTTGAAATACGCAGCTTATCCAAAGCATCTACATTAGTAAGATAAATTCTATTGTACTATTTTATAGCTTAGGCACAATTAATATATATAATAATTAGTTAAATCTGTGATTTATCAGCAACAAAGCTTCGTTTCGTTCTGGATTCATTTGTTACGTTCCAATCTAAACTAGAAATAAATAATCTCGTGTGCAAGTTTCGCTTGGGGCTTCTAAGGGGACACACGTGAAAATCAAAACCGCATCGACTTTTGTTCTTGTGGCGACGTCATTCCTGTCGGGATGCACGGCGCTGCCAAACTCTGGACCAGATTCTCGGCAGGTGGAGGCGCAGGCAACTGCAAAGGTTACATCAGCCAAAAAGGCACAGGCCGTCGGGATCGACTATGCTCTGGTCGACATTAGTAAATCTGTGCTTGCTTATGTAGAGGATACCAAGGCGACATCCCTTAAAGGGGGGTTCGGCGGCGGTCGTGGCGGAGCCCCGAGCTTGCCGCTCGGCGTTGGTGACGTCGTTCAGGTCTCCGTCTTTGAATCCCAGTCCGGCGGCCTGTTTATTCCCAACGACGCCGGGAGTCGTCCTGGTAACTACGTGTCGCTACCGAACCAGACAATCGATCGGGAGGGTACGATCAGCGTCCCTTACGCCGGTCGTATCCCGGCCGCCGGGCGTCCGGTGGAGGACGTCCAGCGACAAGTTGAGGATGCACTCGCCAATCGCGCGATTGAGCCGCAGGTGTTGATCACGAAGGTCAGCAGCCGATCTGCTCAGGTCGCGGTTCTGGGCGACGTACGCTCGCCTGCGAAGATAGAGTTGACGGAAGCTGGTGAGCGCGTGCTTGACGTCGTTTCCGAAGCCGGCGGCCTGAGCTCGCCCGGCATCGAAACCTACATTACGCTGCAAAGACGCGGAAAATCGGCGACTGTCCTTTACGATTATCTGGTCGCCACGCCGTCTGAAAACATCTATGTCGCACCTGGCGACACCATTCTGGTCGATCGTGAACGTCGAACCTACCTTGCATTTGGCGCCTCGGGTCTCAATGGCAGGTTTGACTTCGAGGAATCGAAGCTGACCCTTGGTGAAGCACTGGGGAAGGCGGGCGGATTGCTGGACTCGCGTGCAAATCCGGCGCAGGTCATGCTCTACCGCACAGTCAAGAAAGACTTCCTGGCTAAGCTGGGCGTAGATACCAGTCGGTTCAGCGGCGAAATGGTTCCCGTCATCTTCAGAGCCAATATGAGAGATCCTTCGGCTCTCTTCGCTGTCCAGAAGTTCCCGATGCAGGATAAGGACACGATCTATGTGTCCAACTCCGACTCCGTCGAAACGCTGAAGTTCCTCAACATCCTGAATTCTGTGACGTCGACTGTCGCTGGTGTTCCGTCGGATGCCATCGCCACCCGCGATGCTGTTCGAGAACTCGCCCCGTGAGTTTTGGCCTCAAATTCACAAGTTAACAGTAATTTAATCTCTCTATTGATGATTTTTTACTTCTGTGCGATGGATTGATTAGTTTAGTAATCTTCGGGAGACAGTCATGCATAAGGTTTTTATAAGTAATATTGCAGCTATCGCGCTTGTCACTGCTCTAGTTTCAGGTATTGCTGACCTTTCTTCGGCTCATGCACAGTCGGCTTTGCCAACGGCGGGATGCTTCGTCGCGCCGGCCCGGATGTCTGATGCCGAGATCAGCGCGTTTCTCGCAGCTCCAGAAAGTCTGTTGTCGCAGTTCTCGTCTGGCGGACTTCCACTGTCCAATCAGGCTCGTTCGCTCGCCGGATCCAGCGCCGACGCACTGTCCCCGCTGATTGCCATCGCTGCAAAGGCTAATGCCGGTCAGGCTGCCGCGATCGGCGCGGGGCTTGCTCGTGCCGCAAGGGCCTGCGCTACCGTCAATCCCGAATATGCCTCCCGTATCCAGGACGCTATCGCGGACAGCGGCAATCGCGCCCTCGAGACAGCGTTTCTCGCGGCCAACAGCGAAACGCAGACTGCGTCTCTTGGCGGCGGCCTCAGCGGTGGCGGCTCGGCAACCGGTGGCGCTGGCGCGATTGGCGGCGGCGGCACGCCAGGTGGCGGCAGCAATGGTGGCGCTGGAACGACTGCGTCGACCGGCTCGGGCTCGTCCAGCTTCTCTTCCGGCGGCGGTAGCGGATATTACGCGAGCGAAGACGGCGGCTCGACGACGATCGTCGAAGGCAGTTCGACCACGGCGTCGTTCTGAGGCGGCTACTGTCTGGCATTTCATTGAGCGAGGTTTTTCTTGCAGATTCATAACAAGAGTTTCTCTGGTGGCCTGCAAGGCGACGATGTCGATTTAGAGCGCTCCGTTCAAGGAATTGATTTCGACGCTGTTTTAGCGATCGCCAGACGACAATGGATGATCGTAGCGGCCGCAGTGGCGGCCGCTATTGTCCTAGGATTGGCGTATATATTCACGGCAGTTCCTCTTTATACGTCCAACGTCAGCGTCTTGATCGACCAAGGCAATAGAGAAGTCGTTCAGCAGCTTTCGACAATTGGTGGCGTGGTCGACGACGAGGGTTCCGTTCTCAGTCAAGTTGAACTCCTGAAATCGGACACGATTGCCATGTCCGTCGTGGATAAGCTCGACCTTACGAATGATGCGGCGTTTGCGAGTGCCGGAGGGTCTATCATTGGAACGATGGTCGGAACGCTCCGGTCGCTGGCAAATGTCTCTTCTTGGTTCGTTGTTGAACCCGAAACCAGCGATCAGGTGGAGGCGAAACGCCGCGCCGCTGCGAACACGCTCCTTTGGAACATGGAGATCAGCCGCGTTGGTCGCACTTATGTTTTGAGCATCAGCTACACCTCTCCATCGTCTTCTCTCGCTGCGAAGATCGCCAACGCGATCGGAGAGGCCTATCTGGTTGACAAGCTTAATTCGAAATATGAGGCAACCAGGCGCGCAAGCGGCTGGCTGCAGGATCGCATAGCCGAACTGCGCCAGAAGGCTTTGGACTCGGATCTTGCCGTCCAGAAGTTCCGCAGTTCCAACGGCCTCGTTGCTGCCGGCTCGGTTCTGGTTGCTGACCAGCAGTTGTCCGAACTCAACAGCGCATTGATCGTCGCGCAGTCCGATACCGCAAAAGCTGAGGCGCGCCTGCAGCGGATCGCGCAGATCATCGCTTCGGGCCAAGGAGACGCGATCGTTACGGATGTTCTCGACAGTTCCATTTCCAACGAACTGCGCCAGAAATATCTTGATGCCTCCAAGCGGGAAGCGCAGATATCCGATCGTCTCGGAGTCAATCATATTCAAGCGATCAGGCTGCGCAGCGAAATGACGGAATACAACCGTCTGATGTTCGAAGAGGTCAATCGTATCGCCGAAAGCTACAAGAGCGACCTCAACGTTGCCAAGGCCCGGGAAAAGAGCCTGACGGATTCGGTCGCGCAGGCCACAGGCATCAGCGCCACCGCGAGCGAGACCCAGGTACAGCTGAGAGAACTCGAGCGGGAAGCTGACACCTACAAGAACATGTACCAGACCTTCCTGCAGCGGTATCAGGAGGCCATACAGCAACAGTCCTTCCCGGTCACAGAAGCACGTATCATCACGCGAGCAGCTGCACCCGACAGTCCGAGCCATCCCCGCAAGCCATTGGTGCTGGCACTGTTCGTGATTATCGGTGCCGCGGTCGGGAGTGGCCTTGGCGCGTTTCGCGAGTTCCGGGACCGTTTCTTCAGAACCGGCGAACAGGTTCGCGACGTTCTCAATCTGGAATTTCTGGGCATTGCGCCAATAGTGGCTCCCGGAAAGGCCGTCGATGCTCCGGATAGCTCTGACGGTCGTGGCATTGGCCAGGTTCGAAAGACCCATGCCGTTTCGAATTACGTCATCGATCACCCACTCTCCGCCTTCGCGGAAACGCTTCGAAGCGCCAAGATTGCTGCAGACCTCGCGCTTACCGGCAAGAGTTGCAAGATCATCGGCGTCGTTTCGTCATTGCCTGGAGAAGGCAAGTCAACGATTGCGGTGAATTTTGCCGAGTTGCTGGCGGGGCAAGGAAACAGAACCGTCCTGATCGACGGCGATTTGCGCAACCCGGGCGCGACGCGGGCGATCGGGAGACATGCGGAATCCGGCCTTCTCGAAGTGCTCATCGACAACAAGGATCCGCAGTCGCTTTTCCTCCGAAACGACCGGACTAAACTTGCGTTCTTGCCTGCAGTTGTCCGTCACCGCATTCCGCATTCGTCCGAACTGCTATCGTCCGCGCGCATGCGCCAGGTGCTCGCAGACATCAGCAATACCGCAGACTATATCATTATCGATCTGCCGCCTCTTGGCCCGGTCGTCGATGCCCGCGCCATTGCAGGCCGAATTGACGGGTTCATCTTCGTCACCGAATGGGGCAAGACAGCACGCCGGGTCGTTCGTCAGGTTCTCGCTTCCGATCCCTATGTCCGCGACAAGTGTCTTGGTGTCGTGCTGAACAAGGTCGACCAGGAACGGATGAAGCTCTACCGAGCCTATGGCTCCAGCGAATATTATTACTCGCGATACTCCCAGTACTACCAGGAAGGCTGAGAATGACGCGGCGTGGTCGCAGACCGCTTCTCATCGGAGCGGTCGTCCTGCTCTGCATGGGAAGCCTGGCGATCTCGGTGACACAGATCTCACGCTACGCCCGGTTCGGGACCATGCGACACATCGCGGCCCAGATTGAACGCGACAAACCGGTCTCGCGGGAGTTGCTCGAAGGAACTCTACCGCAGATGAGACTGCTTCTCAGAGACGATGTTTGCCAAAGCGAGTTCGTCAAAGCAGCTGTAACGGTTACGCTCTTCCGGCTGGATACACAAAGCCCGGATGTCGATTACGACAACTGGTCGAGCGCGCTTGGGGAGGCAGAGACCGTGGTTCGCTTTGCGCTTCACTGCCTCCCGAGTGATGGAAACTTTTGGGTCCGGTATGCGATGGTCAGGCAAGCGGTCGGGGAACAGCCAGAGGAAATCGCAAAGCTCGTCACGCTGTCACAGCTTTACGCCCCCGCAGAAGAAAACACGATTGCGGCGCGGTTCCGCTTGTACAACCGCCTGACGAAGCCGAGCCTTACCCTCGCGGCAGCACCGCTGAAAGCGGATCTTGCGGTGGTATGCTCCTTGAAAGGCGCTGCCCTGCGGCGGCGTTTGCCTTTGGCGAACCCAGTCCTTGCCCGTGAGGTCCAATCTTACGCGCAAGATTGTCAACTCGGTCGATCGTTGCGCGACAAAACGGGGAGATAGGTTCGGCCACCCAGCCGGGCGTCAGATCGTTCGAGAACGGTCGGTCGCGACCAGTTCTCGAAGGAACAAGTGAACCCGGTTCGCCTCCGCCCTGTTTTTCCTTCCGAGAGCGGAGGACCATTCCGCATGATCCCGGCTCACTCTTGCGGGTAGAGACACGGAACCCGTCAGCGATCGGGTCCATTCATTCTGCGGGGCGCTCCTTAGATGCTCCGTCGCCGGCCTATTTCCACACGGTCAAACACGGCTTCCGTCATCCAGTTTCCCGAGAAATGCAGAAGCACTGCTGCGATAGGCCTGCTGCGTTCCTGCCGACATCCGTCGCCATGACGCATACATCTGCGCCAAACGGTGGTTGCCCGACAGTGACTCGGCATTACGGGCGAGGAAATCCCAGTACAAGGCATTGAAGGGACAGGCTTTCTCGCCAGTTTTCTGCGACACGTCATACCGGCAGCTTTCGCAGTAATTGGACATACGAGAAATATACGCGCCGCCTGCGGCGTATGGCTTGGAGGCCATAAACCCACCGTCGGCAAACTGACTCATTCCGATCACATTGGGCAGTTCAACCCATTCGTAGGCGTCGGCATAGACTTCCAGATACCAGCAATGGACCGCGTAGGGATCAAGACCTGCCAGCATCGAGAAATTTCCGACCACCATCAGACGCTGGATATGATGCGCGTAGGCATGGGTAATCGTGTGTTTGATCACTGTGGACATGCAGGCCATGTCCGTTTCACCGCTCCAGAAAAAGTCCGGCAGGGGACGGGATGCGGCGAAGAAATTGCTTGTCTCGTATCCCGGCATTTTCAGCCAATAGATGCCGCGGATATATTCGCGCCAGCCGATGATTTGGCGGATGAAAGCCTCGACCGCATTCAGCGGCGCGTGTCCTTCGAAATACGCGCGCTCCGCAGCCCGGCATAGTGCGAGCGGATCGAGCAGTCCAACATTGATGTAGAAGGAGAGAAGCGCGTGGTTCAGGAACGGCTCTTCGGCCAGCATCGCGTCCTGCGTTTCGCCGAAATTCGGTAGGAAATCGCGGATGAATCCATCGGCTGCCTTCTCCGCATCGGTGCGGGTCACTGCAAACGAGAAATTCTCCGTCGAACCCATATTGTTCGGGAACGTGCGCTCGACGAGCGCAAGAACCTCCTGCGTTGCTGCGTCGGGCGGAAAGACATGATGCTTCGGGCGAAACAGGTCGGGTTTGGCAGGTTTGCGATTTTCACTGTCGAAATTCCACCGGCCACCTTCGGGGTGGTCACCGTTCATCAACAGGCCGGTTTTGCGCCGCATGTCCCGATAGAAATACTCCATCGTCAGAGCCTTGCGGTCCTTGGCCCAGGCTTTGAACTCCGTCGTCGAACAGATAAACCGCGTGTCCTGCCGCACCTCTACCGGCAGATTTACCAAACCTTGCCAGTCTTCCATGGCCGAAAGAACGCGCCACTCGGCAGCTTCGGTGACGATGATCGATCGGGGTGACGTCTCTGCAATCGCGCGCAAAAGCTCGGTCGTGAAGGAGCCTGAATTGTCGCGATCATCAAGCCGCACGTACCGGACGCAGAAGCCTTTCGCACGCAGCTCATCGGCAAAATGGCGCATTGCGGAAAAGATGAAGGCGAGTTTCAGTTTGTGATGCTCGACATAGGTCGCCTCCTCCACCACCTCGCACATCAGGACCATATCCTGCGTGGGATCGGCACCCTCAAGGCTCGATACCGACAAGGATAGCTGATCGCCAAGAATGAAAATGAGGTTGCGGGTTGGATTCACGGCTCCTTTGATCCTCTCCTATAGTGACGGATACCGTGCCTTTCCGCCAAACCCCTGCAAGAGCAGAGGTCGGGATCGAAGATGGAGCATGTCGATCTTGTCTATCCGGTGAATGCCGACGGGGTCGAAGCGTTGCATTGCTATACGCGAAAATCACAGGCCAATGATGACGGCGCGAGTGTACGCGCCGCCGCCTCCCATTTCGCTCGTCGATTGTCCATTCTCTGATTGGACCGCGAGCTGTGCGCAGACAGGCTTGCCCGTCGGTCCAGCCCCGAGTTCGAACGCTCCTCACGCCGCCCCGCTTTATTCGCCAAGGCTACTGGTCCAGCACCTTCCGTATTTTATCGGCAAGCTGATCGAGGCTGAAGGGTTTTTGCAAGAGGTGCGTTCCCCCCTCCAGCACGCCGTTATGGACAACGGCGTTGCGGGTGTAGCCAGTCGTATAGAGAATATTCAATTCCGGCATCAGAACCTTGGCGGCGTCGGCCAATTCTCGGCCTGTCATCCCCGGCATCACGACATCTGTAAACAACAAGGTCGGCTTGAGACCTGCCCTGATCAAGGTGAGCGCCTGCTCGCCCGATGCGGCTTCGACGACGGTATATCCCAGTTCCCGAAGCGCCTCGGTGGAGAAAACGCGCACGCGCTGGTCGTCCTCTACGACAAGGATCGTCTCGGAAACGCTGCCCCGGCCCGGCTGCTTGACGACGCCCTGGATGTTTACGGGGGCTTCAACCTCACCGTGATGCCGCGGCAGGTAGATCTTGATAGATGACCCGACGCCCTCTTCCGAATAAATTTTGACGTGCCCGCTCGACTGCCTGACGAAGCCGAAGATCTGGCTTAGCCCCAGACCCGATCCCTTGCCGACCTCCTTGGTGGTAAAAAACGGATCGAAAGCCTTCGCCATAACCTCGGGCGTCATCCCCGTTCCGGTATCCGATACGGCAATCATGACATATTGCCCGGCTGCCACTGCATTGTCCTGCGCGTATTCGTCGGAAAGATACGAGTTTGCGGTTTCGACCGTCAGGTTGCCGCCGCGGGGCATGGCATCGCGGCCATTGACGGCGAGGTTGAGAATGGCGTTTTCCAGCTGACTGCTGTCGGCATAGACTTTCCACAGTCCGGCCGCCAAGACGGTTTCCACGGAAACATGCTCCCCGAGCGTGCGGGTCAGCAATTCCGACATTCCGGCAATCATGCGGTTTGGGTCGATCACCTCAGGCTGAAGCGGTTGCCGTCGCGAGAAAGCGAGCAGGCGGTGCGTCAGTGACGCAGCTCTCGTTGCGCCATCCTTTGCGGCCTCGATGTAGCGGCCGACATCGACCTCACCGCGCGCCAACCGCTTTTCGAGCAGGCTGATCGAACCCAGTATGACGGCCAGCATATTGTTGAAGTCATGCGCGATGCCGCCCGTGAGCTGACCAACGGCTTCCATTTTCTGCGCCTGGCGCAACTGGTCCTGCGCGTCGACCAGCTTCGCGGTTCTTTCTTCCACTTCACGCGCCAGTTGCTCGCGGGACTTCGACAGAATATCGCGTGCATCGACGATGTCCTGGATATCGGTGCATGTCCCGAACCAGCGGCTGATTTCGCCATCCTCCTTCCGCACAGGCTGCGCGCGGCCGAGAACCCATCGATAGTTACCGCTACGATGTCGGAGGCGGTACTCGATGTGGTAGGGCTCTCCTGTGACGAGGCTGCGACGCCAGGTGGACCAGGCGCGATCCTGATCGTCAGGGTGGAATACGCCGTTCCATTCCTCGCCGTCTGTCGAGCCTTGCGGGACGCCCGTGAAGTCGTACCAACGCTGGTTGTAATAATCGTGGTGGCCGTCGGGTTGCGTTGCCCAGATCATCTGGTCGATCGAATTGGTGATCGCACGGAAGCGTTCCTCGCTCTCCCGCAGCGCGATTTCGACAACGCGGCGATCGGTGATGTCGAATGACACACCCGGAAACCGCAATGGTGTACCGTCCGGCGCAAGCGTGACGCGGCCTTGGGCAGTCACCCACCGGACGGAACCATCCGCGTCGACGAGCCGGTATTCCTGCGAAAATATAGTGCCCGTCTTCAGCGCTTCGTCGATCGCGGATTGAAGGGCCGGCAGATCATCGGGATGAACCAGACGGAAAAAAGCACCGATCGGAGCGCCGCTGGCGGCAACGCTCCGCTCAACGCCGTAGATCTTGGCAAATCGCGCGTCGGCCACCACGCTGTCGTTCGGGATGTCCCAGTCCCACGTCCCGACAGTCTCTGAGGCGCCGAGTGCGTATTCCAGTCGCTCTTCGCTCGCCCGCAACGCCCGTTGCGCAGAGAGGCGGGCGGTCGTCTCGGTACCTTGGTTGAAAACCCCGACGACACGACCTTCCGCCGAAAAGATCGGTGCGAAGCTGTAGTCCCAATGCGTATGCTGAACGCGTCCGCCGCGAAGCATCGGCAGCATTTGATCGGCCACACGAAAACCCTTGCCCGTCTCGACGACGGCCATGAGTTGCGGTTTTATGATATCCCAGATGTCCGCCCAGACGGTCGACGCGGGGCGACCCAATGCCCACGGGTGTTTCTCTCCAGCGATCGGCGACCACGCATCGTTATAAAGGAGACGCATTTCGTCTCCCCAGTAGATGGCAGTTGGCAGGTCGGTATTGAGGCACAAGGCCAGCGTGGTCTGCAGCTCTATCGGCCAGTCCTCGATAGGTCCTAAGCTGGTTGTGTTCCAATCGACCGCGCGAATCCGCGAAGCCATTTCGCCTTCTATCTCTGAAAGGATCTGCATCACGTCAGAGGCTCACTGGCTGTTCGGCACATGAAGGCTACGCTCATTTCAGTTTAATGGCTTCAGTCTGGAGATCGGGTCTAACAGAAAACGGGAGGGGTGGGGAGACGGTGTTTGACGCGTGGAGGATGGTGGCCACAGTCTGTGTTCAACCTCTAAGGCGAAGAGTTGTTTCCGCAGAATATTCCCGAGAAGCCGGTCTTCTCGCGCAACTGCTGTCTCCGGCAAAACCAGAGGCGGCGTCTTGGCGGACCGGTATGAGTCAGCGAGCCCTCGGTACGGCGCAAGAGGTCACCGAATTAACCACACCGCCAAAAGACCAACAGCGACGACTGTTGTTGCGGCACCGTAGCCGTAAAACGATTCAAGCAATTTGCGGTGCATGGGTTTCGTATCTCCATCCCGTGCGTCGGACGGGGCCCCGGTCATTGTCATTTATGCAAAGGTCTCAGTCGAATTCGTCGCCTCAAGCAATCCCTCGCGTCGTAACGGTAAACGCGGAGTCATCCCTTGGTCGCTCTGCATAACGCCGTTTGCGCAAAATGGTTCCATAAGAGCATGTCAAAGCATACACTCTCTGATGGTCTGGAGAAGTACGCCCGGCCCATGGGGTTTGGGGATAAAGCGTTCTGCAAACGTAAGCTCGGATTGTTGAAGCGTCCAGTTTCCCGACGTGAGGATGATCCGGATCGGGGGCCATCTATCGCGCACCATCCGAGCGAGTTCCACGCCTTCACCTTCGGCAAACAGGTCGATATCCGTCAGGAGAAGTTGGATATCGAAGTTGCTCTCCAGGATGTCTATGGCTTGGGCTGCATCGACCGCGGCGAACACCTCGTACCCGGCATCCTGCAACTCCTCCACCAATATAAATCGGAGGACGGGCTCATCTTCAACGACGAGAATAACTCCGGCTTGGCTCATTTCGGACCTCGGCATCACATTCTCTGTACGTTACCGTACAATTGAACATTTTGGCGAGGCATCAGTTCCGACTTTTACACAGGCGTTGCCTGAATCTGAGCCGAACTCTCATTCACATCCTCTACGGCTTGATGATCGGGCGAACGAGAAGTCGCGACAAGACGTTTCGGCCGCGTGTGTAAGGCGCGAGATCGACGTCGCTAACCAGCCTTGCCCCGCCCTCCCGGCGCTCGAGCGTGATCTTGCGGCTGTGAAACTGTTCGAGCTCTACGCGGTGTGCCACGCTCAGGATTGTGGCATTGGGCAGCTCGTCGATCATCATCTCCATGATTTTGTCCTGCGTCTTTTCGTCGAGAGCGGAGGTGGCTTCATCAAGGACAATGATGTCAGGGTCGTTGAGGAGAAGCCGGGCAAACGCCAACCTCTGCTTCTCTCCTCCTGACAGCGTGTGGTCCCATGGCGCTTCGTCCTCGATCCTGTCGCGCAGGTGCCCGAGCCCGACTTTGTCGAGGGCAACATGAATTTCTTCTGCCGACCACGTGTCTGCCGGTTTCGGGTAGGCGACGGCGCGACGTAGTGTGCCCGAGGGGATGTATGGTTTCTGGGGCAGCATGAACAGTTCCTGGCCCTTGCGGAAGTTGACACTTCCTTCTCCCCATGGCCACAGCCCCGCAATGGCTCGCACCAGCGTACTCTTGCCCGAACCGGATTCACCCGCCACGAGGACGCGTTCGCCGGGCCCGATCTCCACCTGCGTTTCCTTGACAACGGCAGTGCCGTCGCCAAGCGAGACGGAGACCTCGTTCAGGCTGAGCATGGTGTCGCCCTCAGTTTCGCCATGCTTGATCCGTCCGACAGTTTCATTCTGTTCGGCCTGTTCCAGACCATCAAGTGAAACCATCAGCGAGGCTACGCGACGGGCGCAGGCATTCCAGTCGGCGAGACGGGGATAGTTGTCGACCAGCCATCCAAACGCACCTTGAACGATTGTGAATGCCGATGCCGCCTGCATGACCTGACCCAGTGACATGCTGCCATCGAGGAACTTTGGGGCACAGAGCAGGACCGGAACTACCGGTGCAATGAGCATCGATCCGTGCGAGACCAAGGACGTGCGCATATATTGCCACGCAAGCAGACGCCACTGCTGACGGACATTAGCGAAGGTCCGATCGAGATCGTTGCGCTCTTCCTCTTCGCCGCCCAGCAGCGCGATGCTCTCGCCGTTTTCGCGCACGCGGGTCAGTGTATAGCGGAATTCGGCCTCCACTTGGTTCTTATTCTCGGACACTTTCACAAAGTTCCGGCCGATGACCGCGATCGAACTCGATGTGATGATGGCATAGACGACCGCCGCAATCACGAGGAAGCCGGGTATGGTGACGTAATTTCCGGCGATCGGAATGGTCAGCGCGCCACCGATCGTCCACAGGACGACGATGAAGGTCGACGCCGACACGAAAGCCGAAATCACCCCTGACGTGAAATCCACGGGCGATTCCGTCGCGATCCGCATATCCTCGGAGATGCGGGCTTCCGGGTTCTGGTGATCGCCTCCGATCAGGTTCAGCTGGTAGTAGCGTCCATTCGTAAGCCACCGCGAGATCAATGATTTCGTGAGCCACGAGCGCCAGCGGCGCTGCATCAGCATGCGCAGATAGACCTGCGAACTGACGAGCGCGACGCTTCCAAGCACGAGGGGCGGAAACAGAAGGCCTAGCGAATAGACCTGATCGGCATTCCGCTGCTCGATCGCATCGAATAGTCCGCGGTTCCAGACGTTGATACCATACTGGAAAGCGACGTTGACACCGATGAGCGCGAGAAGCGTTATCGAGCATACCCAGGCGATCTTGTCGCCATCGCGACCCCAATAGCCGCGAGCGCTGACCCAGAAACGTTTGAGAAGATAGGCGCGTCGTGCCTGTTCTGCCTGTTCCGGGGTAAGGGTGGCGGCTGTTGCGCCTGGCTTGGTCGAGGTGGTTTCTGACATTGACACTCCGGTCGAGATCGTCCGCTGGGCAGCGCACTTAGAAACTGTAGAAAGATTGACGGAAACGGAAAGCAGGTGGGGTAGGTGTGGCCTATGCCTGCGGATCGAATGGCGCGGCTAAAGCGACAAGCTGCGCTGCGGCCATCGCTCTCGTGTCAAACATGATTTGCTTTGCTGGAGTGCCAAAGTGGCGTTGTGCGAAAACGCTATGTTCAATCATCGTTTCTCCTCCCCTGATACCCGCAGGTGGCGCAGAAACGTAGTTTGGAACATTAAGGTTCCTACCGCCGGAAAGACGATAGACACTAGGATTTTTGAGGGGTGTGGGGACTAGGTTTCCAGTCGCCCGTAGGCCTGCCCGTTGAGCGAGCTTCGACGGGGTATGGCCGCGGAAAAGGACACGTGAATCTTGTGTCGACATCTGTCAGTCGGGGAGGAGGGCGTGACCGGACATTGTCCGGTCACGGAAAAGGTTCAGCGGGCGTTGTACTTCCCGTCTACCTCGTTGATCGCCTGGACATTTCCGGCCGAGCGACCGTTCTCGTCAAAAGTCTGCGCCAGAAAGGCGTCCGCAATCGCCTTGGCCAGTTCGGTGCCGATCACGCGGGCGCCCATGGTAATGATCTGGGCGTTGTTGGAGAGGGCGGCGCGTTCAGCCGAATAGGTATCATGTGTCAGTGCGGCGCGGATGCCGGGGACCTTGTTGGCCGAGATGCAGACACCGATGCCGGTTCCGCAAACCAGGATGGCCTTGTCATAGGTGCCGTCGATGACACCGGAGGCGACCCGGTCGGAAAGCGTCGCGTAGAACGCATCGGGACCGGCATCGGTACGCGATACTTCATGCACGTCGAAACGGTCTTTCAGATGATCAGCGAGAACCTTTGCGAGGCCTTCGCCGGCGCTGTCTCCTGCAATTGCAAGCTTCATGGTCATGTCTCCTCAGAGTTTGGCGGCACATTTTGCCAGGATGTCGAGATAGCCCTCGGCATTCCAGGCGGAACGGCCAATGAAGAGCCCGTCGATATGAGGGCTCGAAATCAGTTCTTCGCAATTGCCGGGATTGACCGACCCGCCATAGAGGCAGGGGATGCGGCGTCCAAGGATGGACTGCGCCACATCGATGATCTCGGCATGGCGGGCGGATGCGTAATCTGCGGTGGCGGGTATGCCATTCTCGCCGATCGCCCAGACCGGTTCGTAGGCGAGCAGGATCTCGGCATTCTTCTGGTCGCCCGACAGTTTGGAAAGGGCACCGCGAACCTCATCCGCAAGGACCTGCTGTGCGTTGCCGCTGTCGCGATCGGCGAGCGTCTCTCCGATGCAGATCAGCGGGATGAGCCCGTGGCGAACCGCTGCTTCGGTTTTCAGCCCGACGGTTTCATTCGTCTCGCCGAAATGCTCGCGCCGCTCGGAATGGCCGAGCTCGACGATGTCGAGCTTGCAGTCCTTCAGCATCAGCGGCGAGATCTCGCCGGTCCAGGCACCCTGATCAGCCCAGTGCATGTTCTGCGCGCCGACCTTGACGGAGGTTCCGGCAAGGGCAGCCTTGACCTCGCGCGTGGCGGTAAATGGCGGAATGACAAATCGCTGGATGCGCGAATCCCTGTCTTCATCAGCTGCCTTCACGGCAGCCGCGAATTCCAGAGCTTCGGCAAGCGTCTTGTTCATCTTCCAGCTGGTGCCGATCCAGAAGCTTGGCGATGTGGTCATGGATGTGATCCTCCCGACGATGCGATGGTCAGTGTGACGCCCGTGTCTTCGATGTCTCGAAGCAGTTGGGCCTCAGGCTGATGGTTGGTGATGACGGCGTCGAATTGATCGAGACCGGCGAGGACATGTAGCGCCGTTTGGCCGATCCGCTCGTGGTTGACGAGCAGGTAAGCGCGCGCCGACGATGCCATCATCGCCCGTTTTACCCGGATCACGGCGTCGTCCATGTGATAGGCCTGCCCCGATGCGACGGCCGGGGTTGAGATGAACGCAACGTCGGCTCTTAGCCGCGATAAAGCCTCTTCCGTCACCACGCCGAAGAATGCGTTGAACTTGGGCGAATAGACGCCGCCGAGGGCGATCAGCGTGATGCCGGTCTCGGTTTTCAGCCGCTCCATGACGGCCGCGTTGTTGGTGATAACCGTCAGCGGACGTTTGTCGGCCAGTGCCTCGCCAAGCACGGCCGCCATCGAGCCGTCATTGACCATGACAGTCATGCCGGGTTCGACCAGATCGACAGCTGCCTTGCTGATGGCGTGCTTGGCGGCATGATCCTGACGTTCGCGGATCCGAAAATCGCTCTCGAACTGGGTACCTGCGTCGATCGTTGCGCCGCCGCGCACTTTGCGAAGCACCCCTGCCTGCTCAAGCTCATCCAGATCACGGTGAACGGTCATCTTGGAGATGGCAAAAAGCTCCGCCAGACCGTCGAGATCGACGGTTCTCTTCTCAATCAGCAGATTGATGATCCGTTGGTGTCGTTCTTCGCGCTTCATCCGAGACCGTCCGCGTGGGATGAAACGGATATAACGCCTACATTGTTATAATCAACATTATTGGTGTGATTTTGTTAGGTCGATGTTGGCTTTGGCCATTTTCACCAGCGCTATATCGCGTCTTTGACGCGCTGCCACGCATTGAGCAAATGAAGCCCCAATACCTTTGACAAGGTTTTCCCGTCCCGCGCTTCGAGCGCGACGATCATCTCCTCATGCTCAGCCATGGCCGCCGACCACTTGTCCGGACCCTCGTGGCCGATGAACCGGATTCTCTTCAAGCGCGACTGCAGTTGCGCTTGAACGCTGCTAAGTGCCTGGTTGTCCGCGATCCGACAGATTTCGGTATGGATGGCCTGGTTGAGCTTGTAGTAGCGCAGGCGATCCTTCACGTCGTAGCAGGCCCGCATCTCGTCATGCAGTTGCCTGACCCGGGCGATATCGTCATCCGTCGCGGTCTCGCAGGCAAGGCTTCCGGCAAGCTCCTCCAGGTTCTTCAGAACGATGAGCATGTCGTGCACATCCTTGCCGCTGAACCTTTTGACGATCGCGCCGCGGCTTGGAATGAGTTCGACGAGCCCTTCGCTGGCAAGGTACTTGATCGCTTCCCGCAGCGGCGTGCGCGAAACGCCCAGCTGTTCGCCGAGCTGGCTTTCGTGCATCCGCGAACCGGGGGCAAGCTCTCCCTCGATGATCATGTCGCGCAACCGAGTGACGAGCGTGTCGTGCAAGGCCGTCCGCCGGATGGGGCCGGATGGCGAGACAGGCGATTCGGGCAGTGTATCACTCATTTTGAAAGCTCGATTTCTGGACCGCCGTGATGATCAAAGCGTCTCGCCAGGATTATACCAGAACCCGAACGGCACCAAACGTAAAAATGCTGCATACAAAATGCAAAAGACTTGTCCTGCGATTTCGGATGGCTTAGAAACGTCCTCACCGAGGTAGGAGAATTGACCCATGGATATCACCCAGCATCACGATAGCCGTCCCACCATTGCGCTTGCGATGGGAGACCCGGCCGGTATCAGCCCCGAACTGACCGCACAGCTTCTGGCTTTGGATGACATCAGAGAGCAGGCCTATATCGTTGTGATCGGCGATCGGCGCATTCTCGATAAGGGCGCGCAGGAAGCAGGCGTTCAGCCAGATCTGATCTCGGCTTCGCTCGATGATCTTTCGGGTCTCGATCGCTCGAAGCACGCATTTATCGATTTGGGCCATCTCGCTCCGGAAGAGGTGGAGCGCGGCGAAGCGACGCTGGCCGGCGGCACGTTCGCCACGCGCAACTTCCGCACCGTCCTTGAGCTCGCCCATGCCGGAAAGGCCGATGCGGTCTGCTTCACGCCGTTCAACAAGAAGGCGATGCGCTTTGCCTATCCGGGCTACGATGACGAAATCCGTTTCGTCTCGGACGTTCTGTCGTTCACCGGCAAGATCCGCGAGTTCAACGTTCTCGAAAAGATCTGGAACGCACGTGTCAGCTCGCACATCCCGCTCAAGGAAGTGGCTGCCAACCTGTCCGTGGACCGGCTTCTGTCGGAACTCGAACTGACTGTTTCTTGCCTGAAGGCCGCCGGTATCGATGAGCCGCGCGTCGCGGTCGCCGGTCTCAACCCGCATGCGGGCGATGGCGGCAGCTTCGGAATGGAAGAAATCGAGATCATTGAACCCGCCGTTGCCGAAGCAAAGGCGCGCGGTTACGGCGTCGAGGGTCCGTTCCCGGCCGATACCGTGTTTCTTCGCGCCATGAAGGAAGGCTATCACGCCGTCCTCACCATGTATCATGACCAAGGTCAGATCGCCATGAAGCTGATTGGCTTCGACAAGGGCGTGACGATGATGGGTGGCCTGCCATTCCCGCTTTGCACGCCGGCTCATGGCACGGCCTATGACATTGCAGGCAAGGGCATTGCCGATATCGGCGCGACCCGTGAAGCGATCCTGCTTGCGACCCGTATGGCAAAGCGCCAGCGCCAGGCAGCCCAGGCCGCCTGATCACTTGATCATAAATGACCGGCCGTGAATGGCCGGTCATCTCAGCCCGAGAGGACGCGGGCTTGGCGCATGTCGGTCGGCTTGAACGCCGGCTGCCAACTGTCAGAGTGTGCGGCTTCCCTGCGCCATCAAGAGCGCGGTGGCGTCGCGGTTGGAGGACGACAATGACAAGTTCAGCTCCCAAGTGGACGCGTGAGACCTGGCCGATCGCGGCCGCAATGATTCAATACCCCAATATGTTGCCGGACGGTCGTTCGGTTCAGGATCAGACCGTCGAGGAATGGGCCAAGACTGTCGGCGAAGTCGCAGATGCAGGCTTTACCGAACTCGATCCCACGGACAGCTGGCTCCGCGTCGCCGATCTTTCGGCTGATCGCCGTCGTGCGTTCTGCGAGGTCGTGAAAGATGCAGGCATGACCATCCCGGCGATATCGACATCGCGGCGCAGCGTCATCGACGAGAAACACGGCGACGATTACCTCGCCTACAGCCACCGCGTCATCGAGACTGCCGCCGAGATCGGCGCGCAGAGCGTTTCCTTCGGCTTTTTCGAGCCGCTGACGGACAAGCAGAAAAGCGCGTTGTGGTTCTGGACCGAACAGGGTGCCAAAAACCCCGATGATCCCGCGACGTGGAACAAGGCGGTGGCCCGCGTTGCCGAACTCGGCAGGCACGCCGCAGAAGTCGGGATCGAGGTTTCCCTCGAAATGTACGAGGACACGTATCTCGGAACGGCGGACAGTTCTGTCCGCTTCGTCGAGGAAGTCGATCTGGCCAATGTCGGCATCAACGCCGATCTCGGCAATCTCATCCGTCTCCATCGGCCTGTCGAGCACTGGCTGCAAATGATGACGAAAGTCGCGCCTTTCGCCAAATACTGGCACGTCAAGAACTACATGCGGATCGAGGACGAGCATGCGGGCCTGATCGCCAGCCACCCGGTTCCGCTCGAATCCGGCTTGATCAACTATCGCACAGCAATCAAGCTTGCGCTGGAACACGGCTTCAACAGCCCGTTCCTGTGCGAGCATTATGGTGGCGACGGCCTTTCCGTCAGCGCGACCAACCGCGACTATCTCCGGCGCATTCTGCCGCGTAATTGAGGACCGCTTAAATGACGACGATCTTTGATGCCCCAGACGAATTCGCCTCGACTGCGCTTGCCGGCTTTTGTCAGATCTATCCCAACCACGTACGCCTCATCACCAACGGTGTCGTGCGAGCCACCAAAGTGCCTGATGGCAAGGTGTCGGTGGTTGTCGGCGGCGGCTCGGGTCATTATCCGGCTTTCGCGGGCTATGTCGGCCAGGGTATGGCCGATGCAGCGGTTGCAGGTGACGTGTTTGCGTCTCCATCGACGGCAGCGGTTGCACGTGTCTGCCGCCATGCCGACAATGGCGGCGGCATCATTCTCGGCTTCGGCAATTATGCAGGCGACGTGCTGAATTTCGGGGTCGCTGCAGAGCGTCTTCGTGCCGAAGGCATCGATGTGCGCATCATTGCCGTGACCGATGACGTTGCGAGTGCGTCGGCTGACGAACACGCCAAGCGCCGCGGCATCGCCGGCGACCTCATGGTCTTCAAGATAGCGGGAGCGGCGGCGGAAGCGGGGCTTTCGCTTGACGAGGTGGAGCGTATCGCCCGGCATGCCAATGAACGCACGGTTTCGTTTGGCGTCGCCTTTGCAGGCTGCACCCTTCCAGGTGCAAAGCAGCCGTTGTTCACGGTCCCGAAAGGCCGGATGGCTCTCGGCCTCGGCATTCACGGCGAACCTGGCATTAGCGAGCAGGATATCGCGAGCGCGACGGACCTCGCGGATGTTCTCACGGACAAACTGCTGGCCGAAAGGCCGCAGGGCTGCACGCGCGTCGCGGCAATTCTCAACGGTCTCGGTTCGACGAAATACGAAGAACTCTTCGTGCTGTGGACCGCCGTCCAGAAGAATCTCACCGGGTCCGACCTTCAGATCGTCCTGCCGGAAGCCGGGGAATTCGTCACCAGCCTCGACATGCAGGGTTGCTCGCTGACGCTGACTTGGCTCGATGAAGAGCTTGAGCGCTATTGGGCGGCACCCTGCGATGCGCCGGCATTTCGTCGCGGACGGCCTGAAGTCGCTGAATTGCGCACCGATGTCATCACCGATGAGGAAGCTGCTCCGGTCATCCCGGCGGCATCCGAAGCGTCGCGAAAGTCGGCCGCCTGCATCTCGGATCTGTTTGCCAGGATTGCCGCCATGCTCACGGACAAGGAATCCGAGCTTGGACGCATCGATGCGATTGCCGGCGACGGCGACCATGGGCAGGGAATGCAGCGTGGTTCCGATGCCGCTGCCAAGGCGATGGCCGCTGCCGTATCGGCGGGAGCCGGCGCGCAGACGACGCTTGCGCTTGGCGGCGATGCCTGGGCTGACCGCGCCGGCGGCACATCCGGCGCGATCTGGGGATTGCTGCTGCGGTCGTGGAGCAGCGCACTGAGCGACAACGACGTGCCTGATGAAGCAGCGATTGCCGAAGGCGCGCGCAGGGCACTGGAGGCCGTGACCACTCTCGGCCGTGCCCGTATCGGCGACAAGACGCTCGTGGATTCCCTTATTCCGTTCGTCGAGACGCTGACGGAGAAGACCGCGGCCGGCAAGTCACTGCCGGAAGCCTTCAAGGCTGCAGCCGACGCATCGAGCGCGGCGGCCGAAGCAACAGCTGCACTTACGCCGCGGCTGGGCCGTGCGCGTCCGCTTGCGGAAAAGAGCATCGGCCATCCGGATGCCGGCGCTGTATCGCTGTCCATGGTGGCGCAGCTTGCTGCCGGCTTTATCGCCGACCGCGGCTGACCCTGAGAAGGTCTGTTCGGTTTCAGCCGAACAGACCGACACATGTGAGCCACAGGCCGGATGCCAGGGTAATGGCATCCATCATGAGGCCAAACTTGCGCTCGGACATGCTGAGGACATACCGTTTGGCAAAGAACGTTCCGGCCATCAGTGACGAACCAATGACGAGACCGCTGATCGCGAGATCATGGGTGAGCGCACCTGCCTGATAGAACGTGAAAACCTTTGCGGCCTGCACGAAAATCGAGGCCGCCGCTTCCGTCGACAGGAAGGCGCCCTTGGTCAGCCCGAAGGCCAGGAAGGCTGGAATGCTGAGTGGGCCGGTGGATAGGAACATCCCGGTCAGAAACCCGACGACGGCACCGGCGATCGCCATTCCACTGAGACCGATGGTCATGTTGCGGTGGCGAATGTATCGCCGGAACGGGACGAGCAGCATGATGAAGATGCCGAGCAAAGTGCCGCTGATGGCTGCCGGCAGATGGACAAGGCTGACAGCGCCCAATGACGCTGCCGGCATGCCAGGCAGCGCATAAGCGAGAACGGCGCGCCAATTGACATGCCTGTGCCAAGCCATCACACGCGCGGCATTCGCCATCAGCCCGGCGATCGCCATGACGGGAATGGCGCGCGCGGGGTCAAACATCGGAACAAGGACGGGCAGGAGAATGAGGCTGGCGCCGGTGCCGATCACCCCGCTCAGGCAACCGGCGACAAAGCCTATGGCGCAGACGAGGATATAGGAGAGCAAGGCTTATCCTCGACGCGAGTTCGGCCACAGGGCCTTTAAGAGCGCGCGGCCAGCGTTAGCGCCGACCGCGCATTGCCTTGGGAGGCTTAGAAGAACGCCTTGTCCTGCTCGCCCCGCAGTTCGAGCAATGCCGAGGTCTCATCAAGTTCGACATCGCCGCAAAGGATCGGCTGGCCCGCCCTGACCGCTCTCTTTAGGGTGCGATTGGCTGCCAGGTAGAAGGGAACGGCCGTATCGTCCAAGAGCGGGCCGGCCGGGATCATCCGCGCAGAAACGTTGACGATCGAGTGATGGTGGCCGCTTGCCGTCAAAACTGTTCCGGCTTCGATATCTGCATCTGCATGCGCGACGAGGTCGATCACCGGCCGCGGCTCGGCCGCACCACTGGAGACGCCGCGCAGTCCCACCTCCAGAATGCTCGTTGCAGCCTCGACGCCCAGAAGATGGCGTGGAATGTAGAGCATGGCGACATCGCCCTTGCGGCTCACGACATGGCCTTTTTCCGCCAGCATCTGCCAGGTCTCCGCGTCGTCGCAACGCACCGTCACGAAGACGCCGCCGGCAAAGCTCAGTTCGCCGGGAAGGCGAAGGCAGTGGAAGACGTCGAGCACCTTTGGCGCGCCAAGCAACCCGCTGCTCGAACGCTCGGAAAAGAAATCGGCAACTTCGGTTATCCGCGCGATCGGAACATGCAGATCTGGCCGGTCGACCAGGAAGCCTGTGGCATTGGCAACGAGGGTCATTTCACACAGATCCGGAACTGCCCGCTGCGGAAACTCCGCTGCGATTTCCGATCGTCTTGCCGCGATGGTCGACAGGTCCAGTGTTGCCGGTTCGATCCAGTCGCCAAAATCATGTGCAGACGCGGTCTTGCCGTTGGAGCTCAGCGTCTTCTGTTTTGGGTCGTAGACGAAATCGTATTCGCTGGCCTTGCCGGCGGCGATGATATCCAGTCCGAGCACTTCCGCCCAGGTCACCAGACCCATCAACAGGCTCGGCTGATCGCCATCGACCGGGGTGACGATGACATTGTTGTTGCGGGCGCGCAGTGCAAGGCCGGGACCGACGACGCTATCGACTTCCTTGGAGACGAGCGCGACATGCTTGCCGGCATCGATCGCAAGCCGGCAATGCTTCGCGCCGGCTTCCGGATGACCGGTGGCTTCGACAACCACGGAGATCGGAAGGTCGAGGACGACGGAAAGGTCACCCGCCGCAATATAATGGCCGTTCTCCCAGGCCGTCTTCGCCTCGCTCGCGGTTGCGCATTGGGCAATCCTGGAAGGATCGATCCCAAGACCCCGCAGAACGTCTGTCGCGGTTTGCGCCTTCAGATCGACGGCAACGCGGGTGCTGATCAGTGGCGTCTTCAAACTCTGCGCGATGAAGCTGCGGCCGAAGCCGCCGGTGCCGACGATGCAGCATTCCACCGGGGCGGACTCTCTGCCGAAATAGGTGTGATAGTTCATGGTGTTCCCCTCCTAAACCGAAACGAAAAAGGCGTGGGCGCGGCTTATGCCGCCGCGTCCACGTTCTTGTGGCTTCTGAGGTACTTGATGAACTTCAGGCTCTGCGGAATGATGAGAAGCGCGAGTGCCACTGTCATGATCGAGCCGACCAGATAGTTCGAGAAGAAGATCCCGAGCGATCCGTCGGAGGCGATCATCGACTGGTGGAACGAGCTTTCCGCCTTGCTGCCGAGAACCATGGCGAGAACCAATGGTGCCAGCGGGAATTCCAGCTTGTTGAAGACGAAACCGACGACGCCGAAGATCAGCACGAGCCAGAGGTCGGACGTCGAGTTCGCCACCGTATAGGCGCCGACGAAGCAGATCGCCACGATCATCGGACCGATGATCGAAAACGGGATGCGAAGCAGTGCTGCGAAGAACGGAACCGTCAGCAGAACCAGGATAACGCCGACGAAGTTGGAGATATACATGCTGGCGATCAGGCCCCAGACGAAGTCCGGCTGCGTGGTGAACAGCATCGGGCCGGGCGTCAGGCCCCAGATCATGAGGCCGCCCATCATAACGGCTGCGGTTGCAGAGCTCGGAACGCCCAAGGCAAGCATAGGCAGCATGGCGCAGGTGCCGGCCGAGTGGTCGGCGGTTTCCGGTGCAACGATACCTTCCGGACGGCCGGTACCAAATTTCTCGCCCGGCTTCGACCACTGGCGCGCGAGACCATAGCTCATGAACGATGCTGCGGTCGGGCCGCCGGGCGTGATGCCCATCCAGATCCCGACGGCAGACGAGCGCACGATCGTGGTGAAGTATTTCGGCAGCTCCAGCATGGTCTTGAAGACGTCGCGCGGGTCGATACGGGAGGCGACTCCGCGGAATTTCAGCCCGTCCTGGACGGTTGCCAGAAGTTCGCCGATCCCGAACAGACCGATGACGACCACCAGGAAGCTGACGCCGCTGAGGAGAGCTTCGATGCCGAATGTCAGGCGAAGCGATCCGGTGACGGTATCCATGCCGACAGTGGATAGAAGAAGGCCGAGGCTGAGCGAGACGGCCGTCTTGATCGGCGAAGCGCTGCCCATCCCCACAAAGGCGCAGAAAGCGAGGAAATAGACGGCAAAATATTCAGCCGCGCCGAAACGAAGCGCGAAGCGTGCCGCCCAGGTGGACAGGAGCGTGATGACGACGATACCGACGAAGGCGCCGATGCCGGCAGACATGAAGGCAAGCGTGAGTGCGCGGGTCGATTGCCCGGATCGCGCCATCGGATAACCATCGAAAGTGGTCGCCACCGAACTCGGCTCGCCGGGAATGTTGAAGAGGATCGAGGTCGTCGAGCCGCCGAACAGCGCGCCCCAATACATCGACGCCAGAAGGATGATCGCCGAGACCGGGTCCATTGTGAAGGTCAGCGGAATGAGCAACGATACGCCGTTCGGCGCTCCGAGTCCGGGGAGCACGCCGACGATCAGCCCGAGAAGGACGCCGACGATCATCAGGGTGATGTGCATCGGCGTAAGGGCCGTCGCAAAGCCACCCATAAGCAGTTCAAAATTTTCCATGATCAAGCTCCGGGTGCTTAGTAGATGCCGAGCATTTCTTCGATCGGGCCCTTATGCAGCGGCACCTGGAACGCTTTTTCGAAGACGAAATAAAGCGCGATGGAGAAGACAACACCGATCAGGATCGCGATCCACGGCTTGTAGCCGCCGTTGCGCCAGGCAACGTAGAAGAGATACAGCGCTGTCCCGATATAGGTGCCGAGAAAGACAGTCACGATGACGAAGACGATCATCGGCAGAAGGAAGGAAAGAACCCTTCGCGTCTGTTCCGGCTCAAGGAACGTCTCGCGCATCTCCTCGCTGCCCATTTTCAACCTGAAAATGGCCTGGGCCGCGCTGGCAAACGCCGCAACGATCAGGATGATGCCGACGTAAAACGGAAAGTAGCCCGGCATGGGGCCGGATTCACTCCAGCTGACGCCGAGTTCCAGGGCACCTGTTGCACCCAGCGCGCCGACGGCGGCAAGAGTGATGGCTGTGACGATCTCGACATGGAGTCGCTTGATACGCATGATTGATTTCCCTCGATCGAAAGATCCGGCATGAAAAATGCCGGACCTAAAATCGCATTGGCGTCAGGATTTTACTTAACCAGCCAACCTTCGGCTTCGAAGACGCCGACGGCATTCTTCTCGCTGGTAACAATGAAGTCCTGCAGCTTCTGGCCGGACATGAAATCGCCGGTCTGCGAGGTCTTGCGGACATAGTCGGCCCATTCCGGGGTCTCGCTGACCTTTTTCAGAACGTCGCTGTAGTAGGCGACCGCATCATCAGGCGTTCCTGCCGCGATCCAGACCGTGCGGGGCATCTTGTAGGACGGAATGTTGACGCCGCTCGAGGCGCAGGTCGGGATGTCGCCCCAGCCCTTGCCGTCATGGACCGGATCGCTCTTGGCCATCGGCTTGTCGGAGAAGACGCAAAGCGGCTTGATCGCACCCGCCTGCCACTGGCCGACATTTTCGTTGGGATTGTTGACGTTGGCAGCGACATGGCCGCCGGCCAGCTGAACGCCGACTTCGCCACCGCCGTTAAAGGGCAGATACTTGAAATTGGTGCCTGTCGTCTGCTCGATCAGAGCGACCAGGGTTTCATCCGTGTCCTTCGACTGGCTGCCTGCAAAGGAAAGCTTGTTCGGCGCAGCTTTCGCGGCTTCGATGAGATCCGTCGGCGTCGCGTATTCGGAATCGCCCTTCACCCAGATCAGAAATTCGTCGAATGCGAGCGCTGCGACGGGACGTAGGTCCTCCATCGAATAGGCGAGCTTTGCGACATGCGGCAGGAGATAGGCGTTGTTGGTTCCGAAGTAGAGCTTGTTCGGATCGCCTTCATTCTTGCGAGCGTAGAGGAACGCTTCCGCACCGCTGCCTCCGCCCTTGTTGAGGACCACCATCGATTTTTCCATCAGCTTGTGCTTGGCGATGATCGACTGGATGGTACGGGCAAAGTTGTCGGTACCGCCGCCCGGGCCGGATGCGACGACAAACTCGACGGGGCGTGTCGGTTCGAAGGCAAGCGCCTGTCCCGTCAGCACGACCGCGGCCGCAAATGTCAATCCTACGGATAGCTTCTTCATCTTATTCCTCCTTTAGATGAAATGGCTGCAGGTTTGCCTACAGCCGATCGGTCCTCGTGTTCACGAAGCGGCAGCGAACTGCGTCCTCGGCGCACCTCGTGATATCGACCCGGCAATGAGCGGCCAGGCAGACGCCGGCTGCGATCTCGTGATGTCGAGCAGTTCTTTGAATTCGAATGAGAAAGAAACGAGCGCGCTGAAGCCACTCTGATCGTGGCGGCTGGGCCTCGCCGAGACGGCCTTTGCGGGCGCAAGTCCGACTGATTTTGGGCTTCGTCCTGACGCCATAATCTCCTCCATCCGAGGAAAATCATAGGCCATCTATTAGCACACATCAAGTCTTCAGAATTTTGTATACAAAATTTTGCGGACAGCGGAGCGCAGGCGGCGATACGATCGATCAGCGCGATCTAATCGATTTGCTCTTGCGTTACGCGATAGACCGACTGTTCAAACTCGCGTTTGCGAACGCGAGTTTGAACGGATCGCGAGATTTTTTTTAGAGAACTTAGGCTGATCGGCACCGGGAACCGTCATGCGGATAGCACAACAGCAACCTTAGATTCAGGTCCCGATCGGCGATTCGCGATCGCAGCCAGGTCTATTCAGCCTTCGACTGCGTCCTACCCAAAGGCAGCCGTCCGGGCCACCTCAGGCGCGGTGCCGGTCATGCCGGCTTCGTTCGCCATCGGCAGCCGGTAGTATTTGCGTGCAGTCCCCGCAAAGAGCTTTGCCTGATCTCTCAGGGAATAGCGTGCCGCCACGTGCTTGAATCCCGAATAGATCGTGTCAAATGAACCGCATAGACTATCGACCGGGAAATTGCTGGCAAACATCGTCCGCTCGGCTGAGAACATAGCAATGGTTTCGGTGATGATGGCGCTGTTGTCCGCGATTGACCAGGGCCGCCCTTTCTGGCCGATCCCAGAAATCTTGACGCAGACATTGGGCATATCCGCAAACTTGCCCATCGCCGCGTGCCATCCCTTCATCCCTTCGCTGGATCGATCCGATGGCAGACCCGTGTGGTTGAGGATGATGGTCGTGGAAGGAAAATCCCGTGCCAGCAGCATGGCCTCGTCGAGATGCCACCAGTTCGTCTGGAGATCGAAGCTCAGTCCATGCGTCTCGAGAAGGGCGTAGCCTTTGCGCCAGGTCTCGTCGGTCATGAGAGTTCGGTGATCGGCAGCAACAGCGGCGCTTTCGGCGCCGCCCGGCTTGTGACGCACGCTGCGCACGAGTTTGAACTTTGCCTGCTCGGCGAGCACGTCGCCGACATCGGCTCTGTTGAGCCATGCCTGAGCCACGATTGCGTTGGGGAGCCCGAATTCATCCGCGACCTTGGTTGCGTATCGGCTTTCGCCAATGGGATCTGTCGGATCCCACTCGGTCTCGACATACACTGTCTGCACGACGTTGTGACCTTGCGCGTCCTTCAGGTAGTCTGGCGGAAGATAGCGCCGCTTGATCGAGCTGTAATCGCCATACCGGAAAGGAATGTTTGCCTCCGGCTTCAGCCAGGGGTGGTCGTTGGCGACGGGGTCCCAGAAATGCTGATGCGCATCGACGATAGGGCCGTCCCAAAGAGGAAAGTCGTCCAATTAGCTGCCCTTCCGTTCACGAGTACCTTCGTTGAAGTCGATGGTGAGAGTGGCGATGACATAGACGACGGCGCAGCCCGCAAAGAAGCCGAGCACGGTGCCATAGGAGCCACCGGTCCATTGAAGGATGAAGCCTGTCAGGATCGGGACGATGATGCCGCTGACACTGCCGGCAAAATTCATTGTGCCGCCGATGACGCCGACCCGGCTCTTAGGCGCGAGGATGGAGGGAAGGCTCCAGTAAAGGCTGCCGAAGTAGAGCAGGAATAGTGTGGCGGAGAGAAGCGCGACCGCGGCAACCGGGCTGCTCACATGCGGCAGAGCGATGAATGTGGCGGCGACGCCGAGGCCAGTGATGCCCAGAAGAAGCTTGTAGACGACGGATCGTTTAAACCCTGCGGCCACCATCTTGTCGGCGACAAAGCCGCTCGCGAGCGAACCCAGCATGCCGGCGAGGAAGATGACGAAAGTCGCTCCGCCCATTTCCTTCAGGTTGAAGTTGCGCGCCTGCGCAAGATAGCTCGGGCCCCAGGTCAGCAGACCGAAATTGATCATCGCCCATCCGGCGCGACCTGCCACGAGGCTGACGATCGACCGGCGAAGGATTTCGGTCGGTTCGCTTTCCGTAGCCTCGGACTTCGGTTGCCCCACTTCGTTGATGATATCCATTTCCGTAGCGTTGATGCCCGGATGCGTGGACGGATTGTCACGGAGGTAACGCCATGCGAGCCAGCCCAAAAGAATGGTCACGAGCCCGGCGACGATGAAGGCAAGCCGCCAGCTTCCGAGCGTAAGGATGAGCCAGCTGATCAGGACGCCGCCGATGGCAGCCCCGAGCGGGGCACCGCTATCCATGAAAACGGCACCGCGTGCCCGTTCCCGTTTCGAAAGCCAGATCGAATTGAGTTTTGCTCCGGCCGGGAAGAGAGGCGCTTCCGCCGCGCCGAGACCGATGCGCGTCAACAGAAGCGAGATGCCGCCGGTCGTGAAGCCCGCAATGGTCTGGAAGATACCCCAACCGAGTGTGGACACCGTGATGACCGAGCGTGCGCCAAAGCGGTCGATCAGCATGCCTCCGGGGATCTGCATCAATGCATAGCTCCAGAAGAAGGAGCTCAGGATAAGACCCTGCATGGCGGGGCCGAGCGAGAATTCGGCGGCAATGCTGGGCATGGCGATCGACAGAGCCGTACGGTCGACCATGTTGATGACAACGAGCAGGAAAACGACGACGAAGATGTACCATCGTACATTCGTTGCCGCTTTACCCTTTAGCTCCACGCGGCCAGCGGCAACGGGTTGCTGTTCAATTTCGGACATAGATACAAATCCTCCCTGACTTGTCGGCGCAGGCCTCATCAGGCTTGCATCCACCCGGTTGTCACCGACCTCCTTGATCGGCGTTCCTCTCCACCGTGCATCCCGGGAATATAGTTGACTGGCTATGCCGAAATAATGAAATATACAGATCATGTGATCGGCTTTTCCGATCACCGCATCCGCCGGCTGAAACGGATTGCGCCAATGACATCAGAGCGTTTCGACCGCGGGCTGTCGCTCCTGCGCCATCTGAAAAGCACGCAACTCCTGCTTCTCGTCGAGCTTGGAAAGGTCGCGAGCCTGCGAAAAGCCGCGTCGGCTCTCAACATGACGCAGCCGACGGCGACGAAACTGATTCAGGATCTGGAAGCGGCCGTCGGCCATCCGCTGTTCGAGCGCAGTTCCAGGGGCATGCGCGCAACGCCCTATGGCGAGGTGATGATCAGACATGCGCGGCTCATGCAGATGGAAATCGTCCGGACGAGGGAGGATCTCGATTCGCTGTCGTCGGGCGCATCCGGCACGTTGCGGATCGGGGCTGTCATCAGCGCCGTTCCGTTTCTGCTGGCAAAGGCTGTCGCTGCGCTCAAGCGCGAGCATCCCGGCCTGCAGGTCTCGATCGATGCTGGGACAAGCGATGCGCTCGTTGGCTCCCTGTTGAACGGTCACCTCGATGTGCTGCTGGCACGACCGATCGTGCTCGGCGATCGCAACGACTTCGATTACGTCGATCTCATCGACGAACCGCTGAAAGTCGTCGGCCGGCGGGACCATCCGCTCGCGAGCAGGTCGTCCGTCACGGTGCGCGAGCTCGGCGAATGGCCCTGGACGCTTCTGCCGGCCGGAAGCCCGATGCGAAAGGTTCTGGCGCCCGTCTTTGCCGAAATGCGACTGTCCGGTCCCCAAAACATCGTCGAAACTTCGTCAATGATGACGATGGTGGCGCTGATGCACGAGAGCGACATGCTGGCCGTGATGCCCGGCGACGTATCGGACTTCTACATCCGCCATAACCTGCTGGTCGAGATCCCGGTCACGCTGCCTGCGGTGATGGGATCATACGGGATCGTCACGCGTCGAGATCGCCCGATGACGCCCGGCGTCGAGGCGTTCTTGACGCAACTCCAGACGGCGCTGCAAGAACAGCGACGGATCAGGGCGGAACTGACGAGCGAAGGATGATGCAAGCCGGATGCATACTTCGGTAAAGGGGTGAGCCGGGTTCAGATCGAACTCATCCAGCCCAGTCCGTCCTCGGTTACTCCCGCAGGCCGGTATTCGCAGCCGACATAACCCTGATAGCCGAGGGCGTCGATCTCTTCGAAGATCATGCGGTCGTTGAGTTCGCCTGTCATGGGTTCATGCCGGGTAGGAACCGCCGCAATCTGGACATGCCCGATGCGCGGCGCCATCTGCCTCAAGGCTGTGATGACATCTCCATGCATGATCTGGCGGTGATAGATGTCGAACTGCAGACTGACATTGAGGCGATCGAGATCGGCGACGAGATCGAATGCGCGATTGAAGTCGTTGAGAAAATAACCCGGCATATCGCGTTTGTTGATCGGCTCGATGACGAGACCGATACCGGCTTCGGCCGTTGCATCGGCCGCCTTTTTCAGATTGTCCACATAGCAGGATGCAGCGGTGGGATCATCGGCTGGCGCGATGCCGGCCATCATGTGAAGAAGCGGCGTTCCGATCGCCTTGCCATAGGCAATTGCCTTGACCAGCGACGACTCGAACTCCTCGCGCCGGTCGGAAAGGCTCGCAAGACCCCGATCGCCGCCTGTCCAATTCCCGGGTGGCATGTTGAACAGGGCCTGGTTTAGCCCGGCATCACGAAGCTTCTCGGCGACGACCTCGGCTGGATAGTCGTAAGGGAAGAGATACTCGACGGCGCTAAAGCCAGCCGTGGCCGCAGCCGCGAACCGCTCCAGGAACGGTCGCTCGTTGAACATCATCGACAGGTTTGCGGCAAACTTCGGCATGGGCCTATTCTTTCTCTGGCATGCCGGGCAGGTGAAGCCCGGTGATCTGGGCGAGCAGCCGCGCGACCGAACTGTCGTCATCGCGACCCATCCCGGCGGCCTCGGTCATGATGAAGAGTTGCAATGCGGCCGCGGTGATCGGAAGCGGAAACTTCTGCTGGCGGCCTATGTCGGAGACAATGCCGAGATCCTTGGTGAAGATCGAAACAGCACTGTGAGGGCTGTAATCGCCATCGAGCACATGCGGTATGCGGTTTTCGAACATCCAGCTATTGCCAGCCGATTTGGTGATGACGTCAAAGACCCTGGCAATGTCGAGATCGAGGCTTTTCGCGAATGTGATCGCTTCGCAGGCGGCCGCTATATGGACACCTGCCAGCAACTGATTGACGATCTTGAAGGAGGAGCCGACACCCGGCTGGTCGCCAAGCTCGTAGACGGTGGCGGCCATCGCATCGAGCGCCGGCCGCGCCGCCTTGAATGCTTCAGGTGAGCCCGATGCCATGAAGGTCAGTTCTCCCGAATGCGCCTTCTTCGAGCCGCCGCTGATGGGGCCGTCGAGATAAAGCAGCCCGGCTGCCTCGGTTCGCGCAGCGAAGGATTTGGCGTCGCTGGGCGACACGGTGGCACAGCAGACGATGACGCCGCCGGAATGCATCGCGCTGACGATCCCGGCCTCGCCGAAAAGGACTGTTTCCGTCTGTGCCGCATTGACGACCACGACGACCGCGATGTCAGCGCCTTCAACAGCATCGCCCGGCGAGGAGGCGGCAACGCCACCTTCATTTTCGAGGGTCGAGAGCGCGTCCCGGTTGACGTCGAAGCCGCGAACCTTGTGACCGGCGCTCAGCACAGAGCGTGCCATGCCTAGTCCCATTGAGCCGAGGCCAATGATGGCGATAGTGGTTGGGCTGGACATGAGCGGCACCTCCATGAAGCGCTGTGTAGTCAGAATCTCAGCGCTAACATGTTTTCAACCACATCCTCTTGCCCTGTTCAAGCGACATATGTTAGCGCTGAGATAAATGGAGGAGAGAACGACTTGGACGGGGAGGGGAGGTCGATTGCAGACGATAGCGTGCCCTCGGCCGCTGAGACGCCGACGCTTGCGCATGTCGCTCGGCTGGCAAAAGTTAGCGAGAACACCGTCTCGCGCGTGATCCGCAACAAGGGGCCGATCGCACCGGAGACAAGACTCCGCGTCAGTGCGGCAATCGACGCACTCGGCTATGTCCCTAACAGGGCTGCCGGTTCGCTTGCGTCCTCGTCTTCGCCGATCATCGGCGTCATCTTGCCGTCGTTGTCGAACATCGTATTTCCCGAAGTGCTCAGGGGTATCAATGCCGGGCTGATCGGCACGTCCTATCGCCCGATGATCGGTGTGACCGATTACAGTCTCGAGACCGAGCAGGATATTATTTCGTCGCTTCTGGCCTGGCATCCGGCGGCGATCATCACCACAGGTTTCGAGCATACCACGGCCGCAAGACGCATGCTTGAAGGCAGCCGGGTGCGGATCGCCGAACTGATGGATATCGATGACCGGCCCATCGACCTTGCGGTCGGCCTGTCGCATCGCGACGCCGGCCGCGCGATGGCACGCCATCTCGTTCAGCGCGGCTATTCGAGGATCGGCTATGTCGGCCATGACTGGGCTGCGGATCGGCGCGCGCGTTTGCGGTATGAGGGGCTTTGCGAAGGTTTGTCTGAGTCGGGCTTGTCACTGGTCTCGGAGTATCGGACAGAGGCGCCAAGTTCGACGCTCGAAGGACGTCGAGCTCTGGCGAGTCTTCTTGCCGACGGTGCCGCCATCGATGCGGCGGCGTTTTCCAACGACGACATGGCGGTGGGCGGTTTCATGCACTGCATGGCGGCCGGAATGCCGGTGCCGGACGGTCTCGCGCTGATGGGCTTCAACGGGCTCGAGATCGGACAGGTTCTGCCAAAGCCGCTGACCACGGTGCTTTCCAATCGCTTTGCCATCGGCAAGACGGCAATCGAAGCCTTGCTGGAGACGCCTCAGCGTCCGCAGGAGGCAAGGATCATCGACACGGGATTTTCAATTATAGAGGGGGCAACCGCCTGAAGGCGGAGCCCATCCTCAAGACAGGAGAATGATATGCTGCTTGGCGCAATCGCCGATGATCTGACCGGCGCAACGGACCTTGCCCTGATGCTGTCGAGGGAGGGCATGCGCACGATCCAGACGGTGGGCGTTCCGCCCGCCGATTTCGATCTGAGCGATGTCGACGCGGTCGTCGTCGCCCTGAAATCCCGTACCAATCCCGCTGAAATGGCCATCGCGATGTCGCTCGAGGCACTGCGATGGCTGAAGACGGCCGGTGCCCGCCAGATCATCTTCAAATACTGCTCGACCTTCGATTCGACGCCGAAGGGCAATATCGGGCCGGTCACCGACGCGCTCGCACGCGAGCTTGGGACGGATCTGACGATCGTCTGCCCTGCTTTCCCAGCCAACCGCCGGACAATCTACAAGGGTCATCTCTTCGTGGCAGATCAACTGCTGTCGGATAGCCCCATGCGCCATCACCCCCTGACGCCGATGACGGATTCGTCGCTGGTGCGTCTGATGGCGGCACAATCCAAACTTCAGGTCGGCCTTGTCTCACATGAGAACGTCGCAAAGGGTGCCGAGAGCGTTCGTGCGGCCTTCGAAGAGGCGCGTCGGCGTGGTGACGGCGTCGTGGTCATCGACGCGATTACCGACCAGGATCTGCGCGTGATCGGTGAGGCAGTCGCAGAGTTCCCGCTGATCACCGGCGGTTCCGGCATCGCAATCGGTCTGCCCGAGAACTTTCGGCGCGCGGGGCTTTTGCAACGAGACATCACGGCAGGACAGTTTGAACCGCCGGACGGGAGGGCCGCCATTCTTGCCGGTTCCTGTTCAGAGGCGACACGGGGCCAGATCAAGGCCGCTATCGAGGCCGGCATGTCAACGCTCAAGCTCGATCCGGTCGATATCGCACAAGGGCGTATGGACGTTGACGAAGCGATCAGATGGGCTCTGGCGCAGGAAGGCGTTCCACTGATCTACTCGAGCGCCGATCCCAAGGATGTTCTGGCGGCCCAAGACAGCCTTGGACAGGAAAAGGCTGGCGAGATCGTCGAGCAGTTCCTCGCAAAAACCGCCATCGGACTGCGCGAAAACGGGGTTCGGAGGCTGATCGTTGCCGGCGGAGAAACGTCAGGCGCCGTCGTTGGAGCACTGGCGCCGTCCGCCTTGTTTATCGGCCGCGAGATCGACCCGGGTGTGCCCTGGACACTGACGATGGGTGATGGCGCACCAATGGCGCTTGCACTCAAATCCGGCAATTTCGGCACCGCCGACTTCTTCCTCAAGGCGTGGGAGCTTTTGAAATGACGGCAGTTCTTTCCGAGGAAACAAAGCTTCGCGACGAGATCGTCACGGTTGGCAAGTCGCTTTTCGACCGGTGCTTCACGTTCGGATCGACCGGCAACATCAGTGCGCGGCTATCGAATGGCGATATGCTGATGACGCCGACAAACGCATCGCTTGGCGCGCTCGATCCGGCGCGCCTTTCGAAATTCTCGGCTGAGGGCGTGCACGTCTCCGGCGACAAACCGACCAAGGAAGCGTTTCTGCACCAGTGCATGTATTGCGAACGCAGCACGGCTTCAGCGGTCGTTCACCTTCACTCGACGAATGCCGTCGCGATCAGCCTCATCGAAGGACTAAACCCGGAGGATCTTCTTCCGCCACTGACGGCTTATTACGTCATGCGGGTGGGAAAACTGCCGATGGCTCCGTATTTCCCGCCAGGCGATGCCGCTTTGGCGGAGGCGGTGCGGGAGCGTGCTCGCGACAGTCACGCCGTCCTGCTCGCCAATCACGGGCCGGTGGTTGCCGGGAAATCGCTGCGCGAGGCGCAATACGCGACGGAGGAGCTCGAAGAAACGGCGAAACTATTCCTGATGCTGCGTGGCGAAAAAATCAGGCCACTGACGCAGGAGCAGCGTGACGATCTTATGGAGCGCCACGGCTGATCCTGCTGGGGTAGGTGACCGCGTGCTATGCTTCAGCCGCGGAAACTGCCTTCGTTCATGTCCTTGGGATCATAGTTGAGATCAAAATCCTTTTCGGATTTCTTTCCCGGCGCATCGCGGTGAACGGTCGCGTCTTCAGAGCCCGTCACGACTGTCGGCTTTGCGCTGTGAACCCCTGTCGCCTTGCGATCGGCCTGGGACGGGGCGTACTGGCCCTTTGCATCGTCTTCCGGTTTACTCATTTCAGTGCTCCTTTTCTGTCCTATCCAACAGGTAGCAAGAGCAGGAGTTCCGTGAGGCTCAGCCTGATACTCGCAAAAGGGGAACGAAGATTGTGCTCTCGCTCCCTCCGGTTCGAGCAAACACGCGTGCCGGAGGACGAACGGTTCAGATATAAGCGACACCGGCCTTCCGGGCTTCCGCTGTCGCATAAAGGTTGGACCGATGGCAGCGTTCGTAAAATGCTGCCGTCTCGCCCGGCATATCCTCTGGCAGGCTCACGAAGTCCCGCAGGCGCAAGCCGTCTTTCTGGTCGAGATCAGCGTTGGCCAACGCGGAGCCGTCAAGAGCGGCGACGCGGTCGTGTAGTCGTGAAAAGTAAGCAAGGTTCGCTTCGACAATCGACGGTGCGGAGGTCTGGCCGTGAGCTAGAACGACGTGGCGGGCATCAAGATCACGGATTGTTTTCAACGAGCAGCAAAGCGCCTTGAGATCGTGAGGATCCTTACTCCAGACCTCGGGGATCGGCCACTCGACGGCATCGACCGCAAGACAGGTTTGGATGGAAGGGATCCAGACCGCGACATGATCGGGCGTATGTCCGGGCGTGTGAAGCAATTCGAGGACCAGATCGCCGCCATCCAGGATCATGCTCTCGCCAGCGAAGCATAGATTGGGGGCAACAATCTCGACATCCCGAAATCGTGCGTCGCGCTGTTTTTCGACCAGCTTATCTCGTGCAGCGGGATCGTTCAGCCGCTCCAGCGCCTTGGCGTGCGCGATGATTGGTATGCGATCGCCAAGCCCGGAATTGCCCCAAAAGTGGTCCCAGTCCATATGGGAGTTGATGACCAGCAGAGGCCGATCGCCCATCTGGTCGTCGAGCAGTGCTAGCGCCTCCCGACACAGGGATGGGGTGCCAAGCGTATCGACGAGGAGATTGAACCGATCAGTCCGCACGAAGACGGCATCGACCTCGTCGCCAGCCCTCACGATGACAATCCGATCATCGAGGCCAGGGTAAGTCGTGAGCCGAACCGAAATATCCATCGCCAATCCCTTGCGATGCATCACTTGAAAAGGCGATGGCCCGCCGTCAGCGGAACGAGGGCAACCCATGACTAGGTTTCGGCATATCCAGCTTCGGCAAAGAATTCGCGAGAGCCGCAGCCTCGCCGGAATAAGGGAAGTCATCGCCCAGCTGGCGATCGCCTTCGTACACCTTGAAGGATGGCCCATCGACCTCGACGATCTTGTAACCGTTCACGTATTCGACCTTTGGCGTTTTCCAACCCATATCGATCTCTCTTTCTTGAAAGCTGACACGACGGTCAGCGCGATGTCATGACGGTCGATCCGTTGGCAAAGGTCTAACAGGTACACGCTCAAACGCCTAATCATGACCGAGCGGCAGCCGAGTGCTTGATCGGCGCAGGAAATCGATAAGGCCACCACGCCATGCGTATCCTGTCGTGCCACAATCGGCGCGGCTTAGCCTCAGGATCGAAGGGAACAAATCGAGGTCAAATGCATTCGAGGTCGCAGTCAATGCCGACTTTTCTTGGGGGCCCTTATGAAACGACTTTCCGTGACCGCCTTTGCCGCTCTTTGCCTCACCGCCGGAGCAACCTACGCGCAGACGAACAACGACGAGGCAGCACAGGCATGCCAGTCGACCGGCTTGCTGGCGCTGCAGGAAAAATCGTCCGCCATCACCGACCTGGTGCTCGACATGGAAACCCTGGCCGTGAGCTCCGCGGATACCAAAGTCGAGAATGTCGCGGTGAAGACCGTCGTCATGGGCGATGCCTATATCGCACGCGGCGGCGAAACCGGTAAGCCTGATCGTTTCGTCTGCCTTCTGGGCGAAAAAGGAAAAGTGCTTCTGACGTTTTTTACCGCGCAGTAGCCGACGGAGCCGCGTCGCAGCCGGTGCCGGATTTGCGACAGTTCGGCGAGGTACGGCGGGTGTCAGGGATCAGCTAACTCAGCGCTATCCACGTCATTTGCTCGGAACCGATCCGCCGCTGCGGGATTACTGTAGGCCTCGAAACATGCACCGGCTGGTTCCTCGAAGGAAGCAGGCGGTGCTGACTATGGAGACCCTTATGCAGCTACCACAGAACACGATCGTTGCCGTTGCCGATGGCGAAAAGCTCAGCCTTTTCAAAAATGAAGGTGACGCAGCAAACGTCAAGCTGAGAGCGATGCCGGCCACGGACATCGACAGCTCGAAAATCGCTTCCGGTGCACGCCATTCCAGCAGTTCCGCAAACCCGGATGACAGCCAGCAGGACGAAGACGGATTCAGCAACGGCATTGCCGACATGCTGAACAAGCATGTGCTGGATGGAAAGATCAAAAATCTTGTTGTCGTGGCGGCTCCCCGCACACTCGGCGAAATGCGCAAGAGCTACCACAAGTCGCTGTCTGACGTTCTGATTGGCGAACTCGACAAGGACCTTACGGGCCATTCGATCCAGGATATCGAAAAGGCGCTGGCTGCAGCCTGATCGCTAGACCAGCACCAGAAGTGGAGGCCCTGCAGCAGCGGGGCCCTACTTTCGAGAAGTGAAGGCCATCAGTATCCGATGTCTGCGGATTGATGGACACTGTTAGACAGGGCGGCGCCCATGCTTCTAAACAGTCAGGCGACCTCGGAGGCCAGGATGAGGCCAGGAGGGGGGCTCGGTACTTCCCCACCTTCGACCCGTAGCGCTAGATAATCCAACGCGTTCTGCAGTCCGTTCATTGTGTACGGCTTCTCGATTGCGCCGAGCGCGCCTGCAAAATCGTCCGGGATCCGCTTCAAATTTCCTGAAACAAATATGTAAGGGACGTTTTTCGAAGCAAGGAATTTTCCGACGTCGATCCCTGTCGGGCCATCAAGAAGTTGGATGTCGACGAAAGCGAAGTCAGGCGCAGACTTTTCAGCAAGTTCGTATGCGGTTGAGCTTGAAGCCGCTTGGCCGACAACATCGTGACCCGCAGCCTCGACCTCAGTTTCAAGTTCGAGCGCAAGCAGCGCCTCGTCTTCCACGATCATCACGCGCAAAATTCTGTTCCTTACTCATTGACCATCAGGGTAACGCTCACTTCTGTGCGCTTGCCATCCGTTTTCCGTTCGATTTCAGCGCCCAGCTGCCTGGCACAGGTCTCCAGCATCAGTCTGCCGAAGTCGTGTTCGCGCTGGTCAAAGACAACGGGGGTGACCGTGTCGACGACCCTTACCAAGAAGTGTCCGTTCAGGCGTCTCACTTCCAGGTGAATTTCGCCGCCGCCATCGCTCAAGCCGCGTCGAACGACATCACCGATCAGCTCGTTCAAGATAAGAGCGAGAGGTGATGCCTTGTCAGCCGGGACGATGACTTCGTGCAGGTCGGTTGTCATCACAATGTCAGATCGTCTAAGCGCACCGACCACATCGACGATCAGGTCGCCTGCGAACTCTGCAACATCGAAATGGCCGACATCATCGTCATTCAGAAGCTTACGGTGAACAGTGCTCAGCGCTTCGACGCGGCTGAGGACGGAAAACAGGGTCCTCTTTGCCACCTCGTCCTCCGCCATCCGCGCCTGGAGCTTGACGATAGAGGCGATGGTCAGGAGATTGTTTTTGACGCGGTGGTCGACTTCGTGAACGAGCGCGGTCTTTGTTGTCAGCGCGTCCGTCAGGTCCGCTGTCCGCCTTGCGACTTCCTCTTCCGCGATATGCCGAGCCGCCGCTAGTTCTGCCTCTTTGCTTTTGATGTTGGTAAAGTCCAACTGAGACGCGAAGAAGTAGATGACTTGCCCATCTTCGTTCCGAACCGGGCTGACGAACAGAGCATTCCAGAAGGTCGTGCCGTCTCGCCGGTAGTTGAGAATGTCGATCGCAAGATCCCGCTCTTGCGACACCGCTTCCCGAATTTTGGCAACAGCCGCAGGGTCAGTTTGCGGACCCTGCAAGAGGCGGCAGTTGCGCCCAACAAGTTCCTGCGAAGAGTACCCGGTTAACTTCGAGAATGCACGATTGGAAAAGATGATCGGGTTATCGACTTGGCGTGGATCGGTGATGATCATCGGCATGCGTGTTGCTTTGAAAGCTGCTGCGAACGGATCTCCCGATGCGTGGGCGGCGATAAGCCGGTCGCCTGCGTCTCGTGCGCCGCGAACATCTTTTTCCACAGCCATAAAGTCCGTCGCCCCTCGTAAGCGTTGCGAAAAATAATGCTTTAACCGCGGACAGGTTCCGACATCCTGTTAAAATTGACGGTCGTCAGCAATCCGCTCCATTCTCTGGGAAAAACCTGAAAATTCCGTGTTTCGAGATGTTGCGGAGATTAGGCACTGTGCAGTCGCGGGATCACCAAAGGTTATTGGCGCTCACGTCTCGTCTCAAGACCGGCATAACGTAAGGCGATAAAGGCCATCAGGCATGCGACCGAGAACATGTTGAGCCTGAGCAGGATGGCAAGGTCAGGATCGCTCCACACCCGCAATGGAGGACCGAGAAGATACTGCGAGAATAGAAACACAGCGAAGACAAAGGCCGCCATGCCGCGCTGCCACCACTTCTCCTGGGCAAAAAAGGACAGTGAGGCCAGCATGAAGCAGGCACCGAAAAAAAGTGCCGTCCCCGAACCATGCCCGAACAGTTTTGTCTCGAACAACGTGTCGAGCGTGCCGACGATTGGCAACGCCAACCGCGCCATGAAGGGTGACTGGCGAGCAATGAAAGGGATCGCGAGAAACAGGGGGGCGGCAAGCAATGTAGCGCATGACGCAGCCACGCCATTGCCGACGAGATACCAGACATAGACGGGATAGAATGGCTTGTTGAATACGATCACCCAGGCGATCGTGACCGTCGCCTGGGTGAGGGGATCGAGTGGCGGTTGTGTCGGTGTCATCGCTCGGGAGCCCCTGTCTTTGAATATGCAAACAACGGCCGCACGCGGTTTTAGCAGTGGCGTGCAGCACCGGAATGGCTACGCCGAGAAGGTCTGCGCGGCGTTGATCGACGACACGAACTGACGTGTGCGTTCGTGGACAGGGTTGCGAAAGACCTGTTCGGCGCTGCCGATCTCGACGACCTGCCCCGCCTCGAGAAAGACAACGAGATTGGCAACCTGCGAGGCAAGTCGCAGATCGTGCGTCGCCATCACCATGGTCGTGCCCTCTTTGGCAAGGGTGCCGAGCACGTCGACGACCTCGGCGGAAAGCTCCGGGTCAAGCGCCGAAGTCGGTTCGTCGCACAAAAGAACTTTCGGCGAGGGCGCGAGCGCCCGTGCAATTGCCACACGCTGCTGCTGGCCGCCTGAGAGATTGGCGGGCCAGGCATCGGCCTTGTGTTCCATGCCGACTTTCGTCAGCAATTCCATGGCGCGCGCCCTGGCTTTTTCGCGGGACCATTTCTGGACGACAAGCAGCCCTTCCATGACGTTTTCGATGGCCGTGCGATGTGGGAAAAGCTGGAAGTTCTGAAACACCATTCCCGTCTGGCTGCGCACTTTCTGAATGGATTGCCACGGCGCCTTGCGGCCGGGTGCAAAGTCGACGCTCTCAGCGCCTATGCGCACGCTTCCGGCAGTCGGTTGCTCTAGGAGGTTGATGCAGCGGAGCAAGGTACTCTTGCCGCCGCCCGACGGTCCGACCAGAGCCGAAACGCTGCCCTCCGGAAAGCTGAGAGAGATATCCTTCAGAATGACGGCGTCGCCGAAACGCTTTTCGATATGCGACAGTTCGATCATCGGTTGGCCTCCAGCATGCCGCCGTATCGGGCAAAGCGAAATTCGAGTCGGGACTGCAGGTGAGACAGGATGGAGCTCAGAGCGAGATAGATGATGGCGGCCTCGATATAGAGAATGAGCGGCTCATACGTCGTGGCAACGATACGCTGCGCGGACTGGAAAAGTTCGGGCACGGTGATTGCCGCGGCAAGCGAGGTATCCTTGACCAGCGATATGAACGTGTTTGACAGAGGCGGCACGGATACCCGGCTTGCCTGCGGCAGGATCGTGCGCCGCATCGCCTGGCGCCAGTTCATGCCGGTGGAATAGGCGGCTTCCCACTGACCCTTGGGGACGGAGGAGATGGCTGCACGGATGATCTCCGACGTGTAGGCACCGACATTGAGCGTGAAGCCGATCAGGGCCGCCGTAAAGGCATCAAGCAGAATTCCCACACTCGGCAGGCCGTAGAAGATCACGAAGAGCTGCACAAGGAGTGGCGTACCGCGAATGATCCATACATAGAAGCGAGCGATTGCTGAAACCGGCCACGGCCCGAACAACCGTGCGACCGCGGTGGCAAGCCCCAGCGATAGGCCCAGCACAAAGGAAAGGAGTGTCAGCGGGATCGTAAATTTCACGCCGGCCCACAGAAGTGTCGGCAACGAATCGACCATCAATTGAAGCCAGTGCGGCACGGCGAACCTCAAAACATATGACGCCCGGCGATGGTCGCCGAGCGCTCTGATCTCAATACATATGGCGCAGTTTCAAGAACGGAACAGTCCGTTCTTACTTCGAGACGTCCTGACCGAAATACTTGTCAGAAATCGTCTTGTAGGTTCCGTCCGCCTTGATGTCGGCGAGCGCCTTGTTGATGGCTGAAACCAGCTCGTCGTCGCCCTTGCGAACGATGATGCCGGAGAAATCCGCATCCGCCTTTTCGGCAACGATCTTCACGGGAGCCTGAGGCTGCTTCTTCTTGAAATCGAGGAAGGAGAGACTGTCGTTGATCGTGGCATCGGCGCGGCGGGTCAGAACCAGCTGGATCGACTGGTCAAAGCCGTCGGTGCCGACGAGCTCTGCTCCAGACGCCTCGGCCAGCTTGCCGAAGTTGCTGGTCAGCGACTGTGCCGACTTCTTGCCCTTTAGGCTTTCGAACCCTTTGATCTCCTCGTCATTGCTGCGAACGATCAGCACGGCCTTGGACGCGATATAGGGGTCGGAGAAGGCATATTTCTGCTTGCGGGCTTCGGTGATGCCGACCTGATTGATGACGGCATCATAGCGTTTGGCATCGATGCCAGCGATGAGGCCATCCCACTTGCCTTCGATGAATTCTGCCTTCACGCCAAGCTTGTTGGCGACAGCCTCGCCGATCTCGACGTCGAAGCCGGTCAGCTTGTTGGCGCTGTCGTGGAAAGTGAAGGGGGCATAGGTGCCTTCCGTCCCGATCTTGATCACGCCGGCGGCCTTGATCTGGTCGAGGTTTTCGCCAGCGACAGATGGGGTGATGGCAACGGCCTGCAGCATGGCGGCAGCAGCGATGGATTTCAGCCAGTTCATGGTCATTCCTTTCGGGCATCAGGCCTGATGGCCTTTCGATGCGGTGTTATCTAGGAAAACCTGTGCTGTTGGAGGAGAGGATCGAGCAAATAAAACAGGCAAATGAGATTATTTTGCTCATTTTTCTTCGCGCATGACCCGACGCAACCACGACACAGCCTTCGCGCAGGATTTCCGGCAAGACGCCATCGTGCCGCAATCTGCTGTCCCGGAAGACCCGGGCGGAACCCTTGCGTTCTCTAGCTGTTGTTTCGCCGAACAGGAGCAACATCATGACCGACGAAAAACGCGACGTAACCGGCAATGAGGAGGCACAGGCGGAAGGGAGCCCGCAGGGCGAGCATAGCCCGGAGCGCGAGCAGACGGCGAGCGATTCAAAGCCTCATAGCAGCTCGCCGCAGACGTGGTCGGCCGATCACGGCGGAGGTGTTTCGCCGCCAACCAGCAAGCCGGTGAGTTCAGACGATAAGGCGGATTAGGCGTCTGAACATCTAAAGCCTTCGAACTGTACCAACGCCCTCGCCAACGGATTTTGGCCGGAGGCTGTGATGAGCCGCGTCTAAGCTCGAATCATTCTTCGTTTAGTAGCAGCTGAATAATAAAACGCCTCTAGCGTGCGCTGCGGTAGCGAGATATTATGCTTTCCGTTAGCGCATGCGCTCGGGTCAGTGCCAACGTAATATTAGAATAATAAAACGATCGATATTGCCATTTTTGTAAATAAGAAAGTCGGGTTCGCGCAATTCTAATGCACGCCAGATTGTTCTCAGTTTTTATTTCCTAAGGTCCTTTCCTGTTTTTTGCAGTGCTCACGAGGTTTTCTTGGCTTGAGCAGATATTACAACGATAGGCGGTTTGCGGAAGGGGCAAGGCATCGGGGGCCGGGAGGTCTCGTCGTGTTCATGCTCCTGTTCGCCGCCTTCTCAAGCGCAATCGGCGCAAGCCTTCTCCTGTCCAATGATCACATGCGTCTCAAGCTTTTGTTGCTGCGGCTGGGTTTCCAGCAAAGCAGCGTTGCGAACCTGAGCGTGCCCTTTGTCAATGCACAGTCCGCCGCACAGGCAAGCATGGGGGTGTCGGTGGTCTTTGCAAAGAAAGCCCGCCTTTTGACGGGCCGCGCCCCGATACGTGCTGACGAGCAGTGCGCTACTCTTGCAGCCCTTGCCGAGGTAGAGCCTGTGTTTACCCGCGAAGACGGTGGCGCCAAATGGGAATGCAGCTATCTCGTGACGGGAGCGGATTTGGGACGTCAGTCATCGATATTCGTCCAGATCCGGGGTAGGGAGGCTGTAGGGAACGCGACATTCCGGCTGAAAATAAGCTTCGGAACTTTGTCCGAACGGGAAGCGCTCGCCTATCAGGCGTCCGCAATTGCAGCACGCTTGCTCGATCTCGATGCGTATCTGTCCATTTCGCTCGGAGACGCCTTGGCGCGCGGGCAGGATTTTCGCAGAGAGATTGCGGCGGCAACCATTTCATATAAGCGGGAAATGCTGGATGAAAGTCGATACAATCTCGTTGGAACGTATCCGCTTCCGAAAGCCCCTGCTCAGCAAGTCACAAACTGAGTTGCGTTTCATATCTACTTGATACTTGCCGTGACAGTCGTGTCGTGAGGCGTGCCGATGTGCTCGGCAATCTGGCTGATACCCTGGATGATGACAGCCCAGAGAGCAATGGAGACACCGAAAGCAAATGACAGATTTCTGAAACGACGCGACATTTTTCCCTCACAAGATGAGGAATATGTACCGCACAATAGTTCGAATACAGTTAGTGTGATCGGTCAAATTGAAGCGAACTGTAGCGCCGCCGATCGACCATGAAAACGCTCGCCGAGAAACTTCGCGCTCAGAAAATCGGCGGGTAACAGACCCTGACGATTTCGATCTGGCGCGGTTCTCGGTAGGTGATCTCAAGCAGTTCGCATTCCTCTGTGACGTAGCTCGAGCGTACAAGATGTGTATTCGGTTGCGTCTCGTTATACCTCGACCGCTGAATGATATCCGCCGCGTATGCCGACGCCCCGAGCGAAGCTGCGAGGAGTAATGTCGCAATAGTTAACTTCGAGATTACGTGTAAAGCGGCCATCTCAACCTCTCCAATCACCCGTACTTTGCGTCTATATCTAGTATATTCTTCAGATTAAAACGCAAGACGCAAATAACATCACGCCGAATGGATCGTAGCTGTTGGCGAGTGATGTGACCGTAGTCCTGGAGTGCTGCGGCAAGAGCCTGATTGTAGGTCGGAGCGATCACCTTTTCTGGTGATCATTTCAGAGCGCTTGCCGTCGCTTTCGACGCTTACGCAACCTTTCTGTCCGTTCGGAAATCGCAGGCAGATCTTGCCGTTGTCGATCTTGTACCCGATCGTCTTACCCGTTTTTTAAGTATACCCGTTCCCTTTTTTTGCAGCGTTCCCCGAACCTTCGCTCATGCGCCCGGGGATTTCTGCTTGGAAGCGACGCACATCTCGGTAGGTGCATACTGTGCGGGAAGCGACGAAATTATTGCGGCAATGATAGCTAAAACTGTGCAACGCATAATTTGATCGATCTCTCAAGTCGTCGACCGCAAAATATCACGGTTCTCTCGAGCGAACCGGCGGGTTTCGACGCGTGTTGCTGCGAATCTACGTATCAAATCTAATTTCATATGTAATAATAAAGCAATATTGCTTGTTTTATATTTAACCATTTATTAAGTTCCGGGCTGACTCGTGTTTAGAATCGAGATATGGAGTATTGATAAGACGATCATATATTAACTCTCGTATATTGGATGGTTCCCTTGAGTGCTGTGGAGCTGGTGGTACAACTGGATGCTAGTGAGTACCTCGCCGGTAGTTCGGCGAATGATAATTATAAGCTTACATATAGTGATCAGCCTGCGGCTTGGGAATTTGCGGCCAAGCGCGCAGTCGACATGCTGATATCCCTGATTGCCCTGGTTACGCTTCTTCCCCTGTTCGTCCTGATATGCGCGATCATCCGTGCGGAGAGCAGAGGGTCACCGCTGTTTTCCCAGATCCGATGGGGGAAGGACGGTCGCAAGATTAAAATCTATAAGTTCAGATCGATGTTTACCGACCGGGGAGATGTGTCTGGCGTCGCACAGACAACTCGGAACGATCCCCGGATTACACGGGTCGGCCAATTCATTCGCAAATCCAATATCGACGAACTGCCGCAACTCATCAACGTGCTCAAAGGGGACATGTCTCTTGTCGGTCCGAGATGCCACGCCGTCGGCATGCTTGCGGCCGGCGTTACCTATGAGGAACTCGTTCCGGATTATCACCAGCGACACAGCATGCGGCCTGGTCTTACCGGGCTGGCGCAAATGCGCGGCCTGCGGGGGCCAACGGATCGTGCTTCGAAAGCCCGGGCTCGCATCGCCTGCGATCTCTATTATGTTGCCAATTTCTCGATCTGGCTTGACGTCTACATCATCCTCCAAACCATCAGGATGGAACTGACGAATGGCAAGGGCTTCTAGGCCAACCGTTCTTCGAACCGATCCAGTAGCAAACGGCGGCACACTGGTGCCGCCGTCGCTTGTTTGATATTTCGGCGGTTGGGTCTCAACCAACGCTGCCTTGGATAGCCGACGACAGTCCGGGATCTACCGCTCGCCCACCGAGAGACACGCTGCTTGCTAGCAATCCGTTCTGACAAGCCCGTCCGTCGTCCCATCCCGGATGATTGGCGATCGGGTAAAGGCAAATCCCCTCGAACGGGACACCGGACTGCATGGCACGTTTTGCCTGATCCGAGACATAACGGTACCAAGGCCCACGCCGCTCATCCTCGATGCCGGTTTCTGCAATCAAAATCGGCTTGCCATAACGCGCGTAGGTTTCGGCAAGGATCCTGCTCAGCGGCTTGTAGCTGGGATGACCGATGTCGATCGGCGGCCCGCCATGGATCCATTGGTTGTTGAAATAGTAGTTGACGCCAATGATATCGAGAAACCGCTCCTGACCGCCGATCTGCGGCCACATTCGGCCGGCGATGAGGTCCCATCCCTGGAACTGCGACTGCCTGTGACCTTCGGCAACGCCGGACTCGAATGGTCTCGATTGGTCCGCCACGACATTGATAACCGGATCGCAGTGAACGAAGCGCGCGCGGGGGTCGACCGAGAGGATTTCCTCCATGGCAGCGATTGCGGCCCGGGCAAGCTGAACCTTGAGCTCGAATCCTCGACCACGCGCGAACGGGTTGAGATAGGCGGCATCTCCGCCGCCCCACGAGAAGAATGAGATTTCGTTGACGGGGCAGTAGAACGGCACTTCGCTTGTGTTGTCGCGAACCAACCGTGCGCAGGCGCCGGCGAAGGCTGCAAACCGATCGACGAATTGCGGCGACCAGATATCGAGATCGTCAGGCCATCCGTAGTGTAAGAGGTCCCAGATGACCTGCGTGCCGGTTTTCTGCGCGGCTTCGATCATCGGCAATACGCTCGACCAGTCATAGGTCCTGGACTTTTCGATCAGATGCCAGCGAAAACCATCGCGGACCGTACGGATTCCAAGTCCTGCAAGCTGACGATAATCCTGCTCCGCAAAGCGATCGTGCTCGATTGCCGCAATCATATCCAGGCGTCGACCGGTTGTTTCGCCGTCAGCGGGACGTAGCCGATGCGTCGAGCATTCGAAACCGCCCATCAGAAACGATTTGAAGATGCCGGTCGGCCCCTGCGGCGATTTCTCCGCAAGGACGTCGCTGAAAAGCTGTGTCCACTGCGGCAACACGGCCTCGATCGAGTAGCTCGCCTCGACCTTGCGCCGCAACGCTTGTCCGAGAGAACGGCGGAAACCTTCGTCGCCCGCAAGTAAGCGGATCTTGTCAGCGACGGCGGCCGGATCGTTATAGGGCACGAAGAGGCCGGAGACCTGGTCGTCGATCTGCTGCTGGGCGCCGTTTTCAGGTGTTGCGATGACGGGCAGGGCGGCGGCACCTGCCTCGGCAATGACATGCGGCATGCCTTCGCCGCGCGACAGCCAGACAAATATGTCGAACGCCGACAGAAGCTCGGCCACATCCTTGCGATCGCCTAAAAACGTGACCCTGTCTGCCAAGCCCAGCCGGCGGGTGAGATCCTTCAAGTGATCGGCATAGTCCGGCATGAAAGCATCGGGTCCGCCGACAATGACGAACTGCGCATACGCATTATCTCTGACGACCAGTGCGGCGGCATGGATGAAGTCCTCGACATTCTTTTTCGGATCCAGCCGACCGACCCAGCCGATGACAACCTGCTCATCCCGGAACCCAAGCTTTGACCGCATGACCGAGCGGTTCGCCGAATTGAACTCGGAGAGATCGACCATCGAGGGTATCTCGAGCGCGTGCTGCTCGCGGCCGGGCATTCTTGACGCAGCCGCGTCGCGGATGGAGCGGCAGACGCCGACATACCGGCTCGTGAGGTGTTTCGGGCCAGCTTCCGCCTCCGAAACAAGACCGCCATGCTCGATCAGCGGGGGGCGGAGATGAAGCCGTTCGAGTGCCGGATAGATGTCGGCAACGTTCTGGCTGGAAACGACGATGTCGTATCCAGGAACCTTGCCGGCCAGATAGCCAACCGTGTCCTCGAAGGACAGATCGTAAGGCGTCGTATCGACATCGACCCCGAGCGCCCGCAGCTGCTCGTGGGTCTGCTCCGGCATTCCGGGCTTGCGGAAGCAGGCAACGACGTCGATCCGGTAGAGATCAGGATCGAGGTTTCCCGCGAGGAGCCGCACTTCGGTCTCCTCGCCGCCGACCACCAACCACGCGAAGACGAACAGAATCCGTACAGGCTGAGGTTCAGGTGTCATTCGCCCACCTTGAACACAACCTGCAGGAATTCCGGACGGTTTTCGATCAGGTCCGTCAGGAAGGCCGGCGCGTCGTCCATCGGAATGACGTGGGTGATCATCTGCTCGCGGATGATGTCGCCATGCGTCCGGAGAAGATCGACCGTTGCGCGGGCAAGGCGGCCGCGGTTCCAGAGCGCACCAAGACCACGCGGAACGCGGTTGATCTGCGCGCAACGGATGTTGAGGCCGTTATGGTGGAACTCTTCACCCAGCCGCAACTGATCCGCGCCGCCCTGGTAGAAGGCAAGGTCGATCACCGTGCCTTGAGGCCGCAGGGCTTTCAGCGCCGTGTTGAGGCTGCCTGAATACGCACGTGTCTGGAACACGAGATCTGCACCGCGTCCCATCGCGCCATCATGCCAGCGGGCCTTGGCATGCTGCCACGCGTGCTCCTCGGTCATGGCCTGAAGGCCCATCGCTTCCGCTTTTTGACGGCGGAACTCCGATGGGTCGGTCACGATAACTTCGGACGCACCCAGGGATTTCGCAAACAGGGCAGTCATCAGCCCCACTGTTCCGGCGCCGATCACAATAACCGGGCGATCCTTCACGCCTGCACCGAGGAAAGGAACGTGAGCTCCATAGGCTTCGGCATCGGCGTGCAGAATGCCGTTTGCGGCGATCGGTCCCATCTGGGCGACGAGGACGCCGAGCACGGGATCGATGTCGGCTGGTAGCGGCACCAGAAGATCGTGGAACGGGTTGGCCGTGTGGCCCGATTTATGGCCGTAGGCGGATGCGACCACCTCGCCTTGCGCAAAACCGCCTGTGCGCGACTCTGAGACCCTGGCAACTTCCATGTAGCCGAGGAACGGGACCGGATAGTGCAGGTCCGGTTCGTTCTCGATAAACACCCCGCGCTCGCCGTCAAAGCGCGAGCGGAAATAGGGATTGGTGTTTTTGAGGAACGTCAGTTCGGTCCCCGCGGAAAGACCGGTGTAGAGCGTGTCGAGCCGAACCTGGCCATCTCCAGGAGGGCCTTCCTCGTATTCGAAGAAATAGGACCGCCCGGGGGCCTCGACGCCGAGCGAGCGGATGATCCGGTGGCCCGGTGCCAAGCCCGGCGCGGGTGCTTCCGGCCGAGGCTGGGATTGCAAAGGCAGAGGCTCGGGCTGCCGCATCTCTGGCGGCGCGATCGAAACCGGCTTGCCTTCCTGCACAGAGGCAACGACAGCCAGCGCCAGCCGGTGCGTTGCAAGGGCTTCGGAATAGGGGCAGCGGATCCGGTTTTCCCCGCCGCGAACGGCATCGATGAAGTCGCGGTCTTCGCGCCACACGGGGTCGCCGTCTGCGCCACGGACCGGCCGGCCTCGGCCGACATCCACCATGATGTCGCGGTCGGTAAGCTCGATTGCGAGACGGTCTGCGAAGATGTGAAGCCCGACGCGATGGCTCCAGCCGAGAAGGCAGGTGGAGGCAACGTTTGCGACGACGCCGGTTTCGAATGTCAGAGCGGCCGTCGTCACGGTGGGCACGTCGAGGCCCGGAAATTCGGGCCTGTCCGTGTGACCGGCACGTCCGTAAACCTCGGTCACCTCACCAACAAGAAAACGCGCAAGGTCGAGAAGATGGGTCGCCTGCTCCACCATCTGTCCGCCGGACTTGTCCTGCTTCCACCACCACTGCGGCGGAGGCGTGCTATCCAGCCAGTAGCCGGACAGAAGCTGGGCGGGATTGTCCTTGAGGAGATTGCGGGCCTCATCGACGATGTCGAGGTAGCGCCAGTGGTAGCCGACGCCGGTCACGAGACCCTTCGCCGTCACGGCAGCCGAGATCTCTTCGGCCGTCTCGATGTCAAGCGAAACCGGCTTTTCGACGAAGAAAGGAATGCCGCGCTCGATCAGGTCCCGCTCCGGTTCCCCGTGCGCAAACGGCGGCACGCAGACATAGACGGCGTCGGGGCGGACGGCGTCCAGCATGTCGCGGTGGTGGGCGAAGGATTTCGCTCCGAAGCGCGCTGCGGCCTGATCGGCGCGGCCGATATCCGGATCCGCGAACCCGACGAGTTCCACATCGTCGAAGCCGGAGATGACATCGAGATGGCGGTGCGCGATACCTCCAACGCCGATAAAGGCGAGGCGTGTCTTCTGCATGGATAGGTCCTTTTGCATGAGATTGGCAGGCTGGGAAATGAACCGGTCGTAGACCGCTCTCGTTTCCCTCGCCATGCGATGTGCGGAAAAGTGATTGTCGAAGCGGACGCGCGCAGCCTCGGCGACATGCGCAAGTCTCTGCCGATCCGAAAGCGCCGCGATGACGACAGAGGCCATTGAAGCGGAACTGCCGGGTGTGGAGAAAAGTGGGTGGTCCTCCCCGAGCGCCTCGACGGTGCCGCCGATCCGGGTGGCAACGACCGGGCAGCCGAGCGACATCGCCTCGAGCACCGCAAGCGGCAGGCCTTCGAACAGCGATGGCAGAACGAAGAGGTCGCCAAGAGCGATGATGTTGGCGACATCCGGGCGATGTCCGGTGAATCGAATGCGGTCGGAGATGCCGAGCTCATCCGCTAAAGCCCCGAGCCTCACGCGTTCCTCGCCGGATCCGACCAGAAGAAGGCACAAGGAGGGGTGCGCCTCCAAAATCTGCGGCATGGCTTCGAGGAGGGTCTTGTGATCCTTCTGCGCGGTCAACCGTGCAATGGTCACGAGCACGATCTCGTCACGCACATCGAGGTCGCGACGAAGTGCGTCGCCTGTTGCCGTCTGCTGCGGCACGAAGATACCGTTGCGGATAACCGTCAGTCGGTCGGGCGCAATGTGCCCGCGAAAACTGTCCCGGGAGGCTTCCGAAACCACGACGTGATGGGCGACATCCCGCGTGCGTCGCTGATACTCGTCCTGCTGGTCGCGGTCGGTGAGGAGATAAGGAAGATGCTCCGTGCGAATGACCGGGATACCGGCTCGGTTCGCGGCCTCGACCAGCGCGTGCCCCTCCCATCCGATCCCCGCATGGACATGGAGGAGGTCGACATTGCTGCTGGACAGCCATTGAGCAAAGTCATCGACGTCATCCGCAAGTTTGATGCCGAGGCCGAGACGGGCAGCGCGCGGGAGCAATCCTGCCCGGTCTTCCGACAACAGCGCAATGAACACATCAGCCTGCCCGCACAGCCCGCGCGCCAAGGCAAGCATATGCTCGCCCATGCCCGATGGGTCCAGGCTATCCGTCGCAAGGACTATCCGCGGCATCCTAGTCACGCTCGGAATGCACCAGAATGTCGTTTTTGCCGAGCAGCGCAGATGGCAATGGAGGATCTACAGCCGTCTGGTCGACGATCATCGCCATGCTCTTGAACGTGGCATCCCAGGACGAGCGCGCGAGCATCCTGTCAACCGCTTCGAGCCAGGACGTATCGGCGCGGGCAATGGCAAGCGCGGCATCGCATCCGCTGACGAAGCTGTCGGCATCGTCGGCAAAAAACACGCCCGGCGTATCACCGTAGGTACGAACGACGTCTGCAATCTTTGTGCTGACGACCGGTCGCCCTGCCGCCAGATATTCAGGCGTCTTGGTGGGGCTGATGAAACGGGTTGCCTCGTTGAGCGCAAACGGCATGAGCGCCGCATCCCAACCCGCCAGATAGGACGGCAGGTCGGCATAGGACTTGTGCCCGAGGTAGTGAATATTGGCCGCGCGAGGCAGATCGGACGGCGATATCTTGGCGATCGGACCGAGAAAAACGAAGGAGTAGTCCGGTCGCGCTGCAGCCGCTGCGCGGATCAGGTCGAGATCGAGGCGTTCGTCGATGACGCCGTAGAAGCCTAACCGTGGGTGAGAGATCTTTGCCTGATCGCTTGGATCGGCAACCGAGTTTCGTGCTGCGCGGAAATGGTGCGAATCGACACTGGATGGGAAGGCATGGATGTTGTCATGCAGATCGCGCTTTGCCTCGTAGAGGCTCACCCCGCCGGTAAAGACCGCGTCCGCGCGCGCCATCAGCGCGTTTTCCATATCCTTCAGCTGAGGCGGCGCAAACTTGAAGTTGGCCAGCTCGTCCATGCAGTCGTAGACAACCGCCGCCGCGTCCACATGCTGCGCGAAGGAATACATCATCGGCGTGTAGAACCAGAGTATCGGCCGCCGCCCACCGTGAAGCAGGATGAGATCGTCGAGCAGTCGGCTAAGCGCCCGATCCCGCTCGGCTTCGCTCCACCAATGCGGAACTCTTGGCCGGATCGCCTTGACGGACGTATCGGCGAATGGGTGAATTTCCAGGTAGGCAAGATGATGATCGGTTGGAATGAATTCCTCGAAAAAAAAGACCTGACGATCCTGAGAGAAGCGCTGCATCAGGTGCTGCGGACGCTGCAGGACAAAGTCCCAGCGCAGATGCGAGAAGCAGATGAGCGGCGTATCGATAGGCAGGGAGGCATCAGGCGTTTGCGGGAAGGAATTCAGAACGTTCATCAAGCACCTCGAAACAGATGCCGCCAAACAAAGCCTGGACAGCAAAGTTCCGGACGCTCATCATAATTCTGTTACCTGTCGTTCATCAAATCTCGCAGGCGGCTGATGCTATGCTGCCACGTCCAGTTTTCCAGCACTGTCTCGCGTGGTTTCATCCCGTCGGCGAGCCCGAGCAGATCCCGGATACCGTCGTGAAAGTCCTGCTCCGAAGCCATTCGGCCCGTCTCCGGCATAATGTATTGTAAACCGCACCGAAGCGCGCTGTTGGCGAGGACGGGAATGCCGGCCAGCATATATTCGGTGAGAATGGCAGGTGCTCCGTCGTCGACGCCGCAGACGACGCCGATCCGTGACTGGTTCATCAACCGGTTGACGTCGTCGAAGGCTATTCCCGGCGGCTCAATGAAATCGACATTGATGCCCAGCGCGTCCGCATGGCGCCTCAGCTCCGGTACGAGTTCTCCGTAACCGAAGACGCAAAGGGTTCGCAGCGACCGCGGTAGCTTACCCAGCGCTTCGAAGAGCATGTCGTGGCGCTTGTAGGGCTGGGCGGCGGCCACATAGATCACATCATAGATCTTCGGAAGGTTCAGCGGCCGGAATGTCATCTCGGATGCGAATTCGGGTCCGATCGGCATCACGACTGTGCGCATGTCAGGATGCCGGGCGCGAACAACCTCCGACTGCCACTCCGCTCCCGTGATCACGAGATCGAAATGACGGCTGACCTCGAACGGCACGCGAAGTGCCGGAGCGTCGATGGAGTTGTAGATCTTAAAGCTGTCGCGGCAGGCAAGCATGATCTCCTCGCTCACCCCAAGTCCCCAGACACACAGTATGTCGGGAGCGCCGAACGCCTCGATATGCCCGAGCATGTCGTTCGAGGCAAAGGGAGCCTCCGGACCGTTCATCCGGAATGAACGGCGCACCAGCGACGGATTGCCGGAACGCCACTCTGGCGGAGGATCACCGCCGCGCCTATGCGTCCAGATTTCCGCGCAATCGACCAGCCCGTCCTTGAGGGCTGCGAGTGGAAGCCGCTCGATATAGCCGCCGTCGACAACCACGTCGTTCGTATCCGGAATGGACAGGGGAGGAGATCCGCGTGAACCTGATGACCATAGCGTTTCAAAGCTTCGAGGGGACGGGAAGGCCTCGTCGCTCCAGCTTCCATCCTGAAAATCACTGATGACGACAATACGCCGTGGTCTCATACACTTCTCTAATCATTGACACTGAAGAACGGGATGGCGATGTTCGACGTCACAAACTTCCGGAAATGGGAACGGTTCCACTGTCAGGCAGACATACAGCCGGACCTCAATTCTGACGTGGAGCGGCGATCATTGCGTCGTGACGGAACCTCGAGGCATCAGCCTTGTTGGCGCAGTCTCCAGACTTTCTGGTTCCTGTAAGGATAGATCGGGCATATGGCATTGAGAGTTGCAATCATCGGATCCGGTCCGACCGGCATCTACACTCTGAAGGGCCTCATCGGGAAGTCTGAACCGCTTGAGATCACCATCTTCGAAAGCGACGCGGAACTCGGCAAGGGAACCCCCTATCGCCCCGATCTTAACGATGCGGCGATGCTCTCCAACATTGCCAGCATCGAGCTGCCGCCAATCTGCGAAACGTTGACCGAGTGGCTTCGCCGTCAGACGGATATGGAGTTGCAGCATCTCGGCGTCGAACGCGATGCCATCAGCGAGCGGGAGTTTTATCCGCGCGTGGTTCTGGGAGAGTTCCTGCACGCGCAGTTTCAGCAGCTTCTGAATGCCGCCACCGCCAACGGCCACGCCATCCACCTCAAGGCGCGGCATCGTGTCGTCGATATCGAGCTGCGCGCAGACGATATCCGGTTGAGCGTAAAAGCCTTGGACGACGAACCGGCGGAATTCGGTTTCGATCACGTGGTGATGGCAACGGGCCACGACTGGCCGGAGACCACCGAGGTGCGGCCCGGATACTTCATCTCGCCCTGGCCGGCACCGCTTCTCAAAACCATTCCTCCATGCAATCTCGGCATTCTGGGCACGTCGCTGAGCGGCATCGATGCGCTGATCACCGTCTCGACTGCGCATGGTGCCTTCATGCTCGATGGGCAGGGTGATCTTCAATACGAGCCCCTGCCGGGAACCGAAGCCTTCCGCGCAACGATGATGTCGCGCAAAGGGGTGCTGCCAGAAGCCGACTTCTACTGCGAGATCCCGTACCGCCCGCTGACATTCTGTACCGAACCGGCGATCGAAAACGCGATCGCCACGCGGAAGCTCGATCTTCTGGATGCGATCTTCGAACTGTTCAAGCAGGAGCTGGTGGCCTGCGATCCGGACTATGCAGCAAGCATCGGCCTGTCGCTTCTGACCGTTGAGACGATCGCGCCCGCCTATTTCCGCGCTCGGGAAACCAACGACCCGTTTGCCTGGGCTGCTCGCAACCTCGCCGAAGCGGATCTGAACAAGAAGCTGAAGCACACGGTGGAATGGCGCTATGCCATCCTGCGGATGCATGAGGTGATTGCGAAGGCGATACCGCATCTGGACGCTGATGACCTCAAGCGGTTCCACAGTCACCTCAAGACCGTCTTCATCGATGACTACGCGACGGTTCCGCATGAATCGATCCGCCGATTGCTCGCTCTCCATCGCACCGGCAAGCTTGAGATCGTAGCGCTCGGAAACAGCAGCGAGATCGACAATAAGAGCGTCGAGCGCGGAGCTGTCGTTCGCACGGAAGGCCGGGAGCTTCGGTTTGAGGCTTTCATCGACGCGACAGGACAGCACGAGCTGTCGGCCCGCGACATTCCGTTCCCGACGCTCGTTGGCCAGGGTGTCGTTCGAAAAGCGGCAACAAAGGCTGCGTTTTCTCTTGATGGCGCCGAGCAGGAGATCGTCCGGACAGGAGGGATCGATCTCGACGACGATTTCCGTCTGGTGTTCGAAGACAATCTCTCGAACAACCTCTACTGCGGTTCGATCGCTTTTCTGCTGCACAAGCTTCCGTTCGTGCAGGGAATCACCAGCGCACGCGATATCGGCGAGGTGATTTCGAAAGCGATCCTGAAATCGAACGCGCCGCCTCTGATCATCGCGCAAGCTTAAGGCGTCAGCCCGTCACGATCTCGACCGGGTCACCCAATGTCAGCTTCCCGGATATCTCGACATCGCCGTAAATGCCGAAGTTTCGCTTGTTTTGTCGCAAAAGCGAGCGAAGCACGTCGGGGTTTTCGGGAAGCCCGGGTTGCGCGATCAGCGTCATTCCGCACCGCTTGGCTTCTTCGCAGATGTGGATGGTCGCTTCTCCCATCTGCATCCGCCTTCCAAGCCATGACTTCTCCTCAAAGCCCTCGGCCGCAGGCGTTCGCAGCACGACGTTGGGGCGAAACCGGCGGCTGTCGATATCGTCGGTTCCGACGATCGTGGACAAGTGTCGAAGGGAGTTGGTCGTCACGAGATGGACCGGGCTCACTTCATAACGGTTGACGGCCGTCTGTGCATCGCCGGTCGCGGCATAGGGACGCGTTTCGACCTCGAAGCCGAAATAGAGGGTCAGCTTCGCATCGGTATCTCTCTCTCCGACACGCAGCCACTCCCCATCCGGAAATCCGATTTCAGGCCGGTCTCGACCTGATCTCGAGTGGAGGAAAAGTGCCGGTTTCCAGCGAGATTCTTTCTCGGGCGCCGCCGGATGGCCGGACTGCGCATCAGCAACGCACCATGAACGATCGCCCTCAATTCCGTCCGTTCCCAGCTCGACGGAGGTCAAACGCTCGCCACCAAGCGAGCTTACCGGGTAGCGCCAGATCTCTTCGATAGTTCCAAATTGCGGCGGTGCCATTCATTCCCTCGTCAATGCGTCTCAAGGGCAGGGAACTGAATTTGCCACAGGTGGTTCCCTCAATGCCTGCGAACGCTTCGACAGGACAGAGGAGAAACAATGGCGAAGATCGTATGCGCAGGTTTTGTCGGAAATGGAAAGATCCTGCTTGTCCAGCGCGCATCGCACCGAAAGTGGTCGGCAAATTTGTGGGATCTGGTCGGCGGTCATGTCGAAAAAGGCGAGGGCCTGGACGAGGCTCTGGTGCGGGAATGCGAGGAAGAGGTGGGGCTCACGCCACTTGCCTTCAACAAGGTCGCGACATTGTACGAGAGCCGTGACGAAAAGCAGAAATCGCCCTTCCACACCTATGCGGTACCGCTCTGGAAAGGTGGACAGGCTTCCCTGCTCGGCACCGAGCATTCCGAATTGGGCTGGTTTGGCCGGGAAGACCTCGAGGCAATGGAACTGGCCATGCCGGAGTACCGCTCTGTCATCCTGCAAATGCTGCAGGACTCGTAGCGCAATTTCGTCCGCTGCAGCGTGATGTACCTCGCAGAGCAGAAACTCTTTCCTAGTCCGGGCATTGCGCCGGGGAACTTCCTCAACCCGCAGACGGTTTGGGCTCAGAAATCGACGTTGGAGGAAAGCTGCATGCTTTGCCTGCCGACCGTATAATATTGACGAGGTGGGCTAATGAAGCAGAATATTGACGACGCCATGCTCGATCGGGTCCAGAGCTCCGAGGCCTACGATATCGAAAACAAAAGACCCTCACCCCAGGGCAATGACGTGCCCGTTTCGACAGCCGGCCGGGCAAAAATCCTCGCGTCGCTGGAGCGGTACCCGCAAAACAACGACCAGGACCAGACCGCCTCGGTCGAAGCCTCCGGTCAACCCCAGTGCTTTCTTCCTGATCTCCAAGGCGAGCGGGTCTGGGGCGTGGCGCTGCAGCTTTACGAACTGAGATCGCGCCGAAACTGGGGGATCGGCGATTTTGACGACCTGTCCACTTTCATTGATCTCGCCGCAGGCTGGGGTGCCGACTTCGTCGGTCTCAATCCGCTCCATGCGCCGTTCATGGCCGCTGCCGAACGGTGCAGTCCTTACGAACCCTCCAACCGGCGTTTTCTCAATCCCCTCTACATTGCTGTCGATCGGATCGACGGCTTCGCAAGCCAGCCTGAGCTGGAGGAAGATATTGCCCGGTTGCAACGAACGGAACTGGTCGACTACGGGAATGTCGCGCGGATCAAGCGCGAGGTGCTCTACAGAATTTGGACGACAGAAAAACGCCGAGAGGACCCCGCGTTTCAGGATTTCTGCAGGGAAGGCGACGCTGAACTGAGGCTGCACGCCCTGTTCGAGGCGATCTCGGAGACCCTTGTCGCATCTGGGGGCAGCGTCGGTTGGAAGGCGTGGCCGCAAGAATATCAGGATCCGCAGTCGGAGACGGTAAAGCTGTTTGCGGAAACGCACGGCGATCGCGTCGATTTCCACCTGTGGCTCCAGTATCTGGCACATGGGCAGCTCACCGAGGCTTCAGCTCGTGCAAAGGCTGCAGGCATGCGCGTCGGCCTCTATCTCGACGTCGCCGTCGGCGAGGCACTGGACGGATCGGCCACCTGGAGCAGCCGTCATGCCTATGTCGAAGGTGCCAGCATCGGCAGTCCGCCAGATCCCATGGCGGTTTATGGTCAGGACTGGCAGCTTGCAGCGTTTCACCCTTCGGCGATCGCTTCGGGAAATCCGTCCCCATTTGAGACCACGATGGAAGGTGTCATGCGCTACGCGGGCGCGGTTCGCATCGACCATGCAGCAGCTCTGCGGCGCCTTTTCCTTGTGCCATCGGGAGAAAGCCCCGAAGAGGGTGCCTATGTCGGCTACCCCCAACAAGCGTTGATCAAGACGCTTGCGGACCTCTCCAACACATATGGCTGCCTCGTCATCGGAGAAGATCTCGGCAATCTGCCGCAAGGGCTGCAGGGAGAATTGGAGGCTGCCAACATTCTCTCCTACAGAATTCTCTCCTACGAGCAGGGAAAGCAGGGCTTCCATCCGCCCGACCAGTATCCGGCGCTGGCCTTGGCATGTGTATCAACCCATGACCACCAGACGTTTTCCGGCTGGTGGCGTGCAGCTGACGTCATGATGCGGGAAAAGAACGATCTCGTGCCCGAAGACGCTGCCCGTCAGCAGAAGAGCGAGAGAAAGAGCGAAAGGCGCGACGTGCTTTCCGCATTTCGGGCGGCCGATCTTATGGGGTCGGAAGCGGTCGATCACTCCAGTCGTAGAAATCTGGCGGCGACTGCCCATGCCTTCGTTGCCAGAACGCCATCCCTCCTGATGGCTGTACGGCTCGCCGATCTCACGGACGAAAAGCAGCCCACCAACGTCCCTGGCACGAGCGACAGTTATCCGAATTGGAAACCGAAACTGTCCGTCATGCTGGAAGAGCTCGACGCACTCCCGGAACTGCATGACATCCTGGGTGAGGTTGCGGCCGCGCGGCGAAAATAAAAGCTAGGTCTTGGGAGCAATAGAAGCGCGCCGTCACTCGGTGACGGCGCGCTTCCGATGCGATGATCCTGCGTCCGCTCGTCTGCCGGCTCTAATGTTGGGGCAAAAGGAACAACCGAAACCTCTGCATGTTCTCCCCGTGCAACGAATCGGAGTTTCATTTGTCCATTTCATCGAACGACACGAATTTTGCGGCGCGCGATGCCGCCATAGCGATCAACACCTACACGACCGTCCTTCGTCGTCCAAAAGTGCCGCACGAAACGTTCGCCAATTATTGGCGCGATGTGCATGGCCCGCTCTGTTCCCGAATCCCCGGGCTTGGATGGTATGTACAAAACCACTTCAACCGCGAACAGGACGCGCATCTCTGGCCTGAAATCGACGGGGTTTCGCCATTTGAAAACTATGTCCTGGACGGCGGCGTCGAGATCGGCTTCGAGACGGCGGCCGACCAGAAGAAATTCAATGACGCCTGCTCGATCCTGTTTGCGGACGAGCAGAACATGTTTGCAGCAACCGTTGCCTATGCCCTTCCCAAGGGCTCAACCACACTCATCGATCGCAGCGCCGACCCGGTTCCCAACGGAGACGACGGACTTGATCGCATCCACGTCCATCTCGGCTCCAGGACAGGCGATGCGTTCGCCTTTGTAACGTTCATGACGAACCTTGCCGAGAAGATTTCCTCAGACCCTGCCGCTATGAAAGTGCGTCTGCACCTGCCCGATGTCTACGACAATGCAAAACCCGCACCGCCTGCTCCCGGCGTCGATCATACTGTTCCAGACGAGCGCCGGCACATTGCGGTGTTGGAGCTCGCATTCGCCAGCCCGCTTGCTCGTCGGCAGTTCTACGGCGGCGATCTGTTCCAGAGCACGCTCTCCGACCAGAAAGCCCAGATCAGCCATGCGACTGCCTTCGCAGTGAGCGGCATCTATACCTATGTCCGCGACAAGCAGCTGACGACCGCGGGATTGAGAGGAAGCCGACAGGCGCAGCTGATCGAGACGCTGGGAGCCGCCAACCAGGTCTCCGACGATGTTCGCACCCTTCTTCATAAGGGCGAATTGTAAGACTGGCTGTCGGTGCTTTCCTCCGCTGTATGGCTCGGGCGGGAGACGCCGACGATGTGAACTGTCGTCTCGCCGCCAGCTTCGAGATCGGGTCGCCTATGGCGGCTCGACGGGAGGCCGATCTTGTGCCACACGATTTCCACGATCCTCTTTGAATAGGGATTGCAGATAGTGCTAAAATTCCCCAGTTGAGCTGGTTCGTGCCACCACGTTGGGACCGATATGGCGAAAGACCAGTTGATGAAGATCGAGATACCCACAGACAAGATTTCCTCAAGAGAGCGGTATCTCGAAGCCATCGTCCAGAGCGCGATCGATTACGCGATCATTTCGATGGATCTCGATGGTCTCGTGACCAGTTGGAACGAGGGTGCTCGGCGTGTTCTCGGCTGGGATGCAGACGAGATGGTGGGCAGGCCGGCCACAGCCTTCTTCACGCTCGAGGATCGCGAGCAGGGCATTCCGCAACGGGAGATGACTGCCGCCCTGAGCCAGGGACGTGGTAGCGACGAGCGATGGCATCTGCGCGAGGACGGTTCAACCTTCTGGGCGTCCGGCGAGATGATGGCGTTGCGATCCGATGACGATACCGTCATAGGCTTCATCAAAATCCTTCGCGACAGAACGCAGGAAAGAGAACAGGCCGGCCAGCAACGCCTGCTCATGCTCGAGCTCGGTCACCGGATGAAAAACACCATCTCGGTGGTGCAGTCGATTGCAACGCAGTCGATCCGCAATGCGGCCTCGCTCGAAGATGCCGGCGAGAAGCTCCAGTCGCGCATGTCGGCCTATGCCTCGGCACACGATATTTTGCTCCAGAAGAACTGGGTGAGCGCGACGCTTGGCCAGATCGTGAACGCCGCAACGATCAACATCGGTCTTGAGGGCTCCGACCGCGTCCGGATCGAGGGACCGGAGATCGAGCTTGATCCCCAGGCCGCCCTGTCGTTCTCGCTGGTGCTGCACGAGCTTTTCACGAATGCCTCCAAGTACGGCGCACTCTCCGAGAGCAATGGTCACATCGATATTGCATGGAGAATCGAAGCCCGGGAGGGAGAGGATTTTCTAATCTCGTCTTGGCGGGAAGTCGGCGGGCCACCCGTCGCTATCCCGACCAGAAAGGGATTTGGCTCTCGGCTCATCGCGTCCAGTCTGAACTCTTACGGAACCGCCACGACCGATTACGAGCCGGACGGTGTCGTCGTGACAACTGCGATGCCCTTGTCCAGGATCCAGTTCGAAAAAACCTGACCGCGGTTGATACAACAAGGTTCTCTGATTGTCAGTTATCGCGTGATACAACTGGAACAAGGACTTGATTTTGGAGCCTTTACCAGACGATAGCAGCAACGAGCTTGCTGAAAAACCCGTATCGGATATCCCGACGACGCGTATGCTGTCATGGGCGCGCAACTCCGCTATCTATCGTCTGTCCAAACGGATGCACACGGAAAAACAGCTCCGGCAAGCGATCACGCGCAAGGCGCGGGAAAAGTTCGAAGACATCGGCGATGCGCAAGTCGAGGCGCTTGCGGCGTTTGCCGTGAAATTCGGATATGACAACAGCGCTCTCGATGATCAGGCTTACGCAGAAGTCGCGACCCGTTCTGCGCAACGAAGCGGCCGGTCGAAACGCGCGATTTCGCAGCGGCTCGTGATCAAGGGAATAGACCGGGAAACCGCCTCCGAGGCAGTCGCTGACGTGAACGATCTGCGTGCCGCGGTCGTGCTCGCCCGAAAGCGGGCATTTGGCCCGTTCAGGAGAGTGGAGCTCGATCAGAAACGCAAGGCCAAGGAGCTCGCATCGTTTGCACGCGCAGGCTTCAGCTCGGAAATCGGGAGGCAGGTTTTCGAGATGCATCGCGACGATGCCGAGGTAGTCCTGAGCGAAGACGTGGTGTGAAGGAGCGCCGAACAGCTCTCCGGTCATTGGGGCGATGCTGGCTAGATGTTGCAGCGTATTCCTAAGTCGTAGAAATGCGTGTCGATAGTACACTTTTGCATTTTTTGCGCTTTTAAAGCGTATCTCATCAGTACCAGCTAAGTAAATTACCAATATACTTATAATTTATAAAATCTCTGATGCGTGAAGAATTTGATTTTGTTGCGGTTGGTGGCTGATTTTATTTAAAAATTGAAATCCGTAGGACATAACCCTATATCAGGTATGCCTGCGCAAAGCCTGACAGGCTGCCGGCGCGAATGGCCCGGCGGGTTCCGATATCCCAGGGCGCGTTTCAAAACCTGACATCGTTGCGATAGCGACCGTTCCACCTGATTTGCTGGCGCAGCTACCGACCTCAGATCGAACTGATCTTAGCGGCATACCCATGAGGTATCATGACGGTAGAACATCTAGGCGTGCAGCCCGCAGCAAAGCCGTGGGGCCGTCGTGAACTGAAGCCGTGGAGCCAGTCGGACGGCACGACTGTCATTGGCGAGCTGCGCTACGCGCGCAACGGTCCAGACCGTGACGCTTCTGCACTGCTGCTCAAGTTGCTGTTCACGTCTCAGGCACTGTCGATCCAGGTCCATCCGGATGACGCGGCGGCGCAGGCCGTCGGCATGAGGAACGGCAAGACAGAGGCTTGGTACGTCCTGTCTGCTGAGGACGGCGCCGAAGTGGGGATCGGGTTGAAAACGCCCGTGTCCACGGAGGAGTTGCGCGACGCCATATCCGACGGTTCGATCGGTTGCCTGCTCAACTGGCAAAAAGCCTATGCGGGCGATGCGTTCTTCGTCCCTGCCGGAACCATCCACGCGATCGGTGCGGGGCTCGTCATTGCCGAAATCCAGCAGGCGAGTGACACGACATACCGTCTCTTCGACCATGGAAGCGCGCGTGAACTCCATATCGAACAGGCAGTTTCAGTGGCGCAGCTGGGACAGGCACCGCGCCAGGAACCGATGCGTCATCTGACGAAAGAGAGAACGCTACTCGTCTCCTGCGACTTCTTCGTGCTCGAGCGGGTGACACTTGCTGCAAACACGCTGTGGCAACTCAAGGCCGAAAGCGAATGCTGGCTGCTTCTCCTTGCGGGCGAAGCGTCGATAGGATCGATGCAGCTGAAGCTTGGTGATGCCGTTTTCCTGGAAGCGGAAGACGCATCTATACAAGCCGGTGCTGCTCCGATCACAGCTTTGCTCGCCTATGCCGGCAAAGACGCCCGGGAAAACCTGCTGCGGGACGTCGGTCCGCTCCGGGACATGCCGGATCCCAAGAAGACGACCATTGTTCAACCCTTAGCGGACGTTCCAGCGTTCCCTTCAACGGAGACGCTGTCATGACCCAGACCAGGAAAATCGCTTTCGTCGGCAACTCACTGCCGCGCCGCTGCGGCATCGCGACCTTCACGACGGATCTTGAGCAAGCGGTATCGAAAACCTCGGCAAACGTCGAAACGGCGATTGTCGCCATGACGGATCATGGCCAGGTGTATGACTATCCGCACAGCGTCCATCTGCAGATCGCGGACGACGATCTTGCGGAATATGTCGCAGCCGCGAAATACCTGAACGCTGAGAAATTCGATATCGTCTGCCTCCAGCACGAGTTCGGCATCTTCGGAGGCAATGACGGAAGTCATATCCTGGCGCTGTTGTCACGGCTGACGATGCCTGTCGTAACGACGTTGCATACGGTCCTTGCCGAACCGACACCATCTCAGCGCCGGGTCTTCAACAATATCGTCGATATCTCGTCGAAGGTGGTGGTGATGGCCGCGCGGGGGCGCGAGCTGCTGCAGGAAGTCTATGATGTGCCGGCGGAGAAAATCGAGTTCGTCCCGCACGGAATCCCGGAAATCGCCTTCAGCGAGCCGGACGAGGCGAAGACGAAACTCGGTTTTGAGGGGCGATCCGTTATCCTGACGTTCGGCCTGTTGTCACCCAACAAGGGCATCGAGGTCATGATCGACGCGATGCCGGTGATCCTGCAGAGCAGGCCGGACGCAGTCTACGTCGTGCTTGGCGCGACCCACCCGAATCTTGTGCGGACCGAGGGCGAGACGTATCGACAGTCGCTCGTAGCGCGTGCGGAGGATCTCGGCATCGAAGACCATGTGGTCTTCCTCGACCGTTTCGTCGACCTGCCGACCCTCCTCGACTTCATTTCGATGTGCGACGTCTACGCGACGCCTTATCTCAACGAAGCCCAGATGACCTCAGGCACGCTTGCTTACAGTTTCGGGCTCGGCAAAGCCGTTGTATCGACCCCGTACTGGCACGCGAGCGAGCTCCTTGCGGATGGCTCCGGCGTTCTCGTACCGTTCGGCGATTCCGAGGCGATCGGTCGGGAAATCGCAGCATTGCTGACCGACGATGACAGTCGCAACGCGATACGCCGTCGCGCCTATGCCGCCAGTCGGTCTATGACCTGGCAGCGCACGGGCCAGCGATACCTCTCGCTGTTTGAGGCGGTCATCCAGCCAAAAATCCGGCCCGGTGCTGTCCCGCCAGTTGGCCGCAAGCCGTCGGCCCTCGGCTCGCCCGGTGTGCCCGAGCTCCAGTTCGCATACCTCTTGTCGATGTGTGACGACACCGGACTATTCCAGCATGCCGTCCATTCTGTCCCGGACCGGTCGCATGGTTACTGCGTCGACGACAATGCCAGGGCGCTGCTGCTTTCAGTCACTCTCATGGCCTCCGGCGAAACCCAGTTGCCCGATATCCTGACCACGCGGTTTGCGTCCTTTGTCCAGCATGCGTGGAACCCGGATCAAAAGCACTTTCGCAATTTCATCGGTTTTGACCGGCGATGGCTGGAAGACAAGGGCTCGGAAGACAGCCATGGCCGCACGCTGTGGGCGCTTGGACAGTGCGCGCTCAACGACACCAGTTCGGCGAGACGCAACTGGGCTGCCGATCTGTTTGCCGAAGCCCTTCCGACAGCAGTCGATTTCACCTCACCTCGCGCCTGGGCATTCACGTTGCTGGGATTGGACGGATATTGCGCGGCCCGGCGCCACGACATCAATGCCCGACGGATTCGGTCCACTCTCGCAGATCGGCTGATGGCGCTTTTTTCGCATGTGGCCACACCGGATCGGCCGTGGTTTGAAGAGGGGTTGTCCTATGACAACGCCCGTCTTCCGCAAGCTCTGATCCTTGCGGGTCTGGCCGCTGAGAAGCCAACCCATATCTCCGCTGGCCTGCAGAGCCTGCGCTGGCTGATGACGATGCAGACTGCACGGACAGGGCATTTCCGCCCGGTCGGTTCGGATGGTTTCGGTGATGTCGGCTTGCCGCCGCAGCATTTCGACCAGCAGCCGGTCGAGGCGGCCGCAACCATCTCTGCCTGCCTGACGGCCTGGCATGCCGAGAAACGCCCCGAATGGCAAAGCAATGCGCGGATGGCGTTGGACTGGTTTACGGGTGCCAATGATCTTTCCGTCCCGCTCGTGGATATCGACACCGGAAGTTGTCGCGATGGGCTGCATCGCGCACGCCCCAACGAGAACAGGGGGGCCGAGTCCGTGCTCGCTTACCTCTTAGGCCTCGTCGAATACCGCAGGATCGTGCGGAGCGGCAGTCAATCGGCAACCTCCTCCCAATTGCACGCCCTGAGTGCCTGATCCCGAATTCCGTTCAAATGAAATGAGATCGCTTTGTCAAAAGCCGTTGTTGTCAACCGCCAATCGCTCTTCCTACGACCCGATTCCTCCCGCGTGGTCGTGCGTCCGTTCAAGCCCGCTACCGAACCCCGGGATCTGAATCCGACGGATAAAACCCGGGCGAACCTTATTGTCGATCGGGTGCTGGCGCTGGAACCGCAGGCCGCCGATCTTCTTCTTGCGGACGTGCTCGAGAATTTTGAGGGCCGCCACCGTAACCTCCTGGCGACGTTCGAAGCACGCGCGAAGGAGATGGAAGAAGCCTTTGCGCCGCACACGGTTTTCAGCCCGACGCAGCGACAGCTGATCGGGGCCTACTTCCTCAACGAATATTCGTTTGAAGCCTCGGCACTGTTCAACCCCAGTATCGTCGCTCATCCGGATCAATCGGGCGTGCCGGAGGGTAGCCGCCGGTTTGTCTTGAGCCTGCGAGCCGTCGGCGAGGGGCATGTCTCCTCGTTGACGTTCCGCACGGGACTGATCGCGCCCGATGGCGGCGTGGAGATAGAACCGACTGCACGGCTTGCATCCACCCCAACGATCCAAACGCCACTGTCAGGCTCATCGGATGAGAGCGTCGAACTCAGTTTCAGCGCCGACCAGCATATCAGCGAACGCGTCATTTTTCCGGTGACACCAGCTCAGTCGAACGGCATCGAAGATGCACGCTTTGTCGAATTCGAGACGGAGGAGAATGAGGAAAAGACGTTCTATGCGACCTATACCGCTTACAGCGGCAAGGCCATCCGGTCGGAGTTACTGCAGACCAGCGACTTCATCTCGTTCAAGATGACGCCGTTGACCGGCACCGCGGCGATGAACAAAGGGATGGCGCTGTTTCCGCGGAAGATTGATGGTCGCTACGCGATGATCGGTCGGCAGGACAACGAAAATCTCTACCTGATCTATTCCGACGACCTGCACGAATGGAACGGCGGCCAAGCGATCCTGCGCCCCAAATTTCCCTGGGAGTTCGTGCAGATGGGAAATTGCGGATCCCCCATCGAGCTCGACGAAGGATGGTTGCTGCTCACACACGGTGTGGGCCCGGTCCGTCGGTATGCGATCGGGGCCGCACTTCTCGACAAGAAGGATCCCTCGAAGGTTCTCGCCCGGTCACGCGATCCGCTCGTTCGTCCGGAAAAGTCGGAACGTGAGGGGTACGTCCCGAACGTCGTCTACACATGCGGTGGAATGCGGCACGGTGAGTTGATCATCTTGCCATACGCAGTCTGCGATACGGTTTCCAACTTCTCGACGATCAGGATTTCGGAGCTGCTGCAGACTCTGGACGGGTGACACGTTGAATGAAAAACGGCGGGGACCAAAGTCCCCGCCGCCGACTGAATTAACGCGACTTCTTGTAAAGCTTTTCTGCGATCTCGAACATTTCTTCCGGCGCGTAATCCGGTGTGAATGCCGAGGGAACGCCGGTCAACTGATGGATCTTGCCACCGTCGGGCATGCCATCGATCACTTCGAGTTCGCCCGGAGGATCGTTCGGAAGAGCGACTTCGCCATTCCCCCAGATGCCAGCCATTTCCTTGTAGTCGTTCGGGCTGAACGTGTAGAGCCGGCGATGCGAACCCTCATCCAGGTATTTCTGGCATTCCGGGATCTTGGAAAGCGGAATGTTCGGCGTCGGCAGGAACTTTTCGATTTCAACGCCGGTGATTTTCTTCAGCGCCAATGCGTAGGCATGGGCGTGAACCGAACCGCGCACGAGAAGATAGCCGCAGACTTCGCGACCCGTCGGGTCCGTCAGCGTTTCGTAGACGCGCAGCTTGTGCAGTCGGGCACCGCATTCCAGATGGAAATTGTGCAAGAGATCGACGACGACATTGCCCGTGCTGGTGATGAAATCGTTATTCCACGATACGCCGTTGCTGTTGATCGGAGCCGCTCCACCGCCACCGGACAGAAAAGCCGCGGCCAACCGCATATCCTTCATATCCTCGAAGGGTGCGCCCGAAATATCGCCGCCGTCGCCTTCGTCGCCCCCTGGAATGTCCGGGCCGTTGTTGAGCATTCCAACGCCATTGCTTACAAGCTCGACATGGCCAAGTTCTTCTGCAGTGATACTGGCAACAAGGCTGTAGAACGGCTTCAGTTTCTCCTTTGACCGAAAGTTGAAGCTCTGAAACATGTAGTTTCCAAGCGTCGACATTTCTCCATATTTCCCGCCAAGCAATTCCTGGAGTGCTGCGGCAGCATTGGGGTCAGCACGTTTCGGTGCCGGCAGATTTGCCTGCAGCTGATCAACTCGCATGAACATTGAGGTATTCCTTTGGTTGTAGGTCTCGTCCCAACCACCGGGCAAGATGCTTGTTCCCCGGAAATATTACTCATGCTCAGAATTAACCGTCGAAGGTCATTATGTTGCTTTTGTTCCAATATTTCGTGTTGGCCGACGATTTTGACGGAACTTGAATGAGGCGAAACTGTTAACGGCGCACTCACGCGTCTGTGAGGCGCTTTAAGGATCACCATCATGGTAACACCAGTCACAACCCATCTACCGCACGAAACCGCTCATGGCGTCTCAGTCAATGCGACGTCGGCACTGAACAAAGTATCCTGGGGAGCAATCTTTGCAGGCGTCGTCATCGCGCTTGCAGTGCAGTTCCTGCTCAATCTTCTCGGCGTCGGTCTTGGTGCCGCGGTTCTTGATCCGGTCACGTCCGACAACCCGACTGCCAGCACCTTCTCCATCGCCGGCGGCATCTGGTTTGTCATCGCCGGGATCATTGCGGCCTTCGTTGGCGGCTACGTCTCGAGCCGCCTGTCCGGCCGCCCCAGCAACTCGACGGGCGGTTACCATGGTCTGACGACCTGGGCTGTTACAACGCTCGTGGTCCTCTACATGCTGACAACCTCGATCGGCGCACTCGTCGGCGGCGCATTCAGCGGCCTGTCGAGCGTCATCGGTGGCGTTGGCCAGACGGCAGCAACGGCTGCGTCGACCGCAGCGCCTGCAATTGCCAATTCCGCCAACCCGATGGCCGGTATCGAGCAGCAGATCCGCAGCACAACCGGTAACGATCCGCAGGCTCTCCAGAACGCTGCAGTTGCAGCCGTTCAGGCAGCCGTAACCGGCGACCAGGCAAAGGCAGAAGATGCCCGCAACCGTGCCGCTGAAGCAATCGCTCGCTCGCAGAACATCCCGGTCGAACAGGCTCGCCAGCAGGTTCAGCAGTATGAGGCAACATACCGCGAGAACGTCGAAGCTGCAAAGCAGCAGGCACTTGAAGCCGCAGAAGCCACGGCAACTGCCGTATCTGCTGGTGCAATCCTTGGCTTCATCGCCCTGGCACTCGGTGCAATCGCCGGCTGGGTCGGTGGCAGCTTCGGGACGAAGAAGAACGTGGTCGTAACGGAGACCGTCGGTCGCCGCACGGTCTGATCTGACAAGCAAAACAACGAGCCCGCGCCAACGGTAGATGCCGATGGCGCGGGTTTTTTCATGCGAACAATGTCTGCTTGAAGTCGTGGCGCAGATCGGCCTCGCCAGCGCATCTGATGGTAACGAGTGCAGAAGGCTTGGTCCTCACTGCAGAATCGAGATCTCCTCACCATCGATACGCAGAACTGTCAGTTTTCCGGAATAGACTGCTCCGGTATCGATCCCGATGCGACCGATCCCATAATCAGGATCTTCCTGCGGCGTATGCCCGTGGATTACGATGAGATGTGGAAGTTCAGGCCCTTGCTTGAGGAACGCCCCGCGGATCCACATCATATCCTCATCGCGCTGCTCTTCGATCGGTATGGCCGGTGCCACGCCCGCATGAACGAACAGGACTTGGCCGGCCTTGAGGCTGACAGGCAGATCCATAAGAAATGATCGGTGCGTTTCAGGTACCGCCTCCTGCAAGACGTGCATGAGAGACGCGCCGCTACCTTTGCGGCGGAGGCTCAGATGCTGCAGATCCACGCCGTAGGATGCGAGCGTCTTGTCGCCGCCCATTTCCAGCCAGTGCATATACGCTTCGGGACGCTCCAGAAAGCGCAGGAACAGATCGTCGTGGTTGCCGCAAAGCGTCACGCGTTTCAAACCGAGAGCGCTGGGGCTCGAGAGATGTTCGAGCACCTGCGCCGATGCGGGTCCCCGATCGACGTAATCGCCGAGGAGAACAACGAGCCCGGGGCGTCCCAATCGCCTCATGTCATCCGCGATGACGGCTTCAGCCCTTTTCAGCAGGTCAAGACAGCCGTGAACATCGCCGATCGCGTAAAGCGGGTAGGGTAACGGTTCGCTTCCAAGGTCGAGCCTTCGCCTGCGCTGCTCGCCAAGTTGCGGTGAGGCGCGCAAGGTCAACCAGCGGATCATCTTTCGCATGCGCCGTAATCCCCGTTCGAAATCCGCCAGGGATTACGGTCGCTTTGAAGGTTCTTGCTTGTCCCGCTCAAGGCAACACCGCCATGTGCCGGATCCCGGGTTCAGATGCTCTTGCCCACACCCGTATAGGCAAAGCCGTGTGCTTCAACTTCCTGAGCGCGATAGACATTGCGCAAGTCGACGAGAACCGGCGTTTTCATGATGGACTTCAGGCGGTCGAGGTCGAGGGCGCGGAACGCATTCCACTCGGTCACGAGCACGGCGACATCGGCACCTTCAGCTGCTTCATAGGGTCCCGCTGCGAACTCGATATCCATCATCTGCCTGGCATTTGCCATGCCTTCGGGGTCATAGCCGGACACGATCGCGCCGGCATCCTGCAGTGCCTGAACGACGGCGATTGCCGGGCTGTCGCGCATGTCGTCGGTATTCGGTTTGAAGGTAAGGCCGAACAGAGCGACTTTCTTGCCGCGCACATCGCCACCGGCAGCGGCGATCACCTTGCGGCCCATGGCACGCTTGCGGCTGTCGTTGACAGCAATCGTGGTCTCGATCAGACGCACGGGTGCGTCAAAGTCCTGTGCAGTCTTGGCAAGCGCCAGCGTGTCCTTTGGAAAGCAGGATCCGCCATAGCCCGGACCTGCGTGCAGAAATTTCGATCCGATGCGACCGTCGAGGCCGATCCCGCGCGAAACGTCCTGAACGTCGGCTCCGACCTTCTCGCAAAGGTCCGCCATCTCGTTGATGAAGGTGATCTTCATGGCGAGAAAACCATTGGCGGCATATTTGATCAGTTCGGATGTGCGCCGTGATGTAAACAGCAGCGGCGACTGGTTTATGAACAGCGGCCGGTAGACCTCGGTCATCACAGCCTTGGCACGGTCATCCGAGAGGCCGACAACGATGCGGTCCGGACGTTTGAAGTCATCGATCGCTGCCCCTTCGCGCAGGAATTCCGGGTTGGAGACAACGGCGACATCCGCATCCGGATTGGCTTCTCGGATGATCCGCTCGACTTCGTCGCCGGTGCCGACAGGCACGGTGGACTTCGTCACGACGACGGTAAAGCCCTTGATCGAAGCTGCGATCTCTTTTGCGGCAGCATAGACGTAACCGAGGTCGGCATGACCATCGCCACGACGCGAGGGGGTGCCAACAGCGATGAAGATGACGTCGGCTTCGCTGACAGCCGGCGCAAGCTCGGTCGTGAAGGAAAGACGGCCGGACCTGGCATTGCTTTCGACCAAGGAATCAAGGCCGGGCTCGAAGATCGGGATGACGCCATTCTTCAGGGCATCGATCTTTTCCGCGGCCTTGTCGACGCAGATCACGTCATGGCCGAAATCTGCAAAACACGCTCCGGACACAAGCCCGACATAGCCCGATCCAACCATTACGATACGCATGAAATCTCCTGAGAATTGGGTCGCTTATATTTGCGCAAGTTAAAATGTAGTAGGTCAGGCTAAAGATTGTCGATGTAAATTGATTCCAAGCATTCCTTACATGCCTCCTTATGTTTTCTTGCAAGCAAAAGGCAAAGGGTTTGCTGCGTTATAGTTACCCCCGATGACAAGTTTTTTCTCTTCCGCGCGGTGAAGTTCATATTCGCAAAATTGCATCTGCAAATACGAGACATCAGGGTGTAGCGAGAGCCATCAGCATGTCATGGTTTTGGGGCGAGAGCGGTATGCCATGTGCGAGGGCAGCCTTTCGAGTGTTATGTCTCCGCTCCCCGGGAAGACGATCTTGACCGGCATCGAGGACAAGGTCGCAGATCTGCGCAACACGGTCGGCAAAGGCGTGATTGCCGCCCCGCTCGGGATCGATAACCACAAAAAACTGGCCAGTGAATGGCGTCTGCGCACCCTTGTGGCCACTCCAGTCGAACTCACCTGAAAAATAACCGCCGGTCAGGGCCGCACTGAGGATTTCGATCATCAACGCGATCGAATTGCCTTTATGCCCGCCGAATGGCAGCAGAGCACCGCCGTCAAGAATTGCCTTCGGGTCGGTTGTCGGTTCTCCGTTGCGGTCGACACCCATCCCGGGCTTCAGGTCATGCCCGGCGCGTGCCGCGATCTGCACGTCGCCGTGAGCGATCGCTGAAGACGCCTGATCGAAGACGAATGGAGCAGAGCCCGCGCGCGGCGAGGCGAAGGCAATCGGGTTGGTGCCAAACACCGCCTTGTGGCCACCGTGCGGTACAACACAGGCCATGCTGTTGACGACGCTCAGGGCGACAAGCCCCTCATCCGCAAACGGTTCGACATCCGGCCAAAGCGCGCTGAAGTGATGCGAGCGACGGATAGCAAGGACCGCAACGCCGTTGGCTTTGACTTTTTCGATCAGGTGGGACCGCGCGGCGAAGAACGCCGGCTGGGTAAATCCGCCCTTGGCATCGACGCGGAGAAAGGCCGGGGCGACGTCCTCCACCTCCGGCACGGCTTTGCCATCGACCCAGCCGCTCTTCAGAGAGGATACATATCCCGGCATGCGGAAAATCCCGTGACTCAAAGAGCCATCCCGCTCACAGCCGGAACAGTTTTCGGCAAGGATCTGGGCATTTGGCTCAGATACGCCGTTGTGGACGAAAATCGTCTTCAGCAAAGCGACCAGATCGTCAAAGCCGATATGGATGGCGGCACTTTCTGTCATGTTCTCTCCTGCGTAGCCGTTCCGCTCGGTATCTAGATGTCGCTTCAGTTCGGCGCGAGAATAGCCGCAGACGCCGCGCTTTCAATCCCGGTGATGAGAAGTTCCGCGACGGACCACCATAAATCGGAGCCCCTTAGAAGGACGATAGATATTTCCTATCAAGCCATGCTGTTCTGCCGCTTGATCAAATCGTCCCCGCGACAAATAGATGCAGCATGGATACAGGATTTATCGGAAAAAAATCGTCGGCCGCAGGCGGCTGGGGCGCATTGAAAAGCTGCGGCAAGCAGCTTCTGAACAGCGGCTCTCCGCTGTCCGGTGCAAGGGCAATGCTGAAGGCCAATCAGCCTGACGGTTTCGACTGTCCCGGCTGCGCCTGGGGCGATCCGGAGCATGGCTCCTCGTTCGAATTTTGCGAGAACGGCGTGAAGGCCGTCTCGTGGGAGGCGACCGAAAAGCGCGCCACACCGGCATTTTTCGCGGCACACACCGTTTCCGAGCTGCGCCGTCAGTCCGACTATGAGCTTGAGCTCAACGGTCGTCTCACTCATCCGATGCGTTACGACGCGGCAAGCGATCGCTATCTCCCCGTCACATGGCAGGACGCGTTCGCCGAGATCGGCGACATCCTCAAGGGATTCGACAGCCCAGACCGCGCTGAATTCTACACGTCCGGCCGCGCCAGCAACGAAGCGGCATTTCTCTACCAGCTGTTCGTGCGCGCCTACGGCACCAACAATTTCCCCGACTGTTCCAACATGTGCCATGAGGCGAGCGGCGTGGCTCTTCGCCAGTCGATCGGCGTCGGCAAGGGAACGGTCCTGCTCGAGGATTTCGAGAAGGCCGACGCGATCTTCGTGATTGGCCAGAACCCGGGTACCAACCATCCGCGCATGCTGGGCGACCTGCGGCGCGCCGCGGTCCGCGGTGCCCAGATCGTCGTCTTCAACCCGGTCAAGGAGCGCGGTCTGGAGCGGTTCTCGGATCCGCAGGACAAGCTGCAGATGCTGCGTGGCGGCGCGACCGATATCGCCAGCGACTATCTTCAGCCGCAACTGGGCGGCGACATGGCCGCCGTGCGCGGGATGTCGAAAGCGGTTCTGGCCGCGGAAGCAGCAGCTGTTGCAGCCGGCCGTCCGTCCGTGCTCGATCACGCGTTTATCGCCGAACACTGCGAAGGCTTCGACGCCTATCTGGCCGCGGTCGAGGCTACCAGCTGGGATGAGATCATCTCGCAGTCTGGCCTGACCCGCGAAGCGATCGAACGCGCTGCAGACGTCTACATGCATGCAGAGCGCGTCATCTGCACCTGGGCCATGGGTATCACCCAGCATCTGCACTCGGTCGCGACCATTCGCGAAATCTCGAACTTCATGTTCCTGCGCGGCAATGTCGGCAAGCCGGGAGCCGGACTGTGCCCTGTGCGCGGTCATTCCAATGTTCAGGGCGACCGGACGGTCGGTATCAACGAAAAGCCTCCGGCTGCCTTCCTCGACGCGCTCGAGAAAGAATTCGGGTTCGCGGTGCCGCGCGCCAATGGTCATAACGTGATCGCCGCAATCGGCGCGATGCTGGATGGTTCCGCGCAGGCGTTCATTGGGCTCGGCGGCAATTTTGCCCGCGCCACGCCCGATAGCGCATTGGTCGAGCAGGCGCTTCGCAAGCTCAAACTCACCGTGCATGTCGCAACCAAGCCCAACCATTCTCATCTGATGCCGGGCGATGTCTCGTTCATCCTGCCCTGCCTTGGCCGCACCGAGATCGATCTTAACTCTGCCGGCAATTCGCAGCTCGTCAGCGTCGAGGATTCGATGAGCATGGTGCATGGCTCGGCCGGCATCAACAGGCCTGCCTCGCCGCATCTTCTCTCAGAAGTCGCGATCGTTGCCGGCATGGCCGCGTCCACCGTCGGCTCGGACATGATCAACTGGGCGGCTCTGGCCGACGATTACGACCTGATCCGCAAGCATATCGAGGCGACCATTCCGGGCTTTGAGGATTTCAACGCGCGTCTGCGCAAGCCTCGTGGCTTCCACCTGCGCAACACGGCTGCCCATCGCGAGTGGGTCACGCCGACGGGCAAGGCATCCTTCTCCGATATCGCCCTGCCGTCCGAGACCGTCAATCAGGCCGCCCTCAAGCGCCACGATCACTTTGCGCTGCAGACGTTCCGCTCGCATGACCAGTACAACACGACGGTCTACGGTCTCGACGATCGCTATCGTGGCGTTTACGGCGAAAGACAGGTCATCTTCATGCACCCCGAGGACGTGAAGGCGCTGTCCGCAAAGGCTGGGGAACGCGTCGACGTCGTCTGCGAGTACACTGACGGCATCGCCCGCGTTGCATCTGATTTCCGCCTTGTTCCCTACGACATTCCGCGGGGCAGCATCGCCGGCTATTATCCCGAACTGAATGTTCTCGTACCGATCGGAAGCGCGGGCGAAGAGAGCGATACGCCCACATCCAAATCGGTGATGGTCTCCGTTCGCCGTCGCGAGGCGGCGTGACGGGAAACCCGCCGGATCCAGACCGGTTTATGGCGCTCACTGCCAGGCTGCAACAGCAGGATCCCCGCCTCAGCGGCATTCAGGCGGGGATGATCATTGCCCTCGATCTCGATGTTGCCAAGGACAGCCGCAGCTTTTCGCGGCTGTTCGGCATCGAGCATTCGATCGTTCTGCGTGAACTGACGGAGATTCCGGGTGCCTGGCTTCAGGTCACCAGCAAGGATGAACGCACGCTCAGGACATTTTACCGCAGGCCTGACGACGGGGCGGCTGTTCCCGTCGAATAAAAAGCTTTGGTGGAGGCGGTTGCAACCTCCTTCCCGCGCTGACCTTCGGTGCGGGTATGAAGACGTCATGTCTCACCATGGTCCCATTGCTAATAAGGTGCTGCAATCGAAGTCCGGGTGATCGAGCCCGGGCTTCTGTGCGTCGGTGACTGGTATCCACACGGCAACGTCCGTCGCCTCCATCTCTCGCATCGCTCAATGGCGGGACATTGCCCTGCCGTGCACTTTGAGTTCGTTCGTCTTGTATCCCCCGACGTTCGCCAACCTCGTTGCTGATGCTCTCCCTACGTGCTGTGCTAGCTGGCGAGTTGTCTCGACCTTGCGACGCTTGTTGTCGCCGCAATGGCACTTTCTGCGTCTAGCTTCGTTTCTGTTGCGATCTTGACTGAGGTTGTGTTCCTGAAAGTCGTGACAGTCAGATCTGTGCATTGCAGCAACGAGTGAAAGGGCTGTCGGCGCTGTCGATGGTGCGTTGCTCGTGACCGCGAGGATTGTGCGTTGCAACTAACTTCTTGCGGTTGCAGAGGTTTTTCCGCAGGGACCTGGAACTTATCTCATTTGTAAGAAAGTGATGACCCGCCTCTTGAAGCTTGCATCGCATCGACCAAATGATGGCCGTCACTGAGAAGTTTGAGTTTGTCATGCCCGCATTTATGGAAAAGACCTTCGGCCCCACGGAACTTGAAGTCCTCGATATCGTACTCGAGAATTGGCGAGCGAAGTATCATCTCGAGAGGAGCGATCCGGACGTCAGTATCGCGGCTGCGGTCATGATCAACCTGTTCCGGGAAGGCAATCACACGATTCCAGAACTGGAAACAGCGCTTGCCGGCCACAAAGCGCTCGCCGATCTCATTTCATGACGCTTGCCGCTTGCATCGGTCGGAGCCTGGCGTGATGATGGACGTGATGTTCCTCTGAGCCGGTAAATCGCCTGATGCCCTACCAGACCACGATCGAGCAGACGGTCTTTCGTTTCCGTGATCTGAAGGATCTCTTGGCCAAGGCGACGCCCGAGCGGTCTGGTGACCAGCTTGCGGGGGTGGCGGCAGAGGGTCCGGTAGAGCGGCTTGCGGCGCAGATCACACTCGCAGACCTGCCGCTTAAGGCATTCCTCGCCGAGGAGCTGATCGCGGCCGAGACCGACGAGGTCTCGCAACTGATTGCCGACCAGCACGACCTTTCGGCATTCGCACCGATCTCGTCGCTGACGGTCGGCGAGTTCCGCGAATGGCTGTTGAAGCCCGAGACGGGGCAGCGTCAGCTGGAGGCAATCACGTTCGGCCTGACGCCTGAAATGGTGGCAGCGGTCTCCAAGATCATGCGTGTTCAGGACCTCATCTCGGTCGCGGCCAAACGCGAGGTCGTGACACGCTTTCGCTCGACGATCGGTCTTTCGGGCCGGCTTTCGACCCGCAACCAGCCCAATCATCCAACGGATGACTCGCGCGGCATCGCAGCGTCCGCCGTCGACGGTCTATTGATGGGGTCGGGCGATGCGGTGATCGGCGTCAATCCTGCAACCGATAGCATCGAGGATTACGTCCGGATCGTCTCCCTGCTGGATGAGTTGCGCTCCCGTTTGTCGATCCCTACCCAGACCTGCTGCCTCGGCCATGTCACGACGGCCATCCGGGCAATCGAGCAACAGGCTCCTGTCGATCTGGTGTTCCAGTCGATCGCCGGCTCGCAAAAGGCAAACGAAGGTTTCGGTGTCAATCTGGCGATCCTAAAGGAAGCCCATGACGCGGCGCGGGCTCTCAAACGCGGCCCTGTCGATGCGAACCTGATGTATTTCGAAACCGGACAGGGTGCGGCGCTTTCCGCCGATGCGCATTTCGGTGTGGATCAGCAGACGATGGAAGTGCGCGCCTATGCGGTTGCTCGGGCGTTCGATCCGCTTCTGGTCAACACGGTCGTCGGCTTTATCGGCCCCGAATATCTCTTCAACGGCAAGCAGATCATCCGCGCCGGGTTGGAGGACCACTTCTGCGGCAAGCTCATGGGTCTGCCGATGGGGGTCGACGTCTGCTACACAAACCATGCGGATGCCGATCAGGAGGACATGGATACGCTCCTGACGCTTCTCTGTGCCGCCAATGTGAACTTCGTCATCACCGTGCCAGGCGCTGACGATATCATGCTCAATTACCAGACTCTGTCGCACCACGACGCCGTTTACTGCCGCGAGACTCTAAAACGCCCGCCTGCACCGGAATTCGAAGCATGGTTGAACGAGATGGGGCTCACCGATCCGGCAGGCTATTTGAAGGACGATCCGGTGCGGCTGACCCGGCACCTGTCCGAGCTTGCTCTTCTTGGAGCCTCGGCATGACGGATCGCGATCAGCCTGTCCCGGTGGAAGACGCCGAAAAGCGCAGCCTCGATCTCAGGTCGATGACCGCGGCCCGGGTATCGCTCGGACGCTTCGGCGCCGGTCAGCCGACAAAGGTGCAACTCGCGTTCCTGATGGATCACGCACGGGCTCGCGAGGCGGTGTGGAGCGGGATGGATCGCCATGGCCTTTCGCAGCGTCTGAAGTCGATGGGCCTTGGCGCAATCGAGGTCACAAGCCTTGCGGAAGATCGCGGAACATACGTCCGTCGCCCGGATCTTGGCCGGCAACTTTCCGGACCGTCTGTCGATTTGCTTCGTTCGGTGAGACCCGAAAGCGGCGACAATTTCGATGGGGTCATCGTTGTCGCCGATGGATTGTCGTCCAATGCGGTGGAAATCAACGCAACGCCGCTGATCGAGGCGCTTCAAACACGCTTGAAGGAATTGAATCTTTCCCTGGCGCCGATCGTTCTGGCTGAAAATGCGCGGGTTGCGCTGGCCGACCCGGTCGGCGAGGCACTGGGTGCCAAGCTATCGATCATTCTGATCGGGGAGCGACCGGGGCTTTCGGCAGCCGACAGTCTCGGCGCCTATGTCACCTACGAACCGAGGTCAGGCACGCCCGATTCCCGACGCAACTGCATATCGAACATCCGCGACGGCGGGATGTCGATTGCCAGCGCGGCCGATGCGATCTCGGCTCTGGTCAAGGCAATGCTGCAGACCGGTATCAGCGGCGTGGCTCTACGGGAGGCAGCAGCGCTCCTGGGTTAGGCCACATATCAAAAGGGCGGCACCTTAGAAAGGTACCGCCCTTTTGACGCTTGGGAGCGTATCTTATTCCGCCGGCTGCAGGACCGGGGCTACCGGATCGCCGGTCAGCTCACCGGCCATCGCCTTGTCCAGCATGTCCTTGTCCAGCTCGTTTTCCCAGCGTGCGACGACAATGGTCGCAACCGCGTTGCCGACGAGGTTGGTCAGGGCGCGGCACTCCGACATAAAGCGGTCGATGCCGAGGATGAGCGCCATGCCGGCGACCGGGACGGAGGGAACAACCGATAGCGTTGCAGCCAGCGTGATGAAGCCTGCACCGGTGATGCCGGCGGCACCCTTGGAACTCAGCATAGCCACGAGCAGAAGCAGGATCTGATCACCAAGCGACAGGTCAATGCCGGTCGCCTGAGCGATGAAGAGTGCTGCCAGCGTCATGTAGATGTTGGTGCCGTCGAGGTTGAACGAGTAACCGGTCGGGATGACCAGGCCGACAACCGAGCGCTTGCAGCCTGCACGTTCCATCTTCTGCATCAGGCCGGGAAGCGCTGCTTCCGACGACGAGGTGCCGAGAACGAGCAGCAGTTCCTCTTTGATGTAGCGGATCAGCGAGAAGATCGAGAAGCCGTTATACTTCGCCACGGCGCCCAACACCACGATCACGAACAGAAGTGCGGTGATGTAGAATGTCAGGATCAGGTAGGCGAGGTTGGCGACCGAGCCGATGCCGTATTTGCCGATGGTAAATGCCATCGCGCCGAAGGCGCCGATCGGAGCGGCCTTCATCAGGATCGCAACAAGACGGAAGATCGGAGCGGTGAGCGAGATCAGGAAGTCCGTGACCGGCTTGCCCTTTTCGCCGACCATGCCGAGCGAGATACCGAACAGGACCGAGAAGAACAGGACCTGAAGAATGTCACCCTGGGCAAACGCGCCAACGATGGTTTCCGGGATGATGTTCATCAGGAAGCCGGTGATCGTCGTCTCATGCGCCTTGGTTGCGTAGGTCGCCACAGCCTTGCCGTCCAGCGTGGACGGATCGATGTTCATTCCGGCACCCGGATGCAGCAGGTTGCCGACAATCAGGCCGACGATCAGTGCGAGCGTCGAGAAGGTCAGGAAGTAGAGCATCGCCTTGCCGGCGACCCGGCCAACCTTCTTCAGGTCGGACATGCCGGCGATGCCGGTTGCCACGGTGAGGAAGATCACGGGAGCGATGATCATCTTGACCAGCCGGATGAAGGCGTCGCCAAGCGGCTTCAGGCTGGCGCCGAATTCAGGCCAGAAGTGGCCGATCAGCATGCCCGCGATGATCGCGACGATAACCTGGAAATACAGGTGGCGATAGAATGGCAGTGCCGCCGGCTTGCCGGCAGCGGGTGTCGAGATATCCATAAAGTCCTCCAGTCGCCCCGCTCAAGGTTCCCACCCGGGGCATGTTCTTAGAATCGAACTTGAGGCGAGCAAGGGACGTGCCAGATCCGCACGGATCGACTAAGTTATTGAATTATCTTGACGGCGTTATCTTAACCAGGTGTCGGGTAAAGCGATTTGTGCGGAGTACCGCACTCGTCCTTGATGTTTGTGCGAAATTATGCTCATAGGGGCGATGTCCTACACAAACGATCCTCACCCTGCTGAGCACCTGGTTCGGAAGTTTCGGCTGGCCTGGATCGTGTTTGGCGTCGCTGCGATCAGCATCGTGGTCGCCGCAGGGTTTGCGGTCGAGCGCTACGGCCGCGCATCAGCTTTAACGCGACTTAAAGCGCAGGCTCGAACGGATGCGGACTTGAAGGTTGCTCTTCTGCAGGCCGTGCTCGAGCGACCGCGGGCGCTACCGTTGCTTCTGGCCGGTGACCGCGAGGTCCGCGACGCTTTGGTCGACCTGAGCGCCGATGCGGCTATCGCGAAGAGAGAGGCACTGGATGCCAAACTCGAAGACCTGGTTGTCAAGACCAATGCCAGCGTGATCTATGTCGTTGGCCCGGACGGGATTGCGATCTCGTCGAGCAATTGGCGGGAGCCAACAAGCTTCGTCGGCAACGACTATACGTTCCGTGCCTATTTCACGCGGGCGATGCAGGAGGGGGCGGCTGAACATTTCGCACTCGGCAGCGTCAGCAAACGGCCCGGTCTCTACATCTCGCAACGCGTCGGTCCGGCCGAAGCGCCGCTCGGGGTGGTCGTTGCAAAGATGGAGTTCGATCAGCTGGAAGCGGACTGGCGCAACTCGCAGCGCCCTTCGTTTGTTGTTGATTCCAGCAACGTCGTACTGATCACCAGCCTCCCATCCTGGCGGTTCATGACGACCCAGCCGCTGGATCCGGACGATCTCGGCGCCATTCGCCAAAGTCTGCAATTCGGCGATGCGCCGCTTCTTCCCCTGCCATTCATCGGTCAGCAGCCGGTCGGAGACAACGCGCGGACGCTGCAGGCTATTCTTCCGGGAGGCGCGGGAGCAGAAGACTTCCTGGAGATCACGACCCCGATCCCGTCGACCCCCTGGCGCTTCGAATATCTTCTGCCAATTTCCAAGGCGATGTCGGATGCGCTTCGCGAAACACGGCTGATGGCGATCCTGGTCGTAACGACACTATTGGCGCTGGCAGCGTTCCTGCTGCGACGTCGGCAAGTGACCGAAATGGCGATTGCCCAGCAGAGGCTTGCGCGGGAAGATCTCGAAAATCGGGTTGCGGCGCGCACGATCGACCTCAGTCTGGCGCGTGACAGGCTGGAGGCGGAGATCATGGATCACAAGCAGACCGAGAGCCGGCTGCAGTCCGTCCAGCAGGATCTGGTGCAGGCCAACAGGCTTGCCATCCTCGGCCAGGTTGCAGCCGGTGTCGCCCACGAGATCAACCAGCCTGTCGCAACGATCCGCGCCTATGCGGACAATTCCAAGGTACTGCTCGAACGGGGCAGGGCCGAGATTGCGGTCGAAAATCTGGATCACATCGCGTCTCTCACGGAACGGATCGGTGCGATTACGGATGATCTGAAGGCACTTGCGCGCAAAGGTCGACCGGCTCCGGAACCGGTCCTGCTGCAGGAAGTCTTCGACGGTGCGACAATGCTGGTTCGCAGCCGCTTCACGGGACGAATGGATACGCTGAAGATCATGCCGCCGCAAAGCGGGCTGGTCGTGATGGGGAGCCGGTTGCGGCTGGAACAGGTGTTTATCAATCTGTTCCAGAATGCGCTGGAGGCTGTTGAGGGCCGGCCGGATGCGTTGATCCAGGTGACGACGGATGTGTCTCCCGATCGGGTGCTGGTGCATGTCTGCGATAACGGTCCCGGCATCGCGCCGCAGATTCTCGAGGCCCTGTTCGAGCCCTTCAACTCGTCGAAGGAAAAAGGGCTGGGGCTCGGCCTCGTCATCTCCAAAGACATCGTCACCGATTACGGCGGGCGCATCGAGGTCGAGAGCCGCGATGGACGGACCTGCTTTACAATATCGCTCGTGAGAGCTGATGAGGAAAACGATCATGACAGAGCCTGACATGGGCGCGGTGCCGGTCATTCTGATAGACGACGACGCCGATCTCCTGCGCGCCACAGGCCAGACGCTGGAGCTTGCCGGTTTCGAGCCGATCGCGTTCACCTCGGCCACGGACGCCCTGTCTAAAATTTCCGCCGACTTCCCGGGCATCGTCGTCTCCGACATCCGCATGCCGGGGCTCGATGGTCTCGAACTTTACGACCGCCTCCGCAGTCTGGACGAAGAGCTGCCGGTCATTCTGATGACCGGCCACGGCGATATTCCAATGGCTGTGAAGGCCATCCAAAGCGGCGTCTACGACTTCCTTGCCAAGCCGTTTGCGACGGACAGGCTTGTGCAATGCGTCCGGCGCGCTGCTGAAAAGCGACGTCTGACACTGGAAAACCGCCGGCTGCGCGCAGCGGCTCAAAGTTCCAGCCAGGAATCCCCGTTGATCGGCCAGACACCGGTCATGCAGCGGCTACGCAACATGCTTCGCCAGATCGCCGATACCGATATCGATGTCCTCGTCACCGGCGAGACCGGAAGCGGCAAGGAAATCGTTGCCGGTCTTCTGCATGGATGGAGCCGCCGTGCAGCCGGGAACTTCGTGGCGCTCAATTGCGGCGCCTTGCCGCAGCAGGTGATCGAAAGCGAGCTGTTCGGTCACGAACCGGGCGCCTTCACCGGCGCGCAGAAAAAGCGCATCGGTCGCATCGAGCACTCGAGCGGCGGCACGCTTTTTCTCGATGAGATCGAGAGCATGCCGATGTCTGCGCAGGTGCAGATGCTGCGCGTGCTGGAGATGCGCGAGGTGATGCCGCTCGGGACAAACGAAGTGCGTCCCGTGGATCTGCGGATCATCGCCGCGTCCAAGGTGGATCTGGGCGATCAGGCTCAGCGCGAGACGTTTCGGGAGGACCTCTATTTCCGGTTGAACGTCGTTACGATCGCCATTCCGCCCCTGCGGGAGCGGCGGGACGATATTCCCCTGTTGTTCAGCTATTTCGCAGATCGTGCCGCAACCCGCTTCGATCGGGAAGCGCCCTCGATCACGCCAACAATCGGCCAATACCTGCGCGACCATCACTGGCCCGGCAACGTCCGCGAGTTGTCCCATTTTGCCGAGCGTGTGGTTCTGGGGCTCGATCCGACAAGCTCTCCCGCTCAGCAATCAGCCGATCCGGAAACGGGTTCGCTGCCCCAGCGGCTGGAGCGATACGAAGCCGAGATCATTCGTGAAACGCTGACGGCGTGCGATGGCGATGTGCAGCAGACGATTGCGGCGCTCGGCATTCCCCGCAAGACTTTCTACGACAAGCTGCAGCGGCACGGCATCGTCAGAAGCGAATTCGCGGACAAGCGCCTTTCCTGAACTTGCTCTCGGCTCCGCGTTTGCGTGCGACGCCGATCAGCGGCGCGCGTATCGCGCATAGGCAAGGTCGGTTGCATCGATGTCGGGCGTTTTGCCGCTGACGAGATCGCTGATCACCCTCGCCGAGCCACAGCTCATCGTCCAGCCCAGCGTTCCGTGCCCGGTATTGAGGTAGAGACCACTGATCTTAGTTGCTCCGATCACCGGCGTGCCATCCGGAGTCATCGGGCGAAGACCCGACCAGAACGACGCCTTGGTGATATCGCCGCCGGGGAAAAGGTCGGTCACGGAATGTTCGAGCGTACGCCTGCGCGGCGCACCGAGATCGTTCGTATAGCCGGAAATTTCGGCCATGCCGCCCACCCGGATGCGGTCGCCCAGCCGCGTGATGGCGATCTTGTAGGTCTCGTCCATGATCGTCGATTCCGGCGCGCGGCTGGCATCCTTGATCGGGATGGTCAGGGAATAGCCCTTGACCGGATAGACCGGCAGATCGATGCCGTGGTCTTTCACGATCAGTGGCGAGTAGCTGCCGAGAGCAACCACGACCGCATCACCGCGTAGCGTTTCGCGGTCCGTCACGACACCCCTGACCTTACCGCCTTCGACATCGAGCCGTTTGATGGTCGTACCATAGGCAAACCGGACGCCGAGCGCTTCGGCCTTGGCGGCGAGAAGATTGGTGAACTTGAAGCAGTCGCCGGTCTCGTCTTTGGGCGTCAGAAGTCCGCCGACGATCTTTTCGCGCACATGGGCGAGCGCCGGTTCTACCCGGATACAGCCTTCGGGATCGAGCACTTCATAGGGAATGCCATCGGCCGCGAGCGCCTTGACGTCCTTTGCGGAGGCGTCGAGCTGCTGCTGTGTGCGAAACAGCTGCAGCGTTCCCTGCATGCGCGCGTCGTAATCGATCCCGGTTTCATCCCGGACATCTGCAAGGCAGATCCGGCTGTAATCGGAAAGTCGCAGCATCCGGCTTTTGTTGATCGCGTAGCGCTCCGAGGTGCAGTTCGACAGCATCTTGAACATCCACGACAGCATGGCGCGATCAAGTTTCGGGCGCAGGATCAGCGGCGCGTGCTCCATGAAGATCCACTTGAGTGCCTTTCGCGGAATGCCCGGTGCCGCCCAGGGAGAGCAGTAACCGAACGAGACTTCGCCGGCATTGGCGAAACTTGTTTCGAGCGCAGGGCCTGTCTGGCGATCAACAACGACGACCTCGTGGCCGGCCTTGGCCAGTTGATAGGCGGTGGTCGTGCCGATGACGCCGGCGCCGAGTACGATGACTTTCATGGCATTCCCCTAGACGTCTTGCAGCTGAACTTGGCGGTATAGTCTTTGGTAACGGTGCCCTAGGCCCGTGAGTATCTCATAGGATATCGTTCCGGCGGCCTCGGCAATCGCTTCCAGCGTCTGGTGTTCCCCGACCACCTCGACGAGACTGCCGAGTGTCAAAGTATCCTTTGGCAGCGCGCTGACATCGATGATGATGCTGTCCATGGAAACCCGCCCGACGATCGGCAGTCGTACGCCAGCGTGATACACTGCACCCGTGCCGCTGAGGGCACGGGGCAGGCCGTCCGCATAACCGGCTGCGATCGTTGCCAGATGCATCTCTCGGTCAGCAATATGCGATCCGCCATAGCCGATCCGGGTTCCGGTCGGCACGGTACGTGTCTGGACCACGGCGACATCGAGTCTGACGACCGGCTCCATCGGGTTTGGAGCTCCGACGGTCGGGTTGCCGCCGTAAAGCGCAATGCCGGGCCGCGCCAGCGTGTGGTGGAAATCGCCTCCTAGAAAGATGCCACCGGAATTGGCGAGGCAAATCCGAATTCCCGGAAACAGACCAGAAAGTCTTTCAAATTCCGCCAGCTGCTCGCCGTTCATAAGGTGTCCGCCTTCGTCGGCGCATGCGAGATGGCTCATGACGAACTGGAATTCCAAGCCGGCATGCTCGTTCATTTCCCGGGACAGGATGCTGCATTCTTCCGGCGACAAACCGAGACGGGACATGCCGCTGTCGACCTGCAAAACTGCGGGGAGCGATCGGCCAACCTGACGGGCGAGCTCAGACCAGCGGCGCAACTGAGGCAAAGAGTTCAGGACAGGGATGATGCCGTCGGCAGCGCAGCGCTCTTCGTTTCCGGGCTGCAGTCCGTTCAAGACATAGAGACGTGCATCGGCAGGGAGAGTATCCTTGAGCCTGATGGCCTCGACGAACTGGGCCACGAAAAAGTCCTGGCATCCGGCATCGCCGAGCGTTCTTGATACGACCGTTGCACCAAGTCCATAGGCATTAGCCTTCACGACCGCTGCGCAGCGTGCCGGTCGAAGCATGGCGACGAGCGTTTCGTAGTTGCGCCGGAGGGCACCCAGATCGATTGTCAGGTATCCCGATGCACCCTCGGCAACGAACTGTACTTCGGCGTCACCAAACGAGGACGAAATATCCATGCTGCTGCCCTCCCTGTGAGAGCAGATTATTTGAATATTCGGTGAGTTTGGTGCTTATTTGATGACAGGATGTGCGACGAATACCGATATTCTGGTGAATTCTGTCGTGTTTTGAAAGAATATGCATGGAAGCGATAGATGCGATCGACCGCAACCTTCTCCGGCTCCTTCGTCTGAACGGGCGGATCAGCAACGCGGCACTGGCCGCGGAAGTCGGGTTGTCTGCCTCCGCGTGTCTCAGGCGCGTCAAGCTCCTGGAAGAAGCCGGCGTCATCCGCGGGTATACGGCGCTGATCGACAATGGCCAGATCGAGAGCGCCATCGCCGTGATTATTAACATCACGCTGGAGCGGCAGACCGAGGATTACCTCAACCGGTTCGAAGCTGCTGTGAGGAAACATCCGGAAATTCAGGAATGCTTCCTGATGACCGGTGGCTCGGATTATATCCTGAGGGTGGAAGTTGCGAGCGCCGGCGCGTTCGAGCGCATCCACAAGGAAATCCTGTCGGCACTTCCCGGGGTTTTGCGGATCCATTCCAGCTTTTCCATCCGAAACGTGCTTGCCTCACGTTCGAAAAACCGTCGTTAGAAGATCGCTCCCGACAGTTCACCTTCGAGAATTGAAGCCAGTTTCGGGGTTGCATATTCCCGTTGCAAGCTCGATAAAATTGCAATAACGTGATCATCAGTCACAAGCATTTTACGCATAGCATCCAAAAATTCTGACCTTTGAATTTGGCGTCCACTTAACTCAGCGGGCGAACGATGATGCATGACGATCAGCAGTACACTCACGAAGACAATTCCAGACAGATTTTCCAGGAGCTGAAATTCCGCTCTTTGACGGTGAAAAACCGTCTTTTCCGATCGAATGTCTCGGGGCAGTTCGACGATTACAACGGTCACGGCGGATCTGCGCGTCTGAATTGGGAGGAGAAATTCGCCCGCGGCGGGGTCGGCTGTATCATCTCGTCCTTCACGCCGGTCTCCGTGCGTGGGAGAATCCTCGTGCGCTACGCGATGATCGATGATGATGACAAGATCCCGTTCTGGAGGGCGATCGGCGACCGGGTGCACGCTCACAACTGTCGGTTCTTGATGCAGCTCAGTCATTCGGGCCGCCAGCAGGACATGGGCGGTGCTGAAAACCTCTACAAAAGGGGACTGAGCTCAACGAACAAAAGCGATTACTTTCACGGCCTGCTCGCCGAAGCGATGAGCAGGGAGGATATTCGCACTGTCGTCGAGCAGTTTGCCCAGGGCGCGCGCCGGGCCAAAGAGGCCGGTCTCGACGGTGTCGAGCTGCATGGCGCCAACGGCTATCTCATCACGCAGTTTCTCAGCAGCGGCATCAATGACCGCACCGACGAATATGGCGGCGACTGGGAAGGGCGGGCGCGGTTCGTTCTGGAGATCGTTCGCGCCATTCGCCGCGAGGTCGGTCAGGACTTTCACCTGCAGATGAAGATCAACGGGGTCGATCACAACGACTGGCTCTATCCCTGGATCAGGAAGGGCAATACGCTCGACGAGACGGTCAAGATCTGTACCCTCCTCCTGGATGGCGGCAAGGGTGTCGATGCCTTCCATATTTCCAGCGGGTCGACCTTCCCGCACCCCCGCAACCCGCCGGGTGATCTGCCCCTGAACGACCTGCGGCGCTGGTATGACGGCATGCTTTCGCAAGGCACAAGGGCGCGTTTCAACTATTCGATCTTTTCGAATCCGGTCCTGGGACCTGCATTTGTGGCCTGGTGGCGTTTCCGGCGGGGGAAAGTCATCGAAGGCATCAACCTCGATTATGCCCGCGCTGTCACGGAAGCGGTCCGGGGCATCGATCAAAGCGTCAAGGTTCTCTGTACGGGCGGTTTTCAGCATGCCGATGTGATCGGCGAGGCGATCCGCAGCGGCGCCTGCGATGCCGTCAGCATGGCAAGACCGTTGATTGCCAACAATGATTTGCCGAAGATCCTCAAGACCCAGAATGGCCCGGACAAAGGCCGCGAGTGCACCTATTGCAACAAGTGTCTTCTCAATGATCTGGAGAACCCTCTCGGCTGCTACGAGGTAAAACGGTATCCCGGGGCAACGTTTGAGGCCCGGCATCAGCACATGATCGACGAGGTCATGTCGGTGTTTACGCCGCCGGCCTTTGCGGGAAGCGTTGTGGCGACACCACCTCAGGCGGTGGAGGCGGAGCCATGAGTGATCTCAACGATCCGCTGACCCCGGTCGAGATCGTCCTCGGGCGCAAGCGGAAAATCGTCGTGGTGATCGCAGTGCTTGTGCTCGCAGCGATCGTCTACTGGCTCGTTTTCGTCAACCAGTATGTCGTCGCGTTCCGAAACCAGGAAGATCATTTCCTCTACGGCTCGATTGGCAGCGAGGCATCGACCGGGCCACCCTACTGGGTCTTCAAGGCGCTGCCGGTGATGTATGCTGACAAGCTTGGGCCGGCCGGATGGGGTCATTTCGGCATGCTTTACGAGGAGCCGGGCGACGACCTGCCGATCGGCGTCTCCAGGCGTATCGTGTCCGGAGTCGATCGCGTCTGGCTGAACTGCTCGGTTTGTCATGTCGGAACCTACACGCTTCCGAACCAGACGGAGCGGCATCTGGTCTACGGTGCACCTTCAAACAATTTGCGGCTTCAGGAATTCATTCTCTTCTTCATCGACCTCGGGTCGGATCCCGGGTTTACCGCCGACCGGCTGATCGCCGCGATCAACAGTCCAGAAGTCGGCGGTCATCTCAATGCGTTCGAGCGGGTGGTGTATCGCTATGTCATCTTTCCGCGCCTCCAGGCGGCATTCGCAGATCTCGGCAAACGGCTGACATTTGTTGCGCGGCAGGAGAAATGGGGGCCCGGGCGGGTCGATACATTCAACCCCTACAAAAGCCTGCAGTTCAACTTTCCGATGGACGCTGCATCGATCAGTGATGCAGCGCTGAACGGAAGCTCCGATTATCCGTCGATCTGGCAGCAACGGCCGCGGGAGGGAATGAACCTTCACTGGGACGGCAATAACAATTCGGTTGCCGAGCGCAACCTGAGCGCAGCACTCGGCGCAGGTGTGACACCGGTAACGGTGGATCGATCGTCGATCCGCCGCATCGAACAATGGATGTGGGATCTTCCCGCGCCACAGTTTCCGGCAAAGGTAGATGTCGACGCTGCCGAGCGCGGCAGGGAGGTGTTCTCGGATACCTGCGCCGGTTGCCATGGCATGAAGACAGGCGGAACCTATTCCTACAATACCGATCATTTCAAGCGGCTCGGCCAGACGGTCGCACTGGCCGATATCGCGACGGATCGCGGCCGCTGGGCCTCCTACACACCGGATTTTGCGGCCGCACAGAACCAGCTCTATGCGGGCTATCCGTGGCGTTTCAAGCGGTTCCACAAGACCAACGGCTATGCGAACCATCCCCTCGACGGGATCTGGGCCCGCTCACCCTATCTGCACAATGGGTCCGTACCGACGCTGCGGGATCTGCTCGAACCCTCGTCGCAGCGGCCGGCCCGGTGGTATCGCGGCAGCGAGGTGCTCGACCTGGCACGGGTCGGATATCGATCCGACGATGCGGCACCGGGCGATCAGCTGTTTCTCTATGACACCTCAAAAACCGGTAATTCCAACCGCGGACACGAGGGCAAAGCTTACGGCACGGAGCTTTCCGGAGCCGATAAGGATGCCCTCGTCGAATACATGAAGACGCTATGATCAGGACCCGCTCGCTCAGCACCTGGAAGGCCCGTCACGCCATCGTCGTATGGATCGGCGTGATCCTGAACCTGTGTTTCGTGCTGCCGCTGATCTTCTGCCCGGAATGGCTGCTTTCCCTGTTCGGCATCGTCGTCAACCAGGTGATCTGGGCGCAGTTCGCGGGCCTCCTGCTAGGTATTCTCTCCGTTTTCTATATTCCCGCGTCGATCGATATCGACCGCTACCGGCTATTTGCCTGGCTGCAGGTCTTTCCATCGCGCACAGCCGGCGTCGTGTTCTTCCTGCTTGCCGTGACGGTGTTCGACCAGCCGATCGGCTATATCACCGGTGTCCTTCTCGATGGTTCGGTGGCGATCCCGACGCTGATCTGCCTCCTCAACATCAGCCGCCTTGAACAGGAACTCGCCGACGGGGGCCGCCCATGAGTGTGCGCAAAAACCGGCTGTTCTGGAAAGGGCTTCTGGCGCTGCTGGTCGTCGTCGTGGCGGGTGCGCTTTCCGTTTATCTTCTTCTTTTCCGCCCGGTTGCCGCCCCTCGTACGGAGGATCTCGCCCGGCTTTTCAATCACGGCTCGATCGGCAATGAAGAGGTTCAGGGCCTGCCCTACTGGATCTGGCGCGTGCTGCCGCAGATCTTTCCGGAGCATGTGCCGAACGGCAAGGATGGCTACGGTGCCTTCGGCATGTACTGGCGTGCCGGAGACAAGGTGCCGATCGGCTTTTCGGTGACGACACTGGGTGTCATCGATCGCGTCTCGCCCAACTGTGCCTTCTGCCATCAGGGCAGCTACCGGCTGAAACCCGATGAGCCTCGCGTGCTGGTCTCGGCCGGTGCCGGAACGCGCGTTGATCCGCAGGCCTATATCCGCTTCCTGATCAAGGTCGGTGCCGATGCCCGCTTCACCGCGGACCGGGTGATGCGGGAAATCACCACGATCTACGACATGCCGCTTTATGAGAGGTTGCTCTACCGTTTCGTTCTGATCCCGGCAACCCGCAAGGCATTTCAGGATCAGGCACGGCGGTTCGCTTGGCAGGACACTCGACCCGACTGGGGCCCGGGCCGCATCGATCCTTTCAACCCCGTCAAATTCCAGAACCTCGAGCTCCCGGACGACGGCACGATCGGCAATTCCGACATGATGCCGCTGTGGAACCTGGACGAGCTTGCCCCGACGAACATTCGCACCTTCTCGCTCCATTGGGACGGGTTGCAGACGGATGTGCGCGAAACCGCGGTATCGGGCGCCATCGGCGATGGCATGAGTTCCAAAACCTTTCTGCGGACGCAGGAAAACCTCGACCGGATGATCGCCTTCACCTCGGTGCAGCGGCCGCCGCCTTCGCCGTTCAAGAGTAGTCGTGAGACGAACGATCCCCTTCGGGTTGACGCCTCCGCCGTCGATGCGGGGCAGGAAATCTACCAGGCGCAGTGTGCCGTCTGCCATGACACGAACGGTGCGCGCTACCGATCTCCGATCCCGATTGTCGAACTCGGAACGGATCGGCATCGCATCGACATGTGGAGCCCCGCGGCGAAGTCCCGATATGCCGATTACGAGACTGGCTACCGGTGGGGGTTCACGCATTTCCAGAAGGCGGAAGGCTACGTGGCCGTCGATATGGCGGGCCTGTGGTTGCGCGGGCCATATCTCCACAATGGCAGCGTTCCGACGCTTGCCGATCTCCTCAAATCTCCGGAACAGAGGCCGAAGCAGTTTTATCGCGGCTCCGATCTCGTCGACACGGTGAACGGGGGTTTCGTCAGCGCCGAGCAACCGGAAACGGGCGGGTTTCTCTATGACACGAGCCTGCCGGGCAACGGCAATGGCGGCCATCTCTGGGGCACGGACCTGCCGCAGGCCGAAAAGGACAATTTGCTCGCCTATCTGAAGACACTTTGAAACCGGGGAGGGGGACGCATGCACGGTTGGACCAAGAAAGCGAAGCGTTTCCTCTTCTGGCTGGTCACGACCGCTGCCGCTTTGGTGGTGCTCTTTTTGTTCGTGGCCGGCTTCGTCGTCTGGTCACTCATCCAGCCACCATCCGATCAGTTCGGCAAGGTCGAGGACGAGGCCAAGCTTGCGCGGCGCGACGTTTCCAGTCTGCCAGCCGCAACCGAGCCCTATTTCGCCGAGATGGACAAGGGTCTCCTCAAGGGGATTGAGGGAGGGGCGTATCCGCAGGAAATCCGCCAGATTGCAGCCGCGACGGGGCTTGACCCCGAGGCGATCCGACAGGCGGCAATCCGCGGTCAGAATGCCTGGATTGTCTGGACCGGCGGCAATGATCGCTTCTGGGATTTTGCCGCGCGCAACACGATCGGAGCATTTGATCTTCTGAAGACGGTTTCCTCGCATCCGAGCCAGGCCTATGGCCGCGACAATCGCTTTCGGTATCTCGGGCTCGTCAATGAGCCGGGCTTCGATGAGGCGACGGGACCGGACCCGAAACACTTCGGATTGTGGCTCGACCAGCGCCGGACTGACACGCCTCCCGATCCGTTCGGCGGCAATCCGGACGCGGACAGGCGATACCCAGGCGTGGAAGTGGGTGCGCGGGGTAAACCGGTTGAGTTTGAAGCCCGGGAGGTGACCCTGCCGGTCGGCTCCTATTACGGGGAACCGACCGGCGTCATGGGGCTGCGCCTGTTTCCCAACCCGGATTTCGACTTGAAGGCCTCGAAAAAGTGGGACCCCGACCGCTACTATAACGACCCTTCCTACTACAACGACAAGGATCTGGTGCGTCCGTACCGCGTCGGCATGTCCTGCGCGTTCTGCCATGTCGGACCGAACCCGATCACGCCGCCGGCGGATGTGGAAAGGCCGCAGTTTTCGCAGATCACCTCGAACCCGGGAGCGCAGTACTTCTGGGTGGACCGGATCTTCTTCTGGAACACGCAACCGCGCGGCGAGGACGATAAGCCGACCTCCAACGAAGGCAATTTCCTTTTCCAGCTGTTCCACACCAATCCGCCGGGCTCGCTGGATACCTCGCTCGTTTCGAGCGATTACATCAACAACCCTCGCACGATGAATGCGGTCTATGAGACAGTAGCGCGCCTTGGAATTGCATCCGGTACGGGCTGGGAAAATTTGACCGGCGACGAGCTGGCGAACAAGCAGTTTCAGGATTACTCGCAGACGGCGGCACTGCATGCCTTCTTCAACAAGCGGGATGGCAAGTCTGCTTCGATGCGGGTGCTGAAGGATGGGTCTGACTCCGTCGGCACGCTTGGGGCGCTCAACCGTGTTTACTTGAACATCGGGCTGTTCAGCGAAGAGTGGCTTCTGCACTTCCGCCCCTTCCTGGGTGGCCAGAAGATATCGCCAATCCGCGTTCCGGATGCACAAAAGAACTCCGTCTATTGGCAGGCGACCGAGACGATGACGGCCGACATGGCGATCTTTTTTCTCGTCACCGGTCGCTCCGATCTCCTCAAGGACGCGCCGGGCGGAAAGGAGCTGCTGGCCGCGCTGGATCAGCAGCAGGTAGCCCGTGGTCGTGATGTCTTCGCTGAAAACTGCGCGGCGTGCCATTCGAGCAAACAACCCAAGGCTCCGGCCGAATTCGGCGTTGGCGAGGGCATCTGCGAGGGCGGCGGCGCGGGGCCGCAGTACCGTGAATGCTGGGACCGCTACTGGGCCTGGGCACAATCGGCGCAGTTCAAACAATTGATGCGTGCGCAGGCCGAGAAACCGGACTTTCTCGTCGACAACTATCTGTCAAATGAACGAAGGGTGCCGATCGATCTGGTGCGCACTAATGCGTGCAGTGCCATCGCCACCAATGGCCTGGCCGGCGATATCTGGGATAACTTCACCTCGTCGACATACAAAACCCTGCCTGCACCGAAGGAAGTGACGGTGCATCATCCGGTTTCGGGTGCAGCAACGCCGATGCAATCACCGGGTAACGGACGCGGCTATTTGCGACCGCCTTCGCTGATCAGCCTCTGGTCGACGGCGCCCTATCTCCTCAACAATTCCGTCGGGCACGAAATCCCCTATTCCTACCCGCGTTATGGCAAGGATACGGAAAGCGGGCCGGTTGGGACGTCCGGTACGCAGGCGAACTCCGGCAACGGAAACTACCCACGATCTCCCAGCGCCTGCCCGGCTGCGGATCCCAAAGACCCCTACATGCCCTGTATCGAAAACCGGCTTTCGGCCTTCGACACGTCGATCCGGCAGATGCTTTCACCGGAAACGCGGCGGATGGACAAAGCGACCGAAGAGGCCGTGCCAGGCTATATCTATCGTACCAGCGCCCCTTCCTGCCTGATCATCCCAAAAGGCTTCGTGCCGGATCAGATCCGCCCCTTTAGCGGCTTGCTCAGCCGCATTGCGCCCTGGGCGTTCAAGGATGACGGATCGATTGCACTCGGGCCCTTCCCGTCGGGATTTCCGGTCAATGCGCTGGTCAATACCAAGCTTTTGCCGGATCATGACGAAGATGCCTGGCCCGTTTACAAGCGGCTGATCACCAATGGTCCCGGCCTGGTTTCGGCCTTCGCAGAGCTGGGCGGGCAATGCTCCGCGCAGGAACTCGCCGACCCGGCGGTGCGGAGCCATTCCGAGACGGTCGTGCGCGAGACCGGCCTGATCGATCGGCTCGTGACCCTCAGCAAGTGCCCCGATTACGTCGTCAATGCGGGACATGCCTTCGGCTCGGATCTGTCGCAGGCGGACAAGGACGCATTGATTTCATTTCTGAAGCAGCTTTGACATGGCAGGGAGCGAAGCGACCCACGACTACATCGTGATTGGCGCCGGTGCGGGTGGGGCGGTCGTGGCTGCGCGGCTTGTGGAGGCGGGGTGCACCGTTCTGGTGATCGAAGCTGGTGGTGATCCGCTCGCCGAACGGCCTTACAGCGATGCGGTTGCAAATGACGACCCCGATATGCCTCTGGCCGATGCTTATAAAGTGCCGGCGTTCCATGCCTTCGCGTCCGAACACGAGGGTTTGGCGCGTGATTACTATGTCAGGCATTATGAGGATCCGGCCGTGCAGAAACGCGACTGGCGGTACTGCGATGAAAAGGGCGGAATTCTCTATCCCCGTGCACAGGGGCTGGGTGGCTGCAGTGCCCATCATGCGATGATCATCGTCAAACCGAATGCCTGCGACTGGAACCATATCCGCGACCTCACAGGCGACGAGAGCTGGCGGGCTCCGCATATGCAGACCTATTTCGAACGGATCGAACGCTGCCGCTACCGCATCTTTTTCTGGCGCTGGCTTTCCTTCCTCACTGGTCTCAATCCGACCGGACACGGCTGGTGGGGCTGGATGCAAACGGAACTGGTTTTTCCGCTGAGACCAATCCGCGACCGCCTGCTGTTGAGCTCGCTTCTGCGCTGTGTGCGCGCGGCAGCTGATGCCTTCGGTCATTCCGGGACGCAATGGGAGACGGCGGAAACCGATCCGAATGCGCACCGGGTCTGGAACCCCTTCGCAAGCGGCATCCGCATCGCGCCCCTTTCCACCCGCAGGCATGTGCGGCATGGGCCGCGCGAACGGTTGCTCGACGTCAAGGCGAGGTATCCCGACAGGCTCGATATCCGGCTGAGAACAGCGGTGGCGCGTATTGCGATTGAGGATAGGCGCGCCGTGGGCGTCCACGCGATCGATGCGAACGGCAACGAACTCTTCGTTGAGGCGCGGCGAGAGGTCATCCTCGCAGCCGGCGCTTTCGCATCGCCGAAGATCCTGATGCTGTCGGGAATTGGCGATGCCGCTCATCTCGCTCGACACGAGATCGCCGTCGTCGAAGATCTGCCGGGCGTTGGCCGCAATCTGCAGGACCGATATGAGATCGGCGTCGTCAGCCGCATGAACAAGCCCTGGGCGACGCTTAAAAACGCAGCCTATTCGATCCGTGACGCGGAATACCGCAAGTGGCGGCGCTTTCGTCTTGGCAACTACACAAGCAACGGCCTGTTGTTTTCCATGGCGCTCAAATCGCGCGACAGCCTGAACGAGCCTGATCTCCACTGCTTTTCGCTGCTGGGTGATTTCCGCGGCTACTACAAAGGCTATTCGCAGCGGATCAGAAAGAAAGACTATCTGAGCTGGGTCGTGCTGAAGGCCTATACGGAAAACCGAGCCGGTACAGTGAGGCTGCGTTCTTCGGACTGGCGGACAGACCCGGACATCCAGTTCCATTCGTTTGCCGAAGGCAGCGGTGATTACCGTCGCGATCTCGATGCGATGGTAAAGGGCGTCCGTTTCGTGCGCAAAGTTGCCGAAGGGATGGACGACCTCGTTGCCGAAGAGGAAGAGCCCGGCCGCTGGCGCGACAGCGACGAAGCACTGCGCAACTACGTGGCCGAAAACGCATGGGGTCACCACGCCTGCGGGACCTGCGCCATCGGGCCGCGTGACAGCGGCGGCGTGACGGACAGCCGGTTCAAGGTGCATGGCGTCGATGGGTTGAGGATCGTGGATGCGTCGGTCTTTCCCCGCATTCCCGGCTATTTCCTCGCCTGCGCGGTCTACATGATCGCCGAGAAGGCGGCCGACGTTTTGCTTTCGCCACCACAGGGGGAGATGGCGTGATGACGCAGGTTCAACCACGCGGCCGGTCTCTCGTTCGGCAAGCCTATCCCTGGCTGAACGACAGGGTTGCGGATTTCGTTCGCGGCTGGCGACGTCTGGATGCGTGGGCCAACCGGCCGCTTCCGACAAGGCGACGCGCCTACTGGAAACTGCTCGCCCCGGACCGTTATCCCTGGTACGCGCCGGCGCTGTTTCTGGTGCTGACCGTCATGCTGGCACTTGGCCCCACCATGGAAACCGATTGGCCGAACCTCATTCTGCTGGTGATCGGACTTGTGCTTTTTCTGGGTCTCAACGCTCTTGCCGAGCGTCGCCAAGTCGCCAACAACTATCTGCTGACCGGGCAACTGACATGTCTGGTTGCGATGCTGGCATTGCTGTTGTGGAGTTCTCTGCCCGAGGTCTACGGAGAGATGGTCGCCGCACCCCGACTGCACGTGGGCGTGGCCGTCGTTCTTGCGATGACCGTCGCGCTTGCTGCTGCATTCGGTTTTGCCGCAGCGCTATTCAGGTCGACAGCCGATGGAGGATTGGCCGATGCCCTGCCAGAGGTGGAGCTGTTTCTTCCCAAGGATCGCTACAGTTTCGTGGGGGGCGGGGCGAAAGCTGCCTTCTTTTCCGCCTTGGCAATCGCTCCGGTTCGCTATCCGGTAGAACTCCTTCTGCCCGGGTCGCTGCTGACCCTGTTCGTACCCGACCATCTTCTTGCCCTGACTTTCCTTTTCGTCGGCGGGATCATGTGGATCTTGCTCTTCCTCGGCATTCTCTTCGAGCGGCTGATGGAAATCCTGAAGACGCTGGGCCGGATGTTTTTCATCGGTCCGCAGCGCGTGATTTCCATTCTCGTCATTGCCGTCGCCGGGGCACGGCTCGCGGAAATACATTTCATCACGTACCTCTTCAATGGCGGCAGCACGGGTTATGGCAACCCGGTCCTGATGCTTTACATCCTGCTTTCTTATGCGTGCGCTTGGTATTACGGTTTCTGGACCGACCAGTTTGTGGCCCGCAGGCTCATGCGCATGCTCACACTCAAGCCCGACTGGCGCACCGCCATATCGGTCGGTTATCCCTACCACGGTGATCCGACACTCAGCCGCGTCGAAAGCGAAGGTCGCACGATCAGTTTGCATGGCGCCGGCCGCTTGAAGCTGCGGGGTCACTACGAAGACGGGTATGCCGGCGGCGGCACGGCTCTTCAGTTCATGACGCCCGCGGAGCTGATCGGTCAATTCCGGCGCCAGATAGAGCTTCGCTCACGCGACATGATAAAGGCAGACGATCTGCTGGCGAGCCTGCGCAATTTCGAGCGGGCGGCGGTGATCTATCCGGTCATCGTCGGAACGTTGGCCTTTGGCCTGATTGTCGGGCCGATTGTCCTGACGTTCTATTACGCGGTGCAACCGCCGGAGCTCACAGTCCATGCCGAGGGTGGGGGCGGTCGCGATGCTCTCGCGTTCATGAAGAACCAGGATTATGAAAATGGCGACTGCTCACCTCTGAAAGCGGGCATGCCTCGCATCGCCATCGCGGCTTCCGGAGGTGGTACACGCGCTGCAATCTATACCGCCTCGTTGCTGAGGGGCTTGGCGGAGGCGGGACATGTCTGCGACGTGGTGATGGCGAGCGGCGTTTCCGGCGGGAGCGCTGCGCTTGCGTATTTTGGCTTGCACGAGGCGGAACTGCGCTCCCGGGGTGGCGTCGGCTTCATGGCGTGGGAGCGCTATTCGCGGGAAATGGCGCATCCTTATATTGAAGATGTCATCAATCGCGCCAGCGACCTGCGGATCACATTCGGTCGCTTTCAGTGGAGACGTTTTACATGCGGCGAGCCGGCGGTGCCGGATGGTTCTGTGAGCGGCCTTGCACCAGCCCGCTCCAAACTCGGCCATATCCTGGCGGAATCCTTCGCCTGCCGAATGGGGGCGGGAAAGATGGGCGACGTCTCGTTTGGATTGATGCTGAATTCGTCGATCGTCGGATCCTATCCCGATCCTGGAAATCCGTGCCGCCGAGGCGACGGGTATTCGCTGCCGGAACAGGCCAGCCGGTGCCAGGGGTTGCTGGATGGCGCGGGCGCGGGCGGGCGGCTTGTGCTGACCAACATCGGATCGACCCAGACGATGCAGGCAAGTACGTCGCCCGGGATGGAAATCGTCACCATCGACGAACCCGACGTCTCTGTGTCACGGGCCGCAGCATTGAGCGCCAATTTCCCCCCTGTGTTTCCGGATGCCGCCGTGGATATCATGCCGAGCAGCGGCACGGCCAAACGCTATTGGGTGACGGACGGCGGGACGGTCGAGAATCGCGGTACAGTGACCATGTATCGTGCCTTGCGCGATGCGGCGAGACGAGAACCCAAATCTTGCGGGTGCGGCAATTCGCCAAGGTTCGCCCCGCTCCACGTCATCGTCGCGGATGTTTCCGCTCTCGCGGGGCCCTATAGCGAAAGTTTCGGTTTCGACTCTGTGCTTGGAGCCGGTGGACAGCTCGGGCTCGGCATGGAAGCGGAACTGCGCGCCGACCTCAAAACGCTCTACGAAACGACCCACTGCAGCAAGATCTACTTTCATGACATCGTGATACCGCCCGTTTTTTCGAGCAATGGCGGCATCGGAACGCACTGGCTGCTGCCGGGCTCGATGACGTTTCGCGATCCCAACCATTCGGGCGAACAGGTTACGCTCCATGCCGAGGACGTCGAAAAACTCGTGCTGTCTCTGCACAGCAGCCGGGCCTTCAGCTACCAGGACAACGGGGGCGTCAAGAGGGTCTTGGGTTGGGCGCAGGATGGTCCCGGTAACCGGCATCGTGCCAATTGGGTCAGGCTGCTCGACATGTTGAACGGAAAGCTGCCGCCGCAACTCTGACCAGTGGTCTTGGACCTATCGTTCCTTCACCGCCTCCATGGCAACCGAGGTTGAGGTGCTTGCCACAAATGGCAGACTGGAGATTTTCTCGCCCAGCACTTCGCGATAGCGGCGGATGTTGGGTGTGCGGATCTTCAGGAGGTAATCGAAACGTCCGGCTATCATGTGGCACTCCTCGACCTCGGGAATTCGCCATACTGCTGCGTTAAACGCGTTGAGTGCCGTTTCGCGCGTATCGGACAGTTTCACCTCTGCGAAAGCCACATGGTCGAGGCCGAGTTTCTTCGGGTTGAGAACGGCGCGAAAGCCGAGAATGAAGCCATCCTGCATCAGCCGCTTCAGGCGCGCATTCACCGGGGTCTTGGACAAGCCGACTTTGTCGGCAAGATCCGTCACCGAGACCCGGCCATCGCCGACAAGGACATCCATGATCTTCCGGTCGAAGTGGTCGATATCCCCAGGTGTATCGCTCTTCCTCTCCATTTTCTCTGTACTCCTCCCGAAACGTGGTGAATTTCTCCAAATTCTACCCATTTTCAGAGAAGCTATATAGAGCAGATTCGATTATTTTTCTCGCATCGCGGGATCGTCGCTGATCCGCTAGATTGGCTTGATATTCGGGAGGCGGAACAATGGCATCTGCGATGGAACACAACACATTCTTGCCTGGCTCTTTGGAGACCATGCCCTTTGAAGATTTCGCCCCGCCGATCCGGCCGCAGTCCGATTTGCGCAAGGCCATTACAGCCGCCTATCGCAGACCTGAAATCGACAGTGTGCTGCCGCTTCTCGAGCAGGCAACACTGCCCGCCGACCTCGCAGACAAAGTCCGTTCGACAGCGCGCGATCTGATTGTCGCGCTGCGCCGCAAGGCCAAGGGCTCGGGCGTCGAAGCACTGGTGCAGGAATACTCGCTCTCCAGCCAGGAAGGCATCGCCTTGATGTGTTTGGCCGAAGCGCTGCTTCGCATTCCGGATATGGCGACGCGCGATGCGCTGATCCGCGACAAGATTTCCGGCGGAAACTGGAAGTCGCATGTGGGCGAGGGCCGTTCGCTCTTCGTCAACGCGGCGACCTGGGGACTTGTCGTCACCGGCAAACTGACCTCGACCGTCAGCGATCGCAGCCTTTCGGCGGCGCTGACGCGCCTGATCGCCCGGTGCGGCGAACCGGTCATCCGCCGCGGCGTCGATATGGCGATGCGGATGATGGGCGAGCAGTTCGTCACCGGTGAGACGATCGAGGAAGCACTGCGCCGCTCGCGGACCATGGAGCAGAAGGGCTTTCGCTATTCCTACGACATGCTTGGCGAGGCAGCGACGACAGGAGAGGACGCGGAGCGCTATTACAAGGATTACGAGAAGGCGATCCATGCGATCGGCAAGGCCTCTGCCGGACGCGGGATCTACAACGGCCCTGGCATTTCCATCAAGCTCTCGGCACTTCATCCGCGCTATACCCGCGCCCAGGCTGGCCGCGTCATGGAAGAACTTCTGCCGCGCGTGAAGGCGCTGGCCGCCATTGCCAAGTCCTACAATATTGGTCTGAACATCGATGCGGAGGAGGCCGATCGCCTCGAACTGTCGCTCGATCTTCTGGAGGACCTCTGCTTCGACCCTGCTCTTTCCGGCTGGGACGGCATCGGCTTCGTGGTGCAGGCCTATGGCAAGCGATGCCCGTTCGTGCTTGATTTCATCATCGACCTCGCACGCCGTTCCAACCGCCGCATCATGCTGCGTCTGGTCAAGGGCGCCTATTGGGATGCGGAAATCAAGAAGGCGCAGATCGAAGGCCTCGAAGACTTCCCGGTCTTTACCCGCAAGGTGCACACGGATGTCTCCTACATCGCCTGCGCCCGGAAACTGCTCGACGCACGCGACGCCGTCTTTCCGCAATTTGCATCACACAACGCCCAGACGCTTGCCACGATCTATCAGCTGGCCGGACCTGATTTCAAGGTTGGCGATTACGAGTTCCAGTGCCTGCACGGCATGGGCGAGCCGCTCTATGAAGAGGTCGTCGGTCAGGCAAAGCTCAACCGGCCGGCCCGCATCTATGCGCCTGTTGGAACCCACGAAACGCTTCTCGCCTATCTCGTCCGCCGTCTCCTGGAAAACGGCGCCAATTCATCCTTCGTGAACCGGATCGGCGATGACCAGGTGTCCGTCGACGAGCTGATTGCCGATCCGGCCGCCGTCGTTCGCGCCATGCCCGTTCCCGGCGGAAAACACGATCAGATCGCTCTGCCTGCCGACCTGTTCGGCAAGGACCGACAGAACTCCCTGGGGTTCGATCTCGCCAACGAAACGACGCTTGCCTCCCTCGCGTCCGTGTTTCAGGAAGGCGCCCAGGCTCCCTTCACAGCCGCTCCAGAACTTGGCGATGGAACTTCATCAGGTGAAACGCGGCCCGTGCTCAATCCGGCTGACCATTCGGATGTGGTCGGCTCAGTCACGGAAGCAAGCCTGACGGATGCGCAAAAGGCAGCGTCTCTCGCACAGGAAGCCTTTGCCGAGTGGCAATCCGTTGCGCCGCAGGAACGCGCCGCCTGCCTCGAAAGGGCTGCCGATGCCATGCAGGAAAGCATGCCGTCCCTTCTCGGCCTGATCATGCGCGAGGCTGGAAAATCCCTGCCGAACGCGATTGCCGAAGTGCGCGAAGCGATCGATTTCCTGCGCTATTATGCGGAACAGGCCAAGCGCACGCTGGGGCCGGGGCATAAGGCGCTCGGGCCGGTGGTTTGCATCAGCCCGTGGAACTTCCCGCTGGCAATCTTTACCGGCCAGATCGCGGCCGCTCTCGTCGCCGGCAATAGCGTGCTGGCAAAGCCCGCTGAGGAAACGCCGTTGATCGCAGCGGCAGGCGTGAAACTTCTCTATCAGGCCGGCGTACCACGCGGCGCGCTTCAGCTTTTGCCGGGTGATGGAAAGATCGGCGCAGCACTCGTGGCCGCCCCCGAAACACAAGGAGTGATGTTTACCGGTTCAACCGACGTCGCTCGCCTGATCCAGGCCGAGCTTGCCGGCCGGCTGTCGAACGCCGGAAAGCCGATCCCGCTGATTGCCGAAACGGGCGGCCAGAACGCAATGATCGTCGATTCCTCGGCTCTGGCCGAACAGGTGGTCGGCGATGTCATCGCGTCCGCCTTCGACAGTGCCGGTCAGCGTTGCTCGGCCCTGCGTGTCCTGTGCCTGCAGGAAGACATAGCGGACCGCGTGCTGACCATGCTCCGCGGCGCCCTTGCCGAACTCACGGTCGGGCGCACCGACCAGCTGAAGATCGATATCGGGCCGGTCATCACAGCCGAAGCGAAGGGAGTTATCGACGGCCACATCGATGCGATGCGCGCCAAGGGCCGGCGCATTGAGCAGGTCGCTATCCCCGCTGCAACGGCCGCCGGAACCTTCGTCGCGCCGACGATCATCGAACTGGACAGCCTTTCCGACCTCGAGAGGGAAGTGTTCGGACCTGTCCTCCACGTCATCCGCTATCGCCGTGAGGATCTTGACCGGCTGATCGACGATATCAACGCCACCGGCTACGGACTGACATTCGGCCTCCACACGCGTCTCGACGAAACGATTGCGCATGTGACGAGCCGTGTCCGGGCCGGCAATATCTACGTTAACCGCAACGTCATCGGTGCTGTCGTCGGCGTGCAGCCGTTCGGCGGACGCGGCCTCTCGGGCACGGGGCCCAAGGCCGGCGGTCCGCTCTATCTCGGCCGCCTGCTGCAGCAGCCGCCGGTGCCGCCGCGCCACAGTTCGGTTCATGTCGATCCGGCGATCTCGTTGCTGGCCGAATGGCTGCGCGCCAAGGGCAAAACCGAGGACGCCGAAGCGATCCGCGAACTGGGTCGCGAATCCGCTCTCGGCATGTCGCAGGAACTTCCCGGCCCCGTCGGCGAGCGCAACACCTATAGTCTGCATCCGCGCGGGCGCATCCTGCTCGTGCCGCAGACAGAGGCGGGTCTCGTTTCCCAGCTGGGTGCCGCGCTCGCAACAGGCAACAGCGTCACCATCGACACGGACTCCGGCCTTCAGAGCAAGTTCTCCGATCTACCGGCCGAAATCGCTGCCCGGATCATCTGGTCTTCCGATTGGGCAAACCATGGACCCTATGCCGGTGCCTTGGTGGAAGGCGACGGCAATAGCCTGATCTCCGTCTCGCGCCGTATTGCCAGCCTTCCCGGCCCGCTGGTGCTGACGCAGGCGGCTTCCTCAGCTGACATCGCGGGCATGGATGAGCCCTATTGCCTGAACTGGCTGCTTGAAGAAGTGTCGGTCTCCGTGAATACGGCGGCCGCTGGCGGCAACGCGAGCCTGATGGCGATAGGGTGAGGACAGCATGGACGATCTTCAGACGGCGCGCGTCATCATAGGCAGCTACACGGAATCGATGCCGCATGTGGAGGGCAAGGGAAAAGGCGTCAGCCTGCTTTCCCTTGATTTCCAGACGGGCCGGTTCGAAGAGGTCGCGGCGTTCGAAGCGATCCGCAACCCCACCTATCTGGCGCTCGGGCAGGATGGAAACGTCCTCTATGCCGTCGAGGAACTCGACGACGAGGCGCAGGCGGGCGTGGTTGTCCTGCAGATCGATGTGGACGGCGGTCTAAACTTGGCGAAGCGCATATCGGCGAGAGGTTCAGCGCCGTGTCATGTTTCGCTCGACAGTTCAGGGAAACGGCTGTTCGTTGCCAATTACGGCAGCGGAAGTGCGGTCGCTTACGGTCTTGATCATCAGGGTCTTCCCGATGACGACGACGTCATGGTGATCCAGCGGACAGGATCCGGCCCCGTCACCGACAGGCAGGAAGGCCCGCATGTGCACCAGGTTTTGGTCATGCCTGGCGATCGGCATGTTCTCGTTTGCGATCTCGGGACCGACGAGATCGCCAGATATGCATTCGGCGATCAGGGAATAGGCTCAGAGCCGGATGTCGTGCTGCACGTGCCCGGCGGTTCGCTTCCGCGCCATATCGTCTGCTCGCGGGATGGTCGTAGGCTCTACGTCGCGCATGAGGCCGCCTGCACCGTCGGTGCCTATGCCATCGAGGGAGACAATTTCACGCTCCTGTCAGAAACCAGCACAGTGCCGGCCGATTTTGCCGGCACGTCGTCCTGCGCGGCGATCAAAATTCATCCGAATGGCAGGTTTCTGTATGTCTCCAACCGCGGCCATGACACGATCGTCGCCTGTGAAATTCTGGCCGATGGCGGGTTGAGAACCCTCGGCTGGTATCCCACCATGGGCAGAACCCCGCGGGATTTCGCCATCGATCCCACCGGTCGCTATCTCATCGTCGCCAACCAGGACAGCCACTCGCTGGTCTTCTTTGAGATCGATGGGGAACACGGGACGCTGACGACCATCGGCGAGCCGTTCGAGATCGGCAGTCCCGTCTGCGTCCTGTTCGCCTGACGTCTAGACCGGCTGCAAACGACCGAAATAGGCGACGAGGGCGAGCACTCCGAGGCTTAGCCCGATTTCCGTGACCGTCGCGCAGACGAGGCTTCGATACATCAGCGGGCTGCGGTCGAGCAGCCGCACGAAGACGTAACGGTTGACGATCGCCAGCGCGACCATGGTTGCAACGATCAGGATCTTGGCCGAAAGCAGCAGCTGATAGGGCAAGGACCAGTTAAGCGGCAGGCCGCCGACGATGAGCCATGTGCTGAACAGCCCTGTCACGATCACAAGTGCCACGGCAACATGACCTGCCCGGGAAAAGCCGATCAAAGCGGTCGTGGCATCGTGTCGCGTCGACTGGTCCCTGAGCGCGGGGAGAAGCAGAGCGACCGGTAACAGCGCCCCGAACCAGAACCCGCCCGAGAGAAGGTGCAGCAGATCGTTCGCCCGGTGCAGCAGGCGCAACGGTCCATCGTGGATAGCGGCGTGTCCGGAAATCGGAAGGCTGGCGAGAGCGACCAAAGCCGCCAGCGCCGTCGGTAGGATTTTCGAGCGCGAGGAGGGCGTAAGGGCCGCAAACAACAGGCCCGCAGCAATCGCCTGCACTATCCAGACGGTGCCGATACTGGTCTGGGTCATGACCGTCCACAGCATGCCGAGATCCGCCGCATCCTGCCAGCCGTCGCCGAGAAGGGCGGCGTTGAGCGGCAGAGATGCAACCGTCGCACCCGCTATCACAAGCACCGACAGGCCGCGGATCGGTGTGAGCTTCGCCCACACCGATTGCCGTAGACCGTCCGGCACAAAACCGGCGATATAGGTTGAGGCGCCCCAGAGGAACAGGGCGCCTGCGTAGAAGCCGAAACGGCAGACTACAATGAGGGTCTCAGCCGTTGTCACGGCTTCACGGTGAACGTGTAAGTGCCGTTGGTCTTGTGGCCATCGACCGAAAGCACATTCCATCTGACCGTATATGTGCCGGGCTTGAGCGGCCCGGTGACCGGCGCAGTCAGCGTCTTGTCAGCGTCTTTCAGCACGCCTTTGCCGATCTCGATCTCCTTGCCGTCGGGGCCGAGAAGGTGAAGCTTGCTGAACGGCAGGTTCAGGGCTTCGGAAAATGTCAGGTCCAGTTCTTCCGGCGATGCAACGGATGCCTTGTCGGTTGGGGTCGTCGATTTGACGCTGGCATGGGCAGCAGCCTGGCCAGCGGCGGCAACAAAAGCCGCGAGTGCAAGCGAAGCGATGAGTGTGTTACGCATGTGTTTTCCTTTAAGCGAAGGCGCGTTTGAGCGGCGGAACGAAGCGGACGACGATCTGGTCGAAGGCGATCATCGCGACGATCGCAATCCCGCACATCGGAAACGCGATGGCAAAAACCAGCGTGATCAGCCACAGACCGAAATAGACGGAACGGCTCGGCGGCATCGGCGGGACGCCAAGGCGGCCGGATGGACGGCGTTTCCACCACATGACGACAGCGGTGACGCAGGTAAAGACGATCGCAAGGCAGGTGGCGAGCATCAGCATCTGGTTAAACCGACCCCATTCCTGGCCCATATGAACATTGACACCCCACACGACGGCCTTTCCAGGCGCCGGATAGAGCGGATAACCCATGTCGACCAGCGGTGTTCCGGAATACTGATCAATATGGATCGTCCTTTCCTTCGAAAGGTCGTCAGGAAAGATGGAAGCTGTATAGACGCCCTTTCCTGTCCGCGGGATCGCCGTATCGAAACCCGGGGCTATGCCCAGATCCTTCGCGATCGCGACGGCCTTTCCGAGGCCTATCGGTTCGCCGGTCAGCGTACCCGACATCGGCACCGGCGCCTTTTCGACGCTCCAGCCGCTATTGGGCGCGACATCGCCCGTCACCTTCTTCGACACCGGCACGTTGTCCCAAAGCTCTGCCGGATAGCCGAGGCCCTTGTCGGTGAGCCAGGCCTGGACATTGCTGCCCCAGGTGTTCGACCAGAACATGCCTGTGGCGGCGAGAAAGAAGATCAGCAACCCTGCGAAAGCGCCGGTGACCGCGTGCATGTCGCGCCAGAACACCCGCCGCGAAGGATTTCCGCGCACCGTCACCACACCGCCGGTCTGTCGCCGCGGCCACCAGAGATAGATCCCGGTCGCGACCAGAACCATGGCAAAGCCGCCGGCGATCTCTGTCAGGATGTTGGGAAATGTACCGAAATAGGCGAGGCTGTGGATGCTTCTGACCACCTGATTGAACTCTTCGGCGGACGCGACCGTATCCAGCACGTCGCCATCGTAGGGATTGACGAAGACGAGCGTGGAGCCGGCTTTGGACGACACGGTGACGATGGCGCTCCGTGTTGCCGAAGCAGGGTCCTTGTAAGAGCGCGCCGCCGAACCCGGGACGGCTGATGCGGCGATTTCGACGATCCGGTCCGGCGAAAGCGGCGAACCGGCGGCTTCCACCTGGTAGCGATATGCAAAAAACGTATCGTTGATTTCGTCCTTGAACAGGTAGAGCCCACCAGTGATGGCGAGGTTGAGCATGAAGGGAATGGCGAGAAGACCCGCAAAGAAATGCCAGCGCCATAGGGCGCGGTAAAGCGAAACGCCCGAGGCGTCGCTTTCCGCGGGTGAGGCGGAAGTTAAGATGATCATTCGGTATTATCCTGATGGCAGGCGGGACTGTGCCGATCTGCAACATTGAACAAGCCGCGGGCAAAGCCGCAGCGGAGGCTCAAATAATCATCAGGCGAAGGGGGGTGCTCGGGGACCGGTATTCGGCGGATATAACTGGCGGGTGATCTCGCCCACCGGGAACGGATACTTGGCCAGTTCTTGGGCGAGGAATACCCGTTCTGCGTGGATCGGCGCGGGTGGCACCATCGCCACGGCGCTGATACGGCAGGCTTCGCAGTCGGTCTTGCCGCCTTGGCTATGGTGGTGTTGTCCGTCCCGGTCATGCCGATTGCTGTTTGACGTGACGCAGAGCGTCGGCAGCGTGCCGTCCGGCAGCACATACTCGGCATAGTCAGCCGGATCGAAACCGGTGGCTGCAAGGGCAGGCGGCTGATGCGAGAGGCCGAGAACAACAAGCGCGATGGCGCATAGAATGCGCACCGCCCATTGTTCCGATTTACCGACCAGCCTTTCCATCGCGTCCTCGTGCAGGGGTTCGATCTTTCGATAGCACACCCCGGCGCTAGTACAATGCGGCATACTGTACGCGTGATGGCGAACGGTATCAGGTCAGATCGCTACCTGCTCTCCCAGCTCGACGACACGGTTGGGTGGTAGCTTGAAATAGGCGGATGGGTCGATCGCGAAATCGGCCAGCGCCATGTAGATCTGCTCCTGCCAGGCCGGCAACCCGGTATTGGGTGTGCTGACCAGGTTGCGCCGTCCCAGATAGAACGAGGTCTGCATGATCTCGAACTTGAAGCCCGCCTTCCGACAGAGCGTCAGTGCTCTGGTGACATTTGGCTCGTCCATGTAGCCGAAGGTGATGTCGAGGCGGATAAAACGCTTGGAGATGCGTTTCATTTCCACCCGTTCGCGATCGGGAACGTAGGGTTTGTCCTGCGTCCAGATTGTCAGGATGACGTTTTGTTCGTGCAGGACATGATTGTGCTTGATGTTGTGCAGCAGGACTGCCGGCGTCCGGTTGGGGACGCTGGTGAGGAAGATCGCAGTGCCGGGAACCACGACCGGCGAATGATCGGATTCCTTCTCGATCATCGGAATGAAGACTTCCAGCGGGATGTCGTTCCTGGCGGTCTTGTCCTTGATGTATTTCGAACCCTTCGTCCACGTCCACATCAGGATCATGATGAAGAAGGCGAGCGCCACGGGCACCCAGCCACCGTCGTGGATTTTGAGAAGGTTTGCGGCAAGGAACACCGCTTCGATCAAGAGCAGCGGCAGCAGAAGTGCGCCAGCGATGAGGGCCGAGTATCCGCGCACTGCCCGCAAGAACTGGAACGACATCAGCGTTGTCACGACCATCGCGCCGGTGACCGAGATACCGTAGGCGGTTGCCAGCGATTCTGAATCGCCGAATGAGAAGATCAGCACCAGGACGCCGATGAACAGAATCATGTTCACGGCCGGAACATAGATCTGCCCGGTATTGGTTTCCGAGGTGAACTTGATCATCAAACGCGGCAGGAAGCCGAGATGCACAGCCTGGCGGGCAAGCGAAAACGCGCCCGTTATCACGGCCTGGCTGGCGATGACGGTTGCCATCGTCGCCAGAATGACCATCGGCAGCAACGCCCAGTCCGGATAAAGCAGATAGAACGGGTTCTCGATGGCGGCCGGGTTGCTCAGGACCAACGCGCCCTGCCCAAGATAATTCAAGGCCAGCGCGGGAAACACGAGGATGAACCAGGCGACGCTGATCGGCTTGCGACCGAAATGGCCGAGATCGGCGTAAAGGGCTTCCGCGCCCGTCACGGTCAGAAATACCGCGCCGAGCACGATGAGACCCGCCCAGCCGGCGTGGGTGATAAACCAGAGCGCATTGATGGGGTTGAGGGCCTCGAGGATGGTCCAATCGTCGCCGATATGGATCATGCCACCCCATGCCATCGCCAGAAACCAGACGACCGTGATCGGGCCGAAGAATTTGGCAACTGCTTCGGTGCCCTTGGACTGGATCGCAAACAGGCCGACCATGATCGCGGCTGAGAGCGGCAAGACATAGTCGGAGAAGGCGGGCGTCACAAGCTTCATACCTTCGAGCGCCGACATGACCGACAGTGCGGGTGTGATCATCGCATCGCCGATGAACAAAGCCGAACCGATCAGGCCTGCAAAGAACAGGACAGGCATGTAGCCGCCTGTCTTCTTCATCAACAGGGCAAGCAGCGACAGCGTGCCGCCTTCGCCGTCATTATCGGCGCGAAGCAGGAACAGGACGTATTTGAACGTGACGATGATCGTCAGTGTCCAAACCATCAGAGAGATCAGTCCGATGACATGTTCGGGCTGGACGCCATTCTCTGAAAATGGTCGCAGAGCCTCCCGGAACGCGTAGAGCGGACTGGTGCCAATATCACCGTAGACGACGCCGATCGAGCCCAAGAGCAGGACAAGAAATTTCCGGTGGCCTGCGGCTTTGTCGGCCGAACCGGCGGTCGAGGATGTCATGCGGACTCCAGTCTGAGGGTTTTCCAACCGAACACGCTTGAACGGTTTACTGCCGGAATAGACGCGTAAACACGTGTTGAACAAATTCGATCCACGCATTCCTATTTCATCTGAAGTCGCAGGTCGATATCCTTCAGCAGGCCGTCATTCGCGTGGTCACAGAAAAGCAGGGCGGAGTGATCCGCCCTGCTGGTAGAGGTCCGAAAGGTGTCTCGGAACCGGTTGTTCTTGTCGTCTATTCTTCGCGCTGGCCGGTGAAATTGAGCAGCAGCTGGAAGATGTTGACGAAGTTCAGGTAGAGTGACAGCGCGCCCATCACGGCCATTTTCTGCTGGCTTTCCTGATCGTAGTTTTCTGCATACTGCTGCTTGATGTTCTGGGTATCCCAAGCAGTCAGGCCGACGAATACGACGATACCGATCACCGATACGGCAAACTGCAGGGCGCTGGAGCCGAGGAAGATGTTGACGATCGAAGCGATCATCACACCGATCAGACCCATGATCATGAACGAGCCGAACTTGGCCAGGTCACGCTTGGTGACGTAGCCGTAAAGGCTGGTCGCGCCGAACATGGTGGCGGCGATAAAGAAGGTGCGGGCGATGCTTGCGCCGGTAAATACAAGGAATACCGAAGCAAGGGACAGACCCATGACGGCGCAGAACGCCCAGAAGGTCATCTGCGCAGAGGCGGCCGACATGGACTGAATCTTGAACGAGAAGAAGAAGACGAAGGCGAGCGGCGCCAGCATCACCACCCACTTCAGCGGGCTGGAGAAGATCGGCACGTAAAGCGCCGGCGTGGTGCCGACGATGAAGGCGACGATACCGGTGATGACGAGGCCAAGCCCCATGTAATTGTAGATGCGCAGCATGTGCTGGCGAAGGCCTTCATCGAAGACTGCGCCGGATTGTGCTGTCGTCGCGCCCCAGCGCCGGTCGTTTTCATACATTCGGAATCTCCTGTTGATCAGTAAAGGGAATTCTTGAGAAGCTCGGCCTCGTCTGCGAGGCCGATATCGGTCGTGCTCGACACCACGGCGTAAGCCACGTCGCCGATCTGCCACCAGGCCGCTTCGGCCTTCGGCATATTCATGTCCTTGATCGGCTCGACCGCGAAATGGCCAGGTCGCACCGCATAGAGCGATACTCTGACGCCATCGGCCGTGCGCATACTTGCCTCGACGCTTGGGCCGTAGTCAGAAGGGAAGATCTGCACATCGGTTACCTGCCAGCCCTTGGGCAGTTCTGGCATGACGATTGCCGTTGCGGCGCGGATGTCCTCCCGGTCGTAGGTCCTTGCTTCCGGCTGGGATGGCATCTTTTCGCGAACGAGCGACGTCTCGTGCGCCCGCACCGCGTTTTCGATCAGTGCTGGCGGCTGGACCGAAGCATTGACTTCGCTCGGACCGAACGGACCGATCGAGGAATTGGCAAACCATCCTGCCGAAACAAGCATGGCAATCGCCGCGACGCGTCTGAGCGCGGTAAAAGTACGCCGGCTTTCAAGACTCGCGGAAAGTCGTCTCGCCGCCTCGCGGGTCTCCGTCCTGCCATGCACGGCGTCATCGGTGAGAGCGAGCTTCAGCGTCGTCCGCATTCCGAGATCGGCCATGACGCGTGCGGCGTCTTCCGGGTGGCTGGACAGATAGTTCTCGACACGCAGGCGTCCCGCCGCGTCGAGCTGGTTGTCCACGTAGGCGTCGAGGTCATTCAGGACGACCGTTCCGGTCTCATTCATCTTTGCCTCCTACGATTTTCAGGTGGCCGCCACGCCCTTTGTCATCTTCCATGCTGCGCAGCCGAGCCCGCGCCCTCGATATCCGCGACATCAGCGTGCCGACTGGAATGCCCAACGTGTCGGCGGCTTCCTGATAGGACAGGTCTTCCACCGCAACGAGGTGCAACGCTTCGCGCTGATCCTCCGGCAAGGTCATGAAAGCCTCGCGAACCTGCTGCAGGCGAACCGAATGTTCCTGCGCTGCCGGATAGGACGGCTCGGTTGCGGTCGAGCCATCATCGGCAAACAGGTCGTCGCGGCGACGACGGGCAAGGGCGCTGCGGCGACCGTCCAGATGCGTGTTGTGGACGATCGAGAGCAGCCAGTTCCGCAGATTTCCACCCGAGTGGAAGGTTGAACGCTTCTCATACGCCTTGACCAACGCGTCATGCACCAGGTCTTCGGCGTCGACAGAGTTGCGCGCAAGCGAGCGTGCGTAGCGTCTCAACGCGGCAAGCTGTGCGATCACGTCGAATGAGCGTTTGTTCGGGTCCATACCTGCTTATACGAACGCCGGCCGTATTTTATTCCATTAGTCAGAAATTATTTTCGTGATTTTTTGCCCTTCAAAGACGCAGGGCAAACCCTCGTTTTGACGGCCAAGGTAGGTATGCGTCCGGTGCATGTCTGCCCTGACAATTCCTGCCTAGAAAATGAGCGGGTTTAGCGTATCTTCCATCTTGTCGAAACGATTTACCTCCTCCCAAATCGTCAGACACGCAGAACCCTCCCTCCTCCTCCCAGAGGTTTCTGCAGCAGAGCACCGGCACTCCTCCTCCCAGCCGTTGCTCTCGTCTTTTGAAGAGCCTGCCGCACCTCCTCCCGCGGCGGGCTCTTTTCGTTTTCACCCTATGGCAACGTCCTTAAGCGACCTCCTTCGTAAAGGCTGTTGCCTGCGCGCGGCTTTTGTCTCAAAGTGAAAGAAAACGAAAGCACGGGGACGAGATGCATCTGACGGACAGGCAGGCAAGGATCGTCGAGGTGGCGAGGATGACCGGGCGGGTCCTGGTGGAGGATCTGGCCACTCAGTTCTCCGTCACGCCGCAGACGATCCGCAAGGACTTGAATGATCTCTGTGAGGCGGACGTCCTCAACCGCATCCATGGTGGAGCCACGTTTCCGCGCAGCATCGAGAACATGCGCTATGAAGCGCGCCGCCAGATCGCTGCCGTCGAGAAGCAGGCGATCGGCGAGGCTGCGGCAGCCCTCATTCCGGACGGAGCGTCCCTGTTCATCAATATCGGGACCACGACGGAGGCCGTCGGTGAAGCGCTGGCCGCCCACAAGGACCTTATGGTCATTACAAATAATATCAACGTTGCCAACAGGTTGAGAGTAGTCGATGATATCGAGGTCGTCATTGCCGGCGGTGTCGTTCGCCAGTCTGATGGCGGCATCGTCGGCGAGGCGGCCGTCGACTTTATCCGGCAGTTCAAGGTTGACTATGCGGTCATCGGTGCGTCGGCCATCGACCACGACGGCGCTCTGCTCGACTACGATTTTCGCGAAGTGAAAGTGGCGCAGGCGATCATTGCCAACGCCCGGCATGTGATCCTCGTGGCCGACTCGACAAAATTCGAACGAACGGCGCCGGTTCGTATCGCCCAGATCTCCCAGGTTCATACGTTCATCACCGACGCCTGCCAGTCCGAACTGATCCGTGATCTTTGCCATCAGACGAATGTTGCGCTGATCGAAACAGCCACCGCGGATGCTGCAACGCACGCGTCTTCTTTCGTTTGACATTCGAGATATTTTCACTCTAATGGGGTTAGCTTTCGATTTGCCGCTGCCGGCATGTCGAGCCGGGCTCTGTGAGGGGACAGGGCTTAGCGAGGGGATAATGAGTCAGGCAATTCACGACGTCTTTGTGATCGGTGGAGGGATCAACGGTTGCGGTATCGCGCGCGATGCTGTGGGTCGCGGCTATTCGGTCGCCTTGGCAGAAATGAACGATTTTGCTTCAGGCACGTCGTCAGGCGCCACCAAGCTTATCCATGGCGGGCTGCGCTATCTCGAACATTATGAATTTCGGCTGGTGCGCGAGTCTCTCATGGAGCGCGAAGTGCTCTGGGCAATGGCACCGCATATCATCTGGCCGATGCGCTTCGTTCTCCCCTATCACAAGGGTGGCGTCCGACCCGCCTGGCTGATCCGGCTGGGGTTGTTTCTCTACGATCACCTGGGTGGCCGCAAGCTCCTGCCGCCGACGGCAACGCTTGATATGCGCAAGGATCCGGCCGGCAAGCCTTTGAAATCGCTGTTTACGAAGGCCTTCGAATACTCCGATGGCTGGGTGGACGACGCGCGGATGGTGGTGCTGAACGCCCGTGACGCTGCCGACAAGGGCGCCCTGATCCTTCCGCGCACGAAAGTCGTTTCGGCGCGGCGCGAAGAGGGCATTTGGACGATTGTTACCCGAAGCACGGTCACCGGCTCCAGTCAGACCCACAAGTCTCGTATGCTGGTCAATGCCGCCGGCCCGTGGGTGGACCAGGTGATCCGCTCCGCCTTCGGCGAAAACGAAGCGCACCATGTCCGGCTGGTTCAGGGCAGCCATATCGTCGTCAAGAAGAAGTTCGACGACCCTCGCGCCTATTTCTTCCAGAACCCGGACAACCGGATCATTTTTGCTATCCCTTACGAAGAGGATTTCACGCTGATCGGCACGACCGATCGCGACTTCAAGGAGGATCCGAAGGACGTTCGGATCTCCGAAGAGGAAACCAACTATCTCTGCAAGGCGGCGAGCGAGTATTTCAAGGAGCCGGTGCGCAAGGAAGATATCGTCTGGACCTATTCGGCCGTGCGGCCGCTGTTCGACGACGGCGCCTCGAAAGCGCAGGAGGCAACCCGCGACTATGTACTGAAGCTGGATACGGTCGGCCTCGGGGAGGGCGGAGCGCCACTTCTCAATGTGTTCGGTGGCAAGCTCACCACTTATCGTCGTCTTTCGGAACATGCGCTCGAAAAGATCGGCGAAGCCATCGGCGTCAAAGGCAAGCCCTGGACCGCTGACAGCCACCTCCCGGGTGGCGATTTCCCTGCCCGCGGCTACGAAAGCGAAGTCGCTGGGCTGAAGGCGCGATATCCCTTCCTGACCGATCGCCATGCGCGTAGGCTGGTCCGGCGTTACGGTACGAGGGCTGCTACATTGCTCGGCAACGCTGCTAGAGCAGAGGATCTTGGGCATAATTTCGGCGGCGAACTCTATGAGGTGGAGGTTCGCTATCTTGCCGATCAGGAATGGGCGTTAAGCGCCGAGGACGTCCTTTGGAGGAGAACCAAGGACGGGCTACGGCTCGACGCTGACGAGAAGAGGGTTTTGGAGGAGTACATGGCCGCAATACCGGAAAGGATCGCCGGATAAGCGGCATGTGTTCCCGCTGTGAGGAGGCAGGGGAACAAGCATGTTGGAATTGCGAAAAGCTGCGAAAATGGTGGCGGGCGAATATCATATTCACCCGAGCGACCTTACGCTCGAGCGTGGCAGTCTGAATGTGCTGCTCGGCCCGACGCTTTCGGGCAAGACATCGCTGATGCGGCTGATGGCTGGATTGGACCGGCCGACGGAGGGTGCTGTCTATTTCGATGGAATAGACGTGACCGGCATGCCGGTGCAAAAGCGCAATATCGCGATGGTGTACCAGCAGTTCATTAACTATCCGCTCCTGACCGTCTATGAAAACATTGCCTCGCCGATGCGCATTTCCGGCAAGGACAAGGCGACCGTCGACCGCGAGGTGCGCAAGGCCGCAGAACTTTTGCGGTTGACGCCCTATCTCGACCGTACGCCGCTGCATCTCTCCGGCGGCCAGCAGCAGCGCACCGCGCTTGCCCGCGCCCTGGTCAAGAACGCCAGCCTCGTGCTGATGGACGAGCCCCTTGCCAACCTCGATTACAAGCTGCGTGAAGAACTGCGCGAAGAGCTTCCCAAGATCTTTGCCCAGTCCGGCGCAATCTTTGTCTATGCGACGACCGAGCCTTTGGAAGCGCTGATGCTGGGCGGCAATACGGCAACCCTTTCCGAGGGCCGCATCACCCAGTTCGGGCCGACGATCGACATTTATAGAAGGCCGGCGGATCTGACGACCGCGAAGACCTTTGCCGATCCGCCGCTGAATTTCATCGAGGTGGTCAAGTCGGGTGGCGGGCTCCGCCACCGCGAAGGCGACGTTCTTCCCTTGCCTGCGCATCTCGGAACCATACCGGATGGTCCCCTGACGGTTGCGTTTCATCCACATCATCTGGGCTTCACGCAGCAGACCGAGAATTCGGCCCGCCTTGCCGCCCGCACGCAGATCTCGGAAATCACCGGTTCGGAAAGCTTCGTGCATCTTGAATATGACGGCGTGAAATGGGTGATGCTGGCACCCGGCATTCACAACATTGATCCAGATACCGGCATCGAGGTCTTTCTCGATACCCGACATCTGATGGCGTTCGGTAGCGATGGCCGGGCAATCGCTGCGGCTGCGGCTTAGGGGGAAACATCATGGCACGCATCACCCTCGACCATATCCGCCACGCCTACGGCGCCAACCCTGTCGCCGACAGCGACTATGCGCTTCGCGAAGTTCATCACGAGTGGAACGATGGTGGCGCCTACGCGCTGCTTGGCCCCTCCGGCTGCGGCAAGACCACGTTGCTCAACATCATCTCCGGTCTGCTGCAGCCGTCGCACGGACGCATCCTGTTTGATGGCAACGACGTGACGGAAGTCTCGACACAGGGTCGCAATATCGCGCAGGTCTTCCAGTTCCCGGTCATCTACGACACGATGACGGTCTACGACAATCTGGCCTTCCCGCTGCGCAACCGCAAAGTACCCGAGGCCGAAGTCGACAGACGCGTTCGCGACATGCTGGGGATCATCGATCTTGCCGATTGGGCCGACCGCAAGGCGCGGGGCCTGACCGCTGACCAGAAGCAGAAGATATCACTCGGCCGCGGCCTCGTGCGCAACGACGTCAACGCCATCCTGTTCGATGAACCGCTGACCGTGATCGATCCCCATATGAAATGGGTGCTGCGCTCGCAGTTGAAGCGGATCCACAAGCAGTTCGGCTTTACCATGGTCTATGTCACCCACGACCAGACCGAAGCCCTGACCTTCGCAGACAAGGTCGTCGTGATGTACGAGGGCGAGATCGTGCAGATCGGCACCCCTGCGGAATTGTTCGAGAAGCCCAGCCATACATTCGTCGGCTATTTCATCGGCTCGCCCGGCATGAACGTCCTGCCGGCGCAGCTGAATGAGCGGTCTGTCGTGGTCGGCAGTCAGCGGATGGACCTCAATGTGCCGCCGAAGACGAAGCTGGGCGACCGGATCGAACTCGGCATCCGTCCGGAGTTCATCCATCTCGGTCGAGAAGGCATGCCGGTGAAGATCAGCCGGATCGAGGATATTGGCCGCCGCCGCATCGTTCGTGCCGAATTCGAGGGAAAGCCGCTTGCGATCGTCGCCGACGAGAATACGGAAATTCCGGCGGAAGCCCGCGTGAGCTTTGATCCTGCAGGTATCAATATCTACGCCAATTCCTGGCGCGTCGGCGGGGAGGCGTGAACGGCATGGAAAAGACCTATAACAACAAGTCCTGGTTCTTCGTTCTTCCGGTGCTGCTGCTGGTCCTGTTTTCAGCGGCGATACCGTTGATGACCGTTGTGAACTACTCGGTGCAGGACACGTTCGGCAACAACGAATTCTTTTGGGCAGGCACTGGCTGGTTTACCGAAATCCTGAATTCGGATCGGTTCTGGGCGGCGTTGCAGCGCAACCTGCTGTTCTCTGTCATCATTCTTGCGCTGGAAATTCCGCTCGGCATCTTCATCGCGCTGAACATGCCGAAAAAGGGTCTAGGCGTCCCGGTCTGCCTCGTTTTGATGGCGCTGCCGCTGCTGATCCCGTGGAACGTGGTCGGCACCATCTGGCAGGTGTTTGGTCGCGTCGATATCGGCCTTCTCGGCCGGACGCTGGCAATCCTCGGCATCGACTACAACTATGTCCGGGATCCGATCGATGCCTGGGTCACCGTCATCGTGATGGATGTCTGGCACTGGACGAGCCTTGTCGTGCTCCTCTGCTATGCCGGTCTCGTGTCGATCCCGGATGCCTACTATCAGGCTGCGAAAATCGATGGCGCGTCGCGCTGGTCGGTGTTCCGCTTTATCCAGCTTCCGAAGATGAAGCGGGTGCTGCTGATCGCCGTGCTCCTGCGCTTCATGGATAGTTTCATGATTTATACCGAACCCTTCGTCGTCACCGGCGGCGGGCCCGGCAACTCGACAACCTTCCTGTCGATCGATCTCGTGAAGATGGCGGTCGGGCAGTTCGACCTCGGGCCGGCTGCGGCCATGTCGATCATTTACTTCCTCATCATCCTGCTGATGTCGTGGATCTTCTACACGGTCATGACCAGCAGCGACAAAGACGCGTGAGGAGGACCGTTACGATGGCTCAAGTCAACACATTCAAGCCGGCGCGCAGCTATTCCTGGCTCGTCTCGACAATCTACATCATCTTCCTGCTGCTGCCGATCTACTGGCTGGTCAATATGAGCTTCAAGGAGAATGCCGAGATCACCGGTACCTTCTCCCTCTTCCCGCATAACCCGACGCTTCGGAACTACACGGTGATCTTCACCGATCCGTCCTGGTACAACGGCTATATCAACTCGATTATCTATGTGGGTCTGAACACGCTGATCTCGGTGGCGGCGGCACTTCCCGCGGCCTACGCCTTCTCGCGCTACCGGTTTCTCGGCGACAAGCACCTGTTCTTCTGGCTGCTGACCAACCGGATGGCGCCACCGGCGGTCTTTGCGCTGCCATTCTTCCAGCTCTATTCCGCCTTCGGACTGATCGACACGCATATCGCCGTGGCACTCGCCCACTGCCTGTTCAACGTCCCGCTGGCCGTCTGGATTCTCGAAGGCTTCATGTCCGGCGTGCCGAAGGAAATCGACGAAACCGCCTATATCGACGGCTATTCCTTCCCGCGCTTCTTCGTGAAGATTTTCATGCCGCTGATCGCGTCCGGCATCGGCGTCGCAGCCTTCTTCTGCTTCATGTTCTCGTGGGTCGAGCTTTTGCTTGCCCGCACGCTGACGACCACTGCCGCCAAGCCGATCTCGGCCATCATGACCCGCACCGTTTCGGCGTCCGGCATGGACTGGGGCGTTCTGGCAGCCGCCGGCGTGCTGACGATCGTGCCGGGCGCGCTCGTGATCTACTTTGTCCGCAACTACATCGCCAAGGGCTTTGCCCTGGGTCGGGTCTAGAAGGAGAACGCAGATGAGCTTTTCATGGATGGCCTGGACGCTGCCGACGACGCTTTTCTTCGTGACCATCTTCGCCTTGATTGCAGCGATGGGCATCTGGGAGTATTTTTCTCCGGGGGGAGCGCCACGGGTTGGGATCCTGCGCTTCGAGACAACGCGGGGGGACCGGCTCTTCATTTCGCTGCTTGGTGCAGCATTCATCAATCTCGCATGGTTGGGGCTGATCGGCCCCAATCTGTGGTGGGCTCTTGCCCTCGCTGTGGTCTACGCCGTCGGCGTTTTCCGCTTCGTCTGAAGGCAAGTTTGATACGGCGCGCGGGAGGACTGGCGCCGAAACGAAATCGCAATCGCAACTCTGGGAGGACATTATGCGACGGCATCTTTTGACAACGACAGCAGGCATATTGCTGGCACTGGCAGGCACGGCTCACGCCGGCATGAACGAGGCGAAGCAGTTCCTTGACAAGGAAATCAAGGACCTTTCTTCCCTCTCGCGCGCCGAGCAGGAAAAGGAGCTGCAATGGTTCATCGATGCGGCGAAGCCCTTCTCCGGTCTCGACATCAAGGTCGTCTCGGAAACGCTGACCACGCATGAATACGAGTCGAAAGTGCTGGCGCCAGCCTTCACGGCGATCACCGGCATCAAGATCACCCACGACCTGATCGGCGAAGGCGATGTCGTCGAAAAGCTGCAGACGCAGATGCAGTCGGGCGAGAACATCTATGACGCCTATGTCAACGATAGCGACCTGATCGGCACGCATTGGCGTTACCAGCAGGCCCGTTCTCTGACGGACTTCATGGCGAAGGAAGGTAAGGACGTTACCAATCCCGGCCTCGATCTCGACGACTTCATCGGCCTGAAGTTCACCACCGCGCCCGACAAGAAGCTCTACCAGCTTCCGGACCAGCAGTTCGCCAACCTTTACTGGTTCAGGTACGACTGGTTCAACGACGCCAAGAACAAGGCTGATTTCAAGGCCAAATACGGCTACGACCTCGGTGTTCCCGTCAACTGGTCCGCTTACGAAGACATCGCGGAATTCTTCACCGGCCGTGATATCGGCGGCAAGAAGGTCTTCGGCCACATGGACTACGGCAAGAAGGACCCGTCGCTCGGCTGGCGCTTCACCGACGCCTGGCTTTCGATGGCTGGCAACGGCGACAAGGGTCTACCGAACGGTCTGCCGGTCGATGAATGGGGTATCAAGGTCAACGAAAAGTCACAGCCGGTCGGCTCCTGCGTGGCGCGCGGCGGTGACACCAATGGTCCTGCCTCCGTCTATTCGATCCAGAAATATCTCGACTGGATGAAGGCCTATGCACCGCCAGCTGCCCAAGGCATGAACTTCTCGGAATCCGGTCCTGTCCCCGCGGGCGGCGAAATCGCTCAGCAGATGTTCATGTACACGGCCTTCACCGCCGACATGGTGAAGCCAGGCCTGCCTGTCATGAACGAGGACGGCACGCCGAAATGGCGTTTCGCGCCAAGCCCCCACGGCGTTTACTGGAAAGACGGCATGAAGCTTGGCTATCAGGACGTCGGTTCCTGGACGCTGATGAAGTCCACGCCCGATGACCGCGCAAAGGCGGCTTGGCTCTACGCCCAGTTCGTCACGTCCAAGACCGTCGACTTGAAGAAGAGCCATGTGGGCCTGACGCTGATCCGCGAAAGCTCGATCCGCCATCAGAGCTTTACCGATCGCGCACCGAAACTCGGCGGCCTGATCGAGTTCTACCGCTCGCCGGCACGTGTTCAGTGGTCGCCGACCGGCACCAACGTTCCCGACTATCCGAAGCTCGCACAGCTTTGGTGGCAGGCGATCGGCGATGCCGCATCGGGTGCAAAGACGCCACAGTTGGCAATGGACTCGCTTTGCGCCGAGCAGGAAAAGGTGCTCCAGCGTCTGGAACGCGCTGGCGTCCAGAAGGACATGGGCCCCAAGCTCGCCGAAGAGCATGACCTGGCCTACTGGAACAAGGATGCGGTCGCCAAGGGCAATCTGGCTCCGCAGCTGAAGATCGAGAACGAAAAGGAAAAGCCGATCACCGTCAACTACGACGACCTGGTGAAGAGCTGGGCTGACGCAAAGAAGTGATCTGACCGATCAAGGCTCCCGAAGGGGAAGCGGCGGCAAGAGACGACCGCGCCGAACATCATCGGCGCGGCCGTTTCGCGTTCGTCACTGTTGCGGACACACGGCAGAGCCTCCCAACCTGCCTTGATCCGGTCCTATGCCTTGTTCAGCTTGGCATCGACACTGATCGGTCCGGCTCCGGACGTGACGAAATACAGGAACACGAAGCAGAGCACGGCAGCTGCCATTCCGCCGTTTTCGGGCGGGAAAATGCTTTTGGGAAAGTGGCTGATGAAGTAAGCCGCGGCCATTAGTCCGGACAGGAGGAATGCCGCTATCCGTGTCTGGAAACCGACCAGGAAGAGGAAGCCGCAGACAAGCTCAAAGAGGCCCGCGATCCAGGGCAACGAGCCCGTGGGCGGCATGAAGGTACCGGCGTGGAAATGAAAGATTTTCGCCATGCCGAAGGAGAAGATGACGAGGCCGACGGCAATACGCAGGATGCTGAGAAGAACAGGCTGGTAAGCCTGGATTTTGTTGACCATTGGGAAGCTCCGTTAAATGTCGATGCTCTTCTGACATCGACCAAACGAAGGTCAACTGCACGTCTTCGTGAAACAGTTATGGAATGCGCGAGACCTCTAGAGCGCCGAAGCGTCTTCTCAAATGGTGACCGCGTTGACGATCATCAAAACGGGGACACAGCCCAAGGCAATTGCCCCAATCCAGGCCATCAGTATCTTTATGAAATACCGCTGCTGCATAAAGATCTCGTTGTATTCGTGAAGCATTAAGCACCCCTACGCCGTTGAAGGGAATGAACCACCTCTTCAGAAGCGAGTCGAGTGCAGCCTTGCAACAGACTGAATCAGACGTATACGCGGACCACGTCCTCCAACGATAAAGTCAATTCACTGCAGGTTGAGAGGCAGTTGAATACCCTTGGGAACATGCGGCTTGCGAAGATTGGCAATTTCGATCCGTCCATAGATCTCCTTGCGTTCCTTGTCGTGACGTTCCCTGAGCGCCTTCGACTGGGCCACGAGGGCAAGAGCACGGGCGACGACCTCTTCAGTTCTCTGCATGGCGTTCTCCTCAATGTTCTTCCTTTGTTCTCATTTTCGCTGAAGGTTGTCAACAGTATTTTCTTCCCGTGCCTAGGCTGGCGGTTTCGGCGCATCTGCTGTGCATGTCTGCAGGTGTCAATTTCTGAACGAACTGATATGCCTCATCTCAGTCGGGCCTGATGGTTCGGACCCACAACATGGTTTTTCGGAAGGGAAACGGAATGCAGATCGGAATGATAGGCCTCGGCCGTATGGGCGCCAATATGGTGCGACGGCTCCTGCGTGATGGCCATGAGTGTGTGGTATTCGATGTCAGTCAGGCCAATGTCGAGGCTCTGGAGCGGGAAGGGGCCGTGGGCGCCACCTCGCTGGAAGATATGGTCGCAAAGCTCGCGAAACCGGCCACCGTTTGGCTGATGTTGCCGGCGGCGATCACCGACCAGACGATCGAGAAGCTCTCGGGTGTCATGGCGGCGGGCGACGTGCTGATCGACGGCGGAAACTCCAACTACCAGGACGATATCGATCGCGCCGGGCGTCTTTCGGGCATCGGCCTCGACTATATCGATGTCGGCACGAGCGGTGGCGTCTGGGGTCTGGAACGCGGCTATTGCCTGATGATCGGCGGACCGGATGAAGCGGTGAAGCGCCTCGATCCGATCTTCCTGTCGCTGTCCCCGGGAGCCGGCAAGGAGGCACAGCGGACCTCGGAACTTGGCTATATCCATTGCGGCCCGGCAGGATCAGGTCACTTCGTGAAGATGGTCCACAACGGCATCGAATACGGCATGATGGCGGCCTATGCCGAAGGCCTCAACCTGATGAAGTCTGCCAATATCGGCAAGGTGGCACGTAGCGCCGATGCGGAAACCAGCCCGCTCGCCAATCCGCACTACTATCACTACGATCTGGACGTGGCTGAAATCACCGAAGTCTGGCGTCACGGCAGCGTCGTTTCGTCGTGGCTGCTCGATCTTCTCGCCGGCTCTCTGCACAACGATCCGACGCTTGACGCCTTCAGCGGTCGAGTTTCGGATTCCGGCGAGGGACGGTGGATGATGAAGGCCGGTATCGATACCGGCGTGCCGCTTCCGGTCCTGTCGTCCGCTCTCTTCCAGCGCTTTTCGTCGCAGGGTCACGAGCAGTATTCGAACCAGGTTCTGTCGGCGCTTCGGGCAGCCTTCGGCGGCCACTCCGAAAAGAAATAGGCTGGGTTAGATCCCATACGAAATCCGGCACCCCTGGGGTGCCGGACTCTTTTGAAAGCTCGATAGACTGGGCTTATTCCTATTCTACCGTCTTTGTCTCGTAGAACGCTTTCGCATCGCTCAGGAATGCCGCCCTCGACGACGGGTTGGTATAGAACATGTGGCCGCCGCTATAGGTCTTCAGTTCTGCCCGGCCGGCTGCCAACTGTGTCGGCAGATGATCGATCACGTAGCGGCTCACACCATAGGGTGTCAGCGCATCGCTGTGACCATGCGCGACCAGCAGGCGGAAGGACGGGATGACCGAGAGGAGATCGCGGATATCCGTCGAAGCGCTGGCGAGCGCGCGAGCATCACCGCCACGGCTGCCGTTCCATTCCCAGCGACGGTTCACATCCTCGTTCAAGAGCGAGTAGGTCATGTCGCTCGAAAATTTCAGCTCGCCTGTCGCATAGGAGGCGAAGGCTGCACTGTAGGCGCGGGTGTAGCCCTCCAGAATGGGATCGTCGTTGCGCCCGTACGCGTCCTCGGGATAGGCGTCCGGCACGGCGTAAGATGCATCATAGGGGCTGACGACCCGGCCCGGTCCAGCCATTTGCTTCCCGTAGACATCGCCGACGAGGCCTCGCGTTCTGGAAACCACATCTTTCGGGATACCCGTGAGACCAGCAAGCTTTCCATAGAAAGCCTCGGCTTCTTCGCCCGTCGGAGCAGCACCCGCCACTGTCGGAAGATAATCGCGCAACGCGAAACGTTCGGCTTCGGCGAGCTTTTCAGGCGTGAAGCTTTTGGTCCGCTCCATCTCGGCTGCCGCAAGCGAGGGCAGTTGCAGTGCGGCGCTCAGCGGATCGTCGGAATTTGCGAGGAACCGGCCTTCGATAAACGGCGAGAGCATGATGATGCCGGAGGGGATGATGCCCTGGCTATTCTTCATCGCGATCGCGACTTTCGCCGCGCGGAACCCGCCATAGCTTTCGCCGACCAGATATTTTGGTGCATTCAGCCGGTCGTTCTTCTGGACGTAGAGCGAGATCACCTTGGCAAGGCTGTCGGCATCCTGACTTACGCCGTAGAAATTCTTGGCAATGTCGTCGCTGGCGGGGCGGCTCCACCCGGTGCCAACCGGATCGATCATGACAAGATCGGTAAATGCCAGCCAGCTTTGCGGATTGTCCCTGATCTGCGGCGTAGTGCCGTCGTTGCCGTTCTTGCCGAATTCGATGATCCGCGGGCCCAGCAGGCCGAGATGCAGATAGGCCGACGCTGCGCCCGGGCCGCCGTTGAAGGCGAAGGTGAGCGGACGACCCGGCGTCCGATCCTTGGCGACATAGGCCGTGTAGAAGATCTTGGCCGTTCGATTGCCGTCCTGGTCGAACAGGTCAAGCGTCCCGGCGGTCGCTGTATAGGGCAGATCTGCGCTGCCCTCGGTTTTTAGAACATGCTCGGTCGTGCTGTCATTGGGGATGAGCGAGAAAATGCCGGGGGGCTGTTGCGCCCCGGCTGGGGCGGAAAGCGCAAGAAGCACCAGGATGGATGCAAGGATCCGGTAAAGACGCAAAGCTGTTTCCTCCGTGACGGCTATATCAGTCATGTAGGGCGGCATGACCCATCCGGGAAACTCAATTCCGCTTGAGGCTCAAGTCAGCCCGCCAGTCGTCCGCCCTGCAGAGGCCGTGGCGCACCCGTCGTCGTCGGAAAACTGATCGGCAGACCGCGCAGCACGCGTACGGCGAGGAATGCGAACAGTTCCGCCTCGACGGCATCGCCCCGCCAGCCGAACTCGTCGGCGGACACGGCCTCGACGCCGGCGCGCTGTTCGAGCATCGCCATGATCGTCGGGTTGCGACGCCCGCCTCCGGCCACGATCAGCCGTTTCGGACGTCTCGGCAATAGATCGAGCGCCTTGCCGACCGCTGACGCGGTAAAGGCTGAAAGTGTGGCCGCGCCGTCTTCCGGCGAAAGCCCGTCGGCCATAGCAGCGGTAAACGAATAGCGGTCGAGCGATTTCGGGTAGGGCGCGGTCATGTACGGATGCTCAAGCAGACGTGCCAGACGCTCCTCATCGACCTTGCCCGAAGCACCAAGCGCGCCGTCCCTGTCCATCTCGCCAAGCCCGAGCGATTTGATGAAATCGTTGAGCGGGGCGTTGGCCGGGCCGGTATCAAAGGCGATCACCAGGTCCTCGCCATCCCACCAGCTAACATTGCCGACACCACCGAGATTGAGCACGGCGCTATCGCCCGATCGATCGACGCCGCGCAGCAGGGCCGCGTGATAGACGGCGGCTAGCGGTGCGCCCTGGCCGCCGGCGCGAACATCCGCAGTTCTGAAATCATAGGCGACCTTGCAGCCCAGGATCGACGCCATCAACTCGCCATCGCCAAGCTGCCGCGTGTCGCCGAGACGGTCCCGGGTCGGTGCACGGTGGAGCACGGTCTGGCCATGGAAGCCGACAATGCCGATCTCGGCCATCGTCAGGCCGGCACTCTCAACAAGATCCTGAACCGCGTGCGATTGCGCCCGCGTCAATGCCTCCTCGGCCACGGCGAAGATCGCGGGCTCCGGTCCTTCGAATTCCCAGACGCGCGCTTGGGCGAGCGTTTCCTCGAGAAGAGAGCGGATCTCGGGCGGATAGGGCGCCAACGTATAGGCGCCTGCTGTCTCCACCGTTTCGCCGTCGGTCTTCAAGAGCGCGACGTCGATATTGCCGTCGAGGACGGTCCCGGTCATCAGGCCGACGGCCCAGATTGGCTCCATTGGAGATCCCCCTCAAGTTCAAGCGACGCAATCACCCGGGAGTAACAGAGACCGCCGGCGCCCTCAACGTCCGAAGCGGAATTCCTCCAGCGTCCCCGCCTTCATCTCGATCGAGAAGCCGGGCATTTTCGGCGGCATATAGGCGGCGTTCTCGATGACGCAGGGTTCGAGGAAATGCTCGTGCAGGTGATCGACATACTCGATGACGCGGCCTTCCATCGTGCCGGAAACCGCAACGTAGTCGATCATCGAAAGATGCTGGACATATTCGCAAAGGCCGACGCCGCCGGCATGCGGCCAGACCGGAAGGCCATATTTGGCGGCAATCAATAGGACGGAAAGCACCTCGTTCAGCCCGCCCATGCGGCAGCTGTCGATCTGCACGATATCGATCGCACCTTCTGCTATGAACTGCTTGAACATGATACGGTTCTGGCACATCTCGCCGGTTGCGACCTTCACCGGCCCGATCGCCTGGCGGATCTTGCGGTGACCGGCAATGTCATCCGGGCTGGTCGGCTCCTCGATGAAGAAGGGCTTGGAGAAGGCGAGCTTGTTGACCCAGTCGATCGCCTGGTCGACCTCCCAGACCTGGTTGGCATCGATCATCAGGTAACGGTCGGGGCCGATCACCTCGCGCGCGATGGTCAGGCGGCGAATGTCGTCTTCCAGGTCGCGTCCGACCTTCATCTTGATATGATCGAAACCGGCGTCGATCGCTTCCTGGCAAAGCCTGCGCAGCTTCTCGTCATCATAGCCGAGCCAGCCGGCGGAGGTCGTGTAGCAGGGGTAGCCCTTGCTTTCGAGATTGGCGATCCGTTCCGGCTTCCCTGCCTCGGCTTTTCTGAGAATGGCAAGAGCCTCGTCGCGTGTGAGGACGTCGGTCAGATAGCGATAGTCGATGATATCGGCGATTTCTTCCGGCGACATGTCCGCCACAAGCCGCCAGACCGGCTTGCCTTCTTCCTTGGCGAGCAGATCCCAGAAGGCGTTGACGACGGCGCCGGTCGCAAGATGCATGGCGCCCTTGTCCGGGCCGATCCATCGCAACTGGCTGTCGCCGGTCAGGTGCCGCCAGAATTTACCCGGATTGGCCTTCATCACCTCCGTATCGGCGCCGACCACGAGATGGCGCATCGCCTCGATCGCCATGCAGCAGATGTCGTTGCCGCGGCCGATCGTGAAGGTCAGGCCGTGTCCTTCAAGGGCCGGATCGTCGGTTTCGAGGATCACGTAGGCTGCCGAATAATCCGGATCCGGGTTCATGGCGTCGGAACCGTCGAGGCTCTGAGAGGTCGGAAAGCGCAGGTCGACAACCCGCATATCGATAACTTTGGCCATAGCTATTCCTTCCGCTGGTCGGCGGTTCAAGATGATCGGGTGGTGCGCCGTAAAGGACGGCAGAGGATTGAAAGGCTCAGATGGTCCAGCCGCCGTCGATGGCGAAGGCCTGTCCGCTCGTATAGGTGGCCGTGGCAATATAGACGGCGAGATCGGCGATCTCTTCCGGCGATCCAAGACGGCCCATCGGCTGGCGGGCGATGAAGGCAGCACGGGCCGTTTCGTAATCGCCCTGGGCGCGCATGCGGTCCTGAAGCGACGGGCTTTCCACTGTGCCCGGGCAGATCGCATTGCAGCGGATGCCTTGCGTCACGTAATCGGCCGCGACCGATTTGGTCAGTCCGATCACAGCTGCCTTGGTCACACCATAGGCGAAACGGTTCGGCACGCCCTTCACGCTGGAAGCCACCGAGGCCATGTTGATGATCGCGCCATCCCTGCGCTCCAGCATGCCCGGCAGCACGGCACGGATCGTGCGGATCATGGCGCGTACGTTGAGGTCGAAGGCAAAATCGAGATCGCTATCCGGCATCTCCAGCACCGAACCGGCGTGCACAACGCCGGCGCAGTTGAAGAGCACATCGACCTGACCGATATCAGAGACGCAGGCCTTGACCGCGTCCTCGTTCAGCACGTCGAGCTTTGCCGTCGTCAGATTGTCGAGCTTCGGCAACTCGGAAAGAGCCGTCTCGTTGATGTCGGTGGCATGAACCTTGGCGCCTGCCGCGATGAAGGCAAGCGCACTGGCGCGGCCGATCCCCTGACCCGCCGCGGTGATCAGAACTGTCTTGCCATTCAGATTTGCCATCGACTTCAACTCTCCTCTCTGCATGTCAGTCATGATGGAAAACCTCTTCCATCATCGCCCACCATTCGCCCTCGGCCCTCGTTTCCAAAGGCTTCTGGCAGGGAATGGTAAAGGCCCACCATTCCTGGTTCTTCTCGTCGGCCGCCATCCGCGCCATGTCTGCCGCGAAATCGGTGCCGTGATATTCCCATGTGCCGAACAGGAGGTTTTCCGGTTCGCGCAGGAAGATCGTATAGTTCCTGATGTTGCAGCGGGAAATCAAGTCGAGGATTTCCGGCCATACCGCCGCGTGCAGTTCCCGATACTTTGCAAGCATCTCCGGCTGCACGCCGATCATCATTCCCATGCGCTGCATGACTTACTCCTCAGGCGACTTCAATGAGCGCCTTGACCACCGCCTGCGCGGGGTCCGTCAATTTGGAAAACCGGTCCGGCACGTCCGAAAGGTGCATGCGGTGCGAAATCAAGGCATCCGGTACCTGGCCGGCGCGCATCGCGTCCATCACCCGCTCGAAGTCCGCAATCGTCGCGTTGCGGCTGCCGAGGAGCGTGGTTTCGCGCTTGTGAAACTCTGGATCCGAAAAGCCGATCGTGCTGGAGACGATCGACACCAGGACATAGGTGCCGCCATGTCCGACAAAGGAGAAGCCGCGCTCCATCGCCTTCGGGTTGCCGGTCGCGTCGAACACTGCGTCAAAGAAGTCGCCGTTGGTGATGGCGGAAAGCTGGTCGGTGTCGTCAGCGGAAAGCGCGACCGTGGACGTAATGCCCAACTGGCTCTTGGCGAACTCCAGCCTGTCTTCACGACCGTCGATGACAGTTACATCCGCGCCTTCGAGCTGCGCAAAAATCGCGACCGACAGGCCGATCGGGCCCGCGCCGACGACGAGAACCTTCTGACCCTTTTCGACCCGTGCGCGGGCGACCGCATGTGCGCCGATCGCCAGAAATTCGACCATCGCCGCCTGATCAAGCGTCAGTCCGTCTGCCTTCACCGCGAACTGCTCGGGAATGCTCAGATATTCCGTCATGCCGCCATCGCGATGGACGCCGAGCACGCCGATATTGCGGCAGCAGTTGGTCTTGCCCTTCAGGCAGGCATTGCAGTGGCCACAGGAAATGTAGGGGATGATCGAGACGATATCGCCGACCTGAAGCGAGCTTCCCTCAGGCGCTTCCTCGACGGTTGCCGCGAGTTCGTGACCCATGACGCGCGGATAGGAAAGATAGGGCTGGTTGCCGGTGAAGATATGCAGGTCGGTACCACAGACGCCGATACGGCGGACCTTCAGAAGCACCTCGCCTTCGCCACGTGCGGGCTTGTCTCGCTCGATCGCCGAAAGTTTGCCCGGTTCATCGCATATGATAGTCAGCATCCTAGATCTCTTTCAGTCGATAGAAACGTTTGGCATTGCCGCCGAAGACGGACGAATGGTGCTCTGCCGGAACGATGTCCAGGCATTGCCGGAGCCACGCACCGTATTCCCCGGCAAGCCTTAGGACCGGCCAGTCGCTGCCCCAGATGACGCGATCCGGTCCGAACAGGTCGAAGATCGTTTCCGCATAGGGGCGCACGGATTGCGGCTTCTGGTCTCCCGCTTCGGTGAGAAGGCCCGATAGCTTGCAATGGACGTTCGGCAGGGCCGCCAGCGCTTTCATGCGGGCATACCAGTCGATAAACCGTCCCTCGGCGATCGGCGGCTTGGCGCCGTGATCGATGACGATCTGAAGTTTCTGATGGCGCCGAGCAAAGTTGCAAAGCGGTGCCAGATGCCTTGGAAGCACAAGCGCATCGAAGACGAGGTCGTGTTCGATCATCGTCCCGATACCGGCGTCGAGCGTGGGATCGTCGATCCACCGGTTATCAGCCAAGTCCTGCAGCATCGGGCGGAAACCCTTCAGCTTGCGGCGCCTGGCGAGCTCTCCAATGTTTTTACTGACATCCGATGCTTTCAAATCCGTCCAGCCGACCACGCCCAGGATGAAAGGGTGGTTGTCGGCGAGATGCAGCATGAACTGCGTATCTGCCTGCGTCTCCATCGTCTGCACCAGCACGGTGCCATCGATGCCGGCGTCTTCCAGCAACGGCCGCAGATCGTCCGGCAGGAAATCCCGGTGAATGGCCGCAAGCTCGGGCCCCGGCCATTGGCCTGCCCGGTCGGCGATCCGCCAGAAATGCTGGTGGGCATCGATCCGCATCGATCAGGCTCCGATGCCGGGTAGAGGGGTACCTTCGGTCAGAAGTCCGCTTTCCCTCAGGCGCGACCAGAAGGATGCAGGGATTTCCTCGGCAAACCAGTCGACATTCGAGGTGATCTGTTCGGCATTGCGGGCGCCGGAGACGATCGTCGCGACCGCCGGATGCGCCAGCGGAAACTGGAGTGCCGCAGCCTGAAGGGTCACGCCTTCTTCCTCGCAGACCGCGCGCAACTGATCGACGCGGGCGAGGATTTCGGCGGGCGCTTCGGTATAGTTGAACTTCTTGTTTCCGGCGAGCAGCCCGGAATTGAACGGACCCGCGGCAACGATCGCCACACCTTGCTTCGCGCATTCATTCATAAAGGCGAGGCTGTCCTGTTCGAGCAGCGTGTAGCGACCGGCCAGCATCGTGCAATCGATGTCGAAAACCTTCATCGCGTCGGCGACGACTTCCCATTCGTTGACGCCGAGGCCGACAGCCTTGGTCGACCCTTCATCCCGCAATTTGCCCAGCGCCTTGAAACCGCCGCCATCGGTCAGTTGCTGCCAGTAGTGATCGTGGCGGTCGCCATGCGTCATGCGACCAATATCGTGAATATAGAGGATGTCCGGCTTCAGAATCCCAAGGCGCTGCTGGCTTGCGTCAAAGGACCGCAGAATGCCGTCATAGCTGTAGTCGTAGACAGGACGGAAGGGCAGGGGTTCGGCGTAGCCGTCCTCTTCCGGACCAACCGTCTCATCCGGCGTCATGACGCGCCCGACCTTGGTGCTCAGAACATAGTCTTCGCGGGGAAGATCGGTCAGCATCGTGCCAAGGCGGCGTTCGGAGCGGGTGAAGCCGTAGAAGGGTGCGGTATCAAAATAGCGGATACCGGCATCCCACGCGGACTTAAAAGCGCCGGCGGATTCCGCATAGGGCGTGACGCGATAAAGGTTGCCCATCTGGGCGCAGCCGAGGCCGATCAGCGTCACATCCAAATCGACACGCGGGAATTTGCGGGTATCACTGGCGTTCATCGGGCAACCTTCATTTTATCACTGCAGAGAAAGACGATACGCGCCATTCGCGACGCGTATCGAGGCGGGGAGGCTTAGTAGAGAACGTTCTTGGCTTCCGGCTTGTCGATGTTGTCCTTGGTGACGACGACGACACCCGTATCGACAAACTTCTCGACCTTTTCCTTTTTCAGGAGCTTGGAGATCGTCTTGACGCCGAGATCGCCCATCTGGAACGAGCCCTGGACTGCGATCGCCTGAAGCGTGCCGTCCTTGACGAATTCCTGCAGGTCCTGGTTACCGTCGAAACCGATCGCGACAAGCTTGCCCGACTTGCCGGACTGCTTGATGGCGCGGCCCATGCCGATCGCCGTCGGCTCATTGGCGCCGAAGATGGCCTTGAGGTCGGAATTGGCGGCCAGAACGTCCGTGGTCTGGTTCAGCGCCGTCGCCATCTGCGACTGCGAGTAGAACGGGCCGACGATCTGAAGCTTCGAGTTTGCCTTGATATAATCGGTGAAACCACCGACACGGCCGATTTCGGAACCGGCGCCTGCCACATAGGACATGACGGCGATCTTGCCTTCCTTGCCGACCTTCTCGATCAACGCCTTGGCAGCCAGTTCGCCGGCGGTCTTGTTGTCGGTCGCAAGGAACGACTGGTAATACTGTTCCGAGCCTTTGCTCAGCATCGAGTCGACAATCACGACCGGAATACGGGCTTCCCAGGCCTTCTTGACGGCGGGGATCAGCGCGTCAGGATCGGACGGCGCAAGTACGATGCCGGCGACGCCGCGGTTGACGGCGTTTTCGACCATGTTGACCTGGTCGGCGATGGCGGATTCCGATGCCGGACCCTGGAAGGTCATCGTGTTCCCGGCGCCGACTTCCTTCATAGCGGCATCAGCGCCCTTCTGGACGTTCTGCCAGAAGGTCGAGTTGACGGTCTTGACGATGACGGCGATCTCGGCTGCCTGTGCAGAGGCCGCACCCAAGATCATCGCCGAAGCAAGCAACGCGGTTGCTAGTTTCTTCATGTTCAATCCTCCTCAAACGGACGGCGTTTTCGCCGTCCCGGGGGAACTCCCACCCCCATTATCGCGGAAAAGGGTCCGCACCCTTCTTCACCGGCGGTTGCGCAATTGATCGATCCAGACGGTGATCAGGATGACGAGGCCGATGATGATCTGTTGTGTGAAGGCGGAAACGCCGTTCATGTTAAGCCCGTTGCGCAGGATGCCGATGACGAAGGCGCCGATTGCTGTTCCGGAAATCGTGCCGACACCGCCGATCAGCGAGGTGCCGCCGATGACGGCGCTGGCGATGGCATCGAGTTCGTACATCACGCCTTCGTTCGGCTGCGCCGTCACGAGGCGGGACATCAGCACGCAACCGGTCAAACCAGCGAGCGTGCCTGACAATATGTAGGTGAAATTGGTGACGCGGGCGACATTGACGCCGGACAGCCGGGCTGCATCCGCATTCGAACCGACCGCATAGATATGCCGACCAAGCACGGAGCGGTTCAGCATGAAGGACACGGCAATCGCAATCACGATCATCAGGATGACCGGATAGGGAATGCCCGGGAAGACCACCGTCGGGAAGCCATCGTCGCCGATGGTGACGACGCGAAACAACGAGCCGTTGCCGAGCACGCCGAAGGATTCGCCGAGGCCCGAAACTGCGCGGGCGCCAGTAATCTGAAGTGCCACGCCGCGGGCGATCAGCATCATGCCGAGCGTCGCGATAAAGGGCGGCAGTTTCATCTGGGTTACCAGAATGCCGTTGATCAGGCCACACAGGCTACCAACGAGAATGCCGACGAACATGCCGAGTGGAACCGGCAGACCGAGCTCTTTCACGCAGAGAGCCGCGACGACGCCTGCCAGCGCGAGCACGGAGCCGACGGACAAATCGATGCCGCCGGTAATGATGACGCAGGTGGCACCGATGCCGAGAAGCGCGATCGAAGTGACCTGCAAGGCGATCGTCATCGCATTGTTGACGGTAAAGAAGGCATTGCTGCTGAAGGAAAACACCAGCACGAGAACGAACAGGCTGCCGAGTGCGGCAAACTTCTGGATGATGTCCTTTTGCCGGTCGCTCAGCGAAACACTGCGCGACTTCGAGGGTTCGGTAATATCAGCCATGCTTGCTCCTTGCGCCAGCGTCCGCACCTGATGTCCGGCTGTATCCGGAGGCGTAGCGCATAATTTCTTCCTGGTTGGTCTTTGCCGTTTCCAGCACGCCGGTGATCCGGCCATGATGAAAGACCGCAACCCGGTCCGTCATGCCCATGATTTCGGGCAGTTCCGAACTGATCAGCACAACGCCGATGCCGTTTGCCGCCAGTTCGTCCATGATCCTGTAGATCGCGAGCTTGGCGCCCACGTCGATGCCGCGGGTCGGCTCGTCGAAGAACAGGACCTTCGACTTGCGGAAAAGCCATTTGCCGATGATGATCTTCTGCTGGTTGCCGCCCGAAAGAAGCCGCACCTGCTGCCGGATCGACGGCGTACGGATATTGAGAAGGTCGACATACTCGTTGGCGACCTTGTCCTGCGCCTTGAAATCGATCAGCCCCATGCGATCGGAGAGCGCTTCCATGTTGGCAAGCGTCATGTTCGCATCAACAGGCATCTTGATCGCCAGTCCCTGCGCCTTGCGGTCTTCCGAGAGGTAGGCGATGCCCGCATCGATCGCGTCCCGCGGCGAGGAGATCGACAGGGTCTGCCCATGCAGGGTGATCGTGCCGGCATCGATCGCATCGGCACCGAAGATGGCGCGGGCGACTTCGGTGCGTCCGGCACCCATCAGGCCTGCAAAACCGAGAATTTCGCCGCGGCGAAGCGTGAAAGAGATGTCGCTGAAGACACCGGTGCGATTGAGACCTTGCACGCCGAGAATGACGTCGTCACTGGGCGTCGAGGTTCTGTCGGGAAACTTTTCTTCCAGCGAGCGGCCGACCATTTTGGCGACGATGTCATCGACGGTCGTCGCGGCAAAATCGTCTGTGGCGATGTAACGACCGTCACGCAGGACGGTGACGCGATCGACGATTTCGGCCATCTCGTCGAGCCGGTGGGAAATGTAGATGACCCCCACGCCCGATGCCTTGAGATCACGGATGACCTTGAACAGAAGCCGCGTTTCCTGCTCGGTCAGAGACGAGGTCGGCTCGTCCATGATGAGCACTTCCGCATCCAGCGACAATGCCTTGGCGATCTCCACCATCTGGCACTGCGCCACGGAAAGCCCACGGACGGAGACATCAGGGCTGATATCCACACCGAGCCGGTCGAGGCAGCGTTTGGCATCCGCCCGAAGCTTCTTGCGATCGACCAGAAAGCCGCGGCGGGGCTCGCGGGCCAGATAGATGTTTTCGGCGACGGTCAGATGCGGAACGAGATTGAGTTCCTGGTGGATGATGGCGATGCCAGCGGATTCGGACTGCCGCGTCGACGAGAAATTCCGCTCTTCACCCTTGTAGGTGATGGTTCCGGATGTGGGCTGATAAACGCCGCTGATGATCTTCATCAGCGTTGATTTGCCTGCGCCGTTTTCGCCGCACACGGCATGCACTTCGCCGCGACGAAGGTCGAAGCTTACGTCGGCCAGAGCTTTGACGCCCGGAAATTCCTTTGAGATGTTGTCGAGCCGCAGAAGCGCGTCAGCTGCTGGCACGCCAACGGCCGGGCGCAAACGCGCCTCGAGCACCGAATGATCGGTCTGCATCCTCCACATCCTCCTCTTGTCGCAAGCTTGCGACTGCCGGTCAGCTCCACCCATCCGGTCTGGCCAATATTGCTAGGCGGCCTTACCAAAATGGTCAAGCCAGTTTCGTGGCGACGGGCGAAATTTGTGTTTTCTCAGCGTTACGGGACATATAGCTGTCGTCATTGGCCTTGCCAGTTCAACGGTCAGGCAATATGGTAAGGCCAGTTTTGGAGCGCTTATGAACGGAATTCGGATCCCGGAACGCCGGCTTTATCAACAGATCGCAGACCAGATCCGCGGCTTGGTGCAGAATGGGCAGTTTCGTTTCGGCCAGCGCCTGCCGGCGGAACGCGAGCTTGCGCAGCAGCTTGGTGTGTCGCGCCCGTCGCTACGCGAGGCGTTGATCGCGCTTGAACTGGACGGCACTGTCGAGATCCGCATGGGGTCTGGTGTCTATGTCGTTCCGGCCGCCGAGCGGCGCGCTGCATGGTCGGGGTCCATGGGAGAGAGCCCGGCCGAGCTGATGCAGGCGCGTGCGACAATCGAGGGTGCCGCCATCGTTCTTGCCTGCGCGCGCATCACGCCGGAGGCCCTTGCTACGCTTCGTCAGACGCTCGACGCGATGGCGATCGAGATAGAGGAAGGCCGCAAACCGGTCGACCAGGATCGCCAGTTCCACCTGACGATCGCCACCCAGTCGGGAAACAGTGTCATTGGCCGCATCATCGGCGATCTGTTTGACGATCGGCACAGCCCTCTTTCCGCCCAGCTTCGGGAGCATTTCGAAACACCGGAAACATGGAGTTGCGCCCTCGCGGAGCATGAGGAAATCCTGACCGCGCTGGAGGCGCGTGACGGGCTGCTAGCCCAGGCAATGATGCGCATGCATCTGGAGGAATCGAAACGCCGCTGGCTTGACCACTAGCAGCGGAAAACCATAACCAACCCCGATTTTGATACCTCCAGGGAGGAGGTCCATTATGAATGACATGACATCCCCGGTCATCGTGCTCAATACTGCCGATGACGTTGCCGTTGCCCGCCGGTCGATCCAGCAGGGTTCGCCCGTTGGTATCGAGGCCTTAATGGCGCGCGATCTGATCGGCCGTGGCCACAAGGTTGCGCTCAGGGCGATTGCGGCCGGCCAGGAAGTCAAGAAATACGGTCAGGTGATCGGTCTTGCGACGCAGGACATCGCGCCCGGCAATCACGTGCACCTGCACAATCTGGCCATGCTCCCATCGACGCACGAGCACCAGTTTTGCGTCGATGGTGGCGAACGCGCCCTTTTGCCGCTCGAGCAGCGCCGGACTTTTATGGGTTTCGATCGCGGCCTCGGCGGCGCCGGAACGCGCAACTACATCGGCATCATTTCTTCGGTGAACTGTTCCGCCACCGTCTCCCGTTACATTGCGGACTATTTCAACCGCATGGGTGGGTTGGACGGGTTCGGCAATATCGATGGCGTCGTGGCGCTGACGCATAGCAGCGGCTGCGCGATCAACAACAAGTCGGAAGGCTATCGCCTGCTGATCCGCACCATCCAGGGCTACGCCCGGCATCCCAATTTCGGTGGAATCCTGATGATCGGCCTCGGCTGCGAGACCAACCAGATCGCACCGATCCTCGAACATTACCGTATGGAGGAGGGCGAGCGGCTGCGGACGATGACGATCCAGCAGCATGGCGGTACCAAGAAGACGATCGACGCCGCGATCTCCATCATCAAGGAAATGCTGCCCATGGTGAATTCCGCGGTGCGCACGGAGCAGCCGCTGTCCAAACTGAAGCTTGCTCTCGAATGCGGCGGCTCGGATGGCTATTCGGGTATTTCCGCAAACCCGGCGCTCGGCCATGCTTCGGATCTGATCGTCCGCAATGGCGGCACGACCGTTCTTGCCGAAACGCCTGAGATCTACGGTGCCGAACATCTCCTGACGCGTCGCGCGTCGACACCTGAGGTCGCGCAGAAGCTTCTGTCGCGCATCGATTGGTGGCGCGACTATACGGCGCGCAACGGTGACGAGCTGAACAACAATCCCTCCTACGGCAACAAGCTTGGCGGTCTCACGACCATTCTCGAGAAGTCACTCGGTGCTGTCGCCAAGGGTGGCTCCATGCCGCTGAAGGCGGTCTACGAGTTTGCCGAGACGGTGACAGAGCAGGGCTTCGTCTTCATGGACACGCCCGGCTATGATCCGGTCGCCGTGACCGGCCAGGTCGCCGGCGGCTGCAACGTCATCTGTTTCACCACCGGCCGCGGCTCGGTTTCCGGCTTCAAGCCGGCCCCTTGCGTCAAGATCGCCACCAATTCCGAAATGTACGAGCACATGAAGGAAGACATGGACATCAACTGCGGTGGGATCGTCACCGGCGACGAGACGATCGAGCAGTCCGGCGAGCGGATTTTCGAGCATGTGATCGCGGTCGCCTCCGGCGAAAAGACCGTGAGCGAGATCTACGACTATGGCGACAACGAATTCGTGCCATGGCAGGTCGGCGCCGTCACCTGACGGCAAACGGATATTGCCCGTGATGAAAACCGTGCTTACACCTGAGCCATAAGCCAAGCATGGGGAATCGCAGCGCATGACGACCAGCCGTTATTTTTCGAATGTGGGTGGCCTGCCGCCCCAAACGAACCTTCTCACCAGCAAGGCGGTGTTCACCACCGCCTATGCGGTCATTCCGCGCACGGTCATGAGCGATATCGTGACCAGCATGCTGCCGCATTGGGAGAACGCACGGGCCTGGATCATCTCCCGGCCGCTCTCCGGTTTCGCCGAAACCTTTGCGCAATACATCATGGAAGTGTCTCCGCAGGGCGGCAGCGCTCGTCCCGAGCCCGACCCGCGCGCCTCGGCCGCCATCTTCGTCGTGGATGGCGAGATGACGATCGAGATGGATGGGCAGCAAAACCAATTGCGGACCGGGTCGTTTGCCTATCTTCCGGCCGGCTCGAAATGGCAGATCTGGAACCGTAGTGGCGCTCCGGTGCGGTTCCACTGGGTTCGCAAGGCGTTCCAGGTGGTCGATGGTCTGGACATGCCGCCGGCAATCTTTACCCATGAGGACGACTGCGTGCTCGACCCGATGCCCGATACGGACGGCAAATGGGCGACGACCCGCTTCATCGATCCCTCCGACATCCGCTACGACATGCACCTCAACATCGTCACCTTCGAGCCGGGTGCGGTGATCCCGTTCATGGAAACGCATATCATGGAGCACGGGCTCTATGTGCTGGAAGGCAAGGCCGTCTACCGCCTGAACCAGGACTGGGTAGAGGTGGAAGCCGGCGACTATATGTGGCTGCGCTCCTTCTGCCCGCAGGCCTGCTATGCCGGCGGACCCGGTCGCTTCCGCTACCTGCTCTACAAGGACGTCAACCGGCATCCCGCACTGTAACGGGGCTTGCCGAAGCTGTTGCTGCTCACGGCTTCGGCAGATCTCCCACCGAAAAATTTATCAAATGGTCAAAAATTTATCAGCCGATAAAATATCTTTGAGGCTCCGTCTGGCAAGTCATTGAAACTTATGAGAGGCTACAAATGGCACGTAGCTTGCGTCCGTTCTGTTTATCGCATTGCCTGGAAATCCAGCATGGAAGGATCGGAATATGGAAGTCGGAGTCTTCATCCCAATCGGCAACAACGGTTGGCTGCTTTCGGAAAACGCACCGCAGTACAAACCGTCATTCGAGCTGAACAAGGAAATCACGCTCAAGGCCGAGAAATATGGCTTCGATTTCGCGCTGTCGATGATCAAGCTGCGCGGCTTCGGCGGCAAGACGGAATTCTGGGACTACAATCTGGAATCCTTCACGCTGATGGCAGGCCTTGCCGCCGTCACTTCCAAGATCAAGCTGTTCGGCACCGCCGCAACATTGATCATGCCACCGGCAATCGTCGCGCGCATGGCAACGACGATCGACAGCATCTCCGGCGGACGCTTCGGCATCAACCTGATCACCGGCTGGCAGCGCCCCGAATACAGCCAGATGGGGCTCTGGCCCGGCGACGACTATTTCGCCGATCGCTATGCCTATCTCGGCGAATACACCACCGTTCTGAAGGAACTGCTGACCACCGGTCAGTCGGATCTCAAGGGCAAGTACTTCCAGATGGACGACTGCCGCATGAAGCCGATCCCGGAAGGGGATGTGAAGGTGATCTGCGCAGGCTCATCCAATGCCGGCATGGCCTTCTCGGCGGAATATGCCGATTACAGCTTCTGCTTCGGCGTCGGCGTCAACACGCCGAAGGCCTTTGCGCCCACCAACGAACGCCTGCTGGCCGCGACGGAGAAGACGGGTCGCGATGTGCGCTCGTTCGTGCTGACCATGGTTCTTGCCGAAGAGAAATCCGAAGACGCCTGGGCCAAGTGGGAGCACTACAAGGCCGGTGCCGATCAGGACGCGATCAAGTGGCTCGGCCTTCAGAGCGCTGTTGATACCAAGTCCGGCTCCGACACAAATGTCCGCCACATGGCAAACCCGGTTTCGGCGGTCAACATCAACATGGGAACGATCATTGGCTCCTATGCCGAGGTTGCGGCGATGCTGGACGAGATGGCCGAAGTGCCGGGCACCGGCGGTGTCATGCTGACCTTCGACGATTTTCTCGAAGGCATCGAAAAGTTCGGACAATTCGTGCAGCCGCTGATGAAAAGCCGCCAGCACATCAAGATGGAACTGGAGGCTGCGGAATGACCGGTGTCGCAGGATATCAGGCACCAGCAAGCCGTCTGGAAAGCGTGACGCTTCCCGCACGACCGGAACCGATCTCGATGAAGCCATCGGAAACCGCCGTCGTCGTCGTCGACATGCAGAACGCCTATTCAACAGAAGGCGGCTATGTCGATCTCGCCGGCTTCGACATCGCCGGCGCCAAGGGCACGATCGCGAATATCAAGAAGACGCTGGATGCAGCGCGCGAGAACGGCGTGCAGGTCATCTATTTCCAGAACGGCTGGGACAAGGACTATGTGGAAGCCGGCGGCCCCGGTTCTCCCAACTGGCACAAGTCGAATGCACTGAAGACTATGCGGGCGCGGCCGGAACTGCAGGGCCAACTGCTTGCCAAGGGCACCTGGGATTACGCGATCGTAGACGAGCTGCAGCCGAAGCCGGGCGACATCCTTGTGCCGAAGACCCGCTACTCGGGCTTCTTCAACACCAACATGGACAGCGTGCTGCGCGCACGCGGCATCCGCAATCTCGTCTTCGTCGGCATTGCCACCAATGTCTGCGTCGAAAGCTCGCTGAGGGACGCGTTCCACCTCGAATATTTCGGTGTGATGCTTGAAGATGCGACCCATCACCTGGGGCCGGACTTCATCCAGCAGGCGACCGTCTACAATGTCGAGAAATTCTTCGGCTGGGTCGCGACCGTCAATGATTTCTGCGGCGCCATCAGTCAGGCCGCTCCCACCGATAAGTGAACTTGAAAAACAAAGAGGAGAACGGAATGCCAAAGTCGATCATCGTGCCGGAAGGAACCCAGAAGCCGATCGCGCCCTATTCGCCAGGAACGCTGGCAGACGGCATTGTCTACGTCTCGGGGACCTTGCCCTTCGACAAGAACAACGACGTCGTCCATGTGGGTGATGCCGGAGCACAGACCCGTCACGTCCTTGAGGTCATCAAATCCGTCATTGAGACCGCCGGCGGCACGATGGAGGATGTCACGATGAACCATATCTTCATCACCGACTGGGCGAATTATCAGGCCGTGAACAAGGTCTACGCGGAGTATTTCCCGGGCGACAAGCCAGCCAGGTATTGCGTTCAGTGCGGCCTGGTGAAGCCGGACGCTCTGGTTGAGATCGCCACAGTCGCCCACATCGGCAAGTAACGGCATGGTTCACTACGATATTTTCGGCGCGTCGGGCGAGGACGCGCCGACCATCATCCTGTCCTCCGGACTCGGCGGCAGCGGCGCCTACTGGACGCCGCAGATCGAAGCGCTTTCCGAGCATTTCCGGGTGATCACCTACGATCACTTGGGAACTGGCCGTTCCCCTGGCGATGTGCCCGAGCAAGGCGGCATCGCGGCCATGGCGGATGACGTCCTGGAGCTCGCGGAAGAGCTCGGCCTCAAGACATTCAGCTTCATGGGCCATGCGCTTGGTGGTCTAATCGGGCTCGAAATCGCCGCACGACAGCCGGAGATGATCGACAGGCTTGTGCTGATCAATGCATGGGACAACGCCGATCCGCATTCCGGCCGCTGTTTCGACGTGCGGATTGCGCTTCTCAAAAACTCCGGCGTCCCGGCCTTCGTGAAGGCGCAACCGCTGTTTCTCTATCCGGCCGTCTGGATGTCTGAAAACGCCGAACGCATGAATGCCGAGGAGGCGCATGCAGCGGCCCATTTTCAGGGCGAGCAGAACATCATGAGGCGCATTGCAGCTCTGAGAAGCTTCGACATCGGCGACCGGCTTGCCGAAATCACTCATCAGACCTTGCTGGTCGCCACGAAGGATGATCTCCTTGTGCCCTACACCCGCTCGGTACGGCTTTCGAAGATGATGCCCAATGCCGAACTCGCTTTGCTGGATTTCGGCGCACATGCGGTGAATATCGTTGATGCACCGAAATTCAACAAACTCGTGGTAGATTTTCTAAGCCGGGTTTGATTTCATCTGTACGCTCGAGCTGAAAGTTTTGAGATAGCCATGTCCGTGAATGCATCTGCCCCTGCGCTCGACGTTAATCCAGAAGTCGTTGACGCACGGATGAACTTTCGAAACGCGATGTCGCGCCTAGGCGCCGCCGTTCATATCGTCACCACGGATGGACCGGGTGGCCGTGCCGGATTTGCCGCAACCGCAGTCTGCAGCGTTTCCGACAGTCCCCCGACGCTTCTCGTTTGCCTCAACCGAACCTCGAGCGCCTATTTGCCGCTTAAAGAAAACGGCGTCCTCTGCGTCAACGTCCTCTCGGCCGACCATGCAGACCTCAGCCAGCTTTTCGGGGGCAAGACGCCCGTCGATGAACGGTTTGCCGGAGCAACCTGGGCGCCGCTAACAACGGGCAGCCCGGCCCTCGAGGACGCTCTCGTCTGCTTCGATTGCCGCGTTGTGTCCGTTGCCGACGGTCACACGCATGACATCCTGATCTGCGAAGTGCTCACCACGGTGCAGCCAAAGGCTGGTCAGTCGCTTATCTATCTCGATCGAAAGTATCACGCGCTTTAGTGGGGAGTGACATTGGGGTTTGTTCAGACGAGCAATGCTCGGATGATCGCCCAAGGTCAAAGCGCATGGTCTGAACGTAAGGGCAGGAGTTCATGGGAAGCACAATGTGGTGCCTGGCAGCTGTCGCGGAAATCGCGATTGTCGTCGCGGCGGTCGTCTATACCGCGCGTGATCGTCGGAAGCAGCAGCGGAAAAGCCGCCGGAACGCGTACAGAAACGGCAACCGTTAAGACGTTTCTTCTGCGGTAGAAAATCGATGTTCACCGGCAGACTTTAAACCGATCCGGTCATCGAGATCTCCTGCGACCGACCGGGTTCCCGAGAATGCCGCGCGAATATGTCTCGGGGCCCCGTATGGTCAGCGTTCAAGCACTCTGATTCTCATGGATCGACGCTTTTCAGGTGAACGGCGAGGTTGTCCCGAATTGGAACGCACACCCACGTGCATGGTCCTTTTTGGTAAGCATCTGAGTGAATATCAACCACCTCATTCGCGTTGTTTTTCAACAAGTTCTGACATTGTTTCAGAATTAACTATCGCACTACATATCAATTGAGTGATGGACGGCGAGGGCTATATCTCATCTCAGAAAGGTCCCCGCAAGCCGTGGTCTGACCTTCCAAACGAGGCAGATATGGGTAAGCCATCATTACATCCTGGCGACGTCTACGCGCAGGAAAGCACGATGGGCCACTGGCCCACGACGCTGCTTGGCGGTCTTCCCGTTGTCCGCTGCAGCATGGATGAGGCGGCGCAGGGTTTCATCGATGAAGCGCTCCTTCACCGGGGCAGCAGTGCCAAGCCGTTCTATTCCACCTCGGCAAACGGACAGGTGATCGCGATGTGCGCGAAGAAGGCCGACTTCCAGGAGTTGATGCTGGAAGCCGACCAGATCCACGCCGATGGCATGCCCATGATCATGTATTCCAGAATGTTTTCGTCGCATCCTGTAACTGAACGGATCGCGACGACCGATCTCGTGCATTCCGTGGCAGTCAAGGCAGAGCGGGCAGGTGTCAGTTTCTATTTTCTCGGCGGAACCGAAGAGGTCAACGCCAAGGCAGTCGCCGCAATGCGGACCAGGTATCCAAACCTCACATTCGCTGGGCGCAGAAACGGCTACTTCAAGCGTGGCGAAGAGGATGCGGTGATCGCCGACATCCAGGCAAGCAAGCCCGATATTCTATGGATCGGGTTGGGCTTTCCACTTGAGCAGGCCTTTGTCAGCCGGAACATCGACCGGTTGCGATCTGTCGGTGTGATCAAGACATCAGGCGGTCTGTTCGACTTCGTCTCGGGGAAAAACGCCCGCGCGCCGTTGTGGATGCAGCGGTACGGTTTGGAATGGGCCTACCGGATGTATAATGAGCCGCGCCGGCTGACGATGCGGTATCTGCTGTCAAACCCGGCTGCCATTCGAGCGCTGTTCACCCACTCGAATTGATCGGGTGCTGACTTCCGATAAAGGCAGGTCATTGATGCGCTCATTACGAGCCTCGCGTCACGCGACAGGTTTGTAGAAGCTGTCGACGATGCCGGCCGCGAACGACCATTTCGGGCGGATAATGCTTCCGTCGATCGCTTCCATGTAACCATTGCCATTCAACGTATGCAGCTTTCGGCCGGGCCAGTGCTTGCCGGGGCTTAAGTGCTTTACGATCTCCTGATCGAACCGTTCGTCATCCAGGCGCGTCACTTCGGCAATGCTCAAAGCTGCCCCATAGCCATTGCGGCAATCCTGCACGGGACGCAGCAGTTTGCCGTCGCGCCATATCATGTTGCCCGCGGGTCTCGCGGATCGGTCGTTGATGACAAGCGGGTTCACGGCGTGCGGTCGCCAGGGGCCGAGAAGCGTTTCCGCCGACCATAAGCACAGCGTATCGGAATAGCCGCCGATACCATCCCTTGTCACAGCAAACATCCAGAACTTTCCCGCGTGCTGGATGATCGTCGCATCGGCGGCCTCGATGCCGGAAACGAGTGTCGCGTGTTTTTCCCAGCCGAACGGAAAGCGCGTTGCCCTGTAGATGGAAATCTCGCCGCTGAGAGACGCCTCCGGAACCATCCAGATCTCACCATCCGCTTCGATGAGGAACGGATAAGACAGATGCCAGGACTCTTCCAGAACAGGGATGGCTGGGCCCGGCCGTCCTTGTTCGTCAAACTCGACGACGCTGATGATGCCCTTCTGGGTCTTCTGATCAAGATCCTCGAAGAAGAGATAGTCCTTGCCCTGCCAACGAAACGGAAACGGGTCTGCGTAAAAATGGTCGATTGGGTCCGCGAGAACCTCCCAGGGTGTCCCGCCGAGGTCGCGTCGTTGCCAAACGTCATTGTCAGAGGCGACCCGACGCCAGCCGATGCGCCAGTGGGGAGCGTGGCAGCATAGCCGATACGCAGCGCGGGCCGCGGCAGATGCCAGCATCTTGGCGCTACGAACAGTCACCGCTTTGCGGGTGATAGCGCGTGCGTGTGGCTGGGCCGTGTTGTCTGCAATACGCGGCGCACGCGGTTCTTCCGGCAAAGCCTTGATGAGAAGGATGGCTGTCCGTGACCAAACGGCTTCCATCGCGCCACCGATACCAACCGCAGCTTCGAGGGACGCAAAGCCATCGGCAACAATCCAGCGCTCGCCGGAAGGCAGGGTGCACTCAATCTCGATATGCGGTGTTCCCTCGAAAAACAGCGCCGAAGCGAGACTGAATTCACCGGCGTGGCCGTTGAACAACGGCCGATAGATCCGTGTCGATCGGGGGGATGCGCTCCGGTTCGATGTGAGGTCGATGACAATATCCGGAGCTGCGTTGTCTGACCGGGTTCGCCAGTCCGCCAGCGCATCCGGCTCAATACGGTCGCAGAGGCACGGCTGATGGCGTCGAAGCACCATCTTCTCAAGCTGCAAAAGGCTTTCGAGGGCAGGCTGCGCTGCCTGATCAGCCCCTTGGACCAATTGAAGGCGCACCGTGGTACCGGCGGCGCGCTGCTCAAGCCGACGGCAGAGCCACTGTATCCACACCGATGTGGACGAGCGCTCCGCCACAATCTCGATGTTCAGCGAAGCGACGGAGTTTGAAACGCTGTCCATCGTCATTTATTTCTGAAGCTGTCCGGACGCCTGCAACCTGTCTTCCGATGTTTTCGGCTGTCGCCGGATCAGGCGCCGGTAGCCGTCGACCATTGCATCGAGCGAGTGTTGTTCGCGCAGCCGCTGCCCGCACTCCGATAGCCTTTGCCGCAGAACGGGATCGGAAAGTACAGCGCGAACTGCTTTTGCAAATGACGCCGTATCGGTCGTATCGACGAAAAGGGCACAGGGCTCTCCCCTGACCTGCAAGACTTCTCGCATGACGGACAGGTCGGAACTCACAACCGGAATGCCGGCCTGAGCGGCTTCTACCGGCGCGAGACCGAACGTCTCTCCAGACGTCGGGAAAACGAAGACGTCGAGGCTTTTCAGGAAGGCGCCGATTTCGCTGGACGGCATCTCGCCTGCGAAATGAAGCCGATCCGAAACGCCGAGTTCTGCGCCGAGAGCTCGCAGTCGTGGTGCCTCCGGTCCCTGACCTGCCAGTGCCAGATGGACATCCGGCATGACCGGCAACAATCTGATGGCGAGATCAATTCGTTTGATGGCGTTGAGACGGGCAACGCTTCCGATGATCGGGACGTCGGCTGGAAGGCCGAATTTTGCCCGCGCTTCCGGCTGCGTCATCGAAACGGTTCTGTCGGCAAAGCCGTGCGGAACATAGGTCAGTCGGCGCTTGTAGGATGCCGGGTGTCCTTGGTAGTCCAGCCAGGTGGCCTTCGAATTTACAGTGATCTCGTCGTAGCAGCCGGCAAGGCCAAGCAGCTTATCGACGAGGGCGACCGGCCAGGAAATCGTCGCCTGCGGTGAGACGTGGTTGGCAATGATCAGTGGTACACCGAGCAAGCGACCGACCGGAGCAGCGACAACATTGCCGAAATGCTGAAAGGTCAGCATCACGTCGGGCTTTATCGTGCGCACGAGCTGCGACAGACGACGAAGCATGGCGAGGTTCTGCGAAATCCCCTGCGGTCTCGGATCTGCCGCAAAATGCGCATTTTCGAAGTGGTCGCAGCCGCTGGTCTTGCGATAGAGGAACAGGTGATGCGCCTCGAATTCGGGCTGTCCGGAAATCGCTGGTTTCGACAGCTGTTCGGCGAGAAGGCGCGTGATCTCCTGAGCGCCCGCTGCTTCAGCTTGCGTCTGGATAAAGAGAAGACGTGTCGGACGTCGCTGCGCGCTTTCGGCCATAGGTTTTCCGGTTCACTCGTATAGTGACGATAAAGACAGGGAAAGCTCAAGAGAGGCTAAACACGATACTTAGCTTTCGAACGATACTGCGTATTACTGGGATTTCCTTGGAAGTCGTGCGGTGCGGACGTTTTGCGCGGCGCATGACCTCAACTCGACGTCTTGAACGCAGAAGAGCGGCTGGGAGCCCCTTTTTCACCGTTGCTCTTGATGATGATCTTTGTGTACTCGCTGACCATCAGATTGAGAGAGTAACGTTCGGCGAGTTCGCGTCCCGATGCAGAGAGCCGGTCATACAGCGCCTTGTCTGCAAGCAGCAACTCGATGCAGCTGACGAATTTATCAGTGTTTTCGGCATCGACGAAGAGGGCGCAGGCGGATCGCTCCACCTGCAGGACTTCGCGCAGCACCGGCAGGTCGTTCGCAATGACAGGCACGCCTGCCTGCGCGGCCTCAACGGCTGCAAGCCCGAATGTCTCTGCGGCCGTCGGAAACGCGAAGACGTCGAGACACGCAAGGAAAGTCCCGATCTGCTCCGGGTTGACCTCTCCTGCGAAATGGACACGGTCTGCAACGCTAAGCGTATGGGCGAGAGCCTCGAGGCATTCTCTATGTGGGCCTTGGCCGGCAATGGCCAGGTGCAGATTTGGCAAATGCGGCAGCGTTGAGATTGCCAGATCAATGCGCTTCAGAGGATGCAACCGGGCGACCGTTCCCATGATCGTCACATCCTTGGGCAGATCGAAACAGTCCCTTGCCTTCTCTTTCGATAACCACGTGGTTTTCTGCGCAAAGCCATGCGGAATATGGACCAGCCGTTTGCGGTAGCTTCGTGCATAGGACTGGAAGTGATTCCAGGTCGCATGGGAGTTGACGGTTATCACGTCATAGAAACCAAGTGTGCCGAGGATGCGATCGGCCAGGCCAACAAAGCGGTTCACGGTTGCTGGCGAGGACACCTGATTTGCGACGATATAGGGAATGCCCATTGCCCGCCCGACAAGTGCACCGAGCACATTGCCGTAGTGCTGAAAGGTCAACATCGTATCCGGCTTGATCTTGCGCACGATGGAGAAAAAATTCCGCGCGAAGGCGAGACATTCGCCAAGGCTTTCAGGCCTGCGGGGTGCTGCAAAATGGACATTGGGGAAGTGATCGCAGCCATCGGTCTTCCGGTACAGGAAAAGATGGTGCGTTTCGTATTCCGGCACGCCCGTCAGTTGCCTACGCGAAAGCTCCAGGCCGAGAAGCCGCGAGATCTCCTGCGCGCCCGCCAATTCCGCCTGAGTTTGCAGAAAAAGCACACGCCTCGGCTGCCTGGCTCGGTTGGACAATTTCAACTCCTAATTGGTGGGGCAATAGTAGATTGTTCGTCTAAACAATAGGCTAACAGCATCGTTTCCAACAGTAACGATGATTTGTGCGGGTATCGTAAACGTACTATTTCACTTCTCACGTTGATGCCGGCAAACGACCGCGATGAACTCGGACGCCGCCATGCAGATAGGCTGCGTCTGCTTTTTGAAGTCCTGGATAGTGCTGGTACACTTGTCGCCTGATCGAGAAGACAAGGATGAGAAAGATGAAGATCAGGAGAGACGTCGACCGACCGATTTCGTTCTCGACGAGGTTGTTGACGGTGTACATGTTGACGTAGGCAAACGACAGGCCGATGAACTTGTCTCTGACATTTCCGACCGATACGACGAGCAGAAGATAGGTCGCTGACAGTGCTGCGAGAAACAGCAGGAAGCCGGCGATGCCGCCTTCGATGATGAGCGTGATATAGCCGTTGTGGAAGTTGTCGAGCACCCAGCCATAGACGCTTTTGAAGCTCGTCAGGCGTTCCGGAGTCCAGAAGCTGTCAAGGCCGAAGCCGAAGATCTCGCGTCCCTGCAATTCTCGGAAACCGTAGCTCCAGATCTTCATGCGGCTGTTGGTATCGACAGTGATGCCTGCAACGCCGATCTTGTCGGCATCAACCACGAACGTCGTCGAGACGAGATTGATGATCGGTATCGCCAACAGGAGACCGGTGAGCAGTGCTAGTCTCTGGAGGAGCTTTGGCAGTCTGGAAATCACAATCGATGCGACGCCCAGAACTGAAATAAGCTGGCCGCCGCGCGATCCTGCCATATAGACCGCGAGCAAGGCGATCCCGACCATTGCGATACGACCGACAAGCGCGCCCCATTGCGCGAGCGGCGTGTCGCGTTGGCGCAGGGGAAGACCAACGCCCGCGATCAGCGCGTAGGCCGCATATGCTGCGAGCCCGTTCTTTTGCCCGGCAATGCCGCGCCACTTTCCCGCATGCTCCCAGCTGCTGTCGACACCGATCGAGGGGACCAGCAGCGCGACCAGAACGCAGACCACGACGAAGGTGGAGAGCGCCGCGAACATGACCCGCAGCGACTGTTCGAGCGTCAGCGTGTTGGCGATCGCAAGCGACGTCACCAGCGCGTTGAAGATCAGGATTGCCTTGATGTAGCTGTCGGCACTTTGCACGCCCCACACCGCGGAAAAACTGACATAGAGCAGGAACGCTGCAAGCAGGGTGCATTCTATGCCGGAGGGGATCCTGAGCCCCACCTTGATAAACGCCACCACGACGATCCAGCCGGAGAGCATCAGGAAGACGAGATAACGGGCCTGCTCCGTCCAAGCGGGCAGCTTCAGCTCTTCGGCCGGCACCCACATGGAAAGAAGCAGAAGCAGGAACATGGCCGGTGCGATATAGCGATGCGCCATTTCAAAATCCGCCTCGTATCCGTTAATCCAAATGCCTCAAAGTCCCTACTCCTGAAACCCTTAAACCGGCATTAAGCGGCGGGTCGTCGGCAAGGTTATCCGTTCGATCGGTCAGGCTTGGCTTAAAACAATCTTAAGCACAGGCTGTGATAAATGCGGTGGAATGAGAGAGCCGGTGCTCTGCCATTAGCCGTGAGACGTGAACCGAATGCAGCCTCCATATCCAGCTCGGTCGAACAGCTCCGCACCTGAAGGGCTGACAAACTACCTTCAGATCGATCTGGGGCGGCTGGCCTATTGGCTGCGCCAAAAATTCCGCTGGATCGTCGCAGCTGCCCTCATCGGATTGGTACTTGCAGTTTCCTACACGGTCATTTCCAAGCCGCGTTATACGGTGACGAGCGAACTCGTCATCGATCCCGCCGGTCTGCAGATCGTGGGCGAAGAGACGGGTTCGCGCAACGACATGCGCGAAACGCTGCTCCTCAACGCCGACAGCAAGCTTCAAACCCTGCTGTCGCGCAACGTGCTTCTCCGGGTGATCGAAAAGCTCGATCTTACCAACGACATCGAATTCGTTCCAGCTGGCGGTTTTAGTCTGTTCAGCTTCGGTGGACCCGCGACGCCGGTCGATCCGAGAATCATCGCGCTGGAATCTCTCAACAAGAGACTTGCAGCCCAGCGGGATGAGAAATCCTTCGTGCTGTTCATGTCGGTCTGGACATGGGATGCCGAGAAATCCATTCGGATTTCGCAAGCGCTGATCGAGGAATTCAAGGCCGAACTCAATGCCGGCGATGTCGACGGCGCGAAGAGAACGACAGACTCGCTTCTTGCACGGCTCACCGAGCTGAAGAAGGGTGTCATCGAGGCCGAAGAGGCCGTCGAAACATTTCGGCGCGAAAGCGGCCTTCGCTCTTCGCAAGGCGAGCTTTCCAGCAGCCGTTCCATGGTCCAGGTCGACACCCAGTTGCGCGAGGCTCGCGAACGTCTGATCGCCGCTGACTCGCGCTACAAGCAAATGCTTGCCGGTGGCAACGATTCCCTCGCGATGCAGTCCGCAACGCTTGCCGCGCTGCGGGCCCAGTATTCGACCCTCAAGCAGGAAGCCGACGAGCAGTTGCTGACGTTCGGTACAAGGCATCCGAGGAGGGCCGCGGTTCAGTCGCGGCTGCAGTCGCTCGACCAGGAAATCGCCCGGGAAATGTCCCGGCTGACGCTTGCTGCCCGCAACGAATACGATCAGGCAAAGGCCGTTGTCGAAAAGCTCGAAGGTGAATCGAAGACCGTTTCTACCAGTGTGTTCTCGGATAACGATGCGCAGGTGCGTCTGAGGGAATTGTCGAGAGAGGCATCTGCGAGAGCCGCAGTCTACGAAGCCTTTCTCGGACGGGCGCGAATGGCAGCCGAACGTCAACAGCTTGATACGACCAATCTTCGTGTGATCTCTGCGCCTATTGCTCCGAGAGAGCGCAGCTGGCCGCCGAGCATCGCGCAGGCGGCCGTTTTCGGCGCCGCAGTTGGACTGACATTGGGTGCACTCGGCGTGCTCGCTTTCGGCATCGCGATGGATGTCAATCATCCGCAACGGGGGCCGGAACACGCCCGCACCGAGACGCTGGACGAAGACTATCCGAAAGAGATCGAGCGCAAGCCTGCACCGCGCACCGGTTCGTTGTTGTCGATGCTCCCGGACGAGCCATCGCCTGCGCCGCGCTCGTATCGGTGGAACCCGGACGCCTGATGGGTCGCAGTTCTGGCCGAGAGAATAGGGCGGATTTTAATGGTCGGCCTCACTCCATGTTAACCGATTTGAAAAGAACAAAGCCCGCGTTTACTCATCGCTGGCCGGAGTGCTGTATCTGAGAGCAAGGTCAGCCCTTCGCTTTATCTGTTCCAGCGAAGATATCCTGAAAGTATCAAGACCGATTGTCGACCCTTGGTGACGAACGGATGTTAGGGAGTGGATTTCAATGAATTCTATGCTCATGAACAAGGACATCATTGCCAACTGGGAAGACCGCCACGCGCGTTTGTTCGGCAATGAGATCGTCAAGCTCAATCATCGCCTCCTTGAAACCGGTCTGTTCTCGAGGGAGGCTGTCGGCAAGTTGATCGAACGCTGCCCGGATAGCGAGTTCGGGCTGGAATCCATGTCCGACGACATCACCAACCCATCGCGACTTTATGGCGTCCGCAACGGCATTTCGGGCGCTGAGGCACTCGCTGCAGTCGAAAAGGGCCGCATGTGGATGAACATTCGCCGCGTGATGGACTGGGCGCCGGAATATGGCCATTTGCTCGACACGATCTTTTCCGAATTCGCAGGCCGCATGCCGGGATTCGAGACATTCAAGCGCAACCTCGGTGTCCTCGTCTCGTCTCCCAACGCTAACGTCTTCTACCACGCCGATATCCAGGGCCAGTCGCTTTGGCAGATCGAGGGCAGCAAGCGCGTCTATCTTTACCCGCGCTCGGAAGTGTTTCTGCGCCCGATGCAGGTGGAGAAGATCCTGCTGCGCGAGACCGATGAAAAAATGCCCTACGAGACGTGGTTCGACGAATACGCGACGGCTGTCGATCTGCATCCGGGAGAAATGGTGACATGGCCGCTTTATGCACCGCATCGCGTACAGAACCATGATTGCATGAACATCTCCGTGACGATGGAGCATTGGACGAAGCAGATCTGGAATTCCTACGCGGTCCATTATGGCAACGGCGTGTTTCGCCGCACGCTCGGCGTGAAGGGCCTGTCGACCGAAAATTCGGGCCTGCATGTCTATCCGAAGGCGGTGGCTGCTTTTGCCTGGAAGAAGGCTGGGAAGCAGAAAAAGGGTGATGTCGTCGTCAAGCGCGATTTCAAGCTTGATGCATCGGCCGAAGGCGGTCGGGTCGCACTGAGCTGAGAACAGGACAAACTGCCGAAGACAATTCCCCGCCAGAGTACGATCGAGAAAAGCCCCGAAGCCATGAAAGTCACCGTAGAAGAGACGTTCGATTTTTCAGGGCCGGAATATCGCCGCCTCTATTCGGAAGGGAAGGGCACTGCCTTTCAGGCGCCGATGTGGCTCGACATGCTGCACCGGCGCCTCGGTCCTTCCCTGGGCGCGAAGCAGCGGACGGTGACGTTCCGCAACGAAGCCGACGACAGTCTCCTTGCCGTGCTTCCCCTCGTGATGCAGCGCTCATCCGGGGTGATGATAATGCAGCCTGCGGATTTCGGTATCAGCGACTACAACACGATCGTCTGCGACGCGGAGCGTTTCGAGCAGATCGCCGCATCACCGGCCGTTCTAAAGGCGTTGCGCGAAACGCTTCGCGGTGCCGACCTGCTGATGTTCCGCAAGGTTCGTGCCGATGGCTTCGACATCCAGCGTCTGTTCAAGGGGGCTCGCGAAAGCCGGGGAGAGAACTCTGCCTACGCGTTCGATATCGGCGACGATTTCGACCATTGGCGCCTAAAGGTGATGAACCGCAACTTCACCAAGAACCTTGGCAGGTTGCACCGACAGACGGAAGCAGCCTACGGCCCCTACCTGCACAAAGCCATTACGCACGAGCAGGAAATCCGCGCGGTCTTCGACTTCCTTCGGGAGGCGCGACAGGACCGTTATTCGGAGAACCTGCTGGATCGCCATGAATATTTCGATCTCTATCGTGATTATGCCGTCGCAGCGGCGGCTTCAGGAGAAGCTGTGCTCTACGTCAGCTATCTCGCTGGAGAACCTGTCGCTGCCCTGTTCGGGCTGGCAGGCGACGGCGAGTTTCACGCAACGCTGCTTGCATCCGACATCAAGAAGCATCAGAAAATCTCGGCGGGAATGCAGATCCTTTACCGCGTCGCACAGCTGCGCCACCAGGACGGCCACAGAGTAATGGATCTCTGCCTCGGCGATCCCGGGTACAAAACGCATTTTCGCCCGACGGAAACGACGATGCGCAATATCACCGTAGCCCTGTCTCTCAAGGGAGCTGCGGTCGCTGCCATTTATCACCATGCGAAACCGCTCAAGAACTTCCTGAGAAAAGGGGTCGCCAATGTCCGGTGATGCATCCGACCACGTGGCGCCCGCTGCCCACCGCACCTTTGCCGGTCGGATCGGCGCGCTTATCCGCCGGCCGGATATCGGCGGGATGGCTGTCGTCGTCGGCGTCAAGATCGGCATGGTTTTGCTCAACTTCGCGCTGATCACGCTTGCTGCTCGGCTTCTCGATCCCGAAGCGTTCGGACACTACTCGATCCTCTACTCCGCAGCGGGGCTGCTTTGCATCGTGGCAGCCGCCGGACAGGAGCCGTTCGTGCTGCGGATGTGGAACGAGATGACGGCGGCAGGCAATGCGGCGAAGCTGAAAGGCGCGCTCTACTTCACGCTGCTTCTGTCGCTCAGCGGCACCGTTATCGTCGCGATCGGTCTGTATTTCTGGGCTTCCGCATTGGTCGATGGCCAGACAGCAATAACCTGCGTCATCTATATGATGATCGTCTCCGTGCTGCAGATCTGCATGCATCTCGTGCGAACCGAGATCGGCGTTGCCTCGGGAGACGGCGCGGGCAACGCCATTGTGGGGAGCGTGCCCGTCCTCTATCTGCTCGCCTGTCTCTTCAGCGGGACACGCCCGGATACGGCCCATCTCTTCCTGGCCTTGGCAGTTGGAGCAGGTGTTGCTCTCCTTCTGCAGCTCTATCTCATCCGCGGACGAATCCTGCATCGTTTTCCGGACTTTAACCGTATCCGTGCGGTTGCGGACTACCGGCTATGGCTTCCGCGATCGGTCCGCTTCTGGCTCGCGACGTCTCTCGAAGCTACTAATCAGTACATAGACGTGATCATCATCGGCTATCTGATGGACCCGGTAATCGCAGGGGCCTATTTCGTGACCGTCCGCCTCGCCAATCTGTTTGCGGCTGCCGCAGATTCTGTCAATCTCTTCGGAACGCGCCATCTCCCGGGGCTCTACTATCGCGGAGAACAGCGGGCCCTCAACAAGATGCTCGATAGCCTTGCCTGGATAACCCTTGCCTTCAGCGCGATCGGCCTGATCGGCATTCTGGTAGGCGGCTATTTCGCCCTTCTGCTGATAAACGAGCCCTATGCTGCGTATTTCCCGGAACTGCTGGTCCTCTGCCTCGGCACTGCGGCGCTCGGAACGACGAGGCCCTCTGTGATCATGCTGCTTCTGGCAGGCCACGAAGGCCGCTATCTACAGATCATGGCCGTGTGCGTCGTGGTGCGGATTGCCGGCTTCTTCCTGTTCGTCCCGCATTTCGGGGTGATGGGCGCCGTTGCGACGACCGCTGCCGCTTTCGCACTTCAGTCGATCGTCTTGCGCATTGCGGACAAAGCCCTGACCGGGTTCGACTCGTCGATGTTCCGGCTTCTCTTGAGGCGGGCATGATAAAAGGGCTGCAACGAATTCTTTCCGCTGTGTCTCGCGGGTGTATTTCGGAGCCGGAGATCCTATCTAGAAGTCTTCCGCATCATGATTCCCCAGGACTTTTCCACAGATGACGAACTCTCCCGTTCCGGTTTTCGACGGTCATAACGACGTGCTCTTGCGTCTGCGCCTCAGCGACGCGAAGGATCCTGTCGGTGACTTTCTGGACGGGCGGAAGGATGGTCATATCGATCTGCCGCGAGCCCGCGAGGGTGGATTGGCCGGGGGTCTCTGCGCCATCTATGTGCCGTCGCCGTCCATGGCAAAGGACCAGAACGGCGATTTTCCGACCCCGGCTCAACCCGAGGCGCTGAACCAGACCATCGCCATGGCTCGGATCCTGTTGGATATCGAGCGCCGTTCCAACGGCGGGGTCAAGGTCTGTCGGACTGCGGACGATCTCCGCCGCTCGATTGCAACGGGCAGCTTTGCCGCTGTGATGCATATCGAGGGCGCCGAAGCAATTGCCGGGGATCTCGATGCGCTTTACGTGCTTCACCAAGCGGGCTTGCGAACTCTTGGTCCCGTCTGGAGCCGTCCGAACATCTTTGCCTATGGCGTTCCGTTCAAGTTCCCGTCAACGCCGGATATCGGCCCGGGCCTGAGTGACGCCGGACGAGACCTGATTCGTGCGTGCAACGACCTCAGGATTATGGTCGATCTGTCGCATTTGAACGAGGCCGGTTTCTGGGACGTCGCAAAAATCTCGAAGGCGCCGCTTGTCGCATCCCATTCCAATGCGCACGCGCTCTCTGCGCACAGCCGAAACCTCACGGACCGCCAGCTCGACGCGATCCGCGATACAGGCGGGCTCGTCGGCATCAATTTCGGTGTCCTGTTCTTGCGCGACGACGGGCGCAGAGACGAAAGCACGAGCCTCGATGTGCTTGTGCGGCACATTGACTATATCGCCGAGCGGATCGGAATCAATCACGTCGCGCTAGGCTCGGATTTCGACGGTACGACCGTGCCTTCGGACTTAAAAGATGCAAGCGGCCTTCCGCGCCTGATCGAAGCCCTGCGTAACCAGGGCTTCTCGGACGAGGATATCGCGAAGATCTCATTCGAAAACTGGATCGACGTGCTGGACCGAAGCTGGGCTGCGTGAGCGGCACAAAGCAGCCGCCGGCAAATGTGCGAAACGTTGAAAGCGACCTGACCCGGCGTCAGACGCCAGCGCGAGTTTCTCAAACGCCTGAGAGATGCATTAGCGTGCCATCGCGTATTTGTAGGGTTGGCCGCGTTCCAGGGTGCTGCCCGACGGCAGGACGTAGGAAGCCGCGACGGCTAGGCTCACGACTGCGAACGATGCGGAAAGCAGAGCAATTTTCATGTGATAATCCCTCCCTCACATGTAGGGAGAAAGCTCTTGGCGCGAATTTGGTTCCCGGGGTCAGAAATGGTTTGCGGTGCCGATCGGCAGCCTCAGCATTCTTGCTTCTGTTCGCCGGGACAGATCCCAATTCCATTCTCGGTCACGACGAATGCAAGGCCCGCGCCTTCGAACGCCTGGCGCAGCTGAGCCTCGGTCGATCTGTGAATATCGTGTCGCTGGCCCTCGTAGTCGCGTACGGTGCTGCGCGACACGCCTGAGCGATCGGCAAGGTCCGACTGGGTCCAGTCGAGGAACCCTCGGGCCGCCCGGCAAAGCGCTGGAGACAATATACAAGTTTGCGCGGCTTGACCCATCGCTCTATTCTGCCCATATTGGTCAATACAAATCATATAGGTCAATTTTCGAGAGATTGCTAGTGGCGCGTATTGTGCGCTCTCAGGCCATCGAAACACACGAGGAACAGACACATTGGGATAACGCTGGGCCCATATTTCCTGCTTGTTCTTCTGGTTCTGCCGTTTGTCGGCAGTCTTGCTTCGGCATTTTTTCTGAAGACATCGTCGCGTGTACTCCCCTCCTGGACTGCCGGTGGGGTATCGCTTGCATGCCTTCTAATCGTCATTGCCTCCTACCCTTCGATCACGGAGGGCCAGGTTGTCCGCTTGACGTTCGAGTGGATCCCCCAGCTTGGGCTTGAGTTCAAGTTACGGCTTGATGGCTTTGCGTGGATGTTCGCGCTTCTGATCGCCGGCATCGGACTGCTGGTCGTCATCTATGCGCGATACTACATGTCCGAAGAGGACTCGGTTCCGCGCTTCTTCTCGTTCCTGCTGGCGTTCATGGGGGCCATGATGGGGATCGTGCTTTCCGGCAACGTCATCCTCCTCTCGATCTTCTGGGAACTGACGAGCATCTTCTCGTTCCTGTTGATCAGTTACTGGCACAACAGTTCCGCTGCCCGCGATGGTGCGCGTATGGCCCTGACGGTGACCGGCATCGGTGGGTTCTGCCTTCTCGTCGGCCTCCTGCTTCTCGGCAATATCGTCGGAAGCTACGACCTCGACAAGATCCTGGAGGCAGGCGACGTCATTCGTGCGCATTCCCTCTATGTCCCGGCACTCGTCTTCGTCCTGCTCGGCGCTCTGACAAAAAGCGCGCAGTTTCCGTTCCATTTCTGGCTGCCGAACGCGATGGCAGCGCCGACGCCGGTATCGGCCTATCTCCATTCTGCGACCATGGTAAAGGCCGGGGTCTTTCTCCTGGCGCGCATGTCTCCGGCGCTGTCCGGCAGTTACGAATGGTTCATTCTCGTCGGTGCGGCCGGCATGATCACGCTTCTGCTGGGCGCATACTTCGCGATGTTCCAGCAGGATCTGAAGGGTCTGCTCGCCTATTCCACGATCAGCCATCTCGGCCTGATCACCACGCTGCTCAGCCTCGGGAGCCCGCTGGCAACGGTCGCTGCGATCTTTCACATGCTGAACCATGCGACGTTCAAGGCGTCGCTGTTCATGGCAGCCGGTATCATCGACCACGAGACCGGTACGCGTGATATGCGAAAATTGAGCGGACTGTTCCGGTTCATGCCGATTACCGGCACACTTGCCATGGTCGCCAGTGCGGCGATGGCGGGCGTCCCGCTTTTGAACGGCTTCCTGTCGAAGGAGATGTTCTTCGCAGAAGCGGTCGAGACCCACGCGGACTCGTTCCTGGACCGCATTCTTCCTTACGTCGCCACTCTCGCCGGTGCGTTCAGCGTCGCCTATTCGCTTCGGTTCATCCACACGGTCTTTTTCGGGCCGAAGCCAGTTGGTCTTCCCAAGGAAAAGCCGCACGAGCCGCCGCACTGGATGCTGTTCCCGATCGAACTTCTGGTCGTCGCGTGTCTGGTCGTCGGCGTCATTCCGGCGATCGCCGTTGGACCGATCCTGCAGGCGGCCGCGATGGGCGTACTCGGGCCGGATACGCCTGAATACAGCCTTTCGATCTGGCACGGCTTCAACCTTCCGCTCGTTATGAGCATCGTTGCTCTTGTCGCCGGCGCGCTGATCTACATCCTCCTTCGAAATTATCTTGCGCAGTGCAAAGACGGTGCGCCCGTGTTCAGACGCTTCCGCGGACAGCGCATCTTCGAGCGTATCCTCGTCGAAGTCTCATGGCGCTGGGCAAGGCTCGCGGAGCGGCGGATCGGTACCCGCAAGCTGCAGCCGCAGTTGCGCTGGGTCGTGTTCACCGGCTTTGTCGCAGGTCTCCTGCCGCTCTGGCTCTCCGGGTTCGAGCCGCGGCCGTTCGTGTTCTCCGGGGTCGACAAGGCCTTCGCGGCCATCTGGCTGATTGGTATTTGTCTGGCGCTCGGCACCGCGTTTCTTGCGAAATATCACCGTTTGGCGGCGCTCGTCATGCTTGGCGGCGTCGGGCTGATCGTCTGCGTCACGTTCGTTTGGTTGTCGGCGCCTGATCTCGCGATCACGCAGCTTCTGGTCGAGATCATCACGACGGTACTGATCCTTCTCGGCCTACGCTGGTTGCCGAAGCGGAACGAAATCAATGATGCACCGATTACCGTCCGCGCCCGGCTGAGACGCTTCCGGGATCTTGCGCTCGCCGTTTTCTGCGGTGTCGGCATGACCTTCATATCCTATGCGGTGATGACGATGCCGGTGCCGGACGCTATCGCTACTTACTTCCTGGAAAACGCTTATTCGCAGGGCGGAGGCCGCAACGTCGTCAACGTGATCCTGGTGGACTTCCGCGGCTTCGATACGTTTGGCGAAATCGCAGTTCTCGGCGTGGTGGCGCTCACCGTCTATGCGCTGCTTCGCCGTTTCCGGCCGGCCGACGATACGATGGCGATGCCCGAACAGCAGCGGGCACAGAACCGCTTCGACGAAGAGCGGCCGGATCGGTCTGCGGGCGATACGGCTCGGGACTACATGCTGATCCCGTCGGTCATCATGCAGTGGCTCTTCCCTGTCATCATCATGTTCGCTGTCTATCTGTTCCTGCGTGGTCACGACATGCCGGGCGGCGGGTTCTCGGCAGGCCTGACGCTGTCGCTCGCCTTCCTGCTGCAGTATCTGGCCGGCGGAACACGCTGGGCAGAAGATCGGATCCGAATTCTGCCGCTGCGCTGGATGGGTGCTGGTCTTCTGACTGCCGCCTTAACGGGTATTGGAGCCTGGGCTTTCGGCTACCCGTTTCTCACCTCGCACTTCCAGTATATCGAGCTCCCGCTTGTCGGAAAAATGCCGGCGGCAACGGCATTGCTGTTTGATCTCGGCGTCTTCTCGCTCGTCGTTGGCTCGACGGTTCTGATCATGGTGGCGTTGGCGCACCAGTCGATCCGCATCAATCGCCTGCGGGCAATCGATGCAGCAAAGACTAAGGAAACCTGATGGAAATCATTCTCTCCATCGCCATCGGCGTCATGACCTTTTGCGGCGTGTGGCTCATCCTGCGCCCACGGACCTATCAGGTCATCGTCGGGCTTTCCCTTTTGGCCTATGCCGTCAACCTGTTCATCTTCAGCGTCGGCGGGGTGAAGACGAATGTGCCGCCGGTTCTCGTGGACGGCACGGCCACCGCAAGCCTTGCGGATCCGGTGCCCCAGGCACTTGTGCTGACGGCAATCGTTATCGGCTTTGCCACGACGGCACTGTTTCTGGTCGTGCTGCTCGCCTCCCGCGGCCTGACCGGCTCCGACCATGTTGACGGCAGGAGCGACCCGTCATGAACGGCTGGGCGCATCACCTCATCATAGCACCGATCCTGGTCCCGCTGCTTGCGGCGGCAGTGCTGTTGTTCATCGACGAACGACAGCGCGTTGCCAAGGCGATGGTCAGCCTGACGTCGGTGGTGATCCTCGTCTGCGTTTCGTTCGTGCTGTTTCGTATCGAGAGCGGTCCGAGCGATTTCGAAGGCGTCTACCTGCTCGGCAACTGGGCAGCCCCGTTCGGGATCGTGCTGGTGCTCGACGGGCTGTCGGCGATGATGCTGCTTCTGACGGCGCTGGTGGCGCTTGCGTCGCTCGTCTATTCGATGGCCCGCTGGCATACGGTCGGCGCCCATTTCCACACCATGTTCCAGCTGCTGCTGATGGGGGTGGATGGTGCATTCCTCACCGGCGATCTCTTCAACCTCTTTGTTTTCTTCGAGGTGATGCTGGCTGCATCCTATGGTCTGCTTCTCCACGGCTCGGGTCCGCTGCGGGTGAAGGCCGGCCTCCATTACATCGCCGTCAATCTTGCGGCCGCACTTCTCTTCCTGATCGGTGTCAGCCTGATTTACGGAACAGCCGGCACGCTGAATATGGCCGACCTTGCAGCGCGCATTCCGCAGATCGAGCCGGACCGACGCATGCTGATGGAAGCCGGCGCCGGCGTGCTTGGGATCGCATTTCTCATCAAGGCCGGCATGTGGCCGCTCTGCTTCTGGCTTCCGACCGCCTATAGCGCCGCTTCGGCACCCGTCGCGGGCGTTTTCGCGATCCTCAGCAAGCTCGGCATCTATGTCATCTTGCGGCTGATCATGCTGCTGTTTGAAACCGGGCCATCGGCCGGGTTCGGATCGACATTCCTGCTCATCGGCGGTATCGCGACAGTGGTGTTTGGAACGATCGGCGTGCTCGCGTCGCAGGCCTTGGGCCGGTTGGCCGGATATTCGGTTCTGGTGTCGTCCGGCACGCTTCTGATGGTGCTCGGCATCAACGATGGTGCGGTCTCGTCCGGCGCACTCCTCTATCTCGTGAGCTCGACCCTGACGATCAGCGCCTTCTTCATGCTGATCGAACTTGTCGAGCGTGGTCAGGATGCGGGCGCTAGCGTCCTCACCGTGACGATGGAAGCTTACGGCGACGCCGACGACGATGAGCCGCAAGAGGGCGACGGGGTCACGATGCCCGGGACGATGGCGATCCTCGGCATATGCTTTGCAGCCTGTGCGATCCTTCTGTCCGGTCTGCCGCCACTGTCTGGCTTTATCGCCAAATTCGCGATGTTGTCCGCGATGATGGGTACCGGCGCCATTGGCGTGCCGCCGACTGCTGCTGTCTGGACGCTCATCGTTCTCGTCATCCTGTCAGGCGTCGCAGCGCTTATCGCGATGACGCGTGTTGGCATCAGGACGTTCTGGAGCTCGATCGAGGGCACCGTGCCGCGGGTGCTGGTCATCGAGATCGTACCAGTCATGTTCCTTCTGAGCCTTACCCTTGTGCTGACGGTTCAGGCTGGACCTGCGATGCAGTACATGGACACGACGATACGGACCCTTGCCAGCCCGGAAAATTACATCAACGCCGTCAGAAACGCGACAGTCCTGAAGGGCGTCGCCGACAGCAACGGACAGGGAGGCGATTGATGTTTCCCTTCCCGATCCTTGCCGTCTTCCTGGTCCTCATGTGGCTGCTGCTGAACGGGTTCACGCTCGGCCACCTGATTATCGGCACGATGGTCGCAGTCTTTGCATGCTGGGCTATGGCTTCGCTGAGACCGGAGAAGCCGAGACTCGGCAAATGGTACCTTCTGCCGAAGCTTTTGGGGATGGTGCTCTACGACGTTGCAAAGTCGAACGCGCAGGTTGCCGCAGTCATCCTGAGGAGCGGTTCGCGGCGGCATAATCCGGCCTTCCTGACGATCCAGCTGCAGACGCACAACCATTTCTCGCTGGCGGTGCTCGCGATCGTTCTGACGAGCACGCCCGGCTCAGCCTGGCTGGAATACGATTCCAATGACAATACCGTGCTGTTGCATGTCCTCGATCTCGACGACGAGGCGAAGTGGCGCGATATGGTCAAGAACCGCTATGAAAAGCTCTTGATGGAGATCTTCGTATGAGTGCCATCATCGTCTTCACAGCTGTGGCTGTCGCACAATTGATGCTGGCTGCGGCCATGGCTATCGCCTCTGTGCGCATGTTCGGCGGCCCGAGGGCGCAGGACAGGATCATTGCCTTGGACACGCTCTACATCAACGCGATGCTGATGCTCGTCACGTTCGGGATCGGCACGGGTCGGGTCATCTATTTCGAAGCGGCGCTGGTGATCGGCATGCTGGGTTTCGTGGCAACCGTTGCGCTCGCCAAATTTCTGATGCGGGGTGAGGTGATCGAATGAGTGAAGCCACTGATCTGCCGCTCTGGGCCGCCATCGCGGTCGCGGTATTCCTGCTTGTCGGTGCGGCGCTGGCGCTAATCGGCGCCATTGGCTTTCTCCGGCTGCCGACGTTTTACGAGCGCATCCATGCGCCAACCCTCGGCACCAGCTGGGGTGTGGGCGGCGTCATGGTCGCGTCGATGATCTTTTTCTCCGTGACATCAGGTCGACCAATGATGCACGAGATCCTCATCGGGATCTTCGTCACGGTTACGACGCCGGCCACCTTCCTTCTCCTCGCACGCGCCGCGCTGCATCGAGACAGAGTTGAGAAGACGAAAGGCGTGCCGGAGAAACACCGCGCCGATATCGTAAACAACGATTGAGACGGATCTGTCCTGTGGTCCGGTCCGGTTGCGGGATTAGTCCGGCAGAAGGCCGATATGGTCGAGTTTCGCGCTGCGTGCGGCTCGTCCACCGGGAAGTCGTAGCGGCTCTTCCTCAATACCGTACCGAACCGCCATCATCAGGACATGGGTCCCAAGCATGTCCAGTCCTTCGGTGATCCGATTGCTTTCCAGAAGCTCCACGATGGCGATATGTTCAGCACTCGCATTTTTGCGCGTGGGCAGCGTGGAACGGTGCGATCGAAGTGCTGCGACCTTGCTCGACACGAGCTGGTAGGCGTTGAACAGATACGGATTGCCGCAATTCTCCAGCGATGCATCGTGGAAATGATCATCAGCGCGGGCGGATCGATGGTTGTCGCCCGCCTCGCACGCCGCCATCATGTCTTCGGCAGCTGCCCGCATCGCCTTTAACGTTTCATCGCGACGACGCGACATGGCGAGGCGAACTGCCTCGATCTCGATCGTCTTGCGGAATTCGCACAGGTTTTCCGTGTCTTCGCGGGTCGGCAGGAAGACGAAGCTTCCCCTTTGCGGACGCACATCGATGAGGCCCTGCTGTTCAAGGGTAGCGAAGGCTTCTTTCACGGGGCTCCGACTGACGCCAAGCGTGGTCGCCAGCTTGTCTTCCGACAGTGCGTCACCCAGCTCGAGCTCGCCATCGATGATGGCTCGTCTCAGCCTCTCGGTCACCCTTGCGCCCAGCGAGGATCGTGGTTTTGCATCCATTCCTACGGTCCCTTCCTTCCCGGAGCGGATCATACGCTCCGACGCGGCATAACCGAATTCTGTACGCGCCCTCAGGGAGTGAGGCAACATTCCCTGAGGGCGCTTGTCAGGTGGAGATCTCGTCGAGGAAGCGCCGCGTGGCAGCCATTCCTATTTCGGCGCGCTGCATGAAGCTGAGCGCCGCGTCTCCTTTATGCGGGGTCTCGACGCTGATTACGACATCTGCGGGCAGGGCGGCCATCAGATCCTTCAACCACAGGCCGCCGTCGCCTGGAAACATCCGGGCAGTGCGTGCCTCGGCAATGCAACCGGCGTTGTCTGCCGGTTGCTCGGCCGGCGCATCGCAAAGCTGGAGATACAGCGCCTGGCCCTTCGGCAGGCTTGCGACATCGGCGGGGCTGCCGCCGGAGCGTGACAGGTGCAGCGCGTCGATCAGAAGGCCGACATTGTTCCGGCCCGTCGCACTCGCCAGGCGGCTTGCATCATGGATGTTGGCAGTGGAACGCCAACGCATGAACTCGATCGCCATTTTGATGCCGTATTGCGCCGCCGCGTCGGCAATGCGGCCGAGATTGTCTGCTGCTCGGGAAAGATCCGGGTCCTCGCAGGTGATCTGCATGATCGGCATTGCGAATTCACCGGCAGTCTCGATCACCGGAAGCCAGGTTTTGATGTCCGTCTCCGGCAGGAGGGTGAACACCTCGCCGTCGTAGAACGACATGCCCGTGTCCGACGCCGCGGCGTTGATTTCGCGGATCAGCTTCTGGTTCCCAACGATTGGATGGGCAAGCTCCAGCCCGTGTGGAGCAATCAGCCGCAGGCTGACGAGATCGTAACCGCAGGCGGCTGCGATCCTGACGTTCTCGACCGGAGGACAACCGAACACGGTCAGATAGGCGAGCGAAAGGGGATGTTGCTTATACATTGTGCGACCTCAATACGTCGCGCGGCCGCCGGAGACGTCGAACACGGCGCCGGTCGAGAACGAGCATTCCTCAGACGCCAGCCAGTTGACGAGCGATGCGACTTCCTCCGCTTCGCCGAGGCGACCGACAGGGATCTTCGCTGTTACATAGGCTTTGAATTCCGGTGTCAGCTGGTTCATCATTTCCGTTTCGATCGCAGCCGGCGTCACGCAGTTGACGCGGATCTGCGTCGTTGCCAGTTCCTTGCCGATCGATTTCGTCAGGCCGATAACGCCCGCCTTCGAAGCGGAGTAGGCGACCGCGTTGGGATTGCCTTCCTTGCCGGCGATCGAGGCGATATTGACGATGCGGCCATAGCCGGTCTTCAGCATTTGCCGAACTGCCGATTGGCAGCAGTAGAATACTGCATCGAGATTGAGCGACATGACGAAGCGCCAGCCGTCATGCGGGTAATCAACGAATTTTTCGAGCGGGCCATTGTGACCGGCGCAGGTCACGAGAATGCCGAGCGGCCCGAGATCCGCGACCGCTTGCTCCGTGGCTGCCTCGACCGCGGCGGGGTCCATGACGTTGACCACATAACCCTTGGCGCCCGGAAGCTTGGCAGCAGCCTCTTCGACCCGTTCCTTGTTGATGTCCCATAGCGCGACCTTGTGGCCCTTGGCCGCAAGTCTTGCTGCGATCGGAAATCCGAGCCCGCCGGCCCCCCCTGTGACGATCGCAACGCGAGGTGTTTCCTGGTTCGCCATGTGTATCTCCTCCCTGGCATTACGACCCGTTTCCCAAGAGCCGCTTTCTTTTCGTTTGTCGTCTTCACGCGTTCGTATGGTTGAAACCTTGCGCTTGACATTTGTAGCATACTAACATTCTAGTGGCCTACATGGGTCGCAAATGACCGGCTTGTCAAGCGCTGAGGATGCAGGGCGAGTGAATGGGAGGAGAAGACGATGGGAATGAATGGCAACGCCTTTCTGGCGATCTGGCACGACATCGAAGAGGGCGGGCATGCCGAATATATCGAATGGCATACCCGCGAGCATATGCCCGAGCGCCTTTCGATCCCGGGCTTCAGAACCGGCAAGCGGCTGCATGCTCCTTCTGCCTCCCGCTATGTTTTCGGCACGGTCTATTCCGGGGAGACACTGGAGACATTCCGTTCCCCCGACTACCTCGAGCGTTTGAACAACCCGACACCCTGGACGACGGCTGTTGCGCCGAGTTTCCGTAATTTTCTGCGCGTCGCCTGCGAACGCATTGCTGGAGCCGGCCATGGTGACGGTGGCAGCATGGCGACGATCCGCTTCGATCTCTCGGGCGACGATGGCGAAACCCGGCTGCGGGCAAGTGCTCAGGCACTCGCGGACGCGATGCTCGCGGTGCGTGGTGTCTCCTGCGTCCACGTCGGTGTTTCCCGCAACGAGGTTTCGAGCGTCCGCACCAAGGAAACCGAGCTGCGGGCTGTAATGAACGAGACTGTCTTCGACGTCGTCGTTCTGGTCGAGGGGTCGTCGAGCGCAGGACTGCGGGCGGCCTTGCCCGAGGTGGAGCGGCTGGCAGTTGAAAGCGGCATCCTTCAAGCGCCGGTCACTGATATCTATGAGACCGCCTTCTCCCTCACGTCTGAAGATATGCGGGGCGCCACATGACCCGGATACTTGTTACGGGAGGCGCCGGCTTTCTGGGCGGCTGGATCCTCAAGGCGTTGAAGGCCGAAGGCCATGACGTGCGGATCTTCGATCGCTCGACCGACCGCCGCATATTGCGGGACATCGCTGGCGACGAAGCGGATCACGTCGAGTGGTTCGAGGGCGATATTACCGATGGCGCCGCGGTCAAATCCGCCGCCAAAGATTGCGCATCCATTATTCATCTCGCCGCTCTGTTGACGCCAGCCTGCAAGAACGACCCGGTGCTCGGCGCGACGGTAAACCTGATCGGCACGCTGAACGTGTTCGAAGCAGCCAAGGCTAACGGCATTGCGCGGATCGCCTATGCCAGCAGCGCTGCGGTCTTTGGCCCCGATGACGGCACGACGCCGCATCCGGTCACGCATTACGGCGCCTTCAAGCTTGCCTGCGAAGGAAGCGCTCGCGCGTACTGGGCGGATGCGGGCATCTCCAGCATTGGCCTTCGCCCGACGGTGGTCTACGGGCCGGGGCGCGAAAGCGGGCTGACGGCAGGCCCGACGCTTGCCTGCCGCGAAGCGGTTCTCGGCAATGCCTACACGATCGGCTATTCCGGCCCGCAGGATCTCGTTTTCGTCGCCGATGTCGCAGCGGCTTTCGCGGCGGCGGCAACACGGCCGTACGAGGGAGCACACGCGTTTTCGGTCGGTGGTGCCCGCGAAGACGTACCTGACGTGATTGCAGCTATCCGGGCTGAAATCCCCGGTGCGAACATCGATTTTGGCGGCCCAGCCGTGCCGATGGCGCCAGACATCGCCGCCACCGACAACGAAGCTCTGCTAGGCGCCATACCCTTCACGCCGCTGGGGCAGGGCATATCGCAGACCATCGCCCACTACCGATCGATCGCGGGGAGGGGCTGATGACCGTCCGCAGCGACATATCGCAGGATCATGTCGGTCATGGTTTCCAGGCGTGCCTCGACCGCGTCTGCAGCCATGAGGTCGCGTCCGAACAGGACCTTCAGCGTGTGGCGATTGGAAACATAGGTAAAGCCGAGGGCGGAAATCGAGATGTAGAGATCGAGAGGGTCCACGCGTCGGAAAAGGCCCTTTGCGGCACCGATATCGAGGATCGTCGAGACCTTCGTCACGACCGAGCTGTTAAGCCCCTTCATGTCGCCGGCCGACTGCAGATGCGCTGCGCCGTGCAGGTTTTCGGTGTTGATCATTCGGACGAAGGCGGGGTTGTCGATATAATACCGGAAGGTAAAGGCGATCAGCGCCTTCATCGCACCGACGGGATCTTCCGGATCGAGCACGAGCGCGTCTTCGGCACTGCGGATGCCGGTGTAAAGATGCTCCATCGCGGCAAGGTAGAGATCCTCCTTGCTGCCGAAGTAGTGGTAGACCATCGCCTTGTTGGAATTCGCGCGCTGAGCGATGCGATCGACCCGTGCGCCACCGATCCCGTAGGTCGAAAATTCCGTGATTGCCGATTCCAGCAAAAAGCGTCTGCGTCTTTCCGGCGACCTTTGGCCTGGGTCAAGACTCGTATCAGCGGACATGTTTTCGGTGGTCGTCATATCAATTCCTCGGCCTCGCGGCCCCGTTACCACAGCAGGCAACAGGGAGCAGCGGCTTAAGTGTAAGCAATCAATCCGCGAGCAGGAATAGCACGTCGATTGACATCAACCAACTGGTTGGTTAATTGAATTACGGGTATTTCCGTTTGGGTTGCGAAGAGGAGTCGCCGCCCAGGCATCAAAAGGCATCAACCCTGAGGAGGACATTTCATGCCAGGCAAATTTTCATTCCGCACACTCGCATTGACGCTGGTTGCGGGCGTCAGCATGGCGCTCGGCGCGTCAGCCGCCCATGCGCAGGCTCTTGAGAAGATCAAGAGCGCCGGCGTCATCCGGGTCGGCGTCATGGGCGAACAGGCACCATGGGGCTCGATCGACGCCAGCGGCCAGAACATCGGCTATGACGTCGACGTGGCCAAGCTGATCGGCGAGGAAATGGGCGTCAAGGTCGAGTTCGTACCGAACGCCGTCTCGGCCCGCATCCCGAACCTTCTGACCGGCAAGGTCGATCTGCAGATGGCCGTCATGGGCATGTATCCGGATCGCGCCAAGGCCGTGCAGTTCACCAAGCCTTATGCAGGCCTGAAGATCATTCTTTTGTCGAGCGCCAAGAACAAGATCACCACGATCGAGGACGCGAAAAGCCTGCGCATCGGCGTGCCACGCGGCGCGGCACAGGACAAGGCGATCACCACCCTTCTGGGTGACGTTCCCAACATCCGCCGCTTCGACGACGACAGCTCCAACATCCAGGCGCTCGTCTCCGGCCAGGTCGATGCGATCGGTGGCAACACGACCTACAAGATCAATCTCGACCGGGCATCGCCAGGCAACGACTACGAACAGAAGCTGGTCTTCAACGAACAGTGGATGGGCGTTACCACCAAGCTCGGCGACAAGGAAATCAACGACTGGCTGAACAAGTTCATCGACAAGATCAAGGCCGATGGCCGTCTCGAAGCGATCAACAAGAAGTGGCTGGCCGCAGACGCGCTTCCGAATTTCCCGGAAAAGCTCGAAGGCATCCCCTTCACCGTACAGTAAATAGTTAGCGTCAATTCCACGACCGCATGACGAAACGGGGCGCGCAGCCGCGATTGGAAAAGCGCGCCCCGATCTGCAGCAAAAGGCATGGACATGCGCACGATCTTTATTCTGAACGGACCCAATCTCAATCTTCTCGGTCAGCGCGAGCCGGATATCTATGGCCGCACGACGCTCGACGAAATCCGTGGCTGGTTGGAAGCGGATGCTGCCGAACTCGGCGTCGCGATCGATTTCCGCCAGTCGAATTTCGAAGGCGAGATCATCGAATCCATTCATGCGGCGCGCCATGATGCCGCCGGCATCATCATCAATCCGGCGGCCTATACGTTCACGTCGATCGCTATCCTTGATGCGCTGAAGACCTTCGACAAGCCGAAGATCGAGCTGCACATTTCCAACGTGCATCAGCGCGAGGAAATCTATCACAAGTCGCTCGTCTCCAAGACCGCGACGGCAGTCATGGCAGGCTTCGGCGCCTACGGCTATCGCCTCGCTCTGCGGGCCATGGCGGAGATGACGCAATGACCCGCATCGGTCTGATGGGTGCCGGTCTGATCGGCCGCGAACATGCCGACCTCCTGGTGTCCAACCGCCGCGCCGAGTTAGCCGCGATCTGCGATCCGTCGCCCGCCGCAGCCGAACTCGCGGCGCGCCTCTCCGTCCCGTACTTTACCGATTACGATACCATGCTCGATGACGCCAAGCCCGACGGCGCCATCATTGCGCTGCCGAACAATCTTCATACACCGGCCGCTCTCGCCTGCATCGAGCGCGGCGTGCCCTGCATGATCGAGAAGCCGATTGCCGAAAGCATCGCCTCGGCTGCCCGCATCGTTGAGGCGTCGGAACGAAGCGGGGTGGCCGTCCTTGTAGGCCACCAGCGCCGCCACAGCCCCGACATCCGGTCCGCCAAACGCGCCATCGACGCTGGAGAGCTCGGACCGTTGGTCGCCGTCAGCGGCATGACCCTGTTCGACAAGCCGGACGACTATTTCAACACCGAATGGCGCCGCAAGCGCGGCGGTGGCGTGTTGTTGATCAACCTCATCCACGACATCGACGTCCTGCGCTATCTGGTCGGCGAGATCGAAAGCATCCGCGCCTTCACATCCTCGGCCCGCCGCGGTTTTGAGGTCGAAGACACCGCAAGCATTTCGATCCGCTTCGTCAACGGCGTGCTCGGCACATTCCTGATCTCGGACGCAGCCGTCAGCCCCTGGGCCTGGGAATATACGTCCGGGCAGGCGCTCTATCATCCGGCACAGCCCGGTCCCTCCCTTTTCCTCGCCGGACGAAAGGCAGCACTGTCTGTCTCCGACATGTATTTGTGGCGGCACGCGGAAGAAAACGATCACTGGCAGCATCCGCTGGTTCGCGAATACCGCCCCGGCGATGGCTCGCTCACCTATGTCAACCAGCTTGACCACTTCGTGGATGTGATCCGTGGCGAGGCAAAGCCGCTGATCAGCGCGCGCGACGGGATGTCGACGCTTGCCGCGACGCTTGCGGTCGATCTCGCCGGCCGCGAGGATCGCACGGTGACGCTCGCTGAAATGCTAGCACCGGCAAAGGTGGCGGCATGAAACGTAAGTGGTCCCTCTCTTTCCTGACCGGACTCGGCGTTGCACCGGAAGAAGCGGTGCGTGCGGCGGCTGAGGCCGGATACGACTATCTCGGTCTGCGCCTGATGCCGGCCTTTCCGCGTGGCCTTGCCTACCCGCTGATGGATGACCCGGCGCGGGTGAAATCCCTGATCAGCCTGATGGCCGACAGCGGCGTCGCAGTGTTCGATGTCGAGATGATCCGGATTTCGCCGGATTTCGATCCGGAACCGCTGCTGCCGTTTCTTGAATGTGCCGGCCAGCTTGGCGCCCGCGCCATTCTTGTCGCCGGCGATGATGCCGATGAAGGGCGTCTGACGTCTTCGTTTGTCAAACTGTGCGAGGCGGCACATCCGTTCGGCCTGTCGATGGACCTGGAGTTCATGCCGCAATCCGAGCTGCGGGATCTCGCAGCCGCCACCCGCGTCCTGAGTGCTGCCGACCAGCCGAACCAGGGCGTGATCATCGATACGCTGCATGTCTCGAGGGCCCGCACGACAATCGAAGAGATCACTGCTGTGCCGCGCAAGTGGCTGAACTATGCGCAGATCTGCGATGCTCCAGCCAAGATCCCGGAGACGCGGGAAGAACTGAACTACACGGCCCGCCACGCGCGGCTTCTGCCGGGCGAGGGGGAGCTCGACCTTGCCGGCATGTTTGCGGCGATGCCGGCGGATCTGCCGGTCGCTGTGGAAATCCCCAACGACGAGCAATCGGCTGGCCTTTCCGCTGCAGAATGGGCCAAGCGAACGCTGATCGCGTCGCGCAGAATTCTCGAACCCGAATCCGACGAGGGCCAATGACCGGCTTGCAAATAAAGACCATCCAGGGCGTGGATATCCCGAGCCTCGGCCTCGGCACCTTCGAACTGAAGGGACCGGAAGGCGAGGCGGCGATCCGTACCGCCATCGAACTCGGTTACCGCCAGATCGATACCGCGATACGCTATGGAAACGAAGTCGAAGTCGGCAACGCCATTCGTGAGAGCGGCGTGGCACGGGGAGAGCTCTTCGTCACCACCAAGATCTGGTTCAACGATCTCGATCCGGAAACGGTCGCGGCCCGCGTTGAGGAGAGCCTGGAACGGCTGGGTTTCGACTATGTCGATCTGCTCCTTGTTCACTGGCCAACCAGGGACGTACCGCTCGGTGAAACGCTCGATGCATTCGCGCAGGCAAAATCCGAGGGCAAGACAAAGCTGATCGGTGTCAGCAATTTCACTGTGGCATTGCTCGACGAGGCGCTCGACGTCCACAAGGCAGAGCTGTTCTGCAATCAGGTCGAATACCATCCCTTCTTGTCGCAGGAAAAACTACTCGAGCGCATGCGGCGGGCAGACATGCTGCTCAATGCCTATCAGCCGATTGCGCGCGGCAAGGTGTTCAGCTCGAAGCTGCTGACAGAGCTCGGCGCGAAATACGGCAAATCGGCTGGCCAGATCACGTTGCGCTGGCATGTGCAGCAGGACCATGTCGGCGCCATTCCGCGCTCCGCAAAGGCCGAAAACATCCGGTCCAATATGGACATTTTCGATTTCGAACTGTCGTCGGAAGACATGGCTGCCATTCATGCGCTGGCGCGTGGCGAGCGTTATTCCCGCTTCGAATGGGAACCCGATTGGGACTGAGACGAGGCGATGGTTAAGGCAATGAGGGAGGTAGAACATGACACTTGATTTCAGCGTCGTGACCGATGTTTGGCAATCGCTGGTCTATGGCACGTTGGGAACCCTGTTCCTGGCCGTAGCCGGCATGATAATCGCAACCATCATTGGCGTGCTGGGCGTGGCGATCCTCAGAACGCACATGGTCATCCCGTCCTTCCTCGTCACGGCTTTCGTCGAGGTGATCCGCAACACGCCTTTCCTTGTGCAGATCTACTTCATCTTCTTCGCGCTGCCACTCGCCGGCGTCCGGCTTAATCCGACCATGACCGCGGTTCTGGCACTGGGGTTGAACGGTGGCGCCTATGCGATCGAGATTATTCGCGGTGGTGTAGAAAGCATTCCCAAGGGACAGACCGAAGCCGGGCTGGCGCTGGGTCTCCACAATCACGAAGTCTTCCGGATGATCGTGCTGAAGCCGGCGCTGCGGGCCATCTATCCCTCGCTGTCGAGCCAGTTCATCCTGCTGACGCTGACGACGGCGATCTGCACCTCGATTTCGGCCTACGAACTGACCTCGGTCGGCCAGCGTATCGAGGCTGAAACCTTCCGCAGTTTCGAGACCTATTTCACCCTGACCGGCATCTATCTCGTGATTTCGATGGTGACCATGTGGACGCTTGCCGCCATCGGCCGGCGTGCCTTCAACTATCCGCAGCGCTGAGGAGGACCAGGATATGGGATACCAGGAACTGACCTACCTGCTGCAAGGCCTTGGCTGGACGCTTGTCCTGACCGCAATGGCCTTTGTCGGCGGCATCATCTCGGGCGTCATCGTGGCGCTGATGCGGGTGTCGAGGATCGCCTTGGTCCGTTATATCGCGATCGGCTGGATCGGGCTCTTCCAGGGCACGCCGCTTCTGATGCAGCTCTTCGTCGCCTATTTCGGCCTGCCGCTTCTGGGCTTCGATCTGCCCGGTTGGGCCGCCGTCGGTATCGCGCTGACCGCGCATGCTTCGGCATTTCTGGGCGAAATCTGGCGTGGCGCGATCGAGGCGGTGCCAAAGGGCCAGACCGAAGCCGCCGATGCGCTTGGCCTGCATACCCGCAGCCTGATGTTCGACGTCATCATGCCGCAAGCGTTCAAGCTTTCGCTGCCGGCAACCGTCGGCTTCCTCGTACAGCTTCTGAAAGGCACGTCGCTTGCTGCCATCGTCGGCTTCATCGAGCTGACGCGTGCCGGTTCGATCGTCTCAAACCAGATCTACCAGCCACTTCTCGTGTTCGGCGTCGTCGGCGCCATGTATTTCGCAATGTGTTGGCCGCTGTCCCTGTGGGGACGACGCATCGAGCGGCGTATGTCCGCCGGTTTGGCAAGATAGATTAAGGAAAATGACCATGGCAATTGTGACCAAAGCCGATGCGCAGTCGACCGGCAAAGAGCCGATGATCATGATGCGCGACGTGGAAAAGTGGTACGGCGCATTCTACGCCCTCAAGAAAGTCAACCTGACGGTGGCGAAGGGCGAGAAGATCGTTCTCTGCGGCCCCTCGGGATCGGGCAAGTCGACGCTGATCCGCTGCATCAACCGGCTGGAAGCAAGCCAGGGAGGCGAGATCGTCGTATCGGGCCATACCGTAAAGGACGACCAGAAGGCGATCGATGCGGTCCGCCGCGAAGTCGGAATGGTGTTTCAGCAGTTCAACCTTTTCCCGCACAAGACGGTGCTCGAGAACTGCATTCTCGCGCCCATGCGCGTGCGCAAACTGTCGCGTCCCGAGGCGGAAAAGACGGCCCGCAAATATCTGGAACGGGTCCGCATCGGCGATCAGGCGGACAAATACCCGGCCCAGCTTTCCGGCGGCCAGCAGCAGCGCGTCGCGATTGCGCGTGCTCTCTGCATGGAACCAAAGGCGATGCTGTTTGACGAACCAACGTCGGCTCTCGACCCTGAAATGGTCAAGGAGGTGCTCGATACGATGGTCTCGCTTGCCCGCGACGGCATGACGATGATCTGCGTCACGCACGAAATGGGTTTCGCCCGCCAGGTCGCCGACCGCGTCATCTTCATGGCCGACGGCGAGATCGTCGAAGAAAATGATCCTGAAAGTTTCTTCAGCGCACCGGCCCATCCCCGTACACGGGCATTCCTGGGCGAGATCCTGTCGCATCATTGATCGTGAAGAGCAAAGTGGGCGCCCGCGAGGCACACCGTGAACGAGGCTGAAGCAAACGAGGGCAAGTCATGAAGACGTCCATAGCGACCGTATCGATCAGCGGTGAACTTCCGGAAAAGCTTGCAGCCATTGCGCAGGCGGGGTTCAGCGGTGTCGAAATCTTCGAAAACGACTTCCTGGCCTTCGACGGTACGCCTGCCGATGTCGGGCGCATGGTGCGCGATCATGGTCTGGAGATTACTCTTTTCCAGCCGTTCCGCGATTTCGAGGGCATGCCTGAACCGCACCGCTCGCGCCTGTTCGACCGGGCGGAGCGCAAGTTCGATATCATGCAGGAGTTGGGCACCGATCTGGTTCTCGTCTGCTCGAACGTCTCGCCTCTGGCGCTCGGCGGTATCGACCGGGCGGTGGCGGATTTTCACGAACTCGGGGAACGCGCTGCCAAGCGTGGCCTGAAAGTCGGGTACGAGGCGCTCGCCTGGGGCAAACACATTTCCGATCATCGCGATGCCTGGGAAGTTGTCCGGCGCACCAACCACCCGAATATCGGCATCATTCTCGACAGCTTCCATACGCTGTCGCGACAGATCGACATCAATTCCATTCGCTCGATCCCGAAAGAAAAGATCTTTATCGTCCAACTGGCCGATGCGCCGTTGATCGACATGGATCTGCTTTACTGGAGCCGTCACTTCCGCAACATGCCGGGCGAGGGGGATCTGCCGGTCGAAGCGTTTACCAGCGCCGTCGCCGAAACCGGCTATGACGGCTATTTCTCGCTTGAGATCTTCAATGACCAGTTTCGCGGCGGCTCGGCTAAAGCGATTGCTGCAGACGGTCACCGCTCACTGATCACACTCGGAGATCGGGTGCGGCGCAATCCGAATGCTTCGGGCCTGACGCTCCCGGTCATGCCGGACCGCAGCGCCGTACAAGGGGTCGGCTTCGTCGAGTTTTCGGCAAGCGAAGCGGACGCCGGACAACTGGCGGGCATCCTGCGCACGCTCGGTTTTTCCAAGGCCGCACAACACCGCAGCAAGAAAGTCAGCGTGTTTTCGCAGGGCAATATCAAACTGCTTCTGAATACGGACGAGATGGGCTTTGCGAGTGCATCCTACGCCGTGCATGGCACCTCGGCCTATGCAATGGCTTTGAAGGTGGACGACGCGCGCGATGCGATGGATCGTGCGGTGGCATTGGGCGCCGAAGTGTTCAATCAACCCGTCGAGACGGGCGAGGTGACGATCCCCTCTATCCGCGGTGTCGGCGGAGGTCTGATCTACCTGCTCGATGACAAGACGGATCTTTCCCGCATCTGGGATATCGATTTCGCCCCAGTCGATGATGAGCATAAGAAGCAGGATGCCCACCTCCTGAGCGTCGATCATATCGCCCAGACGGTAGCGTATGAGGAGATGCTCACCTGGGTGCTTTTCTACACCTCGATCTTCGAGATGCAGAAGACGCCGATGGTCGATATCATCGACCCATCGGGCGTGGTGCGCAGCCAGGTTGTCGAAGCGCCGCAAGGCTACCTTCGCATTACCCTCAATGGTGCGGAAAACCGGCGAACGCTTGCTGGGCATTTTATTGCGGAGACATTCGGGTCCGGCATCCAGCATCTGGCATTCGAAACTGCGGATATCTTCGCGACGGCCGCGGCCCTGAAGGCGAACGGCTTCCGGCCCTTGCCGATCTCGCCAAACTATTATGGCGACGTGGAAACCCGCTTCGGTCTCGATCCGGACCTGACGGAGAGGCTAAAGGCGGAGAACATTCTCTACGACCGCGACGAGAACGGCGAATACTTCCAGCTCTATAGCGGCACGTTTGGGGAAGGCTTCTTCTTCGAGATCGTCCAGCGGCGCGATTATCGCGGTTATGGCGCTGCGAATGCGATCTTCCGTATCGCGGCCCTGAAGAAGCAGATCAGGCCGGAAGGTGTGCCACGGCTCTAGGGGTCGCGGGAGGCTTTGGTGATGAGGGGCCGGCCGGGTGGGCCGGCCCCTCATGCCATTTGTGTTAGCCGAACAGAACCAGGCTGCTTTTCAGCGTGACCCAGATGCCCCAGATCATGGGGATGCCGACGACGGCCCAGGCGAGAGCGGCCTGAGCGGAGAAGCCGCCCTTGCCGATGCCGAACGAGCCGGTCGGGCCGGCATTTGCAGCCGCAGTCTTTGCCTGCAGCGAGGCAACCTCGTCGTCCGACATGAACCACTTGTCGGCAAGCGGCCGCACGAGCGAGTTGGCGATAAGGCCAAGAACGAGCATGCCTGCAAGGATATACATCGTTCCGGTGTAGAGAGCCGGTCCCGGCGCAACTCCGGCAGCAATCTGCGCTTCACGGATGTAGTTCACCACGACCGGACCGACGATGCCGGCAGTCGCCCAGGCAGTCAGAAGACGACCATGGATCGCGCCGACGAACTGGGTTCCGAAGATATCGGCAAGATAGGCCGGGATGGTTGCGAAGCCGCCGCCATACATGGACAGGATGATGCCGAATGCCAGAACGAACAGACCCTTGTTGCCGAGGTTGGCAAGTGTCGGTGCGGTTGCATAGAGGATGATGCCGAGGATGAAGAACGTATAGTAGGTGTTCTTGCGGCCGAGCTTGTCCGAAAGCGAGGCCCAGACAAAGCGTCCGCCGATGTTGAAGAGCGACAGAAGGCCGGTAAAGCCTGCAGCGATTGCTGCGATCTGTGCCTTCTGTCCAGCATCGAGCTGCGCGAACGCGACGTCCGGCAGACCGATCAGCGAACCGGCGAAGATTTCCTGCAGCATCGGCGATGCCATGCCGATAACGCCGATACCGGCGGAGACGTTGAGGCAAAGCACGGCCCAGATCAGCCAGAACTGCTTTGTCTTGTGTGCGTCACGCAGGTGAACGTGCTTCGTCGTGATCATCGTCGACTTCGAAGCCGGCGGTGTCCAGCCTTCAGGACGCCATCCTGCCGGCGGGATGCGGTAGCCAAAGGCGCCGCCCATCATGAAGCAGAAATAGATCGCCGCCATGGCGATGAAAGTCTGCCACACGCCGACCGAAACGTCTGTCTTGAAGAAGTTCATCAGAAGGTTTGCGAGCGGAGCGCCGATCATTGCGCCGCCGCCGAAGCCCATGATGGCCATGCCGGTCGCCATGCCGCGACGGTCCGGGAACCACTTGATCAGTGTCGATACCGGCGAGATGTAGCCGAGACCGAGACCGATGCCGCCGATCACGCCGGCGCCGACCCACATCATCCACAGCTGGTGGGTCATGACGCCCATGGCTGCGACGAGAATGCCACCGCACCAGCAGCAGGCGGAGACGAAACCAGCCTTGCGTGGACCGACCTTTTCAAGCCAGCCGCCCCAGATGGCGGCGGAGCAGCCGAGCAACACGAAGAACAGCGTGTAGATCCAGCCAAGATCGGCAACGCGCCAGTTGCAGCTCGTCGTAAACAGTGCCGTCAGCAGGCCCATGCCTGTGCATGACGGGTCGGCCGCACCTGGAATGGCGCGCGAAAGCGGCAGCCAGAATACGCTGAAGCCGTAGGCCATGCCGATGCAAAGGTGAATAGCGAGGGCTGCCGGCGGCACAAGCCAACGGTTGAAGCCCGGTTTTGCGATAATACGTTCCTTATCCAGGAGGCCCGCGTCAACGACGCCGCCTCCTGCTGTTCCTGCAACTGCCATAAAAGAAAATCCCTCTCTGAGTAATGGCTTTCAACGTGATCCCGCCACTGCCCTCCAGCTGAAGGCGAGCTCACGCTTTGCTTTCCGGTGTGATCTCCCGGAAAGCGGTTTCATCTGGCCCCGTTCCCTAACGTCCGGAAACACCCCCGGTCGTTCCCTCTTTGGTTCCCATACCCGTCCCGCTCGGTTCTGCCGGTCGGCGGATCAGTGTCGAAGCCTCGATGACAAGCGGCAGCAGTCCTGCGCCGCCTGTATCGAGATGCTCGAAAAGGTGCCGGCGCATGCGCGGCTCCCAGAATTTGTTGATATGTGTCGCAACGCCATTGGTTCGCACGTTCTCCGGCTGGGATAAGAAAAACGTGGCGATCTGGTTTGCCATCCGGACCAGCTTTTCGTGGCCGTGGGTTTCATGTGGCACTGTGTCGTCCAACTGATCATGCACCATCGGAAAAAGCTCCGATGGCGATCAGGCGGCCCGTCATTGCAGCAGCCGGATACGGTCCAGAGATCCGCGCAGTTGGAGCGCGGCCGCATTGATAGCTGAAACCTATCGTGTGATTGGCTGGTACCGAGTTTGAGCGAGTTGCTCTGTTTCCGTTACGACGGCTAGTTTCAAGAACTGCACTGGCGACGAACAGTGACGTCATAGGACTCTGCGACAAATTGGCACTCCCCCTTAATCTGGTTCTTGACCTGTTTGCAAGAGCCCTGCGGCCTCACCGATCGCCTATTTGCAATTGATAATTCCGATTACTCCGCAGCCTCCATTCGACCTGCGATGCGTCGCGATCTGCGCGACAGGTTGCCGTAGTCCTGCTGCCACTCCGTCGGGCCATTCGACGGCGAAACCTGCACCGCCGTGACCTTGTATTCCGGGCAGTTGGTGGCCCAGTCGGAATAGTCGGTCGTGATCACGTTCGCCTGCGTATCGGGATGGTGGAACGTGGTGTAGACGACACCCGGCGCCACGCGGTCGGTGATCAGAGTCCGCAGCGTCGTATCGCCGGCTCGGCTGGCAAGCTTGATCCAGTCGCCGTCCTTGATCCCGCGCTGCTCGGCATCGTGCGGGTGGATCTCGAGACGGTCCTCCGCATGCCAGACGACGTTTTCCGTCCGACGCGTCTGCGCGCCGACATTGTACTGCGACAAGATGCGGCCGGTGGTGAGCAGAAGCGGGAAACGCGGCCCGGTGCGTTCGTCTGTCGCGACATATTCTGTGCGGATGAACTTGCCCTTGCCGCGCACGAAGCCATCGACATGCATAATCGGCGAACCGAGCGGATGCGCTTCGTTGCAGGGCCACTGCACCGAGCCCATCTCCTCGAGATAATCGTAGGAGACCTTGGCAAAGCTCGGCGTCGTCGCGGCGATCTCGTCCATCACCTGCGACGGATGGGTGTAGTTCCACGGCAGTCCCATCGCCTGCGCCAGTTTCTGCGTCACTTCCCAGTCTGCAAGGCCGTTCTTTGGGCTCATCACCTTGCGAACCCGGTTGATACGACGCTCCGCATTGGTGAACGTGCCGTCCTTCTCGAGGAAGGTCGAGCCCGGCAGAAAGACATGCGCGTAGTTGGCGGTTTCGTTGAGGAAGAGGTCGTGCACGACGACGCATTCCATCGCTTCCAGACCGGCGGACACATGCTTGGTATCCGGGTCGGACTGCAGGATATCCTCGCCCTGGATGTAGATGCCCCTGAACGTGCCTTCGACTGCGGCATCCAGCATGTTCGGTATGCGCAGGCCCGGCTCGTTGTTGAGCGTCACGCCCCACAGTTTCTCGAATGTCTCGCGGGTGGCATCGTCGGAGATGTGGCGATAGCCCGGCAGTTCGTGCGGGAAGGAGCCCATGTCGCAGGCGCCCTGGACGTTGTTCTGTCCTCGCAGCGGATTGACGCCGACGCCGGGCCGGCCGAGATTGCCGGTGACCATGGCAAGGTTGGCGATCGCCATCACCGTCGTCGAACCCTGGCTGTGCTCGGTAACGCCGAGACCGTAATAGATCGAACCATTGCCGCCAGTCGCAAATAGTCTTGCCGCGCCACGCAGCAGATCGGCCGGCACGCCGGTATAGGCTTCCGTCGCCTCCGGGCTATGCGCGTCCTCCGAAACGAAGGCCGCCCAATCCTCGAATTCCGACCAGTCGCAACGCTCGCGGATAAAGGCTTCGGCAAACAGTCCCTCGGTTACGATGACATGGGCCAGCGCCGTCATGACAGCCACATTGGTGCCTGGCTTCAGGGGGAGGTGGAACGCCGCTTCGACATGGGCGGAGCGAACGATATCGGTGCGGCGCGGATCGATGACGATGAGTTTTGCACCCTGCCGCAAACGCTTCTTCAGCCGCGAACCAAACACCGGATGTCCGTCGGTCGGGTTGGCACCGATGATGATCACCACGTCAGTGTGCTCGACGCTATCGAAATTCTGGGTGCCGGCGGAGGTGCCGAAGGCCTGGCCGAGACCGTAGCCGGTCGGCGAATGGCAGACGCGGGCGCAGGTATCGACATTGTTGTTGCCAAAACCGGCGCGGATAAGCTTCTGGACGAGAAATGTCTCTTCGTTGGTGCAGCGCGACGATGTGATGCCGCCGATCGACTCGCGCCCATACTGGTACTGAATGCGCCGGAACTCTGAGGCGACATGGCCGAACGCTTCTTCCCACGTCACTTCCCGCCAAGGATCGGAGATCTTCTCGCGGATCATCGGATTGAGAATGCGGTCCTTGTGGCTTGCATACCCATAGGCAAACCGCCCCTTGACGCAGGAATGGCCTCGATTGGCCTGCCCGTCCTTCCACGGCACCATCCGCACCAGTTCCTCGCCGCGCATCTCCGCCTTGAACGAACAGCCAACACCGCAATAGGCGCAGGTCGTCACCGTCGAATGCTCGGGCTGGCCGATGGCGATTACCGATTTCTCGGTCAGCGTCGCGGTCGGACAGGCCTGCACGCAGGCACCGCAGGAGACGCATTCGGAATCGAGGAAATGTTCGTGCGCACCGGGGGATACGCGGCTTTCGAAACCGCGGCCTTCGATCGTCAGCGCGAACGTGCCCTGCACTTCCTCGCAGGCGCGCACGCAGCGCGAGCAGACGATGCATTTGGAAGGGTCATAGGTGAAGTAAGGGTTCGACTCGTCCTTCGGCATCCACTTTGAATTGATCGCGCCGTCGCTGCGGGCCCTGACGTGGTTTTCGCCCTCGTAGCCATAGCGAACGTCGCGAAGCCCGACGGCACCCGCCATGTCTTGCAGCTCGCAGTCGCCATTGGCGGCGCAGGTGAGGCAATCGAGCGGGTGGTCGGAGATATAGAGCTCCATCACGCCCTTGCGGATCTGTTTCAGCCGCTCCGTCTGCGTGTGGACGACGATCCCGGGCGCGACCGGCGTGGTGCAGGAGGCCGGAGTTCCGTTGCGGCCCTCGACCTCGATGAGACAGAGCCGGCAGGACCCGAACGCATCCACCATGTCGGTGGCGCAGAGCTTCGGCACCTGAATACCGGCCTCCATCGAGGCCCGCATGATCGAGGTGCCTGCGGGAACGGTGATCTGGCGACCATCGATGGTCAGCGTCACCGTCTCGGTGGATTTCGAAACGGGTGTGCCGTAGTCGATTTCATGAACGAGGGACATGATGCGTCTCCTGTTTGAACATGTTGGTGCGGATTGGGCGGCGGGGAGAAAGACCCGCTCTGGCCTGCCGGCCATCTCCCCCAAAAGGGGGGCGAACAGATGCCGCACCGACTTCACCCAATCGGAAACGAGCGAGTGCAGCGATCTGAGCCCTCCCACCTGTGGGGAGGGCGGCGAGCACAGCGAGCGGGAGGGGTCTTGCTGCCCGCCCTTCGCTATAGCTGCGGGCATTCGTCATTCGAAAAGCCAAATCGTTGGCTTTTCGTCTGCTATGCAGAGCACTCCTCATCATTCCGCGGCCTCCACCATCGGTGCCGGCGCAAAGTCCTCAGGAAAATGGTTCATCGCGCTCATCACAGGATAGGGCGTGAAGCCGCCGAGCGCGCAGAGCGAGCCGAACTTCATCGTGTTGCAGAGATCCTCCAGCAGCACCTTGTTCTTGTCAGGCTCGATGCCGGCGCGGATCTTGTCGACCGTCTCGACGCCGCGGGTGGAGCCGATCCGGCAGGGGGTGCACTTGCCGCAGCTTTCGATGGCGCAGAACTCCATCGCGAAACGGGCCTGTTTCAGCATGTCGGCACTGTCATCGAAAACGCTGATGCCGGCATGGCCGATCAGCCCGCCTCTTTCGGCAAATGCCTCGTAGTCGAAGGGCGTATCGAACAGCTCGCGTGGGAAGTAAGCGCCGAGCGGGCCGCCCACCTGCACCGCCTTGACCGGCCGCCCGGTCGCCGTGCCGCCACCGATATCATCGATGATCTGGCCGAGGGTCAGCCCGAAAGCCGTCTCGAACAGGCCGCCATGCTTGACGTTGCCGGCGATCTGGATCGGGATCGTGCCGCGTGAGCGGCCCATGCCGAAGTCCCTGTAAAATTCGGCGCCTCGCTCCATGATAACAGGCACCGAGGCAAGCGAGATGACGTTGTTGACCACGGTCGGCCGCCCGAGAAAGCCCTGCAAAGCCGGCAGCGGCGGTTTAGCCCGGACGGTGCCGCGCTTTCCTTCCAGCGAGTTCAAAAGCGACGTTTCCTCGCCGCAGACATAGGCGCCGGCGCCTGAGCGGATCTCGATCTCGAAGGCATGCGCCGAGCCCATCACCGAAGGCCCGAGGATGCCAGCCGCGCGGGCGATCTCGACCGCCTCACTCATCGTGGCAATGGCATGCGGATATTCCGAGCGGGTATAGACGTAACCCTTCGTGGCGCCGGTCGCGATGCCTGAGATCGCCATCCCCTCGATCAAAACGAAGGGGTCGCCCTCCATGATCATTCGGTCGGCAAACGTGCCGCTGTCGCCCTCGTCGGCATTGCAGACGATGTATTTCTGGTCGCCCGGCGCGTCCATCACCGTCTTCCACTTGATGCCGGTCGGAAAACCGGCACCGCCGCGGCCGCGAAGACCGCTGTCGGTAACCTTTGCGACGATCTCCGCCTGCGACATCGCGATGGCGTTCCGAAGACCCACAAGTCCGTTGTGCCGCTGGTAATCCTCGAGCGACAGGGGATCGGTGATGCCGCAGCGGGCAAAGGTCAGCCGGGTCTGCTGACGAAGGAAAGGAATTTCCTCCGTCAGCCCGAGACAGAGGTCGTGACCTCCGCCATGCAGCAGCCCGGCATCGAACAACCCGGCCACGTCGCCGGCCTTGACGGGCCCGTAGGCGATGCGCCCGCGTTCCGTCTCCACTTCGACCAGCGGCTCCAGCCAGACCATGCCGCGCGAGCCGTTGCGCACCAGTCTTGCATCCAGCCCGCGGCTGTCGATTTCCTGCGCGATGGCCTTTGCCACCCTGTCTGCGCCAAGCGCCAGAGCTGCGGCATCGCGCGGAACGAAGATCGTAACCGTCATCGCCTTGCCTCCCGTACCATGTCGCCGAGACACTGCTCGTCGACCCGACCATAGAGTTCGCCGTCCATCATTGCGGCCGGTGCGCAGGCGCAGAGACCGAGACAGTAGACCGGCTCCAGCGTCACCGCGCCATCGAGCGTCGTCTCGTGAAAGTCGATCCCGAGAACCTGCCGGGCGCGATCCGCGATATGGTCGCTGCCCATCGACTGGCAGGCCTCGGCCCGACAGAGCTTCAGCACATGACGGCCCGCCGGATGATCGCGGAATTCGTGATAGAAGGTGACGACGCCGTGCACCTCGGCGCGAGACAGGTTGAGTTCGGTCGCGATCACCTGCTTGACCTCATCCGGCACGTAACCGAACTCCGCCTGAATGGCATGCAGGATGGGCAGCATCGGCCCTTCGAGATGCATCAGGCTTGCGATAATGCTCAGCGACCGCGCGGTGAACTCACCGGCGGAAATATGCATGTTCATATGAGCGGCCTCCCCGCTGATCCCGCAAGCCGCCCTCCACGACAGCCAACGGGGTCAAAACACGTGCAAGGTGGGCGAACCCAGCTTCACGATGCAGGAAAGTGTCTCATCTCATGATTTTTGGTCAATAGTGCAGAACGGTTACGCAATAGAACAAAGCTATCGCACAACCTGCCGCCATTCGGACGCGTCCGAGTCTTAACTGCAAGACCCGCAACTATAGCGATGCACGAAGTCTCAGCAGAAGCCGTTCAGCTTAAGGATCTTGTGCGCCTCGATCGATGCGCGAAGCTCGTCTTCCGATGTCCGGCTGCCCTGGTTTGCATCGGGATGGTGCATCTTGAGGCGCTCTTTGTAGCGGAGCCTGATCTGCGCGGGCGTTGCGTCTTGCGGAAGTCCGAGTGTCTCGAACGCCTTTGCTTCGAGAACCTTGAGCTTTCTTGCCTGCTGTTCCGCCTTTTGCGCCTTGCGCTGCTCCGCGCTCTTTCGCGCGTTGAGCGCCTTTGCCGATCCGGAGCGGGTCGTCAGCGGCATCGGGATCTCGGTCGGCTGCTTGACGCCGGTGCCCAATGTCGAGCGCTGGCCAGCGACCGCTTCCTTCTGGTAGCGGGCGACCACAGGATCCGACTGGGCCGGGGAAAAGTTGTAGCCCTTGTTGTAGTCCTTGATGTGCTCGAGACAGAATAGAAGATACAGGCCTTCGCCGCCCTGGCCGACCGGCGCGCGGTGAGAACCCTTCTTCTCGCAGCCATCCCACTGGCATCTCGGCCCGGATGTGTCGCTCTGCGGCGCAGGCTTTTTGCGGATGGACTTCAGGCCCACAAATATCTTCGAATCGACTGTCATAGGCGTCTATATGGCGGCAAGCTGCGATCTCGGCAAGCGGCGAACCTTCGTTCCACATTTATCCGTGTTTTTCGGAAAACAACTGTGCTTTTGGCGGCGATATCCGGCCTGGGTTACCGAGCATCGCCGCAGCTATCTCGGGGTTACTTGATCAAAAACCGGTGAGACGGGGCAGCCAGGTCGACAGCGCCGGAATGAAGGTGATCACAAGCAGGATCACGACATAGGCGATGAGGAACGGTGTCATTTCCCGCGAGATCTCGCTGACCCTGATCCTGACCGCGGCCGACACGACATAGAGAAGCTGGCCGACGGGTGGAGTAATCAGCCCGATCGTCAGGTTGAGAATGACGATCATCGCGAAATGGATCGGATCGATCCCCAGGCTGAAGGCGATCGGCGCCAGGATCGGCACCAGGATCATGACGCCGGGAAGGGGATCCATGAATGTGCCGAACAGCAGCAACAGCACGTTGACGGCGAGAAGGAACATGATCGGGCTGAGGTTCCACGATATGATCAGGTCCGCCATATATTGCGGCACGCCTTCAATGATCAGCACCCAGGCAAAGGCGCGCGCGGCAGCAAGGATGAGCAGAATGCCGACGGTGATCATCGCCGAACGGAAGATGATATCAGGCAAATCCCGTACGTGCAGAGAGCGGTAGATGAACATGCCACAGAACAGCGAGTAGAACACCGCGATGACAGATGCTTCGGTCGGGGTGAAATACCCGGCCCGGATGCCGCCGACGACGATGACGATCAGGGCAACCGCCGGCATCGCGTAGACCGTCGTCCTCACCATCTCGGCAAGCGTCGGCCGCAGATCCATCGAGCGGTAGTTGCGCTTGCGGGAAATGTAGAAATTCACGAGGCACATCGCGGCGGAGATCAGGAGACCGGGAATGACGCCCGCAACGAACAGGCCGCCGACAGAAACGCGATTGTCCTGCAGGGCATAGATGATCATGGTGATCGACGGCGGGATGATCGGATCGACGATCGCCACAGCCGCGGCCAGCGCGGACGCATAGCGCTTCTCGTAACCGCTTTTCTCCATCATCCGGATCGTCATCGCGCCCGGTCCGGCCGCTGCTGCAAGTGCCGAGCCGGAAATGCCGGCAAACAGCGTTGTCGAGATGATGCTGGCATAACCGAGCCCGCCGCGGGCACGGCCGACGAATTGCGCCGCAAGGCGCAGAAGGTGATGGGTGAGGGCGCCGCCCGTCATCAGCTCAGCCGCGAGGATGAAGAACGGCACGGCGAGCAGAGGGAAGCTGTCGACGCCGGAGAACATTTCCTTGATGACGACGATCTGGGGATAGCGGCTGCCAAGAATGACGGCGAGCCAGGTCGAGATCGCCAGCGTGAAAGCAATCGGCACGCCGACGGCCATCAGGATGAAAAACGAAACGAAGAGAATGGAAATCATCATGGTCAGGCAGCAACCGGCGGGAGGTCGTCTTCGCCCTGCAGCGCGCTCATGCCGCCGACCACATAGGTCCGCAGAACCAGGAGAAGATGGATTGTCAAAAGGGCGAAGCCGATCGGGATCGCGAGATAGATATAGCCGAAGGGGATCTGCGTGGACGGCGTCGTCTGCAGCATGGTGCGGCCGACATAGGTTTTGCCCGCCCAGATCATCACCGCAAAGAATGCAAACATGATCAGCGCCGAGATAATGCGCAGGATGCGTGCCTTGCGATCTCCGACCGCGATCTGGACGTTGTCGATCGCCGTCAACGAACCGTGCCTGAGCGTAATGCCGGCGCCGATGAATGTCAGCCAGATCATCAGGTGGCGGGCCACTTCGTCAGACCAGGTGATCGACTGATTGGTAAGAAACCGCAGGCAGACATTGAGAAAAACCAGGATTGCCATCGCCGAGAGTATGGCGATCAGCAGCCAGCGATTGAGATCCACGAAGATACGTTCGAATTTCTGCATTGCACCCCGGCGCTCGAAGCGCCGCCCCCCTCGGATCGAGCCGTGGATGGGCGTCCACCTGAAGCGGACGCCCATCACAGTCTGGTCGTGCTTATTTCGTCGCGATGATCTGGTCGACAAGTTCCTTGGTGTAGGTCTTGTAATATCCGTCGTAAGCGGACTGGATCGACTTCTGGAACGCGGCCTTCTGCTCGTCACTGAGCACGTTGACCTGCATGCCTGAAGCCTTCGCCTTTTCCACGCCGTTCTTTTCGGAGGCGTCGACAAAGGCGCGCATGGCTTCTTTGCCCTTCAGCGCACCGTCCGCGAAGATCTTCTGTTCGTCCTCGGAAAGGCTTTCCCAGAAGGACGGCGCCACGATCAGCATTGCCGGCGAATAGACGTGTCCGGACACCGTCAAATACTTCTGAACTTCCCAGAGCTTGGCGGAAACGATAACCGAAAGCGGGTTTTCCTGTCCGTCGATCGCGCCCTGCTGCAGGGCTGGAATGACTTCCGGCCAGGACATTGGCGTCGGTGCGGCACCAGCCGTCTTGAAGGCCGCGATATGGACCGGATTTTCCATGGTGCGGATCTTCAGCCCGGCCAGATCCTCCGGCTTTTCGATCGGCCGGCGGTTGTTGGTGATGTGGCGAAAGCCCTGCTCGCCCCAGGCAAGGGCGATCAGCTCGCGATCGCGGAATTTTTCAAGGATGCCTTCACCGATCGGCCCGTCCAGCACGGCGCGCGCATGCGTCAGGTCGCGGAACAGGAATGGGATATCGGTGACGCCGATCTCGGGCACGAAGTTGGAGAGTGCCCCGGAGGAGACCACGACGGCCTGGACGCCGGTTCCAAGCTGCAGGCCTTCGATGACCTCACGCTCGCCGCCCTGTGCGGAGGATGGGAAATGCGTGAACTTGAATTTGCCCTGGCTGGTTTCGGTAACGTATTTGTCCCAGCCATCGGCGGCGGCACCGTAATGGGAATCGCGCGCCAGCGCGTAGGCGATCTTGACCTCGGTTGCCTGTGCCAAGGCACCGGTTGCCCAGGTTGCTGCAAGGGTGGCAGCCGCAAAGGCGCAAGCGAACGTCCGTCTGTTCAACGCATGAAACACGTGTTTTCCTCCCGTAGAGCGCGTCGTCCTCATCCGCGCATGTGGACGACCTCCATCCGCGAAAACCTGATAGACGTCAAGTTCATCCAAGGCCGATAAAAGAGCCTCGCCGGGGGTATTTCGGTTGCAGTCTGATCGACGGCTGATGTCTGTGGTGGAAAAGACGCATCGCCTGCTTTCAGGCTCTGCAAGACGCAGGCTTTGGTCGAGGCGCACGACTTCGCCTCGACCGTCCGAAATCAAGGGCCTTCGCAGATCGGCGCCTGGCCGGTGATCGTCTCGCCCACTTCCACGGCGTAGGCGCGCAGGCCATGTCCATCGAGCTTGATGATCCGGTAGCAGGGATTGCCTCCCGTCCAGAACGGCTTCGGATTGGCAAGGTCGGTGACGAACCGATGGGCGCAGGCCTGACCGGAGCTGTAGGCGATGCCCTCGGCGCTCGTTCCCGACATCGGAACGTGGATATGGCCGAACACGATATGGCGGATGCCCGCTTTGTGGCTGGCAAGCCGGCGCATGATCCGCCCGTCGTCATGCATGCCGATGTGGTCGAAATGGGCAATGCCGCAGTCGATCGGCGGGTGATGGATAAAGACTGTCACCGGGTGCTGGCCGGCACCTTCAAGCGCCTCGTCCAGAAACGCCATCCGTTCTTCGCCAAAGATACCGCCGATGACACCCGCCTCATGGCTGTCGAGAAAGACAAGCCTTCCGAACTCCGTATCGAGGAAGGACTGGACATATCCGTTTGCATCGAGGGGATGGGCAGGGAAGGCCGCCCTAAAATTCGGCCGGTCGTCATGATTGCCGAGCATCAGGCGCACTTCGAACGGCACGGGCGCCAGGATATCCTTGAGGATGTCGTAGGCTTCGGGATCACCGTGATTGCAAAGGTCGCCGGTCATCACCAACAGGTCCGCATTGGCATGCTTCTCGAGAATATCAGCCACGGCAGCGCGCAGCTGTTTCTCGGGGTCGACACCGTTCACGGACTGGCCTGACAGCATCAGGTGCGTATCGGTGATCTGCAGAATTTTCATCGTCGTTCTCTCAAGAATGAATAGGCCGCGGAGAGGCTCCCCGCGGCCGTAGGCATTGGTCAGTAATTACTTCATCAACGCGTTGGTCTGCTCGACGATCTGCTTCAGACCGGCCTCAGGCGTGACTTCGCCGCGCATGACGGTGCCGATGATGTCGCGCTGGGTGCGCCAGATGCGCACGGAATCGCCACCCGGATAACCGGCCCACGGCAGCGAGCGCTCAGCCTGGAGCGAAGCGGTTTTGACGTTCGGATGCTCGGCATAGTAGGGCGCCAGGAATTCCGGACCGGTGGCGAGCTTGTTGGTCGGCAGGTAACCGGTGATGCGAACGATGACGTTCTGCGCTTCCGGGCCTGTCACCCACTTCATATACTTCCAGGCTGCGTCCTGCTTTTCCTTGTCCTGGGTCAGCATCACGGCCGAGTTTCCGCCGGTCGGCACGCCGCCCTTTTCAGGGTTATCCAGCGGGAAGGTCGAGGTCACCAGCTTGAAGCGGTCACCGACCAAGGCTTCGATCGTCTGCACATGGGCTGGCGTCGAGAAGATGAAGCCGGTGAGGCCTGCGCCGAACTGCTGACGCGACTGGTCCCAGTCGAGAAGGTTCTGGCCGCCTTCGGTGACGAAGCGACGGGCGAGCTTCAGAGCGTTGAGGCCGATCTCGTTGTCGAAGCCGACAGTCTTGGTGGTCTCATCGACCAGCTTGCCACCCTGGTTGGTGATAAGCGCCTGCCACAACCAGTCATCCGGCCACAGGTTGATATCGTAACCCATGCCGGACACCTTGGCGTCCTGCGCGTGGATCTTGTTGGCAAGCTGGATCAGGCCGTCGAAAGTCTTCGGCATGTTGTCCGGATCGCCGCCTGCTTTGCGCACCAGTTCGGCGTTGACATAGATGATCGGCGAGGATGCGTTGACCGGCAGGCCGTACTGCTTGCCGTCGACCATGCCCAGCGCTGACATCTTCGGCGAATAGTTCTTGTCTAGGAAGGCCTGGCCGCCGTCCTTTTCAATGAACGGTGCGAGATCGGTGATCTGCTTGCGCGGTGCCAGTGTGTGGACCAGTTCTGCCGTCAAATTGTAGCCCGAGAAATAGACGTCCGGCAGGTTGCCGGTGACGGCTGCGCGCAGAACCTGCTGCTGGCCATCGTTATAGCCGGGCGCTGGCGCCAGGAAGTTGATCTTGACGTCTGGATTGTTCTTCATGAACTCATCGGCCAGCGGCTGATGGAATTTCGTGAAGCCCGGCAGGTTGTAGAGCACGTTCAAAGTGACATCCGCTGCAGATGCTTGCGTGGAAAAACCTGTCAGCGCGAGGCCGAGAGCCAGTCCGCCAAGCGCGGTCCGTCTGGTGATATGCATTTTGGTCTCCGAAGAGTTCGGTTGGGGGAGGGAGGAGGAGAGCAGTTACTTCACGCCGGTCATGGTGATGCCGGCGATGAAATGTTTTCTGGCAAGAAGGAAGCAGACAACCATCGGAGCCGTGATAATCGTCGCACCCGCCATCAGCGCGCCGTAGTTCGCGCCTGATTCCACGTCCGCGAAAAACAGCATGCCGAGCGGCGGCGGCGCCAGATTGGTGTCGGTGACAACGATCATCGGCCAGTAGAGGTCGTTCCAGTGGGCGACCAGCGAGAACACCGAGAAGGCCGCAAGCGAAGGCAGAGAGCCGCGCAGCACCAGCCGGAAGCAGATCTCGAGTTCCGAAAATCCGTCCATGCGCGCAGCTTCGATGATCTCGTCGGGATAGCTGCGGAACGACTGGTTGAAGAGGAAGATCGCAAAGACCGAAAGAAGAAACGGCATCATCATCGCGAAATAGGTGTTGAGCAGCTGCGCTTTCGCGAGCCCCACGAAGAGGGGCAGGGCGAGCGCCTGAATCGGCACGGTCAGTGCGGCAATGACGAGCGTCAGCAGCAGTTTGCGTCCGGGAAAGCGGAGTTTCGCGAGCGCGTAGGCAGCGGGAACCGCTGTTAGCACCTGCACGAACAGGATGCCGAAGCAGACGATCACGCCGTTCATCATGAAGCGGAGCATCGGAACCTGACTGGCGGCCCGCGAATAGTTGTCGAGGGCTGCAAATTTCTCCGGGATCGGCCAGAGCGAGACGCTGAAGATCTCGGCCGGCGAACGGATGGAGGTCAGAAACATCCAGTAGAACGGCAGCAGCATCACGAAGGCCCCGGCGGCCAGAACGACATGCGGCAAATATCTGCGGAGCGCGGCCATCAGTAATGTACCTTCCGGTCCATATGCACCGTCTGGCCGATCGAGAGCACCAGCACGATGGCAAGAAAAATCAGGGTGAGGGCGGCCGCATAGCCGGTGTTGGAATATTCGAAGCCTTCAAGGTAAAGCGCGAACAGAAGCACTTCCGAGCCCGAGCGACCCTTGGTCAGAACCGCGACGGTTTCGAAAACCTTGAATGCGGAGATCGACGTGGTGACGATAACGAACATCATCGTCGGTCCCAGCATCGGCAATGTGACTGTCAGGAAGCGGTCGATCGGGTTCTTCGCGCCGTCGAGCCGGACGGCCTCGTGCAGATCCTTCGGGATCGCGGTCAGGCCGGCCAGAAAGAGCACCATGTTGAAGCCCAGCACCTGCCAGATGCCAATGATCGCCATGGTCGGGATCAGCAGCGACGGGTTGGACAGAAAGCCGACCGGCTCGAAGCCGAACCACTTGATCGCGGCATTGACCGGGCCGAGCGAGGGGTGCAGCAGGAACTGGAACACGGTTGCCATCGCAACGAGCGTCGCCGTCACCGGCAGGAAATAGGCGATCTCCCAGAAGCCGCGGCTGCGCTTGCGGTTATAGACGAGAAGTGCCACCCCGAGCGCCAGGATGACACCCGCCGGAATGACGATGACCGCGTAAAGCACCGTGTTCCACAATGCCCGCAAGAATACCGGATCGCTGAACGCCTTGCGAAAGTTGTCGAGGCCAACGAAGCTGGTGGACATGGCGCCGAGCTGATAGTCCGTGACCGAGAAGACGGCGAGAACGACCATCGGAATGATGTAGATGGCGAGCATCAGCAGCACGGCCGGAGCCACGAATAAAAGCCCCCGGCGCGCCATGCGGCGTGCTGTCAAGGATTTGCGTGGCCGGGCCTCTGAAATTGCCTCTACCGTTGAAGCCGCCATACTCACGCCGGCACCTGTTCGTGAACGGTGATCTCGCGGCGCTTCTCGTCGGACCCGAAAAGATGGACGCCTTCCTTTGAAAACGCCAACCGAACATTTCCATCCGCATCCGCGCCAAGATCGTCACCGACCCGCTGCCGCATGACGATAGAAATGGATGGGTCGCAGATGAGATTGAAGGTGACGAAACGGTCGGCACCCTGCGTTTCAGTCCGCACGAGGCTTGCCTCGATGCCATCAGCTGCGGGAAAAACGTCTTCGGCGCGGATGCCGAGTGTCGCAGGTCCCGGCCATGCATTTCGTGCGGTGATGCCAAGCTTTTGTCCAAACAGAACGATCTCTCCGGATGCGTCCAGCTCGACGGGCAGGAGATTGATCGATGGCGATCCGATGAAACGCGCCACGGTCAAGGTCGATGGGCGCCGGTAAAGTTCATCCGGCGTGCCGAGCTGCTCGATGCGACCTTCCGACATCAGGGCGATGCGGTCCGACATGGTCATCGCTTCGATCTGGTCATGGGTGACATAGATGAAGGTGGCGCCAAGGCGGCTGTGCAGGTTGGTGAGTTCGCCCCGCATATGAGCCCGCAATTTTGCGTCGAGGTTGGACAGCGGCTCATCCATCAGGAAGGCAGAGGGCGAACGGACCAGGGCGCGGGCAAGCGCCACGCGCTGACGCTGACCACCGGAAAGCTGCGCCGGCCTGCGATCGAGCAGGTGGCCGATCTGCAGCACGTCGGCTGCTTCTTTCACCGAAGCGTCGATCTCGCGGAGCGTTTCGGCATTCGCGATCATGCGCCCGATCAGCGGCAACCTCGACCAGACCGAAAGGCGGCGCATGCGCAGCGGCGTCGCGATATTGTCGCGCACGGTCATATGAGGATAGAGCGCGTAGGACTGGAAGACCATCGCCAGATTGCGGTCGGACGGATCCACATCGGTGACGTCGCGGCTGCCGATCGACACCGTTCCGCGATCCGCGGTCTCAAGGCCTGCGATGATCCGGAGCAACGTGGATTTGCCGCAGCCGGACATGCCCACGAGCGATAGAAACTCGCCAGGACGAATGGAAAGGTCGATGCCCTTCAGGACGTCGTCGGCTCCGAAGCCTTTCCCGATGCCGGTGATGTTAAGCGATTGAGGCTGCATTCTGAGCTCCTTTTCGAAGGGGCTATGCAGCCGCGACATGACTGTGTTGCGACAGTTTTGAGAAGGTTATGTAACGGAGGAGGAGGGCGGGAGGTGGACTGGTGGGTGCCGGGCCTGACCCTCAGGCATCCGATCGGCGTATCGGGTAGCTCACTGAGATCCAGTAAAAATGATGCGAGACCGACTTTCTGGCGCATGTCACTGAGAATTCGCCATGGATTTACTTACGAAATCAAGAGGGCATCGGAGGGTCACTTCTGGTGCCGCATTGCGATACTTCGGTACATGGAGAGCGCGCATTAAGGACTGTAATCGCGTGAAAGGCGAAGAAACACGCAAAATCGTTGGCGATGCCGAGCGTGTTCTGCCGGAAAGCGTGTAGATCGACAGGATCGGTGGCGGCTCTTGTCCATCAAACCCCCGTACTTCAATCACTCCAACCAAGGTAGCGTACCCTTCGGCATGCTTGAGCCAATCAATGTCGCTCCCCCGGCAAGGCTCAACACGAGGAGGGTTGAGAGAACTGCGACTGCCGCTGCGCCAGTCGAGTTTCCTTCATACTGAAGAGCAAAAATCATCACACCTATGGTTTCATTTCCCGACGACCAGAGCAGTGTCGAAAGCGTCAGCTCGTTGAGCGCCGTCATCACGACCAGAATCGCCCCGGCAGCCGCGGCCGGTAGCACGCCGGGCAAGAAGATGGACAGGATGCGGCGATTGAGACCGGCGCCGGTAATGCGAGCCGCCTCGTCCAGTGCGGGGTCGGCTGATTGCGCGGCGGCGGCCACGGGCCGGAGCACCAGCGGCAGGAAGCGCGAGAGATAGGCGATGACGAGGATCGCCATGGTCCCGTAGAGCGACAGCCCGATCAGTGGCAGCGGTTTGAGGAACGCGAGGATCATGCCGAGCGCGACAACAGTGCCGGGAACGACCCAGGGCCCCTCGATGACGAAATCAAGCAGCCGGAGGAGAGGATTTGTGCGGCGTTGAGAAAGGAAGGCCAGCGGTACGGCCACCAGCATCGAAATTGCGGCCGTGATCACGGCGAGCAGCAGCGAATTGGCAAAAGCCCTTCGCACCGTCGGATTGTCGAGCACGGCGCGGAACTGGTCGAGGCTTATCGTGTCGGGTCCGAAGGCCACCCCGATGGCCGGCAAGAGCGCAGTCATGGTCAGCGCCGCGAGCGGCACGAGCGACAGGATGAGCACCACGATCCACAGCAGGAACTCGATTACAGGCGCGCGGCGGGTAGGCACGAAGGGTGTCCCGGCCGGAAGCGGCACGGCGATGCGGGTCGTGACGATGTTGCGCAGGACGATGGCAAGCGCCGCCATGGCAGCGAGCATCAGCGCCAGTGTCGCCACTTGGCCGGCGGCGGCCGGGCCGAAGCCGTTCAGCCGTTGGTAGATCAACGTTGTCAGGACCGAGATGCGGCCCGGAATGCCAAGAAGTGCCGGCACGCCGAAATTGCCAATCGCCGCGGTGAACGCGATCAAGCTTCCAGCCAGCACCGAAGGCATGACGATGGGTAAGACGATTCCGAGGCCGATCCTGCCTGGCGAAATACCGAGGATGCGCGCGGCCTCGACAAGGTCGGCCGGCAGTGCCCGCAGCGCCGCCCGGACAGCAATGAAAACCAGCGGCATGTGTTCGATGCCCATCACAAGCGCGATCCCGCCAGTTGAATAAAGCGGGTTGGTGGAGCCCGGCGGTGGCGCAAGGCCGAGCGGTTTCAGGATCGGCGACTGCGCGCCAAAGAGTTCAATCCAGGCAAGCGCCATGGTTTGCGACGGCACGATCAGCGGGATCAGGATGAGAAAGGTCAGTGCGGCGCGGGTGCGGAGTTTCAAAAGGCTGACTGCAAAGGCGAGCGCCACGCCGATGACAGTCGACACGGCAACGGACAGAAGCGCGGTCTGCAGCGTTCCCGAGAGCGCCCTGAGTGCCGAGCGACTGGCGAGCGTGGTCAGCATCAGCCCGAGCGGCGTGCCGTCCTCGCCGGGTTGGAAGGCGGCGGAAAAGAGCCGCGCGAGCGGCCATAGCGTCGTGAAGGACACGTATAAAACGAGAAGGGAGACGAGCAGATGCTCGCCTCCCAAACGATGCGGCCGGCCCATAACGGGTCTGCGGATCATAGGGTCAACCGCCAAACAGTTCCGCGAACTTTTCCTTGGTTTCCTTGTCGGCCTTGAGCATGGCATCGCTATCGGCGGGCAGGATCTTCAGTGTGGTAAGCGCCGGGTACCCTTCCGGCTGCGCGACACCGGGCAGGATCGGGAAATAGCCCTGGGCGGCGGCCTGTACCTGGGCTGCCTTGGAGAGCTGCCAGGCGACGAAGGTCTTGGCTGCCTCGACCTGATCGGACCCCTTGAGCACGGCGACTGGCTGGGTGATCGAGCTTACACCTTCTGCGGGAAAGACGAAGTCGACGGGTGAACCCTTCTTCTTGGCGTTGAGGGCCATGTATTCGATGATGATGCCGTAGGCCTTTTCGCCGCGCGCAACGGCTTCGACAACCGTGCCATTGCCCTGGCCGGCAACGGCGCCGGCCTCGGCCAGCTTTTCGTAATACGCCCAGCCGAATTCAGGCTGCTGCGTTACCGTGCCGACATGGATGACGGCCGCACCGGAATAGAGCGGGCTTGGCATGATAAGGCTCTTGGCCGCATCGGCGGCAAGCAGGTCGTTCCAGCTCTTCGGGGCGGTCTTCACGAGGTTCGTGTTGTAGATGATCCCTGTGGTGATCACCTTGGTGCCGAAAAAGGTCTTGTCGGCATCGATGAAGGCCGGGTTTATGCCCGCAACCGGAGCGTCGGTAAAGGCCAGAAGGCGGTCGTCGTTCTTCAACTGCGTCATCGCGACGGTATCAGCGATCAGGATGACGTCGGCGGGGCTGTTGCCAGCGGCATATTCAGCCTGCAGCTTGGCCATGACCTCGGTCGTGCCGGAACGGAAGAGTTCAACCTTGATCTCTGGATGGTCGGCGTTGAACGCCTCGATGACCTTGGTCATCTGATCCTGCGGCTGCGAGGTGTAAACGGTGATCGTGTCTGCGGCCGCGGCCTGGAAGGCGAGGCCGGCAAGAATGGTTGTGGCGACGAGCGTGCGGAAGAACATGAGAACCTCGTTGATAGGGCAGATTGTTTTGAACGCGGCCCCGCCCGGGCGATGGGGAGACGGCCACCGGTTCGGCAGGTGCTGTTTCGCCTAGCTCACAGAGATGACGGCAGAACGACAGGTTGACGATCGACCAGTGACACGGCCGGCCCAGGTTTGGCCTGTTCCGCCGTCGCCGATCACCCAGCCGCCCGTAAGGACGAGTTCGATCGATGTGCCGGGCGCTAACCGCTCCTCGAGCGGCAGGCTGACGACGTCACCGTCAATCTCAGTCGGCAGACAGTGGCTGAGAAAGACGCCGTTCTGAAAGACCTGCCCCAGAAGCTCGACCTTCAAGTGGCCGCCCTCAGGCACGCGCTTGAAATCGGAGGCATGACAGCACAGCCAGCCATAGCCTGTCGGGGCCTCGCCCGGCATGTCGAGGAGCTGCTGGCCGAGCATGACCTTCGTTCGACCCGCTCCGGACTCAACCACTTGCACCGGCAGCGTCCGTCCCCGACCGATGAAACGGGCAACCATGCTCGAAGACGGCTGGCGGTAAAGCTCTTCCGGCGTACCGAGCTGCTGTAGCCGGCCCCGGTCCAGGACGGCGACATGCGTCGCAACCGCCATCGCCTCGTCCTGATCATGGGTGACGAATACGAATGTGGCGCCGGTCAGACTATGGATACGGCGGAATTCCGCGAGCATGGCCTCACGCAAGTGAGAATCGAGATTGGCAAGCGGTTCATCGAGCAGGATGAGTTGCGGTCTGGTTGCGAGCGAGCGAGCAAGCGCTACCCTTTGCCGCTGTCCACCCGACAGTTCGTGCGGTCGGCGGCCATCCAGCCCCCGAAGCCCGACGACGTCCAGAACCTCATCGATGCGTTGGTTTCGCTCCTGAACCGTGAGCCCGGCGACTTTCAAGCCGAACTCGATATTTTTTCGTACGGTCATCGTCGGCCAGAGCGCATACGACTGAAAGACCATGCCAACGCGACGCTTTTCCGGTGGGACAAAGACGGCATCACCGGCGACTAACTGATCGTCGAAACGGATCTCTCCTTGATCGGGATGCTCAAGCCCGGCGATCAGGCGCAGAAGAGTGGTCTTGCCGCAGCCTGAAGGTCCAAGCAAGGCGAGAAACGCTCCGTCGGGTATCGCGAGCGAGACGCTATCCAGCGCTGTGAACTGGTCGAAGTGCTTCGATATCGCGTTGAGGCATAGATACGGCACGTAATCGCCCTCCGATCGTCAAGATCAGATTCCACGAATATGTGACGTGTGGATGACGGTCAGGTGCGAGGCATAGCCAGTTCCGACTGGGTAGGGCAGTAGAACGAGGTCGATATTCTCGCTATCGAATTCGTACTGAAGGCCATCAATCCCTTGGAAATTGCTGTGACGGACGTGCCCGATGGACGCTGAGTGCGTCGGATTGAGCGGTGCCTATCTGCACTCAATGGATGCCTTTAGACGGTTCCGGTAATGTCGCGTCCTCTCGAATGGCCGGAATAATCGAGACCGTGCTTTCGAGCCTGTTTCTCAGTTCCTGTGAAACAAGTGGAGCCGGACTGTTTTCGTCATCTGTCTCCTGAGTTTCTTCATCGACCCCCAGCGAGGACAGGCGATAGTCGATAGCAAGCGCGTAGATTGCTTCCAGCAGACCCCTCTCCTTGATGTCCGGGTCGGACAACGCAAACAGGGAGGCTTTGACAATGCGTTTGCTCGATGTCTTCGGGCATTCGTCTACGACATGAGCATAGAGTTCTTTGCCGGTTAGACCGTCGGCTGCGCCACTGACGAGCGCCTCGTAGACCTTGTTCAGTTTCTTGCCCATGAGGACGATTCCTTTTTCGGATGAAAGCAGTTCCGATGACGACGGTGTGCGAATGTCGTTCAGGGCAAATTGATCCTGACGACTGCCCGGCCTGGTGTCAAACTGGATCGGACAGACCTCGTGTCAGGATCGCACTCAATGCAGCCATCAGGACTCTTAAGCCCATCAGGTAACGCCCACGCAGGATTACGCAGACGACTGCTTGGCCAAGGCCATCTTATTCCTCAAGCCGCGTCACAAAACTGAAATAGACCAGGGATAGCTGGAGACCGCATTGTCGCTTTGGCGCGTGTTGCGTTGATCGAAAGTGTTACCTGGAGACCCGGTCGTTGAGAACCCATCTCGAAGTTGTGCATGCTCTATCGGATCTATTGCGACGATTGCGGCTGAGGCCGCCGTCGCAGCTTCGGTTTCGCGCGATCGCAAACACGCCGACGACAGTGAAGTTTTCCAGGCACGAGCTACTCAACGCTCTCTATGCCCTTGAATACGAAGGTGTTATCGCACTCCACAATGATCACAGCTTCAGTGTGCTGAAGCCCTCTTCCGCAATCTAGCCGAGGGGGCAAGTGAGCTGCGCCGCACCGGCACGCACGCGGCGATGTCACAGTAAATTCACACTCCGTAGACATTTGCTTAAGAGCCGAAGGGCATTGATGCCGCTGTTTTCTTGCCTTTGAGGTCTAAGCCTTTGCTCTTCGCCAATCTTCGAATCTCGCAGCGCGTCATGCTCCTGGCGGCGATGGCGCTCGTCGGTATCATCACGATCTGCGCCATCTTTATCGGTCAGCGCCACGTCGAGCACGGATATCGTGCCGCTGCAGATGCGCTTGCCGAGAGCAAAGCCGACGTTGCAAGCCTGTCGGCCAGCGTGAGCGCCAGCTACATGTTCCAGCAGGCATTCCTGCTCGAAAAAGAGATGGCCAGCACGGACAAGTTCAAGGCAGCCGTTTCCGAAGGTCGTGGCGTGCTGGCGAGCCTTCGTCGTTCCGCCACTCCTGAACTCGCAGCCCAACTCGACCAACTGAGCATTGGCCTGACTGCCTACGAAGCAGCGTTTGATACGCTTGTGAAGAACAATCAGGACCTTGGTCTCGATCAGGACAATGGCTTGCAGGGCGCCATGCGCTCGGCGGTTCATTCGATCGAGGGACGTCTGGACTCCGTCGACGATACCGCTATTCGCGCCAGCATGTTGATGCTGCGGCGTCATGAGAAAGACTTCATACTGCGTGGCGATGCCTCATATCTGCAAAAACACACAGAGGAGGCTGAGACATTCGCGACGCTTGTGAAAAACGCCTTCCGCCCAGGCGCGCAGCGCAGCCGGGTGCTCGATGGCCTGGAAATTTACCGATCGGCATTTCGCTTTTACGCCGAAGCCAGCATTGGGGAAGCAGAGACCCGCAAGGATGTTGCAGCTGCCTACCTTGCGTTAGAGCCGCAGGTGCAGGCTGTCAGCACAGCTTACGAAACGGAGCGCGAGACTATCCTCGTGGAAAATGAAAGAGTCGCGTCTCGCAACCTTACCGTCGTCGCCGGCCTGGTTCTGCTGGCGATCGTCGGGCTTGGTGGCGGCGTCTGGATTATCGGCCGGTCCATTACGCGGCCAGTCGCGGCGATGACCAGTGCCATGGGTAAACTCGCCGAGGGACAGACGGATCTTGCGATCCCGTCGTTTGGATCTCGCAGCGAATTCGGTGCCATGGCCGGCGCGCTGCACACGTTTCGGGAGGCGGCGATCGCCAACCGTCGTTTGGAAGAAGAAGCAGCGACCGTACGGGCCAACGCGGAAGGTGAACGCGTCCGCCTGCAACGGGAAGCAGAGACCGAGGCAAGGGCACGATTGAGCCATGCAACCGGAGGTCTCGCCGAAGGGCTGCGGCGTTTGGCAAGCGGCGATCTCGCTTTCGAACTGACCGAGCCATTTGCGCCGGACTTCGAAAATCTACGCCGCGATCTCAATGCAACAGTCGCCCAGTTGGCCGATGTCATGAGCTCGATCGCCCATGCAAGCATTTCCATCGAGGGGGGAAGCCGCGAGATCGCCTCGAGCGCTGACGATCTGTCCCGCCGTACCGAGCAGAAGGCCGCATCGCTCGAAGAGACCGCGGCAGCGCTCGAACAGATCACTGCCAATGTCGGCAACGCGTCGCGCCGATCGCAAGACGCCCATCGTATTGCCAGCGAAACCAATGCCGCGAGTGAAAGCACAGCTGTGCTCGTTTCAAATGCGTTGAAAGCCATGGCACGCATCGAGATCTCGTCGACCAAAATCGGCGGAATCATCGGCGTGATCGACGAGATCGCCTTCCAGACCAATCTTCTGGCTCTCAACGCCGGGGTCGAGGCGGCAAGAGCGGGGGAGGCAGGACGAGGATTTGCGGTGGTTGCCCAGGAGGTCCGCGCTCTGGCAGGACGGTCGGCGGAAGCCGCACGAGAAATTAAGCAACTGATCCAGACGTCTGACCGCGAGGTTCTAGACGGCGTTCGCTGCGTCCGTGAGACCGGCGAAGGACTGACCGAAATCACCGGCCGCGTGGAAGCGATCACCACGCAAGTCGAAGCGATTGCCCTTTCGGCTCGCGAACAATCCGTCGGCCTCAACGAGATCAACACGGCCGTCAACATGCTCGATCACGGAACACAGCAAAATGCCGCGATGGTCGAGGAAAACAATGCGGCAAGCGCACTGCTCATGAACGAGGCGCAACGCCTACGCGGTCTCGTCGGCATGTTCCAACTCGCGGTGGAAACGTCTTCGCGTGACACTCACGCGCGTGGGGTAGACCGCGCTGCGTGATTGAAACGAGGTTCGCGGAAACTAGTAAAACATCCGCCGAAACGGCAAGATCGCTGCTCCCATGGCGGCTGCGTCGCTCGGTATCTCCGACACAATGAGCTTCGGTACGCACCATCACCCCCGATGCGTGCCGTGACGGCGGCTGACGATATCGTCATCGATGCCGACATCACAGCCGAGCGCGAATTGGGCCAGCGAATTGCCGCCATCGTCCCCGGCCGGAAAACTATCGCCAGCATCATCCGCGTTATCCGCTTCTAAGTGATCTTCTCGCTGCGCGCCCCGGTCAGGGTGCATGACATGTATCAGCAGACGGTACCCACACCCGCCGTTCGGCCAACACCGACACCAATCGACAAGGAGCATGGTTTCGTTCCGCTGCATATGTTCGAACCGGAGATGCGTTTGCAACTCGCGCTAGGACATCGTCGTCATTCTCCCGAATCCCTTGCTGAGCCCTACTATGACCCGGCTCCTTCTTGCCGAGAGACCAGCGATTTGAACGCCTCTTTCTCGTTCAGATACGCGCGATAGGCGATCAGCCCGGACAGATAGTGTTCCACATCGTCGATCCTTACGCGAAACGCGTGGTGGCGGATGTAGAACGAACCCATGATCCGCCTTGGGTTGCGCATGAACATCGCCACCTCCGGGTAGAAATGACCGTTCAGCAGGTAATGAGCGCGTTTCTCGAGCGCTACCTCGAACGCTGCAAGGTCGATCTCGCCGAGGAGCGGAACCAGATCCGGGTGGTCAGCAATCCGCGACAGCGCCTGCCGGGTTGCCATCATCAGTTCCAGCAGTGTCGGAAAGGTGGTTATGCGATTGGCGACAAAATCGAGATAGGTGCTGACATTTTCGACGCAGAAGCGGAAATAGCGTTCCTCCGGCCGAAACAGCGTCAGTTCGTTGGCGCAATAACCCAGCCAGTGGTCGTGATATTGAGTGTAGTTCCGGCGCAGGAAATGCTCGAAAGCTTTTTCAACAGCGCTGATCCAGCGGATATCGCGGGTGAGCGCATAAAGGCGCATCAGCGCGAAGGCGGCCTCGCCGTCGTAATAGACAGTGCGGAACTCGGCCTTGGTGGAAAGGTCCGGGTAAAGCAGGACGTGGCGGAATTCACCGGTCTTTGCGTCCTGCATATGAACGATGCCGGTGGCGAGCTTATCCATCAGCGGCAGATATCGATCATCGCTCATGACACTTGTATATTTCGCGAGCGCCAGGAGGAAGACGGCATTGCCGCCGAGCTTTATCTCCGAACCGACGTCGATCAGAAAGGCGGCCTCGGCCCCATCAGGCAGTCTTGCGATCCGGGTAAGATGACCGGTCAGCTGCCCGAGCGAGCGCTCTATTGCCGCTCTCGTCTTGCTATCCCTCGTTACCTCGTAAGCTTCGATCATTGCATAGGTCGTGCTTGCATGGCGCAGGACATTGTAGGTGCGGATCTCGCGGTCGAAGCACGGGTGATAGCCGTAGACGAACGCGCCGTCCGGCTTGACCTGAGACGCAAGATAGCTGGATGAGGAGTCGATCAGGCGATCGAGCATGGCACGATCAAGCGGCTGACCTTCACGCTGACCGCTTCCCGCACCTTCGCCGCAAAGACGGTAGTGTCGGCCTTCCTCATCGAGAAAAAAACCGCTCGTTGTAAACGCCCAGAGCGCTCTCGCCTCGGCAAAATCCGTTTCGAACGCTTTTCCAAATCGTGTCTTCGCATAGAGCGCGAAGTTTCGTTTGTTTAGAACGCAGTGCTCGACCTTGTTGCCACCATAAAGCATGGCGTTGGCGTTCAGTTCGTTGTCCAGGAACGCGGTTTCGAATTGATCGTCCAGCGACAGTCCGAGCCGGAAGTAGTTTCTCTTGGTGCGACCAAGCTGTTTGTGGAGGGTCTTGACCGTGATCTTCTCGATCCGCACCGGCCAGTCGATCCGCAACAGACGGCCATCGAGCCTCTGGCTGTCCAGGAGGTCGCGGGCGGCAATTAGAGCCTTTTGCCAGGCTGCGTCAAAGCTGTCGGCGCCGACCGTTGCAACGGACGCTCGTCTGTCTCCGTCGCTGATCGAGACAAACAGCACATAAGCCGGATGCGGTGCGTCGAGTGGTTGGATGACCTGCCGAACAGGGTCTCGAAGGCGATCCATCCGCGCAAGGCCGAAAGTTTCTGCGGGCATGGTCACCTATCGCTCGCGCAGCGCCTCGCGCGCCTTGTTGAAGGGTTTGATCAAGTAGTCCAACACACTCTTGCTGCCCGTGTTGACATCGACGGTTGCCACCATGCCCGGAACGATCGGCAGGCGCGTCCCTTGCGCGGTCACCAGCGCATCTGTGGTGGTCTGTACGAACACACGGTAATAGAACGTGTTGGGATCGACCTCGTCGCGCATGGTATCGGGGGAAATCGCAGTTACCCGTCCCTCCAGCCCGCCATAGACGGCGTAGTCATAGGCGCTGATCTTGACGCTGGCGCGCTGATCGGGGTGAATGAAGGCGATATCGCGTGGCGATATACGCGCTTCTATCAGCAACTCGTCGTCCAGCGGGATGATATCCATCAGCTTGCCGTTTGGCGGCACGACGCCACCGATCGTCGACACCTCGATATTCTTGACGATGCCCCGAACCGGTGAGCGATGCGTCAGGCGCTGCAGGCTGTCGGACCGTCCCTTGATGGTCGAGGACAGCGATGTGATGTCGGAATTTGCCTTGGCGAGTTCCTCGCGGGCGCTGAGGTTCTGCTTGGCGGCGATATCGACCTTCTTCATTTCAAGATCGACCAATTCCCGCTTCAGCCGGATGATCTCGACATTGCTGGCGGCGCCGATCTTGGCAAGCGACTCGCTCATTTCCAGCTCGCGTTTGGCCAGCACGATCGCTTGTTCCATCCATTCCAGAGACTGTTCAAGGCTTGTCGTCCGCGCCTCGAATTGCTGGGTTTCCGAACGGATGAGATCCGGATAGGCATTCAGCTCGGTCGGAAAGGTCAAAGCTGTCCGGTTGATCTCGGCCGTCAGGCGTGCGGCGGCCGCAAGCGAGGCACGGTATTTGGCCGATGATTCACCGACATCCGATTCGGTGATCGTCGGATCCAGCTGCGCCAGAAGCTGACCGGTTTCTACAATCTGGTTTTCGCGAACAAAGAGCTCCGAAACGATGCCCCCCTCAAGCGACTGGATGACCTGTTCGCGCCTGATCGGAACGACACGACCCGCGCCGGTGGAGACCTCTTCAAGCATGGCGAAATAAGCCCAAACCGTCGCGATTGTCAGGAGGATCATGGCCAAAAGAATGACGGTCTTTGCCTTTGACAGCTGGACATCGTCCTCGTCACCGAAAGCCCACCCGTAGTCCGAAGCCTTGTCGCTCGAGATCTCTGCCATGTCTTCAAATCCCGCCAGACGTGTTGTGAACAGGAACCAGTTTGGGTGGCACTGTTTTTTCTGGGGCGAGCGGCTTTATGCCCTTCAGCGTCGTCATCGCATCTGCCTTTGCCTCGTCGAGCACCAGCTGACCCTTGTCGAACACCATCACCCTGTCGACCAGTTCCAGAACCCGCATGCGATGGGTTGCGATGACAACCGTCTTGTCGCGCGACCAGGTCTGGAAGCGCGCTATGAACAACCGCTCCGTCGCCTCGTCCATGGCGGCTGTCGGCTCATCGAGCAGGACGACATTGGGATCGCGCACCAGCAGGCGGGCGAGGAGGAGCGCCTGCAGCTGCCCGCCGGACAGCCCGTTGCCGCCCTCCTGCAACGGGTAGTCCAGTCCCTTCGGCAGAGCGCGGATAAATTCGTCGGCACCGACGATCGAGAGCGCGTCGAGGATTGCGGACTGGGAGGCGTTGGAGGCACCGAGCGTAACGTTCTCCCTCAGGGTCCCGTGGAACAGGCGGGAATTCTGGGTCAGCAGCCCCACGTCACGGCGCAGATCCGACGGATCGATATGCCTCAGCGCAATATTGTCGAGCATGACTTCGCCGGAACTCGGTTCGATCATCCCGGATAGCGCCTGCAGAAAAGTTGATTTCCCTGCACCGTTCTTGCCCAGTACGGCAATCTTGTCGCCGGCGGCGATCTTGAGGCTTCTCAGCACCAGAGCGGGTTTACTGGCAGGCTCCGCGTGGTGGAACGCGGTCGATCGAAATTCGTAGGTTCCGGCAATGGCGGAGATGGATATGCGTGTCTCGGCGACCGGATGGTCGACGGGCATCTGCATGATCGCGTCAAGGCTCTTCAGCCCGATTTTTGCCTGCTGGACACGGCTGAGAACCTGGGTGAGCTGCGCCATCGGCGCCATCATCCTGGAACCGAGAATGGAGCAGGCAACAAGCGCACCCGTTGTCATGTCCCCAGCCATGACGATCGGTGCGCCGAAGAATACGATGAACGCGTAAACGCTCGTCTGAACGCTGTGGCTCCAGCCGGTCAGAGACGACGTCAGAACGCGCATCTTCAGTTGGGCATCGGCATTGACCGCGTTGTAGTTATTCCACTTCTGCTGGAAGCGCTCCTCCGCCTGCAGCATCTTGATGTCTTCGATGCCCTGAATGCTCTCTACCAGGATCGCGTTGCGGAGTGATGCCTCGCGCATTGCAGCGCTGGCGCTCTGGTGCAGTCTTCGTTGTGATAGAATTCCGGGCAGGACAAGCAGCACGAGTGCGACCGCCGGAATGACGACCAGCATCCCGCCCACGAACCAGAAGATGACCAGAAACAGGAAGAAGAACGGCAGGTCCGCGACCGCGGCAACGGTGGTCGAGGTGAACACCTCGCGGACCTGCTCAAGATCCCGCAACTGAGCAATGAATGTTCCGGTCGATCTTGGGCGGACGCTGTTTTTCACACGCAGCGCGTGGCCGAAGATCAGGTCGGACAGTCGCAGATCACAGCGCTTGCCGAGGATATCGATGATCGAACCTCTAATCTTGCGAACGACAAAGTCGAACAGCACGGCGAGCATGACGCCTGCAAACAGCACATAAAGGGTGCTCATGGAGTTGGCGGGGACAACGCGGTCATAGACCTGCATCGAAAAGATGACGCCGGCGAGTGACAGCGCGTTGGCGATCAGTGATGCCACCAGAACATAGCCATAGGGGCGCAGGTCACCGAGCGCGAACCGTCTGAACCAGCTTTCGTCATGCGGGGCGATATAGGTGTCTACCCTCGAGTCAGGTGTGGAGCGTGCCGGCCTGGGAATGGCCGCAAGCGTTGCCTCGGCACACAGCACATCGATCGCTAGCGTCGTTTTCAGACCGTTGTCGCCGGCAAAGACGACGGCGCCATTGCGTTGCGCATCGATGGCGACAACCGTTGCAACCGACCCGTCCTTGAGCTGCACGATGACGGGAAGCCTCCAGCTGGTCATCATGTCCAGACTGGGTTGAGCCAGCTTCACACGAAGCCCGAATTTTTGCGCGAGCCGCTGGACGTATTTCGCCTGGTCTTCCAGCGAATAAGCCGCCGCAGCCTTGCGGGCCGCTTCGATCGAGAAGCCCAGTCCGTAAATCCGGGCAACCTGCTCAAACATTTCGATCCAGCCGTCCGCCTGGTTCTGCTGCACGACGTCGAACTGAGGTGTTGCTTGGGTCAATGCCGTGCCTTTCAAGCGTCTGCAAACGACGGGCGAGCGGGTGTCGTGCCGCTGCCGCAGAACCGGCAGCAGCACGACTGAGGGCTAGATCACTGAGGTACCGGCATGGTGCAGAGCGTCGTCGTCGAGCAGGCTGCCCACAGTTCCCCCCAGCAAGCCGCCATGCAGCACACTGTCTGCGGCCGAACCGTCCAGCAGGTCCACGGTCGTGTCCTCCAAGACCGTGGGGACGAGGTTGCCGGCAAACTCGGGCAGGTCGGCAACACCGTCGGCTCCGGCGAGCCCGCCGATATCAAGGTCACCGTCCACGACAAGGCCCTGGTCTCCGCTCAGAAGTTCGTGGAGGCCAACGTCGATCGGCAGTGCGCTGACGCTCCCGAGATCGATGAACTCACCGAGATCGGTGCTCACACCATCCAGCGAGATGACGTCTGTCAGATCGCCGAAACGGCCGTGGCTTCCGGTATCGAGATCCAGGAGGTCGACGTCTGCGAACGCGGACGTCAGCATGCTCGGCTGCAAAGCTTCAGAGCCTGTATCGGCCGCCATCATCATCGACGTTCCGGCGACGGGCTCGGCCTGGTCGATGAGGATCGTCAACTCTGCTTCAACGACCTCTCCATTGGGATGAACGAGACGGTAGGTGAAGCTGTCGGTCATTCCATCAAGGCCGAGTGTGTCGTTCGGCTCATAGGAATAGCTGCCATCGGCAGAGACTTTGAGCGTGCCGTGATCACCCACGATGACGGTACCTGCGGCGGCCGGATCGACAAACACTGTCCCATTGGACACCTGGAAGTTGGTGAAGTTGGAGCCGAGCGTATCACCGTCCAGAACGTTGCCGACTGCCGCGACTACGCCATCGGAAATGACCGTTCCGAGGTCACTCGTCGACGTGGCGAGCTGCACGTCGATGTTGCCACCGATGTTCACGCCATCCTGCGATACCGTAACGCGGTAGTTGCCCGCGTCCAGGTCCTGCAGTTCCAGGCCTGTGGAGCCGCCAAGCAAACCGGCAAGCTCGGCCAGATTGGCACCTGTGCTGGTTTCGACGACCGTCCAACTGAGGTCAGCCTGCTGCATTTCGACGGCGATCGTCGTTGTCCCGAGGAGACCCAGAAGCTGGTCTGTGTCCGCGCCGATCTGAACCGTTGCCACGGATCCGGCGGCCACCGTGAACGTTCCCGTTTCACTTCCCCCAAACAGTCCCAACGAGACATCGAGGAAGTCGGCGTTCACGGCCTCCGTCACGGGGTGAGTGGTCACGACGGTCGCCGCCCCAGCGTCGTCCGTGGCGACAATTCCAAGGCTCGCATCCGCCGTTGGATCAATCGTCGAGAAGGTGAGGTTTTGTCCCTCGCTGTCGATCTGGACATGCAGTTCCGCAGTCGAAGTCGCCTGGGTTTGCGGATCGAAGATCGTGTATTCGAAGGAGTCTACCCGTCCGATGCCGGCTGCATCGGGGTTCGGGGTGTAGGTGTAGCTGCCATCCTGGCCGATGACCAGTGTACCGTGATCTCCCTGGATGGTCGCGCCTGCAGCGGTCACCGGTGTGGCATTGATGCTCTGAATGATGGTGCCGGGATTGACCGCGTCGATTTCGCCGCCGACACCTGCGTCGGTAATGACGTTGCCGCTGGCCGCAACTACGGCGATGGCGCCGATACTGGTTGTGTCGGTATCCGTCCCGGTGATCGTCAGCTCGCTTCCGAGGCCCGCACCCAGCAAGCCGTCATAGGCGATAAAGGCGCGGTACTGGCCCGGTCCAAGATCCTCCAGGCTCACTGTCGGTGCACCATCCAGCAACTGCAGGTCCAGCAGTGTGGCATTGCCGGTGCCGGTGCCTGTGACGTTGGTCCACTGGACACCGTCAAATCGTTGGATGACCACCTGATAATCGGACAGAACGCCGAGACTGAGGCCCTCGTCGAGTTCAAAACGTGCATCGAGCGTATGGCCCTCCTCGACGTTGAAATCGATCGTTTCGACGTTCGGAAGCACCTGGAGATCCAAGCCACCAAGGCTGACGGCAACGCCGTAAGTCTGGGTACCTATATCAACGTTGGTCACCACGGGGGAAAGGTTGATCGACGAGACGGCGGTATTGTCGTAGGCGGTTGTGTCTGCATCCGCGTCAGCATCTGCATCTGCATCTGCATCTGCATCCGCATCCGCGTCTGCATCTGCATCCGCATCGGCGTCGGCATCCGCATCCGCGTCGGCATCTGCGTCAGCATCAGCGTCTGCATCCGCGTCTGCATCGGCATCCGCATCCGCGTCGGCATCCGCGTCTGCATCGGCATCCGCATCCGCGTCGGCATCTGCGTCAGCATCAGCATCTGCATCCGCGTCGGCATCTGCGTCAGCATCTGCATCCGCGTCGGCATCTGCATCCGCATCGGCATCTGCGTCAGCATCGGCATCTGCGTCAGCATCGGCGTCCGCGTCTGCGTCAGCATCCGCGTCCGCATCCGCATCCGCGTCGGCATCCGCATCGGCATCCGCATCCGCATCCGCGTCGGCGTCTGCATCTGCATCCGCATCCGCGTCGGCATCCGCATCCGCATCGGCGTCAGCATCGGCGTCGGCGTCGGCGTCGGCATCCGCGTCTGCATCTGCGTCCGAGTCATCGTTGTCGTCGCCACCGCCGCCGCCTCCGGAAGCGAGAGCTATTCCTCCAGCTCCAAGCGCGCCGAGTGCAGCAAGGCCGAGAATGGATGCATCGCCCCCACCTTCAGCGCCACCCACCAACTGGTCGCCGCCGGCTGACTCGGTGAATGAGAAATCGGCTTCTCCGACGGTGTGGTTGCCATCCCAGACGACCCCGTTCTCATCCACCAGGACCAGCTTGCTTGATGCTTCACCGGGGCCGCTGGCGTAGAAATCGGCAACTCGGATCGCCTCACCGTTCTGCAGGCGGATGACGAGATCGTCGCCCTGACGGATGGTCGCAGCAATGTCTTTCGGGCCGACCTCAAGCTGAATAACGCTTGGTTCACGGACAGAGATGTTGCCCGATGCGACGGTAATGCTTTCACCACTTGCGATATTCGTTACAACGGCAACCATGGATACATCCTCTTAAGGCCGTGAGCGTCACAGCGAAACTGAACGGACCTGGCGGATGGGCAGCGAGATGCGATGACACGGACCGTCAAAGGTCTGCGCCGGGCAAAATGTTGAATACCGAACTGGCTGGTCCGGCAGTGTCTCGATTGCTGTCAATCCTACCAAGAAACTCTGGGATAAGACTTGCTCAATTTTAGAACGTTATCAATTAGCGATAACTAATTCTCGCATCGGACGGTTGATGCAGTGTTAATGCCGGTCAGCGTATTTGCGTTTATGAAAGGCGGACAGAACCGAATTTGACCCCTGCGGGCTAGAGAGCGCCGCGCAAAGCAAGCTCTTCGAACCGGTTTCGCTTGTCCTTAACGTCCGCGCCGATACTGGAGGCTTGAAGCGAAACGGCAAGCGCCTCGCTTAGCTCGGTCTCAACGTCTGCTCCGCGTTCGGCATTCTCTGCGGCAGCTGGTCCTGCCTCTATCGGCAGTGCTTGTCGCGCAGGCATCGCGACCGCCATTTCGATTGGCGTCTCCGACCTGGATGCGCCGCCGTTCACGACGGTCGCGGCCGTGCCCGGCTTCTTTTCGAGCTTGAAGATGTCCCGCAAGCGCCCCGCTGCGGAGGCACACTCGATATTCAGCTTATGGACATCGAACTGGATGTTGATTGCGTCGAAACGTGCGGCATGTAGCTCCTGATCGGCATTCAAGACATCGAGGAGAGTCCGCGTTCCCAGGTCGAGGAACTGCCTCTGATAAAGATCTCGGGTTTCGCGCATCAGCGTCTGTCGCGAGGCGAGTGTCGTGAGCAAAGCGCGCATTCCAGACAGCTGCGTGCGCGATTCCATCCAGCTCCGCTGCGCGCCTGTCCTGGCATTGGCGATGCCGGCCTCAGCGGACTGAACCGCGAACTGGCCAGCTTCGCTCCGGGCCTTATAGGAGCCGCCATTGTAAAGCTTGCCGGTCAGTTTCAGACCGATCGTATAGTCCGGGCTGCCTGGTGAATTTCCGAGCAGATCCATGCTGCTACCGCCTTCGAGCGCCAGGGTGGGCAGGACATCGGCCTTGCTGAACCGCAGATTGGCCTCGGCGGCCGTCTTCTTCGATGCCGCTGCCCGAACGCTCGGCACCGTATCCCAATCGGGCTCTTTGGCAGAGCAGGCATTGGGGAGGTCTGAGGGAATACTCGCTCCGAGATTGATCTTCCCGGACATACCCAACAGCGACGCCATGCTGCCCTGCCAGCGCTCCGACTGAGACCTGATCTCCAGTGCCGTGGTCTGGGCCATCTGCACCCGCGCTTCGGCCTGAAGCTTGTCCGATCTCGTGCTGGCTCCCTGTTCCGTTCGCGCGTTGACGAGCTCGAGTATTTCCTTCGTGTCGCGCACCTGATCGGACGCGACAACCGCCAGACTGCGGTTTCTCAGGGTTTCGAGGGACGCAAGCGCGGTGTCCCTGATCACGTTGTCGACCACGGCAATGAACTCGGCGCGCCGGGTTTCCTCTGTCGCCGTGGCACTGGCGACCTGACTGGAGACTTTCCCGAAGTCGTAGATCATCTGCGACGCGGTCACAGTCGCTGCCGGCTGAAAACCGTTCCCGAAAGCGCTGCGCCTGCCGACATCGATCCCGCCCCCGATCGACGGAAAATATCCCGAGCGTGCATCTCGGATCGCCGCGCCTTGCTGGTTGAGTTCGCCCGCCGCCTGCATGATCGATGGCTGATAGTCGACCGCCCGCCGGACGGCCGCCTGCATGGTCAAATTCGTGTTCCGGTCCTTCACTGCGGGCCGAGAGCTCGGGACTGATGCGGTCGCGATACTGTCGACCGATGTCGTCCGCGCCCGCGTCTGCGTCTGCGCGCAAGACGCAACGCTGAAGGCGAGCGGCACAAATATCGCCGTCCGGACAACACGGGAAAGCATGCTCATCGTATCCCCCAAGCCCGCAGGTCCAGACGGACCTGCAAAGACAAACCACCGTCGCTCGACTACTTTCCAAGCCGAAGCATTTCAAGCAATTCTAATATACGTCTGAAGATGGTTAATGACTGCTTAACTGAGATCTCGTCAGTCTCTGGAGCATGATGATTGTGTTGTCGGAGTGGGCGGGAGAAGGCCGCGCCGCGGGCCGGACGAGAGGGCGAAGCTAAACTGGCTTCTGGTAAATGCTATGCTCGACAATGCGGGAGTAAAGAACCCCTTATACTGCCTTCAATGGTTCATGGGATGGTGGTTCGAATGCCATCGAGGTTGCGGAAGTTACCCTCTCCGTCCCATCAGGACCGCGCTGCCACAGTCTGTCGGGACGACACCATGCGATGGACAAACATACCGGCAAGCATGGCCGCGACGAACAGTGCTGCTTCCCAGCGGCCTGTAACGAGAGAGGCGATTGCGGGACCCGGGCATAGACCGACGAGGCCCCAGCCGAGACCAAACAGTGCAGCGCCTGCGACAAGCGGACGGTCGATCGTGCGGCTCGTCGGCACATGGAACTGGGTTTCGAAGACCGGTTTGCGGCAACGACGCCGGATCGCATAGGCAATTGATGACGGGATCAGTGCCCCGCCCATCACGAAAGCAAGCGACGGATCCCAGTTACCGGTCACATCGAGGAACGCCAGAACACGGGCAGGATTGACCATGTCGGACACGACAAGGCCGATGCCGAACAGAATTCCGCAGGCGATGGAGACGAGAATGCGCTGGGTCATCATGCCACTCCAATCAGATGCCGGGTGATGAAGACGGTTGCTGCCGCCACGATCATGAATGTTGCCGTCGCGACGATGGACCGGGGCGATAGGCGTGCCAGTCCGCAAACACCGTGGCCGCTGGTGCAGCCGGAACCAAGCCGCGTCCCGAAGCCGACCAGGAGCCCGCCTACCACAAGAAGGGGAGGCGAGGCGGTGATCGCGAACTCTGCGTGCCGTAACAAGGTAAAGGCGGCGGCAGCTCCACCGAGTATGCCAACCAGAAAACCGACCCCGAGCGGACTGATTCCACTGCCTGTCCATCCGACAGCAGATGCGGCCAGACCGGAAATTCCGGCTATTCGACCGTTCAGCAGCAAGTAGATCGCGGCGGAAAGGCCAATCAGAAGGCCGCCGGACAGCGGCCAGATGAAGCTGAGATCAGACATGGGTCGTTTCCTTGGCGCCGACAGCGCGTTGACCGATATCTTCAGATAATGGATGCCGTTGTCTTCGGCCAGTGGGGACTGGCGCGCAGTCCCTACACGCTCAAATGACAACGCAGCAGCAGCGCGGTACTGCTAAACGCGTGATGGCCATAAGCGCGTCAGAAACGACGCCGAGCAAGTTCCGTTACGATGACGCAGCGGTGGACGCATGCGTTTAAGTCTGCGCGTGGGGTCTTCCTGCCGGGGCATGGCATCAAAATGCAAAGCCCCAGCGTAACCTGTCCCCTTCATGTTCGAGCCATCCGGGAGACGTATGCTGCAACGTCCTGGCGAGGAAGAGGTCGCGACATCAGAAAGCCCTGAAGATCGTCGCATCCAAGCCGTTCAAGTTCGGCACGCTGCTCGATTGTCTCAACGCCTTCAGCCGTTATCTTCAGCCCTTTCGCTCTGGCCATGCCAATCATCGCAACAACAACGGCTCTGCTGCCGCTTTGGTGCATTTCGCCGATAAACGACCTATCGATTTTGATGCGATCCACCTCGATATTCTGCACGCGCGAGAATGAAGAATACCCGGTTCCAAAGTCGTCTATGGCAAACCGGACGCCTGCTTTTCGCAACATGGCTATGGTTCGCTTCAGGTCGATCGTGTTATCCGCAGTTGCAGTTTCGGTCATCTCGATCTCAAGCCTCTCGGGGCTTACGTTCATGTTTGCGAGGGTCGTCAAAACCCGCAGACTGTAGCCGGGAGAACTGAGCTCAAGCGGCGAAGCGTTGATCGCAATAGAGATGCCGGGAAGATCAGCGAGAGTTCTGCATGCATTGTCCAGCACAAGGGCGCCGATGTCGTTGATCAACCCGATGTCCTCCGCCAGAGGAATGAACTGGTCGGGACTTATGTAGCCCATCGTCGGGTGCTTCCACCGAGCAAGCGCTTCGAGAGAACAAATGCTTCCGTCGGTCGCATTGAAGACTGGTTGATAAAAAGTCTCGAGCTGGGTCCTGGTCTCGACTGCAAAACGGAGATCGCTTTCCAACGCTCTGCGCCTGCGTAGCAGTTCGTCCATATGTTCACCAAACACCGCATGGGTATTCCTGCCGGCTGCTTTGGCATGATAAAGCGCGATATCAGCCTGGCGCGTCAGTTCGATGGGGTCACATGGGCCGGTTGCTAGAGCTGCTCCGACGCTTGCGCCAATGACGACATGCGTCGTTCCGATTTCGAACGGTGCCCGCAGTGACTGCACAATTTTCGATGCGAGATCTTCAGCATTCCTGGCATCATTTTCTCCCAGCAGAATGGTGAATTCGTCGCCTCCCACCCGCGCCAGAAGAGATTGCGGCAGGAGATCGCGCATCCGGTTTGCTGCCAAGCAGATCAGCTTGTCGCCAACCGGGTGACCGAACGTATCGTTGACAGCCTTGAAGCGATCAAGATCAACGAACAACACACAGTGGAGAGCCTCGGCGTGCCCGCTCGATAGTTGACGATTGAGTTGCTCGTTGAAGTAAGCGCGGTTTGCAAGCCCGGTCAGGGCATCGTGGGAGGCTTGATGTTTCAGTTCTGCGCGGCTCGCAGCCAGCCGCTCGGAGCGGCGCCAGATTGCACCTCCAGAAAAACTGGTCCCAGCGAAAAGTGCGATAAACGCGATAAAAAGGGCTGGGGCAGTGGCTTCGAATACATATTGTCCGGGTTGGAATGGGTTCCAACGGAAGTATCCGAAGACTTGCCCGTCTCGTGCGACCAAGGGTACGTACGCAACATTCCGTTCCCGAGGTCGCTTGGAGGTGAACTCCAGTTTGGCGAACTCATATTCGGTACCGATGGCCAGAGGAAGATCGCCGTCGAGAAAGCGTATGCTCACGTGCAGCATTTCCTCGCCCGGCGTCTGTTCCAGATCACCGGTGTCCGAAACGATCGGCTTTATGCTGACCATTGCAGGTCGAAATCCGACATAGCTCAGATCAGCTTCGCCAATCGAAAGCGTCCGTTCGCTGATACCCTCGGTATCTTCGGCAAGTAGACGCGCTTGAAGATTTTTAGCGAGCGGCAAGTAGGCGTTGCGGAGATCATCTGGGGTAGGGGAATATTCTGTCTCGGATGAAAACAGATATTGTACAGAGAGGTCCGGTCGAAGGACCAAGGCGCCATCATGCCCAAAATAGCTGTGCATCCATGAACCGAGGTTCGTCTCGATCCATTTCAGGTCGCCACTGGTGGCATGCCTCACGGCGTCGTCCCAGACAGTTGCGCTTTCCTGGTCATGCGCAATGCCAGCCGTCAGTTTCGCGACCGTAAGTTTCATGAGATCGCGCTGCCTTGCCGCGGCCACCTCATCGCTTGTAGCAGCCGCCCAACTCAAACTCAGTAAAAGCAGACCACAGACGACCAAAGAAACGAGAGCCGGCAGGCACCATCGTAGAAACCACTGACTCTGAAACTGTATCTTCATCCCGCAACCGTCATCTCTTATTTTACGTGATGGTAAAACAGAGGCTATTAAAGCACGGGTAAGTAAGGTGGTTACGTCTGCGTTAAACGGAGAAACAGCGGCACGACTTCCTCAGGCAACCTCCAATTAACGAGTGCGAAGAGCGGTTATGGAGTAAGCCTTGCCGCAAGGCATTCTCCGGACAAATCCGCTGGGTTAACTGGCATGCGCGAACTGCCTACCAGGCTTTGCCTGGACAACACCCATCAACCATTCACGGGCGGCCCGAAGCCGTTTGGCGGGCTTCCAATCGGAAATTACCGCCACACAAACTGCGTCCAACACAGTGGTCGCGCGCTCTTGGAACTTCTGGTCGTGTGAAATTGCGGGAGCTGGTATTCAGTCACCATTCAGGCCCGATGACTAGTTTGACCTCCAACTTAACAATGGGAGGCATGGGCTCATGCTCGCTACGCGATGCAAAAGTGTCTTCGATGACTTCTCAGTCCGCGAAGAACAGGATGGAAACCTTGTAGTCGATAAGGAGCAACTTCTGTTGGCTTTCCATCAGGGAACCATCGCCGCGAAGGCAAACCGCGATGTCGGCCACTGTCCTTTCAGCGCACTGACACAACCGTCCGAATTCCTCGCGTGGTTGGAAGGCTTTCAATGCTGTTCGGCGTCACGCTAGCGAATTCGTCGGAGCGGTCCTCCGGCATTGCATCTCTGCATGAGGTGGGCTGTCCAAGAATTACTCTGTTTACGGCGAGACAGGTCTCTGTTCGCAGTCGAGGACGCACTAGCACCGAGATTGCGGAAATCCCTTCGGAAAAGTTCGGTTCTGGAATGAAGTAAACCCCGGCGGTGACGCTGCTTCGGGATATCAGTCCGGGAGCAACCGCCTGCCTCCTCGACTGCCAAAAGACCGATACGACGACGGTGGGACGCCTTCCTTCGTGAAAGATTTTCACTGGGATGATCGGCGATTGACCCTCGGGCAGCCTTGCTGCTTGCTCACCCAGCCAGCGTGGAGGCGCTGCCTTTGACTGCAGCTCACAAGGGGAGATCCAGGACATGAATGCGATCAGGAACGTTGCCATCGTCGGCGCAGGTCTGGTGGGGCAGGGCTGGGCGATCGTCTTCGCGCGGGCCGGCATGGACGTCACCGTTTATGATGCCCGCGAAAATGCCGAGGCTGTCATCGGCGCGCAGATCGACAAGGCCGTCGGCGATCTTGCGGCCGGGGGGCTTTGCGGCGACGCGCCTTTGCTCCTGTCGCGCATCCGTTTTGCGCGGAGCCTCAGCGAGGCTGTGTCGGGCTGCGACTACGTACAGGAGTCGGCGTTCGAGCGGATCGATGTGAAGCGCGAGGTCAGTCTTGCGATCGATGCGGTGCTTCCCGCTCATGCCATCGTCGGCAGTTCCACCTCAGGATTTCCCGGGTCGGCGTTCTATGAGGAGTGTGGCAACCGGGAGCGGTTGATGGTGGTGCATCCCGTCAATCCTCCGCATCTCGTGCCGCTGGTCGAAATCGTCCCAACGCCCTGGACTGCGCCACAGGCGGCGAGCCGTGTCCGGCGCCTGATGGAGGATGTGGGGCAGTCAGCCGTGTCGCTGTCGCGCGAAACTCCCGGCTTCGTGCTGAACAGGTTGCAGGGCGCCTTGCTGGACGAAGCGTTTGCACTGTTTGCGGAAGGCTATGCTACGGCCGAAGACATCGATCGCACTGTGCGCGACGGGCTTGGGTTGCGCTGGTCGTTCATGGGACCGTTCGAGACCATCGATCTCAACGCGCCAAAGGGGCTTGCAGATTATGCCGAACGGCTCGGGCCGATGTATGCCGGATTTGCCGATCAGCGCAGGGCAGACCGCAGCTGGGAGCCGGATGCGGTGACACGGGCGGATGCGGAGCGTCGCGAACTGCTCGCAGAGCAGGATCTCGATGCCAGACGCTCCTGGCGCGATGAAATGCTGATGCGGATCGTCCGGGCGAAGCAGGCGGTGGCGGACTAGTGCGCCGTCCAGCCGCCGTCGATCATCAACGCCGAGCCGGTCATCAGGGACGACGCGTCGGAGGCAAGGAAAATGGCGGCGCCGACGACGTCTGCCGGCTGCCCCAGGCGACCTAGCTTGATCTTGGACAGCGTCTCGCGGCGAAACTCCTCATCCTCGAAATACGAGGCGGTCATGGGTGTCTCGATAAAGGTGGGGCAAAGGGTATTGATGCGGATGCCGGCAGGTCCAAGTTCGACCGCCAACGCCTTGGTAAAACCCTCAATCGCAAATTTTGAGCCGCAATAGAGTGTCCTGTTGGCCGCGCCGACATGGCCCATCTGCGAGGACATGTTGATGACGGTGCCCCGCCTACCATGCCTCAGCATCACGGCCGTCACGGACTGGGCTGCAAAAATTGCAGCCTTCGTGTTCAGGCCGAAGACGGCATCGTAGTCGTCTTCAGTGACCTCGGTCAGCGGCTTGGGGCGATTGGTGCCGGCATTGTTGACAAAGATATCGAACGGCGCTTGCGCCTCGACATGTCGGCGGAAGCCGGCAATGTCGGTGACATCGCACACAAGCGGCCGCGCCCTCCAGCCGCGGGTAGACATCAAAGCGCAGGCCTCCTCGATCTCCGTCCGCGAGCGCGCGCAAAGCGTTACCTCGGCACCCGCCTCGGCAAGGCCTTCGGCGACCGCGCGTCCAATGCCACGGCTGGCGCCGGTGACGAGCGCCCGCTTGCCGGCAAGATTGAAAAGGCCGCTCATTGGGCTGCTTCGCCATAGGCGACGTCGCGGTTGCCATAGCGTCTCACCCGTAAGTTCGCCTGTTCGGCATGGCCGACGAAACCCTCGAGCATGCTCAGCCTCGAGCAATAGGCGCCGACCTCAGCCGCCGCTTTGTCCGTTGTGACGCGCTGGTAGGAATGGGTCTTGAGAAACTTGCCGACCCAGAGACCGCCGGTATAACGCCCCGCCTTTTTCGTCGGCAAAGTATGGTTGGTGCCGATGACCTTGTCGCCATTGGCAACGTTGGTGCGTGGGCCGAGGAAGAGCGCACCGTAGGAATGCATGTTTTCGAGAAACCAGTCGTCCCGTTCTGTCATAACCTGCACGTGCTCGGAGGCGATGTCGTTGGCGACGTTGAGAATCTCCTCGTAGGTGTCGCAGACTATGATCTCGCCGTACTCGCGCCAGGATACGGAAGCGGTTTCGGCAGTTGGCAGGATTCCGAGAATTCGATCAATTTCAGCGATCGTCGCTTTCGCCAGCGTCTCCGAATTGGTCACGAGAACCGCCGGGGAATTGTAGCCATGTTCGGCTTGCCCCAGAAGATCTGTGGCGCACATTTCCGCGTCCACAGTCTCGTCCGCAATGACCATCGTTTCGGTCGGGCCGGCAAAGAGATCTATTCCGACGCGCCCGTAGAGCTGGCGCTTTGCTTCCGCAACAAACGCGTTGCCGGGGCCGACGAGCATGTCGACGGGGCGAATGGTCTCGGTCCCGAGCGCCATCGCGCCGATCGCCTGAATGCCGCCGAGGACATAAATTTCATGGGCCCCGCCGAGATGCATTGCAGCGACGATGGCGGGGTGGGGTTCGCCTTTTTGGGCCGGAGCCGCTGCTGCGATGCGGGGAACTCCCGCCACCGAGGCCGTGAGGACAGACATATGCGCCGACGCGACCATCGGGTACTTGCCGCCTGGAACATAGCAACCGACCGACTGGACCGGAATATTGCGGTGGCCGAGGAAGACCCCCGGCATTGTCTCGATTTCGATATCGGTCATCGACGCTCTTTGGGCTTCGGCAAATTTGCGGATCTGAGTCTGGGCAAACCTGATGTCGTCCATGTCGCGAGCCGACACCTTGTTGATTGCCGCCTCGATCTCGGACGTGGTCAGTCTAAACGAGGCCGGAGAGAAGTTGTCGAATTTCGCCGACAGGTCGCGTACTGCGGCGTCGCCTCGGGTTTCGATGTCCTTGAGCGTCGCTTCGACAAGCGTCCTGACTTTGGCGTCATCCTCGGCGCGTTCGGCGGCCGCCTTCCCCTGTTTCATATAGCGAATTGACATGTCTCACCTCCCTTTTGACATCGAGCGTAATGTGCTAGCGACGTTGAATGCAAGTTTTCATCATTGCGTGAAAAAATTTCATGGAGTCTGTTTTGAAGCCGACAGCCAAGCAGGTCGCTCATGAGGCGGGCGTTTCCATCGCCGCGGTATCACGCGCGTTTTCGCCGGGATCGTCCATCGATCCGTTGAAAAGACAGCGTATCCTTCAGGTCGCAGCGCAGTTGGGTTATAGCAGTCCGGCGCGCCGTACTGCCGAGGTGATCTCCGCCGGTACAGTGACGTTGGTGGCAGGCGATCTCGCCAACCCGTTCTATCCACTCGTTCTCGACACGCTCGCAAAAGCACTGCAGGCGGTCGGGAGACAATTGCTCGTCTATGCCATCCCGCCGCAGGCGGACATGGACCAGCTGACGCCGCAGATCCTTGCCGCTCGCCCCAGCGCACTTGTCGTGACCTCCGCAAGCCTGACGTCTGGAATGGCCAACGCCTGCCGGCAGCATGGCATCCGGGTGGTGCTGCTCAACCGGATCCAGCGCAATGTCCGCGTTAATGCGGTCGCGTGCGACAATCACGCAGGCGGTCGTGATGCGGCACTGTTTCTGCTCGGCAGGGGGCGCCGACGGATAGGCTTCATCGGCGGGATCTCCAACACGTCTACCCACCGTGACCGGGCGGAAGGCTTTTCCGAAGCATTACGCGAGAGCGGGCATTCCGTGCTTGCCGAGGGAAACGGGGAGTTCACCTACCGAGGCAGCTACGGCGCAGTGCTATCACTGCTGATAGCAAAAAACCGTCCGGATGCGCTGTTCTGCTGCAACGACATCATGGCGCTCGCCGCCATAGATGCTGCCCGCGAACTTGGACTGTCCGCGCCTGAGGATCTTTCGATCGTTGGATTTGACGACATTCCCATGGCCGGTTGGAGATCCTATCGTCTGACGACGATCCGGCAGCCGATTACCCGCATGATCTCCGAGGTCGTGGGCCTGATACAGGCCAGCAAGACCGTTCCACTCGACGAGACGACGACCAGCATCCTGCCTGGCAAATTGATCGTGCGCGGCAGTGCCTGAAGACGATCCTGCACGACCAGAGAAGAAGGATATTTCGGGCGTCGGCAGAAAAAAACTTGACGGGACGGGCAAATTTGCGAAAGTTAGTGCACACGTTTGCGCATCTGCAGCGGCGATAAGGAGGTCGCGGCTGAGTCACCGGATGCAAGCTTTGACCGGGAGGGATAAGATGAAGCTCAAGACACTTGCTGTCGTTCTGGCAGCTCTTGTGATGGGAACGGGACAGGGGTTCGCCGCCGAGCGGGCCCTTCGCGTCGCCACCAGCGTTCCGCACAATCACTACCTCACCAACGTCATCAAGGAGTTCGCAGACAACGTGTCGAAGCGGACCAACGGCGAAATTACCTTCGAATTCTATGACTCGGGTTCACTCGTCAGCGACCAGCACATGGACGAGGCGGTTGCAAACGGCACAATCGATATCGGCATCGCCTCTGCATCCATCCTTGCCGGCACCGTGCCCGCTCTCAACGTGTTCGCCGTGCCATTCTTTTTCGATACGCGCGAAAAGCTCGATCGCGCCGTGCTGCCCGGAACCCCGATCAGAACCATACTCGACAAGAGGATCAACCAGACCGGGTCGCGCGCGATGTTCTGGATCCCTTATGGCTTCATCACGATGATCACCCGCGACAAGGAAGTTCATGTCCCTGCGGATATGCGCAACCTGAAGATCAGAACGTTCGGCTCTACCGTCAGCGAATTCGTCGAGGCCGTGGGAGCCGCTCCGGTCGTCACCAGCGGTAGCGAACAGTTCCTGGCGCTTGAGCGCGGTATCGTCGATGGCGGGCTGACGGGATGGCCGTCGGTCGAGGAGCGCCGCCTTTTCGAGGTTTCGCGCTACGTCATCGCGACGGACCACATGTATGAGACGCATTTCGCCCTGATGAGCGAAAAAGCGCTCGAAAAGATGCCGACCGAACTTCGTGCGATCTTCCAGGAGGAGGCCGCGAAACTCGAGACGGTGCTCATGGATCGCATCTTCGATGCCACCAAGCATACGCGCGAGGTTCTCGCCAAGAAGATGGAGATCATCGATCTCACGCCGGATGAAATCGTCCAGTGGAAAGAGGAAACGGCACCTGTCGCAAAGTCGTTCTACGACAACGGAAACGACCTTGCGAAATCTGTTTTCGACGAAGCGCAAAAGCTTCAGTAGCGGCAATTGGCTAGCCGCGCCGCCTCGCACAGAGTCGGCACAATGTAAAAGCACGACACCAAAAACAAGGGCGGGGCGCAGTGCCACCGTCGCGGCGAAACGCGCATTCGCGCAGCGTCTGAGAGGGTCAGACGCAAACGTCTGGGAGGAACGGCACCATGCCCCCGCAAGAAAAGAAATGGGTCGGCACAATCGAGTCGACCATCATGAGGATCGGTGAATACAGTTCATGGATCTACCTCTTCATCGGCATCATCGTCGCCTATGAAGTGGCGTCGCGGTACTTCTTCAACAGTCCGACGGACTGGGTCGAGGAGACCTCACGTCTCGGCATGGTCTGGGCAACATTCCTGCTGTTTCCAGCCTGCATGGGGCGCCGGCAGTTGATCTCGATCACGCTTTTCTCCGATGCGGTCGGCGAACGCGCCAAGGTCGTTCTCGAAGGCATAAGCTTTGCGATCATCGCGCTCGCCTGTGCCGTCGTCTCCTTCGAGGCGCTTGTTGCCGCAATCGACGCGGCGAGAGTCGGCCGCGCTACGGCGAGTGTCCTGCGCATCCCCTATTGGCTCTTCTACCTGCCGGTCGCGATCGGGTTCTTTCTTTTCTTCGTCCAGGCTGCGCTGGAACTGATCCTGCTTGTTGCGACGGGGCAGCGACGCAAGCTCGAACTCGCGCACGAGGAGATCTGATATGGAAAGCGTTATCGTACTAGTCGCGCTCTTCGTCTTTCTGTTTGCGGGCATACCGGTCGGTATCGCGCTTTCGACGACGGGTATCGTTCTTCTCCTGATGAAGGACGTGCCGCTCGCCAGCGTGTCGATGGAATTCCTCGGCTCGGTCAACAATTTCATCCTGCTGGCGGTGCCGGTGTTTCTTTTGACGTCGAATATCCTGCTGAAGGCGGGGGTCGCGAAAGACCTGTTCGATGCGGTTCAGCGATGGGTCGGCGGCGTGCGCGGCGGTGTCGCGATCGCAACGATCATCTCCTGCGGCATCTTTGCCGCGATCTCGGGCTCGTCCGTCGCCGTTGCGGCCATGATCGGCACCGTGGCAATTCCCGAGATGACCAAGCGCGGCTATGATCGTCGCTTTGTCATGGGAACGCTCGCCGCTGGCGCAACGCTTGGCATCCTCATCCCGCCGTCCATTCCGCTGATCATCTATTCGGCGGTCGCGGAGCAGTCCACCGCCTCGATGTTCCTTGCCGGCGTCGGGCCCGGGCTGTTCCTGATCGTGCTGTTCCTGATCTACTGCATCGTCAAGTCGTTCATGGGGGCGGCACCGAAGGCGGAAAAAGGTGAATCCGGACCGGGTGGTCGGATGGCTGCAAGCTTTCGCGCCCTGCCGACCATGGTCATTGCGCTGACGATGATCGTCGGGATCTATGCAGGCGTCTTCACGCCGACGGAGTCGGCAGCTGTGGGCCTCGTCATGACCCTGATCTACGTGTTCGGCATACGCCGCGGCGTGTCTTTTGCAGATTTTCGGGGGGCGGTGTTCGGCGCGGGTCTTACCACGGCGAACCTGCTGCTGATCATTGCCGGGGCAAACGTATTCGGCAAGGCAATCATGCTTTACCGCATTCCCTACGAAATCTCCCAGTGGATCGCCGTTAATATCGAGACGGCTGGCATGTTCATGCTGGCGGTCACCGCGGTGTTGCTCTTGCTCGGCCTGTTCCTGGAGGGGATCGCGATGATCCTGATCGTCCTTCCGGTTCTCCTCCCGTCGCTCGGCGTGCACGGAATCGATCCGATCTGGTTCGGCATCTACTTCGTGCTGATGATCGAGATCGCGCTCATCACGCCGCCGGTGGGTATGAACCTCTTCGTGATCCAGTCGGTGGCGAAATCGAGTTTGAAGGAGGTGATGTACGGGGCTCTGCCATACGTCGTCATCATGCTGTTCGCCGTGCTTGCCATCTACTTCTTCCCGGCAATCGTGATGTATATTCCGAAAGCGGGCGGATAGGCTGCACCAACAACTGGTCGAGAAAGGGCGCTTTTTGCGCCCTTTTTCATGCCCGGCCGGTGGAGCCGCGAACAATCAGCTTGCCGCGCATGGCGATCAGTTCGTCCGGCAGGCTCGGATCGACCGTGCGTGCCCGCAGCAGTTCAAAGGCGCGCTGGATCATCAGGGGCAGGGGCTGCTGGATTGTCGTGAGGTCGTAGATCGGCCGAGCGGACGCCGCAACGCCATCGAAGCCGGCAACCAGGATGTCGCCGGGCACATCGATCGACGCCAGGCGGAGTGCGTCGAGGACGCCCATGGCCATGATGTCGCTCAACGCGAAGATCGCATCCGGGCGCTCCGCCGAGGGGATCGCCGCGATCTCGCGACCGGCCTCGAAACCGCCGTCGTAATTGGAGTGGCCGTCGATTCGAAGCGAGAGTGCCAGACCGGCCTGTTCCAGTTCGGCGACAAATCCTTCCTCGCGTTCGCGAGACGTCGAGCTGGTGGAGGAGGTGTAGATCAGTCCGAAACGACGGCATCCTCGCAACATCAGAAGTTTCGCCATCTCAGCACCGCCGGCACGATTGTCGCAGGTGACGAAGCATCCATGCGAAAGTGCGACGCGGTTGACCATCACGAGAGGGACGTTGTTCTGGGCGCAGATGTCGGCGGCCTTTGAGGACAATATGGCCGACGAGATGATGCAGCCATCGACCTGGTACTGAATCAGCGCTTGCGCAGTGGTATCCTCGATAGGCCCGCCGCCGGCATGAATGATGAGGAGGCGAAAGCCGAGCTTCTCCGCTTGTCGCGTCGCTTCGTGCAACAGCTCCGTATAGAACGGGTTTTCAGCCGGTCCGAGGACAAGTCCGTACAGACCGCTCTTTCCCGAAGACAGGGTGCGCGCCAGAACGTTCGGCATGTAGCCGTGTTCTTTCGCAAGCCCGATGATCAGGTCCCGCATTTTTTGGGAAATCCGCGTGTCGCCTTTGAGCGCGCGGGTCACCGTCGATGGCGCGACTCCTGCCAGTGCTGACAGGGTGACGACCGTCGCTCGGCGCGGTGTGGAAGGCGGCAGTGTTGAGTTCATACCGATTCATAACAAAACAGCTGCGCCCTGTCGCGTCACTCCGCATCCGCACCGATGCGAAAAAGAGGGGCTGCATTACAAAATATTCGCTCCCAACTTGACATCTCCTCCAGAAAGCGATTGGATCGGAGTGCGCAAACGTTTGCGCACATATTTGCGATTGACGATGACACGGGAGGAACGATGTCTACTTCAAAACGCCAGATGAAAATGGTGGGCTTCCTGCAGGCGCAGAACTGCTCGATTGCGCCCGGCTCATGGCGGCATCCTGCCGGCGCCACCGATTTTCTGTCCGCCGAATATTTCCAGCGCATCGGACGCATCCTCGAGGACGGCAAGTTCCATCTCGCCTTTTTCGACGACCGTCTGGCCATGCCCGACATCTACGGTGACGATCACCAGGAAGCGGTCGAGAACGGTGTTCGCGTCGTCAAGATGGATCCGGTCTCGATCATCACGGCGATCGGCATGGCAACCAGCCATATCGGCCTGGGCATTACCTATTCGACCACCTATTACGAGCCCTTTCATGTGGCACGTCTGTTCGCAACGCTCGACCTGATGACCAAGGGTCGTGCTGCGTGGAACGTCGTGACCTCGCTCAACAATTCCGAGGCGGCCAACTTCGGCCGCGTCGAGCATCTTGCCCATGACCTGCGTTACGAGCGGGCCGACGAATTCCTGGACGTGGTGACAGGGCTCTGGAACAGCTGGGAGCCCGATGCGCTGATCGTCGACAAGGAGACCGGCCAGTTTGCCGATCCGAAGAAGGTCCATCGGCTCGATCACAAGGGCAAGTATTTCAGTTCGAAGGGTCCGCTGCCGGTGCCTCCGTCGGCGCAGGGGCGCCCGGTGCTGATCCAGGCAGGCCAGAGCGGCCGCGGACGCGAGTTCGCGGGCAAGTGGGGCGATCTGATCTTTGTCGTCTACCCGACCCTTGAGGCAGGGCAGAAACAGTATGCCGCCGTGAAGCAGGAGGTCGCTGCCGCCGGTCGAAATCCCGACGAGGTTGCAATCTGCCCGGCCTGCTACGTCTGCGTCGGCGAAAGCCAGGAAATCGCCGAGGAGAAGCGCGAGTACATTCGTGCGCTCGCCAAGCCGATCGATGCTGTCGTGCTGTTGTCGGAAGCGCTCAACTTCGATTTCGCCAGCAAGCCGATGGATAGCGAATTCACCGACGAGGAGCTGAAGAAGCTGTCCTGGTCGGGCTTCAAGGAGCGCGTCATCTCCCTGAGCGGCAAACCCAATCCGACCGTGCGTGACTTCGTGCACTATTCGGGCCGCGGCACGATCGGCGAGTTTCCGATCTTCTGCGGGACGCCGACCATGGTCGCCGACCAGATGGAAGAGTGGTTCACATCAGGAGCCTGTGACGGTTTCGTGCTGGCGGCCACCCATACACCGGGCGCCTACGAGGACTTCGTCCGCTACGTGGTGCCGGAGCTCCAGCGTCGCGGCGTCTATCAGAAGGACTATGCCGGCACGACGCTGCGCGAAAACCTCGGCATTCCCATGCCGGTTCATCCCGCCCAGCGCCAGGCGGCGGAATAAGCGAGCAGTCGGAGAAGAGTGATGAAAGAATTCAGAATGCTCTCGACGAGCGGCATCCTCGGCTATGGCTATGCCGAGGAATCGCTCAAGATCGGAATGTCGTGGCAGCCGCATGTCATCGGTTGCGATGGCGGCAGTACCGATCCCGGGCCCTACTATCTCGGTGCCGGAACGTCCTTCTGCTCGCGCCTTTCGGTCAAGCGTGACCTGCGGCTGATGCTGCAGGCCAGCATTGCGGCCGGTATTCCCTGCATCATCGGCACGTCCGGTGGTGCAGGCGGCGAGCCGCATCTGCAGGATACGGCAGCACTTGTGCGGGAAATTGCGCGGGAGGAGGGGCTGTCGTTCAAGATGGCGCTGATCCATTCCGAGCAAAGCAAGGGCGACCTTGCCGGCTGGGCCGAAAAAGGCCTCACGAAACCGCTGGCAAAGATGAAGCCGCTCGACCGGCAGATGATCGACAACTCTACCCGCGTCGTCGGCATGATGGGGCCGGAGCCGTTTGCGAAGGCCCTCGACGAAGGTGCGCAGGTCATTCTTGCCGGTCGAAGCAGCGATCCGGCGCAGTGGGCGGCACCCGCCATCCGGGCCGGCATGGCGCCTGCACCGTCGTGGTATGCGGGCAAGATGCTGGAATGCGGCGCCGAGCCGACCGTGCCCAAGGAGCCGGACTGCATCTTCCTTCGCGTTCGCGACGACCATGTCGTCTGCGAGCCGCCGAACCCGATCCGGCGCTCGACGCCGTTGGCCGTGGCGAATTTCGCGCTGCATGAGAATTCGAGCCCGATCCACCATGTCGAGCCCGGCGGTCTGCTGGACACGACCGATTGCCGGTTCGAGGCGATCAGCGACCGCGCCGTCAAGATCGACGGCATGACCTGGACACCGGCCGACCGCTACACGATCAAGCTCGAAGGCGTCGAGATGGCCGGTTACCGGTCCATCGCGATCTGCGGCACGCGCGATCCGATCCTGATCTCGCAGATCGACGACTATCTCGCCACCCACCGCGAGAAGGTTGCCGTGAAGGCCGAATCCTTCGGCGTTCCGCGCGACGATTACCGGATGATCATCCATTGCTACGGCAAGGACGGCGTCATGGGCGGCTGGGAGCCGGTCAAGCAGATCACCAGCCACGAACTTGGCTTCGTGATCGAGGTTGTCGCCAAGACGGCGGATATCGCCAATGCGGTCATCGCCATGGCGCGCACCTCGATGCTGCATGCGGATTTTCCGGGGCGTCTGTGCAAGGAAGGCAATATGGCGTTCCCGTTCAGTCCGTCGGATATCGACATGGGGCCGATGTATCGCTTCAGCATCTTCCATACGGTCGAAGTCAGCGATCCCTGCGCCCTGTTCCCCATCGAATACGAGAAGGTGTGACATGGCCCTCATCAGAGACATCGCCCAGATCTGCAAAAGCAAGAATGCGGGACCCTTCAACGTCACGATCGACGTCCTGTTCGAGGATCACGACCTCTACCGCCGCGTGAAGGCGACGGGAACGCTCAATGCGGCCCTTTTCTCCAGGCTCTACGGCGTCAAGGAAGAAGACGTGCTGTTTACGCCCTACGATACCGCCGCTGCGTTCAAGGCGACGTTCCCGCGAGCGATTCCCGCCGGCGATATCGGCGATACCGACGTCTACGGTGCGCAGCAGCACGCCCCCCTGCTGGATGTCGATATTCCGCTCGAAAACTAACCACGACCTGCGCATGGGTCTTCCGCTGGAGGCTTGAGGGAGACCCATGCGATTGCCAATAACAGCTCGGGGAGGAGCTTCATGGCCACGCAAACATCCGACATCCGCAAGGTCGCACTGGCGAGCTTTATCGGGTCGACCCTGGAATGGTACGATTTCTTCATTTTCGGTACTGCCACGGCACTCGTCTTCAACAAACTGTTCTTTCCGGAATTCGACCCGGTCACAGGTATGATCGCGGCCTTCGCGACCTTCGCCATCGGGTTCATTGCCCGGCCTCTCGGAGGCATCGTGTTCGGCCATTTCGGTGACCGGATCGGCCGCAAGGCGATGCTGATCCTCAGCCTCACCATGATGGGCGGAATCACATTTCTGATCGGTCTTATCCCGACCTACGCCGTCCTCGGCGTCGGGGCGCCGATCCTGCTGACCGTGCTTCGCTTCCTGCAGGGCTTTGCGGTTGGCGGCGAATGGGGCGGAGCGACCCTGATGGTCGTCGAACACGCGCCGAACAAGACGCGCGGCTTTTTCGGCAGCTGGCCGCAGATGGGCATTCCGGCGGCCCTTCTTCTTTCGTCCGGCGTGATGGCGCTTGTCGGCGGATTGACGACGCCCGAGCAGTTCATGGCCTGGGGATGGCGCTTGCCCTTCCTGTTCAGTGGCATCCTTCTCGTCTTCGGTATCTTCCTCCGCAGACGCCTCGCGGAATCGCCAAGCTTCCAGAAGCTGAAATCCGGTGGCGAACGCCAGCGCCTGCCGATCGTGGACGTGCTGGGCAAGCATGGCAAGAAGACAGCGCTTCTGGTCGCCTGTCAGGCCGCGGAAAACACCAGTTTCTATATCGTGGCGGTGTATTCGCTGGTCTATCTGACGACGGTCGTCGGCATCGACCGGGCGACGGCGCTCAATTCGCTGATGATCGCAGCCGTTTTCTGCTTTATCGCCCAGCCCCTGTTTGCCGGACTTTCCGACCGGATCGGCCGCAAGCGGGTGTTCATGGGGGGCATGATCTTCAACGGCCTCTTCATCGTGCCGTTCTTTCTTCTCATGGATACGGCGAGCGTATTCTGGATCACCGCTGCGATGACCCTGTCCATCATCTTCGGGCAGGCCACGACGCAATCCACCCAGCCCAGCCTTTTCGCCGAGCAGTATGGGGCGTCGGTCCGCTATAGCGGCGTGTCTGTCGCCTATCAGTTCGCAACCGTGCTCTGGAGCGGACCGACGCCGATGATCGCAGCCGCGCTCTGGGCCTGGTCAGGGAGCTGGATACCGCTTGCCTGCTACATCATCGCCGCCGCCTGCCTGTCGGTCGTCACGATCATTCCGTTGCGCGAGGCGGCCGGTGCCGATCTCGAAGACGAACAGAGCGGCTCGCTGCCCCAACCGGCATCATCCGCAAAGACCATTCATCACCATCAATAAGACAGGGAGCAATCACCATGTCCAACGACCCCCGCATTCTGCGTAACGCGCTTGGATCCTTCGCGACCGGCGTGACCGTCGTCACCACCCGATCCGCGGGCGGGCAGGATATCGGACGCACAGCAAACAGCTTCAGTTCGGTGTCGCTCGATCCGCCGATGATCCTCTGGAGCCTTGCCAAGACATCCTCGAGCTTCGACGATTTCCGGCAGGCGGGCCATTTCGCAGTTCACATCCTGTCAGCCGAACAGAGCGACATCTCCGGTCTTTTCGCCAGCAAGAAGGAAGACAAGTTCGAGGGGCTGACCGTGGAGAGGGGAGACGGCGACATCCCGCTGCTCAAAGACTGCGCTGCCCGGTTCGAATGCCGGACCGCCCATCAGTATGAAGGCGGGGACCATATCATTTTCGTGGGCGAGATCACCGGGTTCGAGCATTCGAGCACACCGCCGCTGGTCTTCCATGGCGGGCAATACGGCCGGCTCATTCGCCACGCGGGCGAAAACACCTCGTTTGAGAAAACGGAAAGCAGTCTTTCGCCCGATGATTTCATCTACCAGATCTCACGGGTCTTCTATCAGATCCGCAACGACGCGGTGGTCGAACGCCGGCGGCGCGGATGGAGCGGCGCGGACTATGCCGTGCTGACGCTGCTCGGCCATGAGGATGGCAGGACACTCGACACCATCAGCGAGATCGGTCGCTCGCGCGGAGACGAGATTACCGACGAGACGATGGCAAAGCTCGAGGCCGAAGGGCTGATTGAGATCGACGGGACAGCCCCACGGCGTGCGCATTTGACGGGCGCGGGACGCAAGGCGATGATGGAGATCGTCGCCATGCTGAAGGCTGCCGAAGCCGACTGCCTTGCGCTTCTCGACGAGAACGAGGTCTGGGTGCTGAAACAGCTGCTGAACCGGCTTGCGACGTCGACTGATTCCGGTTGGCCGCCGGTCCGGCAACAGGCAGCTGTCGCGAGCGCGTGAGCAGGCCCGAACTTCGGAGAACTTCATGACCCGTTTTGCCATTGGAGACATCACGGTTTCGGCCATATGGGAGCTGGAAGATACATCGTTCCGGATGAAGACGTTCTTCCCTCTCGTCACGGACGAGATCCTCGAGCGCGAGCGTTCCTGGCTTGCACCGGCGTTCTACGATGCCGATAGCGATCGGATCAGGCTCAGCATCCATGCCTGGCTGGTCGACACCGGCCGGCACAAGATCCTGATCGATACCTGCGTCGGCAACGACAAGGAACGGCACGCTCGCACCCAGTGGTCCAACCTTTCGACCCCGTTTCTCGAGCGTCTTCGCGCAACAGGCGTTGAGCCTGAGGACATCGATTATGTCTGCTGCACCCATCTCCACGCCGATCATGTCGGCTGGAACACAAGGCTGATCGACGGACGCTGGGTTCCGACCTTCCCGAATGCCAAATACATCTTTGGCCGCACAGAGTACGATTACTGGGCCGAGAAATACGGCTCCGATCCCGGCAGCCATCATCTTGCAGCCTATAGCGACAGCGTTCTGCCCGTCGTGGAGACCGGTCAGGTCGTGCTGGTCGACGATGGGTATGAACTGGATGGCTGCCTCACGTTCAAACCGGCGCCGGGCCACACGCCTGGCCATGTCGCGATATGGCTGCATTCCAATGGCCGCGAATGCGTGTTTTCAGGCGATATCATCCATCACCCGATCCAGCTCAAATATCCGCAACTGAGTTGCATGGGCTGCGAAAATCAGGCCCAGTCCGCGCTTACGCGGGCAGCATTGCTGGGCGATATCGCCGACACCGAGACTATGCTGATGACGGGGCATTTCCTGGCGCCGCACGCCACGCAGATCGAAACCGACGGCGGAAGTTTTCGCATGCGGTGCAGACATTGCTAGTTTTCACGCGCCGCATTCCAGATTCCAGAGAGGTATGACATGAAGATCCGAGCCGCAACGCTTCGCCAGACAGGCGCGAGCATGCCTTATGCAGAGAGCAAGCCGCTTGAAATCGCCGAGCTGGATCTCGATCCGCCGGGGCAGGGAGAGGTGCTTGTGCGCATTCGTGCCGCAGGGCTCTGCCACTCGGATCTCTCGGTGATCAACGGAAGCCGGCCGCGACCGCTGCCGATGGCAATCGGTCACGAGGCCGCGGGCGAAGTGGTGGAGCTGGGTGAAGGTGTCGACGATCTTGAGGTCGGCGATCACGTCGTGCTTGCCTTCGTGCCAAGCTGCGGCCACTGCCTTCCCTGTGCGGAAGGAAGACCGGCGCTCTGCGAACCGGGTGCTGCAGCAAACGGCAAGGGCACACTACTGACAGGCAGCATTCGGCTGAAATCGCATGGCGAGCCGGTCCATCATCACATCGGTTGCTCGGCTTTTGCCGAACACGCGGTCGTGTCGCGCCGCTCGATCGTCAAGATCGACAAGGACCTGCCGTTCAACGAAGCAGCGCTCTTCGGCTGCGCGGTCCTGACCGGCGTCGGCGCGGTGGTGAATACGGCGAAGGTCCAGGCAGGCCAGACCACGGTGATCATCGGCCTCGGCGGGGTCGGGCTTGCCGCTCTGCTGGGAGCTATTTCGGCGGGTGCGGCGCAAGTCATCGCCGTCGACCTCTCGGATGACAAGCTGACCATCGCCCGAGATCTGGGCGCGACGGCGACTGTCAATGCACGCGATGCGGACGCGGTCGACAAGGTTCGGCAGCTCACCAATGGCGGCGCTGATTTTGCTTTCGAGTTTGCCGGTTCCGAAAAGGCGCTGGAGAGCGCCTACAGGATGACACGGCGCGGCGGGACGACGGTGACGGCCGGACTGCCGGCACCCACCGCGACGCTTCCCCTCAACATCGTCAGTCTTGTCGCCGAGGAGCGAACGCTGAAGGGCAGCTATATCGGCACCTGCGTCCCCGTCCGCGACATTCCGCGCTACGTTGCTCTCTACAAGTCCGGGCGCCTGCCGGTGAACAAGCTTCTCAGCGGCGAGATCCCGCTCGACGAGATCAACGAAGGTTTCGACCGCTTGCACCGGGGCGAAGTGATCCGGCTGGTTGTTCAAATGTGACGGCGGGCTTGAGCGGTAGAGACGATCAGCTGCTTGTTTCTAACAATTGGAGCACGAGAACCGAGGGAAGGTTCTCGTCTGACATGACAAGAACTACGCCAGGATTTCGGATGTCATAGGCATCCCACAATATCCTGTGGTGAAATTAGGAAGGGCTGATCCCAGCCTGGTCCTTCAGTGAGATTGGTGCCGCGGATCTCTGTGTAATCCAGCTTCCGGTTCTGCGCGATCAGGTAGAAAAAGGTGTCTGGAAAAGTCGCGGGTGCAAGATTGATCACCTTTGCACCCGGAGCGCAAAACATTATGTTCGTTAAGCCGGATCCCATTACCCCGACGACATGACTGGCCCTGGCAAACGTCGTTGCCTGCTCTTCCAAAGACATGCCACCAGGATGGACAACTTCGAAGCCGACTGCCATCAAAGAAGCGATCACTTCGTCTTCGTTGGCAAGATCACGGGGCGCGCCGCGACGGCTAACAAAAATCTTCTTGGGATCTGCGCTGCCTGTAATCAGCTTGTCTGTCTTTGCAAAGACGAGGGGCGACATATACACGCCGTGCGCGGTTAGTCCTTCCACAAAGAGCAACTGCTTGAAAAAGATGACCTCATCATCCGAATGTTCGATCAAACCGTAAGAACCATTCGACGATAGCCGCAAAGCGGTTTTCATCACCGCTTCCATGGCACCTGAACGCCTCGGTATCACGCAGTCGTCGATTCTACACAGGTCTTCTGTTGCCCAGAGCTTTGGAAGCAGCTCTATCATCCAGTGACCGTAGTTTGAGTCACCGCGTTTGCGAAGAAGAACGCAGGAACCCCATTCCGTGCGGGGATCCGCGGCATCAAGAACCCGGCGGTGCGCCTCGGCTATCCCTGCCGGCTCGTACTGAGTCACGCTCTCCGAAATCAAGTTTTTGTTGCGGTCAAACAAAAGACCTTCGCCGGTAAGATAGACATCAAACAGTCGAACAACATGAAGCGGATGCGGTTCAAAGGTCCGCGTTGTCCATGCCGGCAGCATGGCGTTATGCGGGCCTTCCGGAATGAGATCCTTATGCAGGACCTTCGGGGGCGGTGCATCGAACCCAGGGGATGTTGAGTTTAGACGTGTCGCGACTAGTCAACTGCACTGCTCCTTAGAGCAGGTGATCATATGCCATTCCTTGAAGGCGGAAGATGCAGCGCGTTTCCATTCACGATCTTCATCGTGAGACGGTGTCGCTGCGGTGGGAAGCTTTTCAACATAGCTGCCTTGCCCGACAACACTATGCAAACCGACATCAGCGCCAGGCCATAATGAAACGTCCTCCGCAAGTCACACATGCTCTCCAATGGAGGTGTCGCCGGTTACGTCGATCAACGCGCCCGTCGGTAGGTCGATGATTATATCAACATCACTTGTGCTCATCGAAACACCACCTGCTACCAAGCAGCCACTTCCCATCGTGATATTCGCTGTCTCGTGCATGTGTACAGTACTGTGATCGTTGAATGCACACTTGCCTCCTAGGCGAACCGGCCCAGGAAAGAATAGCCAAATGTGTTTATTGTGGAATACGCGATCTTCGTGAAGGGTGGGCGAAGGCAGTCTGGTTTCTGAAAATGCACGAGCTTGTTTTCGCACGGAGCGAGCCCTGAACGTGCTCGCCTGTTTGCTTCAGCGCTTGAGGCGCCATTCAAGATCTCGGTGGCTATGTCGATGTGCCGCAATAGATTTTGGCAGGTCTATTTCTCCATCATATTAGGCATCGATTCCGCTGCATGTTTAGGCCTTGGCATGCGATCGAGGGTATGGGTGCGCGAAGCATTCGGATCAACGTTTTTCGTCTTCGCCGTCCAAAGCAGCGCGGCGAGCGTTGCCCAAGCACTTGCACGCCGATCTTCGGCAGCGAAACCACGGTTCTTTCCCGCAAGCGTCCAACCCGTTCGCACGCTCAACAATTTCGGAGCCGAGCTCAAGCGACCGCCGGCCAGGACGTTCTGAGGCGGAACGAGGTGTGGTGCCCTAACGGATTTGCCTCGCAAGATTCGACCCGCGGGCAGAGTAGGCTCTTGAGGTCAACGACCTAATTGACGCACGACGGCACGTATTGGAAAGCCGCTCCTGCCTGGTCTGCAACCCATCTAACGCCGCATTCTTCGCGACAAAGGATCACCTTTTGTGATTGGCATCGACAACTAGGGCTGCACCCCAGTCGTCGCTCTGGCAATATGGTAGATGGCCTGATCGCGCCCTGTTAAGACATCGTCATTCGGACGGATCTAAGAGACTCCATAGCTCATCGATGTCGAGCTCGGCGATGTCGTTCGATAACTTGTTCGGCGCGTTGATCAATCTCGGGTCAAGCCGCACGCTCCACGGGAGCTCGGCGGCTCGCTCGCCTTGCGCTCCCAAATCAAAAACCATAACGGGTAGTTTGAGTGCGATTGGTATTGAAAGCGTGTAGCAGTAAGTCTCCGGCCAGACGCTCGAGATGAACACGAGGTCCGGTTGGATTTCCTTCAGATGCTCGATCACCTCGTCCTCGGATGAATAGGCGCCGGTCACATTGACGCCGGCAGCCTTCATTGCCGCATCCTGGTCGGAATAACCAATGATGGAATATTCGATGTCGAGGTCGTGCGATACCGCGTGACGGGCCAACGCTAAAATCACGTCGCTGCCTTTATGGGGACCGATCGCTCCTATACTGGCGACACGGATTTTACCGTCTTCCAAACGGCGGACAGCCCGCTCGTCTGTTCGAAACGGCTCCTCGTGGGGAATAACTTCGGCTGTGAAGTCCGAATAGAAATTCTCGAACACGCGTCGCGTGGCGGCGCTTGGGAACTCCACGGCATCGGCCTTTGACAGGAATCGGCTATAGGTCGCGCGCCGTTCCGCGATACTGCTCATGTCAGCAGGCCCGTGTTCGATCATCCGCGACCAAGACTCGATTTCCTGCCAGTCGGGCAGACCCCGGTAGATGTTATCCGGCCGCGTCAGATGATAGAACCGGCTTACCGCCGAGTAGTCATGAGCTACATATCGGTATGGGATTTCGGCGTTCGATATAAACTCGAGAAGCGCTTTCTGATGAACCCACTCCAGGCCGGCAAAGCTATTAATGTGCAGCAATGTTGGCTTGAGATCGCGTATCAGGCTGCCAAACAACTCAAAATCTAGCCGCAGATCGAGAGAGGAGAGATTAGGGGCAAAAATGTAAGGATTGTCTGACGTTTCGATTGAGACAAACGACCGATCTCTCACGCTTATCGTAAGATGAGGCTTCCCCTGCCGATCGAGTTCTGCGCGTTTCGTGTCGAGGTACGTCTCGATACCGCCTCCCCAAGCGTGTGTGATAAAGATAACAGGTGCATGAATAGCGCGAACGAGGCGACGGACATCAAGCCGCATCCGGCTGTAGCGCGTCGGGTCAGCATTCACATGGCGACGGGTCATCAACGTATAATTGGGGTGCTTGATGTCCAGCGCCTTCTGGCCGGCGTTAAAGTTTGCATCCTTGCTGGCCGAGAATGAGACCGAGCCGACATGGAAAACAAAAATATCGGTGGCGATAACGTTCTTGTAGCCCGCTTCAAGAGCGCGCATGCAAAAGTCGTTTTCTTCGCCATATCCCAGTTTGAAAGCGACGGGATCGAGAGCCCCGATTTCGTCGATAACCGCGCGCTTCATAAAGAAGCAAAAGCCTACGCCGGTTGGCGTCTCGACATTCAGCCCTGGATTGGTTTCCGCAGCCAACACATCCAGTTCCTCAGGTCCCAATTCCAATGCACGGAAATTATCCGCATCGTTCACCGGATAGCTGCAGATCGTAGCGTTATTTGAAAGCGGTGTGACGGTTGCGATCAATGGGTCTTTTTCCACATGCGCTTTCATGCGGGTGAACCAACCAACCGGTACGAAAGCGTCGGAATTCAGCAGAACGACGTCTTTATCACGACTAAACTCCAAGATGCCGCGATTACAAGTCTGCACAAAGCCCAGATTAGTTGGGTTGACGTGATAGTCAAACAGACCCAGGCTCGCCAGCCGTTCCAGTTCGGCGTTCAATGCTTTGTCGGGGCCGCAGTCATTGATCACCAGAAGACTGTAGCTCTCACCCGCCCGACCGGCAACGGCGTTATATATGGACCTCAGCGTCTCGTCGTGCCCCTTATAGACCGGGAGAATAACGACCGCTTCGGTCTCCGCATCTTTACGCGCTGGCTGCAGACCGTCCCAAGCTTCCTTTTCGGGAGCCGTAGGCGTCAGCCATGATTGAGTTCCGCTCGGGTTTGTAAGTAAAGAAAGATTTCTACCGACTTTCCAATAGTGTACCAGTGGATTTTGGCCAGCTTTCAGTCGCTTGCGGTACTTTAAACGGTAAAACTGGGGGTCAAAAAACGCAGATGGGGCACGGTTCTCTTTCCAACCGTAAAGCATGTAGTGAAGCTTCGGATCGATGTCGCTCTGGCGTAAATCGCTGTTAGCCTTGATATAGTAAGCCCTATCGAACATCCCGTTTACAGCGGCGTAAAAATCCGCAAACTCGTCTTTGATGCCTATAAAGCCTGCAAGCTCACGAGCCGCAGCGCCATCAGGTTTCAATTCAAAGGCTTTGACATACGCATCAAATGCTGCGTGATTTTCGCCTTTGCTCCGAAGAGTGACGCCGAGAAAAAAGTATGCATCGTCGCTGGAAGGCGCAAGCTTTACTGCCTTCTCATAAGCATCCTGCGCGGCATCGGTATCGCCGGACTCTCGATAGGAATGACCGAGTTGGACCCAGGTGGCCGTTAGACCAGGATTGATCTCTAGCGCTTTCCTGTAGTGCCTGATCGCAAATGCCCAGTCTTTACGGGAGTTCGCTAGGTCACCTTGCGAAACATGAAACGTACAGCGACTGCCTGCATTTTTGTCTTTGACTATAGTATTGTACAGACTTCTCAGCATCAGCCGGCCTTTTGGAAATCAAAACTTAGTGTTCGTTCACGATTCGCCAGCAGCGACCGCAAGTAGATATTTGCCGTATTCGCTTTTGCCGAGCTTCCTTCCAAGCGCTTCCAGTTCACTCGCGCCTATGAAGCCCGAGCGGTAAGCAATCTCCTCGGGGCAGTTGATTTTGATGCCTTGTCGCTTCTGCAGAGTACCGACAAACTCTCCTGCCTCGGAAAGGCTATCGGGCGTTCCCGTATCGAGCCAAGCGTAACCCCGTCCCATCTGCTCAACGCTCAGATTACCGCGGTTGAGATATACACGGTTGACGTCGGTAATTTCCAATTCTCCACGTGCCGAAGGCTTCAGGTCGGCTGCAATATTCACGACGTCCTTATCGTAGAAGTACAGTCCCGTAACCGCCCAATTCGAGCGCGGCGCTTGGGGCTTCTCCTCGATCGAGATTGCCTTCATTGCCTTGTCAAATTCCACAACGCCATAACGTTCCGGGTCCTGAACATGATAGGCAAAGACGGTCGCACCCTCGGCGCGGGTTGCCGCATTCTTAAACAAATCGGTAATGCCATGGCCATAGAAGATGTTATCACCAAGAATGAGGCACGATGGATCGGAACCGACGAAGTCGGCTCCAATGATATAGGCTTGAGCCAGTCCATCTGGCGAAGGCTGTTCTGCATAGGACAGCGAAATGCCCCAAGCAGAACCATCACCAAGGAGGCGCTGGAAATGCGGCAAATCGTGTGGGGTCGATATGATGAGAATGTCACGAATGCCCGCCAACATCAGTGTGGATAGCGGGTAGTAGATCATCGGCTTGTCGTAGACAGGCATGAGCTGCTTGGAGGTGACAAGCGTCATTGGATGCAGACGCGTTCCGCTTCCGCCGGCGAGAATGATGCCCTTCATACGGTCAGTCCCCAATATGTGTTTACGGCCTTAAGCCGAGAGAAGCCGACGAACGACTTCCAATGTTGAACTTTGCCAGTCTGGCATGGATACGCCGTGTTCTGATGCAAGCTTGCTGCAGTTAAGGCGGGAATTCTGTGGCCTTTTTGCGGGCGTTGGATATTCGGCCGTCGTGATCGGTTGGACGTTTGCCGAGGGGCCACCCATCTTGTTGGATGCCGCAAATATTTCAGACGCGAAGTCCGCCCAGCTTGCATCCCCGCTTCCGGTCATGTGGAAAACGCCACGCAGACGCGTATCGTCGGAAGCCAGGAGATTTTCACCAACCTTGAAGACTGCGTCAGCGATGTCGAGGGCGGATGTCGGGTTGCCGGTCTGATCCGCCACCACATTGAGATTATCGCGAGTCTCGGCAACGCGCAGCATCGTCCGAAGAAAATTCTTACCGTACGGGCTGTAGACCCACGCCGTCCTCAGGATGGCATGGTCGGCTCCAGAGGCCGCCAGCAGAAGCTCGCCATCGAGCTTCGAGCGACCATAGACGCCGAGCGGATTGACAGGATCGGTCTCGACATAGGCGGAAGACTTTTCGCCGTCGAACACGTAATCCGTCGACAGATGGACGACTGGAATACGAAGCGATCTCGCAACCCTTCCGATCTCGCCAACCGCCGCCGCGTTGATGGCGAACGCAGCCGCCTCATCCGTCTCGGCCTGATCCACGGCAGTATAGGCGGCAGCAGAGACGATCACGTGCGGCTTGGCGCCAAGAATTGCCGATTCGATGGTATCGAGCTGGGAAAGATCGAGTGCAGGTCGGCCCAAAGGCAGGACTTCGATATCCTGATACCGTGTCGCGCGCTCCACGAGCGAGCGAACCACCTGGCCTTCCTGACCCGTGACGAGATAGCGCCGAGCCATCACTTCGCTCCGGTGGCTGCGAGTAACCCGAGGCGGCTGCCGTCGTAACCCTGGCGAAGCGGCGCCCACCACCATTCGTTCTCAAGATACCACTTGATGGTCTTTTCGATGCCGCTGTCGAAGTCTTCCTCGGCTTTCCAACCCAGTTCGGTTTCAAGCTTCGTTGCATCGATAGCGTAGCGCGCATCGTGGCCCGGCCGATCCGTCACGTAAGAGATAAGGCTCTCATGCGTCGTCGGCTTCGGAGACAATCCGTCCATGATCGAGCAGACGCGCTTCACGACGTCAATGTTGCGGCGCTCGTTGCGTCCGCCGACATTGTAGGTTTCGCCGATACGGCCACGCTCGGCAATCAGGTCCAGCGCGCGCGCATGGTCTTCGACATAGAGCCAGTCGCGTATGTTGGCGCCGTTGCCATAAACCGGCAGCGACTTTCCTTCGAGAGCATTCAGGATGATCAGAGGAATGAGCTTTTCCGGAAAATGGTAAGGGCCGTAATTGTTCGAGCAGTTGGAGACGACAATCGGCATGCCATAGGTGCGCGCCCACGCTTTGGCCAGATGGTCGGATGCCGCCTTGGAGGCAGAATAGGGAGATGAAGGATCGTAGGGCGTCTCTTCTGTAAAGAGCCCGTCGTCTCCCAGCGAACCATAGACTTCATCGGTCGACACGTGCAGGAACCGAAAAGCATCCTTGCGGTCTGTCGGCAGACCGTTCCAGTAATGCCGGGCAGCCTCGAGCAGGGTGAACGAACCGATGACATTGGTTTCGACGAAGTCGCGGGCACCGGTGATGGAACGATCCACATGGCTTTCGGCGGCAAGATGCATAACACGATCGGGCTGGAAGCTCTCAAAAGCCTCCTGCATGGCGGCGCGATCGCAGATGTCTGCCTGTAGAAACCGATGTAGCGGATTGTTGTCGACCGTCGAGAGCGAAGCAAGATTACCTGCATAGGTCAATTTGTCGATCGTCAGGACCTCATAGCCCTTAGCACTAACGAGGTGGCGAACGACAGCCGATCCGATAAAGCCGGCGCCGCCGGTGACGATTACACGCATTCGAAGTCTCCAGACAATTAGGCTTTGTAGACGAAGGTGGCTTGGAGATCGGCAAGCTTTGGCTGGAGCTTGTCTTTTGCCGAAAGAACAGCCGCCTCAGCATCGAAAGGCCATTCGATATCGAGCTCGGGATCATTCCACAGAAGGCCACGATCGTGCTCATGGCTATAGTAGTCGGTGACCTTGTAGGAAATGATGCTGTTCGGCTCCAGTGTGCAGAAGCCGTGGGCAAAACCAGGCGGCACCCATAACTGATGGCCGTTATCTGCGGTCAATTCAGCCTTCACATGCTGACCATAAGTCGGTGAACCGACGCGAATATCGACGGCGACATCCAGGATGGCGCCAGCCACGCAGCGAACAAGCTTGCCTTGAGCGCGGGGATCTAGCTGGAAGTGCAGGCCGCGGATGGTGCCGACTTCGGCTGACAAAGACTGATTGTCTTGAACGAACTTGAAACCGCCAACATTTTGAAGGAATTCGTCCTCCCGAAACGTCTCTGAAAAATAGCCCCTGTGGTCGCCGATCCTCTTCGCGACAACAAGAACCACCTCTGAAATCAACGTTTTCTGGAACAGCATTCCGCAGACCTTAGCTTGTACAATAGGTGCTCGCTCATACCAAGGACCATTGCCGGATGCAACATCTGACAGCACCTGCGTATGAATTAAGAGGCCTTGGAAACTCGATGATAAGACATGTACTTACCATTCTTAAGCTCGACCCAAATAGGATACTGGCTCAAGCCCTTCTTATAAGCCATAGCACGTTCCGCTCGGATGTTTTGTTCGAATAGCCGCGAGTTTCGTAGACACCCTCCGGTTACGTTTTCTGCTGCTTTTCGAACTCGACGGGCGACAGCATCCCGTTTTTGATATGTTTGCGCTTCGGGTTGTAGAACATCTCGATATAGTCGAACACGTCCTGCCTGGCTTCGTCTCTTGAGCGATAGACCTTCCGGCGTATCCGCTCCCGCTTCAACTGAACCGCGCCGGGTTTGCCGGAGGCTCCAACTTCTGAGAAAGTGGAGTCATCATGAGCAAGACAACGAACAAGTTTTCACCTGAAGTCCGTCAACGTGACATTCGTATGGTGCTGGATCACGAAGCCGAGCATCCATCCCGCTGGGCTGCCGTTTCATCTATTGCGGCCAAGATCGGCTGCTCGCCAGCCACGCTGCATGAATGGCAGAAGAAGACCGAGGTCGACAGCGGTAAACGAGCAGGCCTGCCGAGCGATTTGGCCGAGAAGATGAAGGCTCTTGAGCGGGAGAACCGGGAGCTTCGTCAGGCCAACGAGATTTTGCGCAAAGCTTCTGCATATTTCGCCATGGCGGAGCTCGACCGCCCCTTCAATCGATGATCTCCTTCATCGACGAACACCGTAGCGTGTTCGGGGTCGAGCCGATCTGCAAGCTGCTGCCGATTGCCCCATCAACCTACCATGAGAATGTCGCCAAACGACTGGACGTGGATCGCCTGTCGGTCCGCGCCCGCAGCGATATCAGCCTGAAGATCGAGATCCGTCGCGTCTTCGAGCAGAACTTTCGGGTCTATGGCGTTCGTAAGGTCTGGCGGCAGTTGAAGCGTGAAGGCTTCGACGCCGCCTGCTGCACCGTTGCTCGGCTAATGAGGTCGATGAGCCTGCAAGGTGTTATTCGGGGAAAGCCGATCCGCACGACGTTCTCGGACAAGACGGCTCCAAGCCCGCTTGACCGGGTGAACCGCCAGTTTAAAGCCCCTGCGCCAAACAGGCTGTGGGTTTCGGATTTCACCTATGTCGCTACTTGGCAGGGTTTCGTCTACGTGGCCTCTGTCATCGACGTCTTTGCTCGTCGCATCGTCGGCTGGCGGGCGAGCCGGACAGCACATGCAAGCTTCGTCCTCGATGCGCTGGAGCAGGCACTTCATGATCGGCGTCCTGCGCATGGCGGCGGCCTTGTGCATCATTCGGATCGCGGTGTTCAATACGTTTCGATCAGGTATTCCTAACGCCTGGCAGAGGCAGGCATCGAGCCGTCCGTCGGGAGTGTCGGCGACAGCTACGATAAGGCGCTCGCAGAAACGATCAACGGTCTCTACAAGGCCGAGGTCATCCATCGGCGTGACCATGGAGGAGCTTCGAGACAGTGGAATTCGCCACTCTTGAATGGGTCGACTGGTTCAACCACCGACGACTTCTCGAACCGATTGGGAATATACCGCCAGCCGTAGCCGAGGAGCGATATTACGCCATGCTGGACGAAGCAGCCATGGCCGCATAACTTAAACGAAATGGCCTCCGGCAAACCCGGCGCGGTTCAAGGGCAGGCCGACATACGCATCAACGAATCGCTTCAATTCGTTGCGTTACACGACATATGTAGGCGCGAGCTCCCCAAGAGACTTCGATCATACGCCTTAAAGAAATTATAAGACTATATCAGGCGAGCGTTCCGTTCGAACATGCCAACGAGTTACCGGACGTTACGCCGAGCGACGCGAGGGGAGAACGGCATGCACGGCCGTAACGCCGATGACGACGATGGCGCCGAGAATGATGCCCAGCAAAGCCTGAAGCGAGGATGTCGTAAGCCACCCGACCATAGCCGGAGCAACCCCGATTGTAGTCGTCATGAAATGGGATGCCCCTTCTATGACATGCTCGGGTGTTGACAGCCCGAGCCCATCCAGCCCGTGGACGACGATACTGCCGCCGACCCAGAGCATGGCCGCAGTGCCCACGGCCGCCAGGATCTGTAGAAACACCGGCACACCCTTGACCAGACTGCGGCCGATCACCCGTGCCGTACCAGATCCGGCCTTTGCCATGTGCAATCCGATGTCATCGGCCTTTACGATGAAAGCCACGACTCCATAGACGGCAACCGTTATCAGCACTCCCACGGCAGCAAGCACCATGGCCTGGGTATAGATGCTGGAATCCGCAACATCGGCAAGCGTCAGGGCCATGATCTCTGCGGATAGGATGAAGTCCGTGCGGATAGCCCCGGCGACCTTCTGTTCTTCGAGCGCGACCGGGTCAACCGGTGTCGCCGAGTCACCCACATCGTGCGCGTGAGGAGCCAGCAGACCGTAGATTTTCTCAGCCCCTTCGAAACAAAGGTACAGGCCGCCGATCATCAACAGCGGGGTGATCAGCCAGTTGGCGAAGTAGCCGAGCAGGAGGCAGATGGGCAGGAGGAAGACCAGCTTGTTGCGCATCGAGCCCAAAGCGATGCGCAAAATTATCGGAAGCTCCCGGGCCGGTGATAGCCCAACGACATAGGTCGGGGTTACAGCCGTGTCGTCGATAACAACGCCTGCAGCCTTGACGCTTGCTTTTGCAGTCTGGGCCGCAACATCGTCCAGCGACGTAGCAGCCAGCTTCGCTATTGCAGCGATATCGTCGAGTAGTGCTATCAGGCCTGTCGCCAACGAAATGCTCCGTTAATTTCCGATTGGACACTCACAACAGATCAATAGCACGTCAAGTTCCGTCATCTCTTTTCCGAGCTTTGCTTATGGTTCAGCTGTCCCCCGTCAGGCGAGTTGTCCACGTACCACCAACTTGGCAGCAGCAGAAGTCGCTTTGGCGCCAGCGCAGCTATCGCGTCTTGACGACGTCAGCGCGGTCGCCCGGGGATATCGCTGCACCGTACTCGATGACCCGCGTATTCAAGACCTTATTACAGGTAGCGAATCCGACTAGATGAGGTGAACGAGGCATAAGCTCACCCTCTTTCCGCATCCATCATGAGCGTGTCTACCTCACCGTACCCACTGCATCCCGTCGATCTGGATGTCTTGTCCCGTGAGGAAGTTCGGCTCCGATGTCGCGAGGAAGGTGACCACGCTTGCCACATCCTGTGGCGTGCCGACGCGCTTCATAGCAATGCCGGCGGCGAGTTGGGCTTCTCGGGCGTCGATCATGGCGTTCGAGCGTTCCGTCTTGATCACACCCGGGCAGATGGCGTTGACGACGATTTCGGGGGCGAGTTCCTTGGCGAGCGCCCGGGTCATGCCGAGAATACCGGCCTTGGCTGATGTATAGGCGAATTTGCTGACAGCGCTGGTCACGCCACCGGTGTGGGCGTTCATCGACGACATATTGATGATCCGGCCGCCGCCGTTGCGGCGCATAAGGGGTACGGTCGGCTGGATATAATTGAAGGCACCCTTGAGATTGATATCGATCGTCGTGTCGAACTCGTCCTCGGTGATCTCCTCGATGCCCTTTGGCATCGGCTTTCCGGCATTGTTGAACAGCACGTCGATGCGGCCCCAGTGCGCATCGACTTCGGCGACGATCTCAGCGGCGCGTCGGTAGTCGCGCACGTCGGCGACGAAGGTCAGTGCCTGGCGGCAGAGAGCGGCAATTTCGCCGGCGGTGCGAGCCAGATCGTCCTCGATCAGGTCGACCAGAACGATATCGAAACCGTGCTTTGCCAGATCCAGCGCGCAGGCGCGACCGATGCCGCGGCCGCCGCCGGTGACGAGAGCCACTTTGGGTGTCGTGTCAGTCGTTTCAGCCATCGGCATTCTCCTTGGCAAAGCGGGCAATGTCGGCATGGGTGCCGAACCATACGTCGTCGTGCTGCTTGATGTGCTGGATCAGCTCTTCGAGGATGAAGATGCGCGAGCGGTAACCGGAGACATGCGGATGCATGGTCAGGAGAAACAGGCCGCCTTCCTGATAGGCACGGTCGAACTCGCGCTTGAAGATATCGAGCACGGCCGGCGGCGGCGTGTAGGGGCGGTGGGCGGTAAACCGGTTCATGTTGAAGTAGACGGCATCGTCGCGGATCCATTCGACGGGCAGTTCTACCATTCCCGTCGGTTCGCCGTTCTCGACCAGCTCGTAGGGATCGTCGTCGGCCATCAAGGATGAATCGTAGATCAGGCCCAGTTCGCGTTCGATCTCCAGCGTTACGTCAGAGAAATCCCAGGACGGGGTGCGCATGCCGACGGCCCGTACGCCGGTGATCTTTTCCAGCGTGTCGGCGGCGCGCAAATGCAGTTCGCGTTCCTTCTCCGGCGGGACCTTGGTGTTCACCTCGTGGATCCAGCCATGCAGGCCGATCTCGTGGCCCTCGGCGATGACTCGTTTCTGCTCGTCCGGATGAAGGAGGGCTGCAACGGCCGGCACGAAGAATGTGGCGGGCACGTCGGCAGCCTTCAGCGTTTCCAAGATGCGCGGTACACCGCGGCGATTGCCATATTGGCCCCATGACAGGCGACCGATGGATTCGCCGCCGTCACGCAATTCGTTGGTCTCATGGTCGCTATCGAAAGAGAGTGCGACGGCGCAGCGGGCGCCATTCTTCCAGGTCTTCGGCTTCAGCGAACGGCCGGCCCGCACCTTGTCGACCTTGCCGCGCCAGGTCGCTTCGTCCCATTCCCAGGGTTCCATATCCCGTCCTCCGTTTAAGTCATTCGGCTGCCTGCGGCAGCACCGGTACGGCCGCCAGCAGTCGCTGCGTGTAGGCATGCTGCGGATCGGCATAGATGGCGGCGGCTTCGCCCTCCTCGACGATCCGGCCCTGATACATGATGGCAACGCGGTCGCAGAGGTGGCGCACCACCGACAGGTCGTGGCTGATGAACACCAGCGACAGGTCGAGTTCGGCGCGAAGTCGGATCAGGAGGTTGATGATTTGCGCCTGGATCGACACGTCGAGCGAGGCGACCGGCTCGTCGCAAACGATCACATCCGGCTGCATGGCGAGCGCCCGGGCAATGGCGATGCGCTGGCGCTGGCCGCCGGAAAACTGGTGCGGAAAGCGGTTCGCGAAGCTCGGATCGAGACCGACGGCCGCCAGCCATTGTCCGACATAAACCGCCGCCTCGGCACGGCTCACCAGACGGTGGGCGAGCGGCCCCTCAACGATGATGTCGCCGATGCGCATGCGGCCGTTGAGCGAGGCAAACGGATCCTGGAAGATCGTCTGGATGCGGGTCGTGATCTTTTTTGGCGCGCGGCCGGTGCTCATGACGGGCTGGCCGTTCAAGCGGATCGTGCCCGATGTCGGCACGGTGATGCCGGCTGCCATACGACCGAGCGTCGACTTACCGGATCCGGATTCGCCGACGAGGCCCAGAACTTCGCCACGCTTGACCGTCAGCGAGACACCGGCGACGGCGTGGACGACATTGAGCGGCTGTGACAGACCGGACTTGATCGCGAGGTTCCTGAACAACCCGGCCGGCTTTTCGAAGCGTTTCACGACATCCTCGATGACCAGATAGGGACTTCCGAGGAGCGGCAGGTTGGCGGTTGCCGATTTGCGCGGCGGTGGTGCCGCGTCTGCGATACCGCTGCCGCGCAGCAGAAGTTCGCCGGGTTTGGCGCGCGAGGGCAGGGCGTCGAGCAGCGCGCGCGTATAGTCGTGCTGCGGTTTCGTGAGCACACCGAGCGCCGGACCGATCTCGACGATGTTGCCGGACTTCATGACCGCAACCCGGTCGGCGATCGAGGAAACGATGGCCAGGTCGTGGCTGATCCAGATCAGCGCCGTGCCGAGTTCGGAGACCAGTTCCTTCATCTCGGCGAGGATTTCAGCCTGGATCGACACGTCGAGTGCCGTCGTCGGTTCATCGCAGATGATCAGTTTCGGTCGGTGCAGAAGCGCTATCGCAATCGCCACGCGCTGGCGCATGCCGCCGGAAAACTGGTGCGGAAAGAAATCCACCTTGCGTTCCGGGTCGCTGATGCGAACCTGGGCCAGCGCCTTGATCGCCCGCTCATGGGCCTCGGCACTGCCGATATTTTCGTGAGCTTCCAGCGCGAGCTTGATCTGCGTGCCGATGCTCAGCACCGGGTTGAGTGTCATCATAGGGTCCTGGAAGACCATCGAAATGGTCTTGCCGCGGATGGCGCGCAGCTCATGGGATGGCAGGCCCACCAGTTCGCGGCCTTCGAGTTTGATCGATCCCTCGACGATGCGGCCTGGTTCGTCGATCAGGCCGATGATGGAAAAGCCGGTGATCGATTTGCCCGAGCCGGATTCGCCGACGAGCCCCAGCACTTCTCCCGGCGCGATGGAGAAGGAGACTCCATCGACAGCCTTGACCTCGCCGCGTCCGCTCGGGAACCAGGTCTTGAGGTTGGTGACTTCGAGAAGCGGCGTCGCCGGTGTTGTCACGGTATCGGTCATCGGCGGAGCCTCGGGTTGAGCTGGTCGCGGATCTGGTCGCCGACGAGATTGAGCGAGACGATGAAGATGATCAGCGCCAGGCCGGGATAGATCGAGATCCAGTAGCGGCCGGACAGCAGATACTGGAAACCGTTGGCAATCAGCATGCCAAGCGACGGCTCGGTCGGCGGCAGGCCGACGCCCAGGAAGGACAGCGTTGCTTCAAGCGAAATCGCGCTGGCGATCTGCACGGTGGCGACCACGATCAGCGGTGGCAGCGAGTTGGGCAGGATATGCCGCAACACCACCCGCCAAGGTGACAGCGGGATGGACAGCGCCGCCTCGACATAATCCTTTTGCCGTTCGGCTGCCGCCGCACCATGGGCGGTCCGGGCAAAATAGGCGTATTGGGCAAAGATCAGTGCGAGGATCAGCTGGTAGCGACCCTGGCCGAGGATTGCGGCAATCACGAAGGCGAGCAGGATGGCCGGGAAGGACAGCTGCAGGTCGACGATGCGCATGACAAGGCTTTCAAAGCGACCGCCGATATAGGCGGCGGCACAGCCGACCACGGCGCCGATCACGAAAGCGGTGCCGCTGGCGATGATGCCCATCTGCAGCGAGATCCGCAGGCCGTAGATGATGGCGGACAGAAGGTCGCGGCCTTGCGAGTCCGTGCCGAGCCAGTGGGTGTAGCCGCCGGTACCGACGTAACCGGGTGGACGCCGCGCGTCGCGCAGCACGAGATGCGCGAGGTCGTAAGGGTCCTGCGGTGTCACCAGCGGCGCAATCAGGGCTATGAACACGATGACAAACACGAACACGGCCGCGCCGGTGGCAACCTTGTTGCGGCGGAATTCATCGAGAAAACGGGAGAGTGGAGTGTCGCGCATCAGGCACGCCCCTTTCTCAAGCGCGGATCCAGCAGCGCATAGGTGAGATCGACCACGAAATTGATGACAATGAACAGGAGGGCGACGAACATCAGGTAGGCGACCATGACAGGACGATCGAGCGACGTGATGCTGTCGATGATCAGCTTGCCGAGGCCGGGCCAAGAAAAGATCGTTTCGGTGACGACGGCAAAGGCGAGCGTCGAGCCGAGTTCGAGGCCAAACACGGTGACCAGCGGAATGGAAATCAGCCGCAGCACATGCCGGCTCAGCACCGTGAATTCCGAAAGGCCGGCGGCGCGAGCAAATTTCACCGTGTCGCTGAGCATCAGCTCGCGAGTGCCGGCACGGGCAAGACGGATCATCAGCGAGAACTTGAACAGTGAGAGGTTCAGCGCCGGCAGGATCATGTGGGAAAGGCCATCACCGGTGAGGAAGCTGAAGTCGACGCCGAACAGGCTGGCGGTCTCGCCGCGTCCGCCGGCCGGCATGCAGCCGCATTGCACGGCAAACACCATGATCAGCATCAGGCCGAACCAGAAGGTCGGGACGGAAAAGCCGAGGATGGAAAGCGCCATGATGGCACGCGAGATGGGGCTGTGCGGCTTATAGCCGGCATACATGCCAATCGGGATGCCGACGAGGCTGGCAAACAGCACGGCCGCCAGTGTCAGTTCGAGCGTTGCCGGGAGACGGGTCAGGATCAGTTCGCTGACCGGCATGTTGTAGACGAATGAGCGGCCGAAATCACCGTGCAGGATACGCCCGACAAAGGTAAAATACTGCTGCCACAGCGGCTGGTCGAGACCGTATTGCGCGATGACGGCGGCGCGGATGTCTTGCGTTGCGTCCGGTGAGATCAGCACGTCGATCGGGTTGCCCACGGCATAGACGCCGCAGAATACCAGTGCCGACATGGCAAGGACCACGATCAGCGCCTGCCACAGCCTTTGCAGGATGAATCCAAACATTCGTTCCCTGTTCTCCCGTCTCGTGCGGGGTTCGAAAATGCGTCGTGTGTCAGGCGGTGGTCAGTGCCAGTCGCCTTCCAGTAGTGCGCGGGTCTCGGAAACGGCGACCTCCCAGATCGCTGCCATGTCTTCATCGGGGCGTTGGTAGAGACCGTGATAATTGCCGTCACCGAGCAGTTCGCGCTTCTGCGCAGCGCCGACGCGGGCAAGCGCCGCGTAGTCGATCTGTGGCTTGGCAGTCGTCGGCTGACGCGCGTCGGTGGTGCGCGTCCAGGGGAAATTCTCCATCCAAGACGCGTGCGATGCGGCGGGATCGGTCTGCTGCACCTTGGCCAGCGTCTGCGGCGCCCGCCACCAGTCGTGGAATTTGACCGATGCGTCGGGGTGGGCATTCAGCCATTCGGAAATCACCACCGTCGCCGGCGTGTTGCCGCCATGGCCGTTGACGATCAGGATTCGCCGGAAACCGGAGCGGTAGATACTGTCGAGCAGATCCTCGATAACGCCAATATAGGTGGCGAGCGACAGCGTCAGCGTGCCCGGAAACGTCGCGAACGACGAGGCGAGACCATAAGGCACGACCGGGAAGACCGGAATGCCGAGCGGCTCTGCGGCATCGACCGAGACCTTTTCAGCCAGGATCATATCGGTCGCGAGACTGAGATAGGCGTGCTGCTCGACGCTGCCGATCGGTAAAATACAGCGATCATCTTTTGCGACGCGCTCTTCGACTAGCATCCAGTTCATGTCGGCAATCTTCAATTCGCTACCCTCGTTCTCAAACTTCGCGCAACTGCGCAAAGAACGTTCTGTTTTCCGCATGGCCGCACAATATTTGTGCTTTCCGATGCTTTGTGTCGCATGAAGCAAAGTTCCATACGGGACTAAAAAAAGAAATTGACAGCCATTTAAACGATCGTCAAGTTCCATACGGGACTAAACCTCACGAAGCTCGAAAGCGACCGAAGAGTGCGACAGACGCGTGGACCGACACTGGAGACCCTGCTGCGGGAGGGCGGAAAAGCCGCCGCCGGCACGCATGGCGTCGAGGACCTGGTATCCGTGAAACTGTGGAAGAACCCCTGCTGGTTGTCGTTCCGGTTCAACTTTCTGGCGCTGCAGTTCAACGAGCCGATCTACCGACTGATCGAAAAGGAACACGGCCTGGCGCGGCCGGAATTCGTCGTCATCTATTCGCTCGGCCTGTCCGACGGACTGACGGCCAGTGCCATCTGCAATTCCTCGGGCTTTCCGAAGAACACGATCAGCCGGGCGATCCAGAAGCTGATCGACAAGAACATCGTCCGTCGCGAAATCGACCAGGCGGACCTCAGAAGTTTTGTCCTCTACATCACCGAGGAGGGCAGACGCATCGTCGATCAGGCCATGCAGCCGATGGTGGAGCGCGAGAGAGCCATGATCTCGTCGCTGACGCCTGCCGAACAGCTGATGTTGTCGGAACTGCTCGCCAAGGTCGTCGTCGATTCACCCAACTGGCCACCAATGACAACAATAGAGGAGAACGAAGAATGACGGCTTCCAGGACATTCCGCACCATCGTGCTCGCCGCAGCATTGCTCGGCGGCGTTTCGAGCGCAGCACTTGCCGCCGACCTCACCATCGGCGTGCGCGCCGGTCCGCTGTCGATCGATCCCGATTTCACCGCCGCCGGCACTCACGCCGAGGCGATGAAGCACATCTACGACTCGCTGATCAAGTCGGGCAACAATCTCGAACTCGAGCCGGGCCTTGCCACCAGCTGGACCGCGATCGACGACACGACCTGGGAATTCAAGCTGCGCCCGAACGTCAAATTCCATGACGGTTCGGACTTCACCGCCGAGGACGTCAAATTCTCGATCGAGCGTATTCCGAAAGTCGCTGGCCCGAACCCGACAACCATCTACGTCCGCCGCGTCAAGGGCGTAGAAATCGTCGATCCGCTGACGATCCGCGTCAAGACTGACGGACCGGCGCCAACCCTGCCCAACGATTTCATCCGTCTGTTCGTGGTGTCGCATATCGCTGCCAAGGATTATTCCGACAGCGCCGAAAAGGCGTCGGAAGGTTTCAATTCCGGCAAGGCCGCGATCGGGACCGGTCCTTACAAGTTCGTGTCCTGGACGCCGAAGGAGCAGCTGGTTCTTCAGAGCTTCGATGGTTACTGGGGCGGCAAAGAGCCGTGGGACAAGGTCATCCGTAAGGAGCTTCCCAACGACGCCGCCCGCGTTGCACAGCTGAAGGCCGGCCAGGTCGATCTGATCGCCCGTATTCCGGCATCCGACGTGCCGACGCTGGAAAGGGATTCAAAGCTGACGATCGTTCGCCAGGACAGCGTCTACCTGTTCAACATGGCTTTCGACTTCCGCGAAAAGTCGCCGCAGGTGACCGCCAAGAACGGTTCGCCGCTTCCGAAAAACCCCTTCATCGATCCGCGTGTTCGTGAGGCCTTCGATCTTGCAATCGATCGCGAAACCATCACCGAGATCGCCATGGAAGGCATGGGCACCGTCCAGTCGCAGCTCGTGACACCGAACATCTTCGGCTACAATCCGGATGTGAAGCCCGCACCTTCCGATGTCGAGAAGGCAAAGCAGCTGCTTGCCGACGCCGGTTATCCCGATGGTTTCAAGGTGACGTTCTCCTTCACCAACGACCGCCTGCCGGGAGACAAGGACACCGGCACGACAATCGCCCAGATGCTGACCGCGATCGGCATCCAGGTGGAAGCCAACGCACAGCCCGGCGCCGTCTATTTCCCGGCCAACACGCGCGGCGATTATTCGCTGACCATGTCCGGCTGGGGCACGCTGACCGGTGAGGCGAACTACACGCTCTCATCGCTGGTCCATACCAACGATCCGACGAAGAAGCTCGGCGCCTTCAACATCCGCGGTTACTCCAACCCCGAAATGGACAAACTGATCGAGGCGGCCGGTGTCGAGATGGATGCGGGCAAGCGCGAACAGTACCTGAAGGACGCCAACGCGCTGGTCGCTTCCGATCGTCCCAATCTTTCGATCGCTTCGATCGTTTCCGCCTGGGGCATGAAAAAGACCATCACCATCGTGCCGCGTTCGGACGAAGACACACTGGCCATGAACATCAGGCCTGCGAAATAGCCTCCACGCCAACCGGAGGTAAACTTGGCCGGGCAGTTCTGCTGCCCGGCTTTTTTATTCATGGGAAGGAGAAGATCATGGGCAAGATTGCACTGGCGATCCATGGCGGCTGCGGCGTGATGGCAAAGCTCGGCCTCAGTGAGGCGGAATGGGAAGCGGCGCGCGTCGATCTCGGTCATGCGTTGAAAGCCGGATGGGCGGTGCTGAGCACCGGCGGCTCGGCGCTTGACGCCGTGCAGGCGTCGGTCGTGGTGCTGGAAGACAGCCCCCATTTCAATGCCGGCTATGGCGCAGCCCTCAATGCCGCCGGCGAGCACGAACTCGACGCCTCAATCATGGATGGCGCGACCCTCGAAGCAGGCGCAGTGACGCTGGTGCGGCGCATCCGCAATCCCGTCAAGGCGGCGCGGCGGGTGATGGAAAAGGGCGAAGCCGTGCTGATGGGCGGCCACGCGGCCGACGAATTTGCGAAGGTCGAGGGGCTGGACGTCGTCGAACCCAATTATTTCACCACCGAGAAACGCGTGAAAGCGCTGGCTGCGATGAAGGCGCATGCGGCGGCCGGCACGGCTGCAGCGGCAAGCGAATCCGAAAAACACGGCACGGTGGGTGCCGTCGCGCTCGATAGTGCCGGGCATCTGGCGGCCGCAACCTCCACCGGCGGCTATAACAACAAACCGGTCGGTCGTATCGGCGATACCCCGATCGTCGGCGCCGGCACCTATGCCCGCGACGGTCTCTGCGCTGTATCTGGCACCGGCAAGGGCGAGCTCTTCATCCGCTATGCCGTCGGCCATGAGGTCGCAAGCCGCATCGGCTATCTCGGCGAAACCGTGGAGCAGGCGGCGTCGAAGGTGATCATGGAAGACTTGAAGCCGCACGCTATCGGTGCCGGACTTGTGGCGGTCGGAGCGGACGGATCGATCGCAGCCCCTTACAACACCGACGGCATGTTTCGCGGCTGGGTCACGCCGGACGGCGAATTCTTCGTTGCGACACACGAGAAGGTATTTGCATTCTGATGGACTGCTTAAGATCGCTTCATCTCGAAGGAAACTTTCGGCCGCTTTGATGTAGCGGCTGACAAGAGCGGTCTCAATGGACAAACTGTATGCCTTTGAAAGGCTGGTCGTCACAGCAGAGCAATCATTTGGAGCTCATCGGAGTTTTTCTTCGTGACGTAGTGTATGCGAGTTTTGAAAACCAGCGTCCGCAATCAGTTGTGATCACGACGGCGACTAGCAACTAGCTGATCGATACACGGTGTTCGAGCGACTTACCCGGTATCGCCGCCAGCAGAAGCTGCGTGTAGGAATTCTGCGGATTGCCAAGCAACTCTCGGGTCGGTCGCATTTCCACGATCTCTCCGCGCTGCATGACTGCAATGCGGTCACAGACCTGGGCTGCAACATGCAGGTCGTGGGTGATGAACAACATCGCCAGATCTAGCTTTCCCTTCAGTTCCTCGAGAAGCTCCAGGACCTGTTTCTGGATCGTGACATCCAGCGCCGAGACGGATTCGTCGGCGATCAGCACGTCTGGCTTTAGGGCAAGCGCTCTTGCCAACCCGATACGCTGCCGCTGGCCGCCTGAAAATTCGTGCGGAAGGCGATCGATAGCACGGGCATCGAGCCCAACGAGTTTCAGGAGATCAACTGCCTGCTGCAGAGCTTCGCCTTTCGGCACGCCATGGGCAATCGGACCGTCAGCGATGCTGAGGCCCACCTTGCGACGCGGATTGAGCGAGGCAAAGGGATCCTGGAACACCATCTGGATGCGTTTGCGCGCATGGCGCAGGCCACGTGCCGGAAGCGCACCGAAATCGTCACCTCCCAGCATGATCTTGCCACTGTCCGGTTCGACAAGTCTTGTGACGAGCCTCGCCACCGTCGATTTTCCCGAACCGGATTCACCGATGATGCCAAGTGTCTCGCCGCGCCGGATCTCGAAGCTGACATCTTTCACCGCGTGCACAATGCGCTTCGGTTTGAACAGGCTGCCGCCTGTCACGTAGGTCTTGCGCAGGTTGGCAACCGAGATCGCGATGGTCTTGTCATCCACCTCGGCTTGAACCGGCGGAACGCCGTTCGGAACGGCCGCAAGAAGGGCTTTCGTGTATTCGTGGGTTGGTCGGCGCAGCACGTCTTCTGCTGTGCCCTGCTCTACGACGATGCCCTTTTGGAGAACTAGCACTTCGTCTGCAATATCGGCCACGACCCCGAAATCGTGGGTGATGAAGATCACCGACATTCCGCGCCGTTGCTGGATGTCTCGGATCAGCTGGAGAATTTGCGCCTGCGTGGTGACGTCGAGAGCGGTCGTCGGCTCGTCCGCGATCAACACGACAGGCTCGAGCGCCAGGGCCATGGCGATCATCGCACGCTGACGCTGACCGCCGGAAAGCTGGTGCGGAAAGCTCTGGATGATACGCTCGGGATCAGGCAGGCCGACTTCTGTCGCGAGTTTTACCGCCTGCGCACGGCGCTCCTCGGGTGTCAGCAGCCCATGGGCCTCGAACACTTCTGCGATTTGGTCGACGATCCGCATCGACGGATTGAGCGCCGTCATCGGTTCCTGGAAGATCATGCCGATCTGGCTGCCGCGCAGGGCACGCAGGCTCTCTTTGTCGACCTTCAGAAGATCGCGGCCACCGAACAGGATCTCTCCGCCGGCAACGCGGATTGCTTTGGGCAAAAGGCCCATCACGGTCTGGGCACAAAGCGATTTCCCCGAGCCGGATTCCCCGACAATGCAGAGAATTTTCCGTTCATCGAGATGGAAGGTCAGATCGTCGAGCGCATATTCGCGATCTCCGCCTTCCGGAAGCGCGAGCCGGAGATTTTTGACCGTCAGGATTGGAGATGACATGCTGATTACCTCAATAGCCGAGAGCCATGCCGTCCTTGCGGTGGTCGGATGCCCCCAGAAGAACGCCGCGCTTGTAGTCGATCATGATTGCCTGGCAACCTCCGATGGGCTCGTCCGCCCATTCGGTGACGTGACCACGCCGTTCTAAATCCGCTTTCACGTCCGGCGAAATCGTCGGCTCGAGGCTCAGCTTGCCGTTGTGACAAAAGCTGCGCGGCTGATCGCTCGCCTGCTGCGGATCGAGATCGCGGTCGAGGATCTGGCTGAGAAGGTGGGCGTGTCCCGTCGCCTGATACTGGCCGCCCATCACCCCGAAGGCCATGCGGGTGCGTCCGTTTTCGGCAAGTTGCGCCGGAATGATCGTATGGAAGGGTAGCTTGCCGGGGCCGATCGCGTTCGGATGGCCTTGCCTGACGACGAAGCCGGCGCCGCGGTTCTGCAAAAGTACACCTGATTTCGGTGCATAGATGCCGCTGCCGAAGGCGAAGAACACCGAGTTGATCAGCGACATGGCATTACCGTCGCGATCGACCACGGAGACGTAGACTGTGTCCTTGTGCTCGGGACCGTCCCATACGCCGGGTGCTGTGGCCTGTTCCAGGTTGATCTTCGCTCGCATCGCCTCGATCGATCGTTCGGATAGAAGTGCCGCGATATCGAAGGTGATATGCTGCGGATCCGCGATCAGCTCGTCGCGCCTCGCATAGGCAGCTTTGGTGGCTTCCGCGAGAAGATGAATGCGGTCCGCTTCCGAGAGGGTGGGATCACGAAGATCGAAGCCGTCGAGAATGCGGGCGATCAGAAGCGCTGCCAGCCCCTGGCCATTCGGCGGGCATTCGAGAAGATCCATGCCCCGATAAGAAGCGCTGATCGGAGCAGTCTCGAAAGCACGGTAGGTTGAAAAGTCGCCCTCCTCGTGCAGTCCGCCGAGCGACTTCAGCAGCGTGGTGATCTCTTCGGCGACCGACCCGGCATAGAAAGCGTCGCGACCTTCACTGGCAATGCGACGCAATGTGGCCGCAAGCGCTGGGTTGGTCATCCGCTCGCCGGTCTTTGGTGCTCGACCACCCGGGAGGAAATAGGCGGCGGCATCCGGATATTTCTGCACCCGGTTGGCGTAGCGTACCCAGTCGAGTTCGACGCGCGGCGTGATGCAATAGCCTTTTTCTGCAGCCTCGATAGCCGGGGCGAGCACCCTGCCCATGTCCCGCCCGCCATAGGTCGCAACGAGATGGCACCAGGCATCAACGGCGCCCGGCACGGTCACCGCGTGTGGGCTGTCATCGGCAATGGTCGTGATGCCATTTTCGAGAAAGTAATCGAGGGTCGCTGCCATCGGCGCACGTCCTGAGCCGTTGAGCGCAATCGGCTTGCCACCAGCCGGCGTATAGAGCGCGAAGCAATCGCCACCGATTCCCGTCATATGCGGGTCGATCACCGATTGCAGTGCGATAGCGGCCACCCCCGCATCGACGGCATTGCCGCCGGCGCGCAGTATGTCCACCGCAGCAAGGGTTGCCTGCGGATGCGAGGTTGCCGCCATACCGCGGTCTGAAATTGCCACCGACCGGCCGGGCTTAAAGAAGTCACGTTGCTGCATGGACATTCCCCGTCATACTCAATTTCTGGTTGTCCAGCTGGGCTGCTGCTGCTTCGTCGCAGAATACAGTGACCGTAGCGTGCCGTTGCAGAGCCGAAGCCGGACAATCGAGGCAGACCTGCCCCTGCAACGCTGCCGCCAGGGCTTCGGCTTTCGCCGCCCCCGTCGCAAGCAGCACGATCTCACGTGCCTCGAGAATGGTGCCGATGCCCATCGTCAGCGCGGTTCCCGGCGGATCTTCGCCGTCTGGAAAATCGGGACGGTTGGCATCGATCGTCGATTGCGCAAGCCGAACCATTCGCGTCCGGCTGTCATGTGCCGAGCCTGGCTCGTTAAAACCGATATGACCGTTGCGACCGATTCCGAGCAACTGCAAGTCGATCCCGCCATTGTCTGAGATCATCTGTTCGTAGGCCGTCGCGGCCGCGTCGAGATCAGTGGCGGTGCCATCTGGAATGTGCGTTCGGGACACGTCGACATCGACATGATCAAAGAGCAGCTCGCGCATGTAATAGGCGAAGCTCGCAGAATGGTCTCGGCCAAGACCGGAATATTCGTCGAGATTGAAGCAGCGCGTCTCGCGCCACGAAACCGTCTCGGTTTGACCGATCAACGTCCTGTAAACCGTTCGTGGCGTTGAACCCGTCGCAAGCCCAAGCGTCAGGGCAGGCATCGCAGCAATCCGCTCCAGTATGAGAGAAGCCACAGCCTCGGACGCAAGCTCGGGGGTCTGATAGATCCGGATTGTGGGGCGGTGAAGGTCCCGTGGCATCGAGTTCATAGTGCACCTTCCAGGGGCTTCGGAGTAACCGGCTCGACCCCGCGCAGAGGGAGGCCGAACAGGGCTTGGTAAAACCCCTCCTGCGCAATTGCGACGGCGCCAAGAATGCCAGCCCGGTTTCCGAGCGAACTGATGACGCAGGCGGGCGGCACGGGCATGCAGCGCGCGAGATGGTACTCCACCCGATCGATCAATTCCGCACGGGAGCCAACGCTACCTCCAAAAATCACCCGCTGCGGATCCAGCACGGCAGCAATCGCTGCAATGGCAACGGCCACGGTGCGGCCCACTTCGTCTATGACTGTCTGGGAAGCGCCGTCCTGTCGCGCGAAGATTTCGCGAACCGTCAAACCTTCGACGCCATTGTTCCCGGCATACCGCGACCGGATTGCGGCGCTGCCGACAGATGTTTCAAGCACGCCGGAACCGAACGCAGAGGAATTGAAGGGGTCGCCGCCGATCGGCAAGGTCGAGATCTCGCCGGCTGCGCCACGGGATCCACGAATGAGCCGCTTCTCGCTGATGATACCCATCCCGATCCCGGTTCCGAGCGCCACGAACACAAAATTATCGATCTCGTGGCCTTCGCCGAGAACTTGCTCGCCCTTAGCCGCGACGTTGACGTCGTTTTCGAGAACCATCGGAAAGCCAAGGCGCGCGGTCAGCGCCGCCTCGAAATCGAAATCGGTCATGCCGGCGATATTCGGCATCATGGTGATACGACGGGTCTTTGGGTCCACCGCACCGGGAATGCCGACCGCGCCCATCCGCACGAGCTGCGGCTCGATCCCGATCTTGGCCGTCATAGTGCCCAGCAGCACTGCCAGCTGTTCGACGAGATGCATTCCGCCACGGGTGTCTGTCGCCTCCAGGATTTCTTCCACTACTTTACCGGAAAGGTCCGCAATCGACGCATGGACCTTGGTCCCGCCGATGTCGACGCCGAAGAGGAAAGCCTTGCCGGGATCGAGCTCGTAGTTGACTGCGCTGCGCCCGACGCCGCCTTGTGTGCGTCCCGTCTCACGAACCCAACCGTCGACCTCGAGATCGCGCACGATCTCCGACATCGCCTGCTTCGACAGTCCGGTGACGCGGGCAAGCTCGGCGCGTGAAATCGGTGAACTATCGATGATCGTACGGAGCACGGTACGCGAGGTGATTTGTCGCGTTAGGGGCGCCAATCCAGAAATATCGGTCATGATCTCATTCAATTCGTCATCTTTGCGGACTAAGTTAGCTGGCGGGATATGTCTGTCAATCGAAATAAGGCTAAAATCGATTGAAATTCACGCGTTCGGTGAAGAGAGGAAATTATTTAGTCATCCTGCTTTACAATGTGGGTGTTCCTGTGCATCACTGATCGACGTACAAAAACTGGGCAAAACGCGCTCTTCTGCGCGGGTTTGAGGAAAAATAATGGGAACGAGCATCAAACTGGCGATGATGGCGACTGCCATCGCGATGACTTTCACAACCGCGCAGGCGGCAACTTTACGCGTCGGCATGCAGGACGATCCGGATGCGCTGGATCCCGCGACCTCCGGCACCTATGCCGGCCGTATCGTATTTTCGGCAATGTGCGACAAGCTCGTCGATATCGACGCTAAGCTCGATATCGTACCGCAGCTGGCAACCGCCTGGGTCTGGAACGCCGAGGGTACGGAGGTGACGTTCACCCTTCGTGACGGCGTCAAATTCCAGGACGGAACACCCTTCGACGCAGCCGCGGTGAAGTTCAATATCGAACGCATGAAGTCCCTGAAGGATTCCAAGCGCAAGGGTGAGCTCTCGCCCGTCGAAACCGTCACCGTTATTGATGCGACCCATGTTTCATTCAAGCTGAAATCGGCCTTCGCCCCGCTTCTCGCCGTCCTGTCCGACCGCGCGGGCATGATGGTGTCTCCGGCGGCTGCCGCGGAAGGCAAGGAATTTTCCGCCAACCCGGTTTGCGCGGGCCCCTTCAAGTTCAAGGAGCGCCGCGCGCGCGACGTGATCTCACTCGAAAAATTCGACGGCTACTGGAATGCCGCGGCGATCGGTTACGACGACGTCCAGTACCTCTATATTCCGGACTCGACCGTCCGCCTTTCGCGGCTTCAGGCCGGTGATCTCGAAATCGCCGAGCGCATTGCGCCAACCGACCTCGGCACCGTTCGTGGCAACAAGGTGCTGGCGCTCCACACGTCGCCCGGCCTTGCCGTCTCGCATCTAATGATCAATGTCGGCAACGGCGAAAAGGGCGGCGCACTTGGCAAGGAGCCACGGCTTCGCCAGGCACTTGAGCTCTCGATCGACCGCAACGTCATCAACAAGGTTGCCTTTGCCGGCGAGTTTTCTGCCGACAATCAGATGATCCCGCCATCCAGCATTTTCTATGACAAGGCGCATCCGGCTCCCGCCCGCGACATCGACAAGGCCAAGGCTCTCATTGAAGAAGTCGGCGGCGACGCACCCGTCGTCGAAATCACCTACGAAAACTCGCTCGCCGATGGTCGCGTGGCGCAGATCATCCAGTCAATGGCGGGGGAAGCCGGCTTCCAGATCGAACTGGTTCCGCTCGAAACGGCATCCGCCGTCGAACGCTACCTCGCTGGTAACTTTCAGGCCTATATCGGCAACTGGAGCGGCCGCGCCGATCCGGACCCGACACTGATCTCCTTCTTCGGCAAGGAAGGCAGCCAGAACGTCAACAAGTATAGCAACCCGGAAATGGATAAGGCCCTCGGAGAGGCGCGCGCGACGTCTGACGTCGAGAAGCGTAAGGCTCTCTACGGGACGGCGACAGGCATCTACCTCGCCGACCTGCCGACGATTCCGCTTTACCACCCGAACTGGTTCTATGCGGCACGCACCGATGTCGGCGGCATCACGGTTTATCCAGACGGCCTCCTGCGTCTGACCGACGTAAAGCCTGCGAAGTAAGCCCAAGCCCGTCAGGGCATTGTGTAAATCATCCCGCCAGCCGGACCGTGGTGCTGGCGGGACCACACGAGAAAGCTCATGCTCTCCTACGTCCTGCGTCGCCTGGCAATCGCCATACCCACACTTCTGCTCGTCTCGATCCTGGTCTTCAGCCTGTTAAAGTTCCTGCCCGGTGACCCGGCAATCGCGCTGGCCGGTGAGGAGCGCGATCCTGCCGTCATCGAATATCTGCGGCAAAAGTACAGCCTCGATCAGCCGCTATACGTCCAATACGGCAAGTGGCTCGCCGGGATCGTCCAAGGCGATTTCGGCCTCTCGATCCGTACCCGGCTTCCGATCGGCGAAATGATTGCGCAAAAACTGCCGGTCACGATCCAGCTGTCGGTCATGGCAATGATCCTTGCGACCCTTATCGGCATTCCGGCCGGTATCATCGCAGCGCTGAAGCGCGGAACGGCGGCCGATTACGGCGTCAGCATCATCGGCCTTGCCGGGCTTTCAGTGCCAAGCTTCTGGCTCGGCATCATGCTGATCCTGCTTTTTGCCGTCACGCTCGGATGGTTTCCCTCTGGCGGCTACGTCGCCTTCTTCGATAGTCCTCTCGAAAACCTGCGCCACACACTTCTTCCCAGCCTAGTGCTCGGAACTGCTGCTGCGGCCATTGTCATGCGCCATACGAGAAGCGCAATGCTGCAGGTGCTGAAGCAGGACTACGTCCGCACCGCCCGCGCAAAGGGCTTGAAGGAGCGCATCGTCGTCGTGCGGCACGTCCTGCGCAACAGCCTTGTCCCCGTCGTCACGATGAGCACGCTGCACTTGGGCGAACTCCTGTCGGGTGCCGTATTGACCGAACAGGTGTTCGGGATACCGGGCTTTGGCAAGATGATCGTCGATGGTGTTTTCAGCCGCGATTACGCTGTGGTCCAGGCTGTGGTTCTCTGCTCGGCAGCACTCTTCCTGCTGATGAACCTTCTCGCCGATATTGCCTATGTCATTCTAAGCCCGAGGTTGCGCGGATGAACACGTTGAACGCCACGCTTCAGTTACCGAGCACGTCAGGTGCAAGAAAGTCGGTGCTTTCACGGTGCCTGCGCCAGCCCGGCGTGATGATCGGCGGAACGATCATCCTGTTCTTCGTGCTGGTCGCGATTGCAGCGCCTCTGATCGCGCCCTACCAGCCCAATGCGTCCGACTGGATGGCAATCCGGCAGGGGTCGACAGTTGCTCACTGGTTCGGCACGGACGACCTTGGCCGCGATATCCTGACGCGTATCATCTATGGCACGCGGGCTTCACTGCTTGTCGGCATTGTGTCCGTCGCCATCGCCATCGCCATCGGCGTCCCCCTCGGCATGATCGCCGGCTATTTCGGCGGCCTCGTCGACATGGTGATTTCGCGCATTACGGACGCGCTTCTCGCATGCCCCTTTCTGGTGCTGGCGATCGCGTTTGCCGCCTTTCTCGGTGCAAGCCTTGAAAACGCGATGATCGCGATCGGGATATCGGCCATGCCGATTTTTGTGCGCCTGACGCGCGGGCAGGTCATGACGGTCAAGGCCGAAGACTATGTCGACGCCGCCCGCCTGCTGGGAGTGCCGCACAGGAAGATCATGCTGACCTACATCCTGCCGAACGCTATGGCACCGATCATCGTCCAGGCGACGATTACCATGGCAACTGCGGTTCTTGCCGAAGCCAGCCTCGCCTTTCTTGGCCTCGGCCAACGTCCACCGTCTCCATCATGGGGAACCATGCTCGATGTCGCCCGGCAGTTCCTGACGGAGTCACCCTGGATGGCTATCTGGCCGGGTGTCGCGATCATCCTGCTCGTCATGGGCTTCAATCTGTTGGGCGACGGACTCAACGACGCGCTGGATCCGCGACGCGACGACTGATTTGTCACTGAAGGCTTGAACAAAACACCATACCTTACAAAGGCTGGAGAGCGTAATTTTCTGACAGTAGATCAGACGCACTTCGGGAATTCATACTAGGTCCAGACCCCCCTTGAAGCTGTTGGCAACAGCTGCAAGGCGTCCTTCCAGATCTTTCCAGCGAATGGCCTTAATAGGTTTCTGTTCAAAACGCCTGGATGCACGTCTTTGTGTGCAGATCTTCTTTAACACGACGGAAAAGGGGTGAGATCGGCTTTTTGGTCTTCTCGCTTCTGCGCAGCGTTGGGGACTGGGTCTCTGACGGGACGGTGTTAGCCTCCGACGCAGACTGTCGAGTAGGACACGGCCCGCTTCCTATTTCGTCTGCCTGCCGTCTCCAACGTCCTCGCTGCGTTGGCACTATGCCTCGAGAAACAATCCCAAACGCACGTGAAGAAACGCGTGCTCGCTCATCGTCGTTCCGTGAAAGCTCCCGGCTTGCCAAACGGCGGTACCGCCGCTGTTCCTGCCTACCGGGAGCGTGGATCAAGCGCGTCGCGCAGACCGTCGCCGAGCAGGTTGAACGACAGTACGGTCATGAAGATTGCCATGCCCGGCCATAGCGCCATCCAGGGAGCGTTGCTCATAAACCGTTGGGCGGAATTCAGCATGGAGCCCCAGGATGGTGCCGGCGGCTGCAAGCCGAGGCCGAGGAAGGACATGCTGGCTTCGGCGATAATCGCGGATGCGATCGTCAGGGTCGCCTGTACCATCAACTGGGGAAGAATATTCGGCAGGATATGACGAACCGCGATCCGCCAACGTGGATTGCCCACGGCACTTGCCGCTTCGATATACTCTTCGGCTCGGATCGAAAGAACCTGACCCCGGGTCAGTCGGATAAAGAGCGGCATGGCGGTGATGCCGATTGCGAGCATCGCATTCGTCAGGCTTGGACCGAGAAAAGCGGCCAGCGCGATTGCAAGGATCAGGAACGGACAGGCGAGCATGGCATCCGTAAACCGGCTGATAAAGCCATCGACCACGCCGCCGAGAAAACCTGCCGCAAGCCCGAGGGGCACGCCGATTGCCATCGCGATCCCGACCGATGTAAGGCCTGCCAGCAACGAAGCGCGGGTGCCCCAGATGATGCGGGAAAGTATGTCGCGGCCAGCTTCGTCCGTGCCGAACAGATGCGCCATTGACGGTGCCTTGCGAACCGCCGTCCAGCTCTGGGATGCCGGATCGTAGGGTGCAAGCAGGGGGGCAAGAATGGCGACGGCCACCACGAACAGCACCACGAAAAGGCCGACGAGCGCACTCTTGCGCTTCGACAGGCGTCGCCACAGGCGACCATGGAAAAAGTTCGTGACGGGGCTGATCTTGGGGGAGACAGCAGGTTTGGTCGTTGCGATCGTTGGCACGGTCAGCCTCTCAGTCTCGGGTTAACAAGGATATACCCGATGTCGGCCAGCAGGTTGAGGGTGATGTAGAACAGCGAGGTGACAAGCACCACGCCTTGGACCACAGGATAATCGCGCGTGAAGACCGCATCGACGATCAGCTTCCCGAAGCCGGGGATCGTAAAGATCTGTTCCGTCAGCACGGCGCCGGATAGCAGGGCGCCGAACTCCAGCGCACCGAGCGTGATGATAGGCGTCAGCGCGTTACGCATTGCGTGCTTAAATACGACGACCCACTCGCTTAGACCTTTGGCCCGGGCGGTGCGGACATAGTCGCTTTCCAGCGCCTGCAACATGGCGCCGCGGGTATGGCGCATGATGACGCCGGCGATCCCGGTGCCCAGAACGAAGGCGGGCATGATCGTCGTCATCAGGTTCATCTTCAGGTCTTCCCACGGGCTGACGAAGCCGGAGGCGGGAAGCCAGCCAAGGTACACCGAGAAGAACATGATCAGCATGATGCCAAGCCAGAAATTCGGCAGCGAGATGCCGGCCAGCGAGACGACATTGGTGGCGTAATCGACCGGAGTGTTCTGGCGCAGCGCCGAAATTACACCTCCGGTAATGCCAAACACCAAAGCAAGGACAATTCCCATCACGGCGAGCTGCAGTGTCACGGGCAGCTTCAGAAGGATAAGTTCGAGAACCGGGCGATTATGGCGCATGGATTGCCCAAGGTCGCCGGTCAGGACGCCCTTCACCCAGTAGAGATATTGCACGAGCAAGGGCTGATCGAGATGATACTGGGCGCGGATTGCGGCTAGCGTCGCTTCGTCCGGACTTTCACCCGCAAGCACAAGCGCCGGGTCACCAGGAAGCAGATGCTGGAGCGAGAAGATGATCAGCGACAGCAAGACGATGGTCGGAATGAGCTGCAGCAGACGACGTGCAAGAAGCGAGGTCAAGGAATTAGCCTCCGGTCACGGTTGAGGAGGGCGTGGTCGTCATCCGGGCTGCCGCCATCGCTTCGAAGGCCGCAAACAGCTTTTCCAGCTTCGGATCGCGAGGTTCTCGGGTGATCTCGGCCGTATCGAGTTCGGGTAGCTCTCGCCAGAACGCACAGGCATTCGCATGGCCGCTTGCCTCAACATCGAGCGCCATGCTGACCGCCGTGCATTCGGGTCGCGCGTGGGGACATCGCGTATGCAGCCTGCAACCTTGCGGAGGCGACATCGGGCTTGGCAGATCGCCATGCAGGCGCGCTTCCTTCGAACGCTGCTGGCTGGGCGGGGCGGCGACCGGAATGGCAGACAGCAACGCCCGGGTATAGGGATGGCGCGGGGTCGCGAAGATTTCGTCCGACGTCCCGATCTCGACGATCTTGCCGAGATACATGACCGCAACGCGGTCGGCGATGTGTTTCACGACGCTCAGATCGTGCGAAATAAAGATGAACGCCAGACCCAATCGGTTCTGCAGGCTCTTCAGAAGGTTCAGGACCTGCGCCTGGATCGACACGTCGAGGGCAGACACGGCCTCGTCGCAGATGATTGCCTTCGGTTCGGAGGCAAGCGCACGCGCAATCACCACGCGCTGACGCTGGCCGCCAGAGAATTCATGCGGATATCGGCTGGCCTGCTCTGGACGAAGGCCGACCATTTCGAGCAGTTCCGCAACGCGTCGAGCCCGCTCGATTGGCGGCACGATATCGTGCAGCATCAGCGGTTCGCCGATTGTCTGGGCAATCGTCATGCGCGGATTGAGCGAAGCGTAAGGGTCCTGGAAGATCAACTGCACATGCCGGCGCTGCCGGCGCATCGCCGCATGGCTGATGTTGGTGATATCCTGACCATCGATCAGGACCTGACCGTCGGTCGGCTGGATGAGGCGCATCAACAACCGGCCGAGCGTCGACTTCCCGCAACCGGATTCGCCGACGATTGCCAGCGTCTCGCCGGGCATCAGGGACAACGACACGTCGTCGACAGCGCCGACGGACGCCAAGGGCCGGCCGAAGACGCTGCGCTTGACGACGAAATTCTTGCCAAGGTGACGCGCCTCGATGATCGGCGTCTTGGTTTTCAAGAGGGCTTCACTCATGGGACGAGGTCCTGCAATGGCGCACGCCAGCAGCGGCTGAGGTGACCTGGGGATATTTCCATCAGGGTGGGCATTTCGGCGCATTTGTCGATGCTGAACGGACATCGCGCCCGAAACCGGCAACCGGACGGTGGGTTGGCCATGTCCGGGACCGTGCCGGTGATGGCGACAAGCTGTTCTCGCTTCTCGTCCAGACGCGGCAACGATCCGAGAAGACCAACGGTGTAAGGATGCTGGGGAAAGGTGAAGAGGTCTTCGACTGAGCATTGCTCGACAACCTGACCGGCATACATGACGATCACGTCGTCGCAGGATTCCGCGACAACGCCAAGATCATGGGTGATGAGAACGATGGCAGTTCCGGTCTTCTGCCGCAGTTCCCCCATCAGTTCGAGGACCTGGGCCTGAATCGTCACGTCCAGCGCCGTCGTGGGTTCGTCGGCGATCAACAGTTCCGGCTCGCAGGCAAGCGCCATGGCAATCATCACGCGCTGGCGCATGCCACCGGAGAGATTGTGCGGATACTGGCGGTAACGCGTTTCCGGTGATGGGATACGCACCAGCTTCAGCATGGCGATGCCGCGCTCTGTCGCCTCTTTCTTCGAAATCTGTCGGTGACGCAGGATGACTTCGTTGATTTGCTCGCCGACCGTATAGGAGGGATTGAGAGAGGTCATAGGCTCTTGGAAGATCATTCCCATCCGGTTGCCGCGCAGGCTGCGCATACCGCTCGTCGTTTCCTCGAGCAACTCGCGACCGGCGAAATTGATGCTGCCAGACACGCGTGCTGTGTGTTCGGGGAGGAGGCGCATGACGGCCAGGGAGGTCACGCTCTTGCCGCTGCCGGACTCGCCAACGATCGCGAGCGTGCGCCCTTTTCGAACGTCAAAACTAACGCCGTCGACGGCAGTGACGGTACGCGTGTCGTCTTCAAAGACGACACGCAGATCATCGACCCGCAGCACCAAGGCCGCGTGGTCGTCAGCCCGATCCGATCGGGCTGACTTGTCTTGGATGAGATCAGGTGAGGTGCTCATTACAGCCTTAAGCCATCAATTCTTCCGGCTCACACCACTCAGGCGGATGATGCCATCCGGAGCGGGCGCAAGGCCGGTGATGTTGGAATTGTGCGCGAAGATCCACTGCGAATGATACATGTAGACGATCGGAAGGTCCTTCTGGAGGATCGCGATTGCCTTGCTGTATTCTGCCTTGCGGGTCTCGACGTCTCCCGATGCGCGGGCTTTCGCCAGGATCGCGTCGAGTTCCTCGTTGCAGTAATGCGCGTCATTGGTCGGAGCACCGCAAGACAGCATCGGCGTGATGTTGAGGTCTGGATCGACGCGTCCGCTCCAGCCGACGAGATGCGATTGGAACTTGCCCTGGCGAGCAACGTCGAGCAGGGTCATCAGCTCTGTCGGCTTGATCGAGACGTTAATTCCGACTTCGGCAACCATCGCCTGGATAAGCTGGGCAACCTGCTGACGTTCGGCGTCAGTGGGCACCAGAAGTTCAAGATCGACGGATTCGACGCCGGCTTCCTGCATCTTCTTCTTGGCAGCGTCCAGATCCCGCTCCGGAAGCGGGAAATTCTTATCGTAGTATTGGTTTGACGGCGGGAACGGCTGGTTGCCGATGCTCGCCTGACCGTCGAATACGACATCGCTGATGGCCTGGCGGTCGATTGCAAGGCTGAACGCCTCGCGGATTGCTGCCTTCTTGCCGGCATCGAGGTTAGCCCCCTCGCCACCAATGCTGAATGTCACGCCGTAATATCCAAGTCCGACGACCGGCTCCACGGCCAACGATGAATCCGCCTTCACGGCTTCGACTTCGGTCGCAGCGAGCCGTTCGATCAGATCGAGCTGGCCGGAACGAAGGTTGAGCAGCCGCACGTTCGAGTCGGGCATGCCGCGATAAACGAGCCGATTGAAGTGGTATTTGTCGGCGTTGTAGTATTTTGGGAATTTCGCAAGGACAATGCGGTCCTGGATCACGCGTTCGGCGAAGGTGTAGGGGCCTGAACAGACGGGAGCATCGGTGAACTTCTCACCGAGCTTTTCAGCTGCAGTCGGGCTAACGATCATCCCGGCACGGTCGCTGAGAGCTGCCAGCAGTGGTACCGATGGCTGTTTCAGGTTGATCTGGACGGTTGTCGGATCGACTACGTCGACGGTGCTGATGGAGCTGATTTCGGGTTTGCGGCGCGAGAACTTGGCATTGAGAGCCCGCTCGAGATTGTACTTGATGGCGGCGGCGTCGACCTTCGTTCCGTCATGAAAGACGGCATCGTCGCGCAGTTTCAGCGTCAATGTCTTGCTGTCGTCACCCCATTTCCAGCTGGCAGCCAGCATCGGGATGATCTCACCCTTCTCATCGATATCGACGATCTTGTCACACAGCGACTGAAGAACGTGGCGACCAACGAAGCTCCAGTTGGTTGCGGGGTCGAGCGTATCCGGATCGTCCTGAAGGCCGATATTGAGCGTCGATTGTGCGGCCGCCGGGGCGGCCGTTGCCTGAATGCCTGCAAGCGCCAGTGTGGCGGCCAGTGCGAGATAGTGTGGTTTCATCGCTATTCCCTCTCTTATTCGAAAAGTCTCATTCATCGGGCAACGGCGTAGCCCTGTACGCCCCGCGGATTGGCGCCGGCCTTTACGAGTTGCACGTCACCGTCCATTTCGCGGGCAACTGCCGACAGACGCCCTTCCGACCACGCGTCGCCGACCGTTATTTTGTGACCGCGTGCAGCCAGCTCTTCGCAGACCGAGTTGGAGAAGCGTGATTCAAGCGTCACCGCACCGAGGCTGATTTCTCGCGGCCAGAAGGAGCTCGGCAGGTGATCGGTATGGAATGACGTAGCATCGATCGCCTCCTGCAGGTTCATTCCCTTGTGCAAGTGGCGCAGCAGCATGATCAACTGCCACTGGTCCTGCTGATCTCCGCCCGGAGTTCCCAACGCCATGTAGGGCTTGCCATCGCGGAAGACGGTGGTGGGCGTTAAGGTCGTGCGGGGTCTTGTCGATGGCATCAGCGACGAGTTGAGACCCTCCTCCAACCAGAACATCTGGCCGCGGGTCGTGAGGCTGAAGCCGAGACCTGGAATGACGGGGCTCGATTGGAACCACCCGCCGGACGGCGTGGCAGAAACCATGTTGCCCCATCGGTCGATAGTGCTGACTTGCACGGTATCGCCGCGCTGAGCACCCTCGCGGGTCAGCGCCGGTTCACCCTGCCGGTCGTTGGGCAACGGCTGCTCGCGCGCGACCGTCGGCTCGCCGCCGCCAAGCCCGGGCTGCATAATTGTACCCACAGCGCGCAGGGGCGGCAGGTTGGGGTTGCGACCGTCAGGCGAGCCTGGACGCACCTCAAGAGATGCAGAGCGACCAATCAGAGCGCGACGGATGTCGGCGTAATCTGCAGACAGGAGTGTCGCCATCGGCACGTCGACGCTATCGCCGTACCAGGCCTCGCGATCAGCCATGGCAAGCTTCGCGGTTTCAACAACGAGATGCACGAACTCTGAGCCCATCGGGTCAAGGTCCGCGATGTCGGTTCCCTTGAGGATCTGCAACATCTGCAAGAGGACCGGCCCTTGAGACCAAGGTCCGCATTTGAACACTTCACAATCGCCGTAAGTTACCGCCGCCGGCTTCTCGATCGATGGCGTATAGTCTGCCATGTCCTGCGCTGTGATCAGGCCCTTGTGTCGTCGGCCTGAGACATCCCATACTTCCTGCGTTTCGCAGAACTGCTCGATCTGTTCGGCAACCGGTCCGCGATACCAGAAATCCAGGGCGGCATTGATCCTCGCCTCGCGGCTGCCGGCCGATTTCGTCTGATCGAGGATCAGTTGGTACATGTCTGCAATGTGCGGGTTGCGAAAGAGCTTGCCCGACTGGGGCAGGGCACCGCCTGGCAGATAGACGGCGGCCGATGTTGGCCAGTGCGTCTGAAACAGCTCCTGCATCGATGCGATCGTGTTTGCGATGCGCGGCACCAGCGGGTGACCAGTCCTTGCATAGTAGATCGCCGGGGCAAGAACCTCCTCGAGTCCAGCCTGTCCGTAGTCCCGCAAAAGCGTCAGCCACGCGCCAAAAGCGCCCGGGATACAGGCTGCGAGAAGCCCTGTCCCGGGAATGATGTCCAGACCAAGTTCCTTGAAATACTGAATGGTCGCCCTCGCAGGAGATGGGCCCTGACCGGAAATGACAACCGGAGCATCGGCGCCCGCTGGGGTGACGATAATGGGAACTTCGCCGCCGGGGCCGTTCAGGTGCGGCTCCACCACCTGCAGTACGAAACCAGCTGCCACGGCCGCATCGAACGCCGTGTGCCCTTTTTCGAGAATAGACATACCAACGGTCGAAGCCAGCCAGTGGGTCGACGAAACTGCCCCAAAGGTGCCGCGCAGTTCCGGTCGAGTGGTAAATGTCATTTGCTTCACTCACTCCTCGTGTGAAGGCGGCAGCGGAGACAGGACCATTGTCTATCTCCACTCAAATTGCCTCCAACGTCCCTTTGGGATACAATCCCGTCCTCTGTGGACACATTGTATATTATTCGGGTGCATGGCAAGTCAGTTGTGTAATTTACTTTCGTCGCGATAGGATGGTGTGTGACCTTGTGGGGAAGGAAACCTATGCTGGATGGACGGACGCCACTGAAAAAAGCTCGTAGCGATGTTATCGCCGACCAGCTGGAAGAAGCTGTGATTACCGGGGAAATTGCTGCTGGATCGAGGCTCGACGAGAACTCTCTCGCGGTCCAGTTCCAGGTGTCTCGCACGCCCGTCCGTGAGGCTCTTCGCATCCTGTGCGGCCGGGGACTGGCCGAGCGGGAAGCATTTAAGGGCGTCATTGTCACCCAGATTTCTACGGAGCGCATCGACGAAATGTTCGAGGCCATGGCGGAACTGGAAGCGACATGCGGCAGGCTGTCGTCCCAGCGCATGACGATGCGCGAACGGGCTGAGCTGGAAGCCATGCATCGTGAGATGAACGGCCTCGCACAGGATGGAGACCACGTTGGCTACAACGCCGTCAACACGGAGTTTCACAGTCTGCTGTTTCAGGGTTGCCACAACAGGGATCTGATCAGTGCAGCGCAAACGCTGCGGTTGAAGCTTGCACCCTTCCGGAAATATCAGCTGAAGGACGTAGGGCGTCTGAAACGATCGTGTGACGAGCATCAGCAAATCGTTGACGCGGTTCTCGAGCAGGATGCGAAAGCCGCCGAAAACGCGCTGAGGCGGCATTTGGTGTCCGCTGCGCAGGAGGTTTTGGTCAGGCGTCAGCAGCAGAAGGTAAAGACCATCCAGGACAATGATCCGCTGGATAATAAGGAGGCTCATGATGACGCAGGATGATGAAAAACAGGCCATCCGCGACGTCATTGGCGTCATGCAGCAAGCGTGGAATACCGGCAACTTTCATGGCTACATGGCTGGCTTTGCCAACCCGGATGTCGTCTTTGTTTCCCGCGGCCGCGTCCAGAAGGATTGGCAGGCGACGCTCGACCATTACATCAGCGATTATGGCGGGTCCGAGGGTTCGCAAGGTCAGCTGACCTTTTCCAATATCCGCATCGAAATCCTGTGCGATGACGCAGCGCAGCTCATCAGCAACTACGAGCTGATCCGCCCAGCGGGAAATCAGACGGGAGTGAACACGCGGCTGATGCGCAAGCGCGAAGGAAGGTGGCTGATCGCCCTCAACCACGTTTCGCAGGTCGAGATGTGAAGTCTTGCCTTTGGTTCGTCACCATGGTGATTGGCCTAGAACGTTGACGTCAAATATTTAATCACCTGCAAATCTGTGAACAAGGCAGGGAGCTCGATGCATTCGCTAAGTCTTACCAAAAGTGCGGAGGCCGGCCTTAAAGCCGACCTCCGGTTTTGTTACTTGCCCGAGGCCTGGGCGGAGTACATGTAGCTGTCATAGCTGTATTCGGCGACGCGGAACCACTCGAAGGACTCGTCCCTGAACTTCTTCCAGCCCGGATAGATCTTTGCCCATGCCGGGTGCTTGGCGCTATATTCCGCGTAGAGTTCGAACGTCGTCTTGTAGGCGGCATCCATGACATCGCGTGGCAGCGGTCGCAGTTTGACGCCCTTGCCGACGAGCGAACGGATCGCCGCGGTGTTCTTCACATCGTAGAGTGCCTGCATGTTGATGTTCGCCGCCTTGCAGGCGGCATCGAGTGCGGCCTTGTAGGCGGGAGGCAGACCCTCATACTGTGCCTTGTTGATGAAGAAGTGGATCGTCAGGCCACCTTCCCAATAGGCCGGATAGTAGTAGTTCGGCGCAATCTGATAGAAGCCGAGGCGTTCGTCGTCATAGGGGCCGATCCACTCGGCCGCGTCGATTGTTCCGCGCTCGAGAGCCGGATAGATATCGCCCCCCGGTAGCTGCTGCGGCACCACGCCGAGCCGAGACATCACTTCGCCGGCAACACCGGCGATGCGCATCTTGACACCCTTGAGGTCGGCGACGCCCTTGATCTCCTTGCGGAACCATCCACCCATCTGGGCACCGGTGGCCCCGCCGGGGATGCCAACCACGCCATAGGCAGAGAGAAACTCGTTATAAGCCTCGTTGCCGCCGCCGTGGTAAAGCCAGGCGTTCTGCTGACGACCATTGAGACCGAAGGGGATGGTCGAGCCGATCGCAAATGTCGGATCCTTGCCGGTGAAATAGTATCCGCAGGTATGAGCGATTTCGACGGTGTTCGCCTTCACCGCATCGATCGCCTGCGGTCCGGGTACGAGTTCGCCGGCCTGAAACACCTGAATTTGGAATTTCCCGTCGGTGATCTTCGACAGCGTCTCCGCCATGACGGTTGCGCCGCCGTAAATCGTGTCGAGGTTGTTCGGGAAGCCCGATGTCAGGCGCCATTTGATGCTCGGCAGTTCTTGGGCAACCGCCGGTGCGGCGAGTGCGGTCGCGGCGACTGTTGCCGCCCCTCCGACTGCGCCTTTCGTCAGGAAATTGCGTCTGTTGATGGTTTCCGTCATTGCGTTTCCTCCTCCTCAGGTTCGGCAGTATCGAACGCACGCTGTGCGATCAAAGCGTGTGTCTAGTTTTTCGGTGCGCCGAAGCTTGGCGTCGGGGAACCGAAATCTGGTGCAGGGATATCGACGGCCGGGGCGGCGGGATCGCCGGAAGACTGCTCCGGTGCGCCGAATGGCTGGGTCGGTGTTCCAAACGGGTTAGCGCCATCGGCACCCGGCATCGGTACGTTGAGCTCAATCGTCGATGGATCGACGACGGCAGATCCTGATTTGTAGTGGGTGACGAGACCCGGAAAGACGATGACGACGACGACCATGACAAGCTGGATCGCCAGGTAGGGCAGGGAGCCCATGTAGATCTGGCCGGATGTGACCGGCTGGATTGTCGCACCGGTGATGCGATCCTTGTAGGCCCGTGTCGGAGCGACGGAGCGCAGGTAAAACAGCGAGAACCCGAACGGCGGATGCATGAACGAGGTCTGCATGTTGATTGCCAGCATCACGCCGAACCAAATCAGGTCGATGCCGAGCGCATCGGCAACCGGTGCCAGCAGCGGGATGATGATGAAGGCCAGCTCGAAATAATCGAGAAAAAAGGCCAGGAAGAATACGAGCAGATTGGCAACGATCAGGAACCCGATCTCGCCGCCCGGGATCGACGTCATCAGGTGCTCGACCCAGACGTGACCGTCGACACCGTAGAAGGTCAGCGAAAACACGCGCGCGCCGAGCAAGATGAAGATCACGAAGGAGGACAGTTTCGCTGTCGCGTAAAGGGCCGACTTCACCATCGCCAGCGTAAGCTTGCGATTGAAGGCTGCAAGAAGCAGAGCACCGACTGCGCCCATCGCGCCGCCTTCGGTCGGCGTCGCAAGGCCGATAAAGATTGTGCCGAGAACGAGGAAGATCAGCACGAGCGGCGGCACGAGCGAGGTGATGACCTTGGCCACAAGCTTCCAGCCACGAAGCGATCGCGCCTCGATGGGAAGAGCCGGCACGCTTGCCGGACGCAGGAAAGACATCAGGATGATGTAGCCGGTATAGGCGGCAACCAGCATGAGACCGGGCACGAGTGCGCCCTTGTACATGTCGCCGACCGAGCGGCCGAGCTGGTCGGCCAGAATGATCAGCACGAGGCTGGGCGGAATAATCTGGGCAAGCGTTCCCGACGCTGCGATCGTGCCGGCCGCGACCCGTCGGTCGTAACCATATCGCAGCATGATCGGCAGCGAGATCAGGCCCATCGAGATGACGGAGGCCGCAACGACGCCTGTGGTGGCTGCAAGGATGGCGCCCACGAAGATGACCGCGAAGGCGAGCCCGCCGCGGATCGGGCCGAACAGCTGGCCGATCGTATCGAGCAGATCCTCGGCCATTCCGCTTCGTTCGAGAATCAGCCCCATGAAGGTGAAGAAAGGAATGGCGAGCAGCGTCTCGTTCGACATCTGCCCGAAGATGCGGTCAGGGATCGCTCCGAAAAGGTTGATGGGCAAAAGGCCCATTTCGATGCCGATGAAACCGAAGACAAAGCCGACAAAGGCGAGTGCGAAGGCAACCGGATAACCAAGCAGCAACACGACGATCAGTGATAGAAACATGATCGGCGCGAGATTTTCCGCAAAGAATGCAAACATATGAGCGTATCCTGCTACGAATTAGAGCGCTTGCGCTTCGGCGTCGGCGAGAGCGACGGCGTCGGGCATCGCACCGCTGAGGATCGCTAGCCGTTTAATCAGTTCCGACAGTCCCTGGAGTGCCAGCAGGCCGAAACCAATCGGGATCATGGCCCAGACTGGCCACAGCACCAGCCCACCGGTATTGTTGGAGACCTCTCCGCTCACATATTTGGCGATGACGATCGGCCAGGACAGGTAGATGGTGACGAGGCAGAACGGCATCAGGAAGAAGATTGTCCCGAACACCTCGATCCAAAGCTGCGCCCGTCTGGGGAGCTGGCCATAGACCAGATCGACCTTGACGTGCTCGCTGCTCAGCAATGTCCAGGCCGCCGCCAACAGGAAGGCTGCGGAGAAAAGGTACCATTGCGCCTCGAGCCAGGCATTTGAGCTCAGATTGAAGACTTTTCGGGTCACTGCGTTGATGGCGCTGATCAGCACTGCCGCCAACAAAAGCCATGAAACGGCTTTACCGAAAAGCGTGTTCATCGCGTCGATAGCGCGCGACACGGCGAGTAGACCAGACATTACAAACCCTCCCAGGCAAGCTGCCCGAAGGCAGCTGTCCCATGCACTACTATCGCCGCAAATCACACGCGACAAGAGCATTATGACAAGAGGCCAATCTAGCGGTCTGGGAAAAGGCTTCGATACACGTTGCTATGCGCTGGAACAGACAGTGACGCAGGGAGCGCAAACGTCCCCGCTGATTCTCGATTTCGACGCTTATTCTTTTCGCATGCAGCATGAACGCGTGACGCGCATGACGAGCGATTTCTGTCGTCAAATCAGTGACTTTGAGAAAAGAGACCTGGTTGCATCCGCCGTCGCTTCGGGCGACAATCGACGGATAGTGCACCGACGGCAAGCAAACGGGCGCCTAGGGCGCCCGTCGCAATACAGATCCGGAGCGGCCTTATTCGGCCACAACCGTCTTTCCGTCTTCCCACTTGTAGACGGAAAAGCTCTGCGAGCTGAGATCGCCGGTTTCACCGTAGGTCAGTTCGCCAATGGCAGTCTTGATACCGGTGCCATCCTTGAGCGCTGCAGCAACTGCCTCAGCGTCGTCGGTGCTGCCAGCCTTGGCGATGCCGGCGGCGATGACCTCGACGGCTGCATAGGCGTTGAGGGTAAAGGCTTCGGCAGGGATCTTCTTTGCAATGAACGCATCGGCCGCGGCCTTGCTGTCAGCATTCTTCAGCGCGTCGGCAGCGTTGGTGAAGATCGTGCCGTTGGCTGCGTCGCCGCCGGTGGTGATGAACTCGCTGTTGGAAAGGCCGTCACCCGCGATCAACTGCACATTCATGCCGGCATCCTTCATCTGGCGCACCAGAAGGCCTGCTTCCGGGTGATAGCCGCCGAAATAGAGGACTTCGGTGCCTTCCGACTTCAGGCGTGTCACCAGCGCGCTAAAATCCTTGTCGCCCGCCGTCAGCGCGTCGTTGAAGACTTCCGTGATGCCGGCCGCATTCAGCGATGCCTTGAAGGCATCGGCGAGACCCTTGCCATACTGCCCCTTGTCGTTGAGGATGGCGATCTTCTTGTCCTTGAATTTCTCGACCACGAATTTCGCGGCAACGTCCGCCTGCTGGTCGTCCCGGCCGCAGGTGCGAAACACGGTGGAAAGCCCACGCGCGGTCAGTTCCGGCGAAGTCGCTGTCGGGGTAACCATCAGTGCACCGTTTTCGGCAAACGCGACCGAGGCGGGGATAGAGACGCCCGATGTGACAGGGCCAACCACGAAACGGATATCGTCGGCGATCAGCTGATTGGCGGCAGATACGCCCTGCTTGGGTTCGCCGGCATCGTCGACAATTTTGAGCACGATCTTCTCGCCGTTGACGCCGCCTTTCTTGTTGATTTCCTCGACCGCGGTTTCCGCGCCGTTCTTGATCTGCGCGCCGATCGCAGCAACCGGGCCGGTCAGCGGCGCGATGAGGCCGACCGTGATGTCTGCGTAGGCAAGCGGGGCGAATGCGAATGTGGCAGCGAGTGCCGCAGTGATTGTCTTCAATGTCATGTCAGTCTCCTGGGATGCGGACCTCCCGACCCGCGTGCTAATCGTGCGCCGAACCCGCTCAAACCGTCGGCAATGCCATGACTGGTGGAAGAGGGAGGGCGCGTCCGGTCCGCGCGTGGCCATAGTGAGCTTCTCCGTGCGTCCGACAATTTTCCTAGAAATATTGGGACGGTGACGCAAGAAGATAACCGGAAGCAGTGACCTCTTGATTGAATAATTCACGCCTTCTTGTGGCGACGTGATGGGCGGCTGCAGCCGTGCCCTTTCATGCCGGCAACTCACACGACGGAACCAACCCATGATTCGAGCAGCCGTCCATGGCGCCCCGCCGGCGATCAGGCGGATACGTGTCTTTCTCGACACTGCGCCGCGGTTCGAAGACAACGACGGTGGGCATATTGCTGATAGTGGCGACTCAGATGCTGAAAGCGGCTCCGATCAGCGCCCTTGTGTAATCGGCTTTCGGGGCGTCAAAGATCGCGTCCGTATCGCCTTCCTCAACAATCTTTCCGTTGTTCATGACGATCACATGATCCGCGATGGCCCTGACCACGGCAAGGTCGTGGCTGATGAAGACGTAGGAAAGGTTGTGGTCGGACTGCAGCTTGCGCAAGAGGTCGATCACCTGTCCCTGCACCGACCGGTCGAGTGCCGAGGTCGGTTCGTCGAGGATAACCACACGCGGCTTGAGGATCATCGCGCGGGCAATCGCGATGCGCTGGCGCTGACCGCCGGAAAATTCGTGCGGGTAGCGATTGCGCGCCTGGGGATCGAGCCCGACTTCGGTCAGGGCGGCGATCGCACGCCGGTCTCGATCCGCCTTGTTCAGCGAAGGCTCGTGGACGAGCAGACCTTCGGTGATGATCTCGCCGACTGTCTGACGCGGCGAGAGAGACCCAAAGGGATCCTGGAAGACGAGCTGCATCTCCTTGCGCAGGGACCGCATCTGCCGACGGTCGAAGCCGGAGATGTCGGTCTTGTCGAAGCGGTAATGACCATCGCTGTGGAGAAGCCGGAGCAGCGCGCGCCCAAGCGTCGACTTCCCCGAGCCGGACTCACCAACGATACCGATCGTCTGGCCCTGCCTGAGCTTGACGGTGACGCCGTCGACGGCCCGGAAACTCTTTGGACCCTTCGAAAAAAGTCCGCGGCCGATCGGAAAATCGACCGTGACATCGCGTCCCTCCAGGATGATCGGCGCGTTTTCCGCCGGCGGTTGCTTGCGACCCTGCGGTTCGGCATCGATCAGCATGCGGGTATAGGCGGAAGTCGGAGCCTCGAAGATCTGTGATGTGGCTCCCTGTTCCACCACTTCGCCGCGCCGCATGACGACGACACGTTCGGCAAAATGCCGGACAATGCCGAGATCGTGGGTGATCAGCACAATCGCCATGCCGAAACGCTCCTGGAGCGAGCGCAGCAGTTTCAATATCTGCGCCTGGACCGTCACATCAAGCGCCGTCGTCGGCTCGTCGGCGATCAGGACGTCGGGTTCGTTGGCAAGCGCCATGGCGATCATGACGCGCTGCCGCTGGCCGCCGGACAGTTCATGCGGGTAACTGTCAATGCGGCGGGCGGAATCGGGAATGCCGACCAGTTCCAAGAGTTCCAGCACGCGGCTGCGGGCCGCTTTCCGGCTGCCGCCGCGGTGGTAGACGATCGGTTCGGCGATCTGGCGGCCGATCGTGTAAAGCGGATCGAGCGAGGTCATCGGTTCCTGAAAGATCATCGTGATCTTGGCACCGCGGATCTTGTTGAGCTCGTTATTTCGCAGTCCGACCAGTTCCTTGCCCCGATAGGCGGCGGAGCCAGTGACGGTGCCGTTTCCAGCGAGCAGGCCCATAATGCCCATCATCGTCTGGCTCTTGCCGGAGCCGCTTTCGCCGACGACGGCGAGCGTCTCGCCGGCACGGACATCGAAGCCGATGCCCTTGACCGCATTGACCGTGCCATCCGGCGTCGTGAAATTCACTCTCAGGTCGCGGATCGAGAGAATGGTGTCTTTTTGATCGGTCATGTCAGCGATCCTTCGGGTCGAGCGCGTCGCGCAGGCCGTCGCCGATAAAGTTCAACGAAAACAGCGTTGCCACGAAGAAGATAGAGGGAAAGATCAGGAGCCAGGGTGCCGACTGGATATTGTTGGCGCCTTCCGAAATCAGAGCGCCCCAGCTGGTCAGTGGCGCCTGAACCCCGAGCCCGAGGAAAGACAGAAAGCTTTCCAGGAGGATTACCTTCGGAACCACGACGGTGACGAAGACGATCACCGGTCCGATCGTGTTCGGGATGATATGCCGGCGGATAATTTGCCAGTCGCTCAGGCCGAGCGCTTGGGCAGCGCCCACGAATTCCCGGCGCTTCAGCGCCAGCGTCTGGCCTCGCACGATGCGCGCCATGTCGAGCCATTCCACAGCACCGATCACCAGGAAGATCAGGATGAAGGAACGACCAAAGAAGACGACCAGGACGACGACGAGAAAGACGAAGGGGAGAGAGTAGAGGATTTCGACGAAGCGCATCATGACATTGTCGACACGGCCGCCAAGATAACCCGCGGTCGCGCCGTAGAGCACGCCAATGCCAAGCGAGACGAGGCTGGCCAGCACGCCGACGGCAATCGAGATCTGGCCGCCGAGCATGACACGGGCAAGCAGGTCGCGGCCGTTCGGATCCGTGCCGAACAGGAAGTATTCCCGGCTGACATTCCCTTCGACCTTGAGAACGCGCCCGTCTTTTTCGGTCGCCACTACCTTGGTGTCGTCGAACTCGTTGGCACGGTCGAAATAACGCGTCGTGCGTGGGTCGATCGGATCCTCGGCGCTGATGGTCGCGGAAAAGATCTGGCCCGTCACCTCGAACGCGTCGAGGTTGACGCGGGCGCGAGTCGCGACGCCTTGCATGGCGCCCTCCAGCGATGCCTCGTCTGGCCGCGGCTCGAGACTTGGCGCCACCGTCACATAGGAAGAAAAGACCTGGTCATAGCTATGAGGCACAAAAAGTGGGCCGAGATAGGAAAAGAGCGCGATCAGAACGAGCATCACGCAGCCGCCCATCGCCGCCTTGTTGCGACGGAAGCGGATGGCGGCAAGCTGGAAAAGACTGCGGCTTGTGCTCTGGGGCGGGGTGGAAGGCGGATCGTTGGCGATATCAGTCATGACGGACCCTCGGATCGAGCAGGCCGTAGAGAAGGTCGACCAGGAGATTGAAGACGATAACAAAGATGGCGATCAGGACGACGGTGCCCATGACCAGCGTATAGTCACGATTGAGCGCGCCGAGCACGAAATAACGGCCGACGCCCGGAATGGTGAAGATGGTCTCGACGACGGCCGAGCCGGTCATCAATGCGGCGGCACAGGGTGCGAGATAGGAGACGACCGGCAGCATGGCGCCGCGCATGGCATGCGTGATGACGACGATCCTTGCCGGAAGGCCATAAGCGCGCGCGGTGCGGATATGGTCGGCATGCAGCGCCTCGATCATCGATCCGCGCGTCAGCCTGGCGAAAACGGCAAGCTGCGGCAGCGCCAGTGCGATCATCGGCAGGAGCAGGAACGAGAACGAACCATCTCCCCAGCCACCGGCCGGCAACAGCGCAAGAAGAATTGCGAAAATCAGCGTCAAAACCGGGCCGACGACGAAATTCGGGATCGTCGTACCCATCGTCGCGAGCGTCATGATGGAAAAATCGAGCACGCTGTTCTGGCGCAGGGCCGCGATCGTGCCGAGCGTCACGCCGCCAATCAGGGCAAGAAGCAGAGCGTAGAAACCGAGTTCAATGGAGTAGGGAAGGCCTTTTCCGATCAGTTCCGCGACGGTGTTGTCCTTGTAGATATAGCTTGGACCGAAATCACCCTGCACGGCATTGCCGATATAGGTGAGATATTGACGCCATAACGGCTGGTCTAGCTGGTAGGTCCGCATGATGTTTTCCATCGTTGCGGGTGGCAGCGGACGTTCCAGGTTAAAGGGACCGCCCGGAGCAAAACGCATCAGGAAGAAGGAGATCGTCACGACGATGAAAAGCGTCGGGACGGCGCTCGCAAGGCGGCGCAGGATAAAAGACAGCATGCAGTAGTCTCCTGCGGGATGGCGTCCGAAACGCTGTCGGACGCCATCCCGTGTCGATTATTCGGAAACGCTCAGGAAGCGGCTCAGGTGTTCATTGGCAGCATTGTCCTGCCAGCCCTTGATGCGGTCCGAAACAAGCCACAGATCGGCCTGGGTCAGGAAGGGAGCAATCGGCTGGTCGCGCATCAGGATTGTTTCCGCCTCATGCATGATCTTCGATCGCGCAGCCGGATCCGTTTCCGCATACGACTTCTTCATCAGATCGTCGAATTCCTTGCTCTCGTAATGCCCGTAATTGAAGGTCTTGTTGGTCGAGAGGTTCAAGGCGAGGAAGTTTTCCGGATCGGCATAATCGGCAACCCAGCCGGCACGTGCCACGTTGAACTTGCCGCCTTCCTGGAGATAGGCGTAGTGCGAGGAGACATCGAGATTGCTCATCGTCACCTTGGCACCGAACGTGTTTTTCCACATGTCGGCAACGGCGGTGGCGACACGTTCGTGGTTCGGGTTGGTGTTGTAGCGGACCTCGATATTCAGCGGCTTGCCGCCTTCACCGTAACCGGCTTCCTTCATCAGTTCGATCGCCTTGTCTTCGCGGTCGAGCTGGGAAAGTTCTGCGAAATCGGCTTTGGCAGGTTCGCCATAGTTCGCCATGCCCGGCGGCACCAGCGAATAGGCGGGAAGCTGCGACCCGCTATAGATCTTCTTGGCCAGGAAATCGCGGTCGACGGCCATGGACAGGGCCTGGCGGACACGAACGTCGTTGAAGGGAGCCTCGCGGCCATCGAAGACGTAATAATAGGTCGCAAGCGTCGGCGACACGTGCACCTGGTCCTTGTAGGCCGATCGCAGCCGCTCGATCTGGTCGGCGGAGAAGTTGTAGACGAGATCCATTTCCTTCGCCTCGAAGCGGCGGACGGATGCGGCCTGGTCGTCGATCGGGTAGAAGATCACCTTGTCGAGCTTGACGTTGGCGGCATCCCAGAAATTGGGGTTCTTTTGGACAACGAGGCTGTCGTTCGGCACATGGCTGACGAGCTGGAAGGCCCCGTTCGACACCATCGTGCCTGGCTTGACGAAATCGGCGCCGTTCTTCTCAAGGCTTGCCTTGGAGACAGGCAGGGCAGTCTGGTGAGCAAGAAGTTCAAGGAAGAAGGGGGTCGGGCGCTCGAGGGTGATCTCGAACGTCTTGTCATCGACGGCCTTGATGCCGAGTTCCTTCGGATCGGCCTTGCCGGTGTTGACCATTTCCGCGTTCTTGATCGGGTAGAGGATGTTCGCATATTTCGCGGCGGTCTTCGGATCTTCCACGCGCTTGAACGAGAATTCGAAATCCTGCGCCGTGACGGGCGAGCCATCGGACCACTTGGCATTCTCACGCAGCTTAAACGTGTATGTCAGTCCGTCTTCGGAGACTTTCCACGACTCCGCTGCACCCGGTACAATCTTGCCCGCCGCGTCGTAGATCGTCAGACCTTCATAAAGATCCTTCAGAATGAAGGCTTCGATATTGATCGAGGTCTGGGCCTGATCGAGCGTTTGCGGTTCGCCGGAATTGCCACGATGAAGCACCGTTTCAGCAAATGCCGGTGCCCCAGCCAGCAGAGTTGATCCGAGCAAAGCGACCGCTGCCGCACGCATGAGACGAGATGACATACCGTTATCCTCCTGGTTTTCCGTCCGATTGGGCGAGTGAATGCCAGAAATATCGGAACCGCAAGGCTTTTTTGCTCTCGACTCAAATGCGGAGTGTATATCCGTGCGCCTCGACTAACCTCATAATTGCAGGGTCCTGCAGGGGCGATAGCCGGGGTATCCTGACCTGGCATCCGCGCCAGACCGTGAATCGAGAAAGCAGCGACATTTTACGTTCAGGTAAACCGAGCAGCGAATACCATGGTGTCGCGATCAGGGTGCCTGGAGTAATTTTATTGCAGGAGCACAAATGAAAGCGGTTTCCACCGATCTATCTCGATACAATCAGGGAGGGCATGGTTGGGCATCATCGGACTGCCATATGCGCCTCTCGCAATATGACGATCCGGCACCCCATCAGCGGCTCTCAAACATCGGGGACGGTGTAGCGTCGGCTATCACGGGCAACGAGCCGATGAGGCAAAGCGTCACGAATCTGCACGCTCCGCGGCTCATCCCTTCAACAAAGCGCTTCGGCCAAGCATGCGGCAGGTCGCGCCTAGTGGCGCTTTCTTCTGTAGATCTTGTTGCCGTGTGGACCGCTGACGACCGGCGTCCTGTCCCGATTTTCGGTGACCAGGGTTCGCCACCGGTCGAGACGATCGCCTGCAAGTTCTCCGCTTGCGACTGCAGCCTGAACGGCACATCCGGGTTCGTGGACATGGCTGCAATCGCGAAACCGGCACTGCGATGCCAGTTCGGCGATATCGGAAAAGAAGACATCGATACCGTCGGCAACATCACTTACATACAGCGTCCGGATCCCGGGTGTATCGATCACCCATCCGCCACCCGGTAGCGCGTGCAGCGATCGTGCCGTCGTGGTGTGTCTGCCCTGCGAGTCGTATTCCCGGATCGTGCCGGTCTTCTGTGTGTCCGACTGAGACCCGACGAGCGAGTTGACCAGGGTTGATTTCCCAACGCCCGACGATCCCACGAGCGCGCAGGTCTGTCCCTCGCCGCACCACGGCGCCAGGAGTTCGCGTGCCTCTACCGAGCGTCCGTTCAGGAGGATAACGGGCAGGCCAGGCTGCAGTCCCTGCGCCTGGACCCGGAAGACGTCAGCGTCTTCGGTCGTGTCCGCCTTTGTCAGGACGATCACCGGGTTGCTCCCGGCTTGTTCGGCCAGGATCAGATACCGTTCCAGCCTTGAAAGGTTGAATTCGGCGTTGCAGGACGTCACGATGAACAGGGTATCGACGTTGGCAGCAACCAGTTGCGGGATCGTGTCGTTCCCCGCACGTCGTTGAAAGAGAGTTTTCCGTTCGAGACGGCGAACCAGCATGCCGCTGATCGGGTCGGCGAGGATCCAATCGCCGACCGCGAAATCGGCTGTGTTGGCGTTGGCTGGGAGCTCGAGGGCGGCCGGACCACCGGCATCAATAGCCTCCACGCGCGACCGGTGGACGGAGGCAATGCGCCGCGGCGCGAGTTCGTCTTCATCGGATGTGAGCTGATCCGAAAAGAAGTCCGACCAACCAAGTCGTTTAAGCGCTGTCATGTGAAGGGGGTCGATCAAAGGAAGGTCGCAATCTTTGGAGCTGTTAGGGTTGGACGGGGCCTATTGGCTTCGGTTTCCCTTGGCTGCGCGAGAAGTTTGGCCGAAAAGAGTCTATGAGCGTCGGTGCGTCGCGGACGGAGGCAAGTTCTTTTGGACGCTGGCATACAGAACCATCCTCTTCAGACTGTATGCGCGGGGCGGTTGGCGGACAAGCCCTAACGAACCTCGTCGTGCGGGACGGGTCTGCAGAGCAGGTCAAAACTAAAGGTTGACTTGGCGGCCCTTCGTCTCTATCTTTGGTTTATCGATCTTTTGCTTGCTGAACTTTGGTTACCGCGCGATTGGCACCGCGCTCTGAACGAACTTCCCTCTCAAAATCAATCGTTACACTCATCCGTTCGGCTTCGGTCCTACGGTCACTCAACATTGCTTTGAAAGGGTTCATCATGACCACAGGCACAGTAAAATGGTTTAATTCCACCAAGGGTTTCGGCTTCATCGAGCCTGACAACGGCGGCGCTGACGCGTTCGTCCACATCTCTGCCGTCGAGCGCGCGGGAATGCGCGAAATCGTAGAAGGCCAGAAGCTTGGCTACGAACTCGAGCGCGACGCGAAGTCGGGCAAGATGTCGGCCTGCAACCTTCAGGCTGCCTAATCGTACCTGGTTTCGTCCTTGACCACGGATGTACTGGCACCGACGACACCAAGTTATCTGAGAGGCCGGGCTTATAGCCTGGCCTTTTTTGTTGGCTCGCTCAAAGCAGGCTCAACCACAGGAAAATCCATGACACAGACCCATTCGAAATCCAGACAGCAGGCCGAGATTGCCTTCGGCAACACGCAGACGCAGTTCTTTGCCCGAAATCACGCCGTCGCGGAAATGGACTCCCTCGTTGCGGCGCGCGAGACGAAAACACAAAGGCTGCGGCAGGCACGCCTCGCGAAGGATGCCGACGACATCGCCAAGGCATCCGCAGGCCTGATCGCAATGCGCGCCCGCAAGTCCGACCTTTAAGGATGCCATCTTGATGGACCAGAACACCGAGTGGACATCCGGTCAGCTGCGACGCGCGATCAAGGCGGCAGGCGTGGCGCTGTGGACCTGGAACGTCGATACGGACGCGTTCACGATGGACCAGCGTGGATATGCTCTATGGGATTTGGAGGTCGATGGCGTCCTGTCCTTTGAGGACCTGTCGGCCAAGGTCCATCCGGCCGACCGCGATCGTGTGAGGGCAGCGTTCTCGGCAACACGTGCCGTCGTTGGACCTTACGAGATCGACTTCAGGATCATGAGCGATGTTGAAGTTCGCTGGATCTCAGCACGCGGTCAGGGGAGCGATGAGGATATTCTGGCTCGGCAGATGACCGGCATCTTTCTCGATGTCACAGGCCGCAAGCAGGCTGAAGAAGGGCATGAGCTTCTCGCCGGAGAAATGAGCCACCGGGTCAAGAACCTGCTCGCCATCGCGTCAGGGCTGACGCAGATGACATCCCGGTCCTCGAGTTCGATCGCCGATATGACCTCACAGCTCACTCTAAGGCTAACCGCTCTCGGCCGTGCTCACGACCTTGTCCGGCCTTTACCTGGCGGGCAGGGCAAGGCCGCTCTTCTCGGTGACCTGATCACGATCTTGCTCTCCCCCTATGACGAGACGGCGGCGTTTGCTGGCCGTATTCGGGTAGCAGTTCCAAGGATGGGCGTGGGAGAGGCGGCAGCCACAGGCCTCTCGCTGGTGATCCACGAACTCGCCACGAATTCACTGAAATACGGCGCCCTGTCAGTCGGCACCGGAACACTGGATGTGTCCGGATCGGTCGAGGAGAACAATCTGATGGTGACCTGGATTGAGCAGGGCGGGCCCGAGGTTGTCTTCCCACAGGGCCCGGCCGGCTACGGTAGCAGAATGCTGGACCGTACCATGTCCGCTCACCTTGGAGGAACGATCTCCTATAACTGGACACCGGACGGAGCGCTGGTCACGCTTATCATCGACACGAGCCGGCTTGCCTCTTGACCGCTTGGAAAAGGCCTCGGCCGCAAGCCCGCGCCGGAAAACCGACGGGCTAACGCGCAGCTGTTTTGTCGTTGAACGTCTGCGCGGTCGCCTCGGTTGCCGGTGAATAAGTTAGCGTCCGCTTGTTTCGGAAACATGGCTAGATGAAGCGCGCTGATCAGCGCTTTTCGACATCGACTCGAAGCGCGCAACGATCAGATCAAGGTCATACGGCTTGGAGAAAAATTGTGCCGAAGATGGCAGATCGATCTCACCGGGCGTGATGCGACCGGAGGCAACCACGATCCCGGCGTGAGGGAACCGAGCGGCGACTTCGTGGGCAAGGTCCACACCCGTCAGAAGGCCGGGCATCTGGATATCCGTGAACAAGAAGTGAATGGTCCCGTCATCAATCTTGTCCAGGGCCTCGTCCACCGTGCCGGCTTCTATGACCTCGAACCCCGCATCCTCCAGGGCGTCTGTGACCGTCATCCGGATCAACACCTCGTCGTCCACCACGAGTACTTTGCGCATGTCCCACTCCCTGCATGTGGCCCTACAACAGACCGACGCGGTTATCGTTCCAAAAAACGCAGTGGGTATCAGACAACTGCATTGGCCTTTCCGGCTAGTGCGTTGGATTGCAGTGGCAGTGGCAGCTTTCGGTGAGTAGCAAGGAGATGGCAGTATCCTTTGGTCTGCTTCGGGTGTGGGGACAATCTTTTGTAGCCGATGGGCGATCGGCGGCGCTTGCAACGCCACGGCGGTGACCGAAGCGGCCGCCCAGGGGTACGGCGCAAACATGTTGGTCATTGCGCTGCCAGCCGCCGACCACAAGACAGGAATGCACCCTACCGGACATCTGAACACATGGTTGTATTCAGATGTGCGGCGTGGTTCGGCGCACGTACGTCGCGCGCCTTGCTGCAACGCGCAGGATTCATGTCACGAGACCGGTACCGGCTCCACGAAGCCGGTGTCCGGATCTTCTCGGCCATGTACGGGCGTGATTTCGCGGCTGAGAACGATCTTCTCAACGCGCTTGATCTAGACGTAATGTCATTGGATGAATTAAAGACCACTTGCCAAAAGGGGTTTGCACCCTCGGCCGCGTGACCATCGTAAGCCTTCGATCTTTGCTTCACCGTCCGGCAAACGGACCGAGCGGCCCAAGGTCGAGGCAGGGGAGGTAGGAGCGTCAACGCGCTTCTCCTGTCCCATACCCGAATTTCTCCAAGCCGCGACGCGGATGCGTCGGAGGCAAACAAGGTTGCATTCACAATGAGCAACGCGTTCCTCGCACATCTCTCCACCGAACTTGCGGGTCTGAGGTCTTCGGGTCTCTACAAGACCGAGCGGGTGATCGTTTCCAAACAGGCCGGCGAGATCGAAGTCGCATCTGGTCGCAAGGTTTTGAATTTTTGCGCCAACAATTATCTGGGCCTTGCCGACAACGCCGAACTGGTGGAGGCCGGCAAGAACGCGCTGGATCGTTACGGCTACGGCATGGCATCTGTGCGTTTCATCTGCGGGACGCAGGAAGAGCACAAGCAGCTCGAAGACCGGATTTCGAAGTTTCTGGGATTGGAGGATACGATCCTCTATTCGTCCTGCTTTGATGCCAATGGTGGATTGTTCGAGACGCTTCTCGGCGAGGAGGACGCGATCATATCGGACGCACTCAACCACGCTTCGATCATCGACGGAGTGCGCCTCTCCAAGGCGAAACGCTTCCGCTACGCCAATAACGACATGGCGGCGCTGGAGGAGGAACTGAAAAAGGCCGAAGGCAGCCGGTTCAAGATGATCGCCACAGACGGCGTGTTTTCGATGGACGGCATCATCGCCAATCTTGCGGGCGTCTGCGACCTTGCCGAGAAATATGGCGCCATGGTCATGGTCGATGACAGCCACGCCGTCGGCTTCGTCGGCAAGCACGGTCGCGGCTCGGCGGAACATTGCGGCGTCGAGGGCAGGGTGGATATTATCACCGGCACGCTCGGCAAGGCGCTCGGCGGTGCATCGGGCGGCTACACGTCCGGCAAGAAGGAAGTGGTCGACTGGCTGCGCCAGCGCTCGCGTCCCTATCTGTTTTCCAACACCCTCGCTCCGGTGATTGCGAGCGCCTCGCTGAAGGTGTTTGACCTGATCGACAATGGTGACGCATTGCGCGCCCGGCTAGAAGCCAATTCCCGCCTCTTCCGCGATGAAATGAGCAAGCTTGGGTTCACGTTGGCGGGCGAGGGGCATCCGATCATTCCCGTCATGCTCGGCGATGCGTCGCTGGCGCAGGACATGGCGGCGAGGATGCTGGAAAAGGGTGTCTACGTCGTCGGCTTCGCCTTCCCGGTCGTACCGAAAGGCCAGGCGCGTATCCGCACCCAGATGTCTGCGGCGCATAGTGAGGACGATGTGCGCCGGGCCATTGCGGCGTTCGAAGAGGTCGGCAGGGAACTGCGCGTGATCGAGTAGACGCCCGGCCCGAACCGATCCAACTCATTGACAGGAATTTTTCGATGACCAACATGATGCGCGCCCTCGTCAAGTCGAAAGCCGAAACCGGTCTCTGGATGGAGCATATCCCTGTTCCGGACCCCGGCCCCAACGACGTGCTGATCCGGGTGAAGAAGTCCGCGATATGCGGCACCGACGTTCATATCTGGAACTGGGACAGTTGGGCCCAAAAAACCATTCCGGTGCCGATGGTCGTCGGCCACGAGTTCTGCGGGGAGATCGCGCAGGTGGGCTCTGCGGTCACCAAGGTCCAGGTCGGCGCGCGCGTCTCCGGCGAGGGGCATATCGTTTGCGGCAAATGCCGCAATTGCCGCGCGGGGCGCGGACACCTTTGCCGCAACACGTTGGGCGTGGGTGTCCACCGGCCCGGATCTTTTGCCGAATTCGTCTGCATTCCCGAAGACAATGTCGTGCCGATCCCGGATGATGTGCCGGACGAGATTGCCGCGATCTTCGATCCGTTCGGCAACGCCGTGCACACCGCTCTCTCCTTCGATTTGGTCGGCGAGGACGTCCTGGTGACCGGAGCCGGTCCGATCGGCATCATGGGTGCGATGGTTGCCAAGCGCTCGGGCGCCCGCAAGGTCGTGATCACCGACATCAACCCGGTGCGTCTGGCACTTGCCGAAAAGCTCGGCATCGACCACGTCGTCGATGCGTCCAAGGAAAACCTGTCGGACGTGATGAAGCGCATCGGTATGACCGAGGGCTTCGATGTCGGTTTGGAAATGTCGGGCGCGGCCCCCGCCTTCCGCGACATGATCGACAAGATGAACAATGGCGGCAAGATTGCCATTCTCGGCATCGCGCCGACCGGGTTCGAGATCGACTGGAACAAGGTGATCTTCAAGATGCTCAATCTCAAGGGCATCTACGGGCGGGAAATGTTCGAGACCTGGTACAAGATGATCGCCTTCGTGCAGGGCGGCCTCGACCTTTCGCCTCTCATTACCCACCGCATTGGCATCGACTCCTTCAGAGACGGGTTCGAGGCCATGCGCTCCGGCAATTCCGGAAAGGTCGTCATGGACTGGTGAAGCCAACATGAGGTCCAACAAAAAGCCGACCGATGGGGGCAATACGATGTCGATCAAGACTTTAGGGCAGGCGAAGCTCTTCTGCTCAGGCCCTTTCGGCTTATGACCATCTTGCCGGAACAGGGAGCAAATGAAAACTGGAACCGTCGGATGGTCTTTCTGGCGCTTCCCATCATTCTCGCAAATCTGGCTCAGCCGATCCTGTCACTTGTCGATACGATGGTGGCGGGACATCTCCCGGGGTCTTTCTTTCTCGGCGGGGTCGCGCTGAGCGGCGTGCTGTTCAATTTCCTTTTCTGGAGTTTCAGTTTTCTGCGCATGGCAACGACCGGTCTGGTCTCCCAGGCGTGGGGTGCCAAAGATAGCACGCTCATGCGCATGCATCTGTTTCGGGCGCTGCTTATCGCCGCTGCCGGCGGTGCCGTGATCATCCTGCTGCAAAAGCCGATCATCGAGATCGGACTCGGATTCCTCGGCGGCAGTGAAGCGGTCTACCGGAGCGCGTCGGATTATGCATTCGCCAGAATCTGGTCAGCGCCTGCGACGCTCGGAAATTTTGTCCTTCTCGGCTACCTTCTCGGTTGCCAGCGCGTGATGATCTCACTGGCGCTACAAGTCGCCCTTAATATCGTCAACTTGCTCGCAACTCTCACGCTGGTTCTTGTTTTCGACTGGGGTGTCGCCGGCATAGGGGCGGGGACCGCCGTTGCCGAATGGGTGGCCTTGATCGCAGGCCTCTTCATCATCAAGCCATTCGGTGCGCATCCCGCAGTGCGGATGAAAGAGCTGCTGGACGGGTTGGCACTTCGACGGCTGGTCGCGGTCAACCGGGACATCTTTCTGCGAAGCTTCTTCCTTCTGCTCTGTTTCGGCTGGTTTGCCCGCAGCGGTGCCAAGGAAGGCGACACGATCCTCGCCGCCAATGCCATCCTTCTCAACCTCCACGGCTTTACATCCTATGGGTTGGACGGGTTTGCGAATGCCACTGAAACCCTTGTCGGTTCAGTCATCGGTGCGCGGCAAAAAAAGGCGCTCGCCCAGGTGATCAAGGCCGCGTTTGTGTGGTCGGGTCTGGTGGCGTTTCTGTTTTCGGTCGTTTACGCCTTCGCTGGCTCATCGATCGTCTCGCTCCTCACCGATCAGGAAGATGTTCGTACCGCCGCCATTGCCCTGCTTCCCTTCCTGATCGCGTTGCCGCTCGTTTCCGTGACCAGCTTCATGCTTGATGGCATCATGATCGGAGCCATGCGCGCCCGCGATATGCGCAACAGCATGATCATCTCCACCTGCATCTTCATCGCCACCGCTTATGGTCTGCAGCAGATCTGGGGAAATGAAGGGTTGTGGACAGCGATGATGATCCTGATGATAGCGCGTGCGGTAACGCTCGGCTTGAAACTGAAAGAGACATTTGCGCAGGTGTAGCGGCAATTTGCACAGCGCTCATAGCGGCGAAAATGACAAGGGGCGAAGCACGGTGTGCTGTCCGTCATACCCACCGACGAACCTCAACGGATCAGCGTGACGTGGAAGCAGGGCAAGTGGACCTCTAACTGAACCGGAAAACGGCTCGAGCAGCGCGACCGCATCAGGCGGCGCATGCCCGGTCACCAATCCTGCACAGTCAGGGGCAAATAAGGGCGTGCCTGCGGGCCGTGGGCCATGCTGCCTGTGACGGTCGGCGACGGCCGTGTCGAAAACGGGTGATCCGCGCCCAAGCGTCGCCAGATAGTTGTGCTGCTGCAACACCATCGGGAAAGCCTGGGGGATGAAGCCGTTTACCCAAGCCTCTTCATTCGAGAGTGCGGCGCGGCATGCTTCGCGTTCAGCCCAGTCCGCATAGGTCCAGAGATGGTGGATCACGTTCAGAGGGCCGGTTTCCGCCTGCCAGTAGCCGAGAAGTGGCAGGTGCCGTGTCACAAGTGGAAGCCCGAGGTCTGCAAGCAGCGCGAGGTACTCGCCGGTTGCGCCCGGCTTTAGCTGATAGGTTCGCCATTCGTGGATCATCACCGTCTCCCATCGCGTCAGTCTGGCACGCCGGACCGGCCGCGAACATGGATAAGGTCTGCAAGAGATTGGACAATTGAGCCTATCAGTTGTCGTGTCGTGCCGCCTGTTTGCGATAGGTCCCCGGAGAGATTCCGACACGCTGGGTAAAGAAGCGGTTGAAATAGGCGGGGTCGTCGAAACCGGTCATATGGGCCACCTGCGCGACGCTGCTCTCGGTATAGACGAGGTAGCGCTTGGCTTCCATCAACAGCCGCTCGTAGAGCAGGTCCGACGCGGTCTTGCCGGCGCGAGCCTTGCAGGCCGCATTGAGCCGCGCCTGCGTCGCCGCCAGCTCTTTCGCGTAGAAGGTCAAGGATCGCTCCGTCCGGAAGTGGCGTTCCAGAAGGGCCCTGTAGCGCAAAAGCAGATCATAACCCCGGTCTGGCGTGGATATACCGGTCTCGTCATGGGTGATGTTAAGCCTCAGCACGATCACGAGCAGCCGCATGTAGTGTGCCATCATCGATATGCGCCGGCCAGGTGCCGACCAGATGAATTCCCGATGCAGCCAGTGAAACGTATCGACGACGGCCGGAATGCTGACGCCGGTTCCTTCGATCGGGTAGACTGCCGGTCTCGATGCGGCTGTTTCGAGCCGCGGGTCCGAGCTTGACGCTGCCTTCAGGCAACCGAGTGCGGCCGTCACCACGTAGCCGTCAGTCCCCGGATCAAAATCGATCTGGTGAACAATTCCGGCTGGAACGACCATGATCGCAGGCGCGGGTATGAATGAGATTTGATCCTCCATGCGGATCGTTCCACCCCCCTCTCTAACGAGCAGAACCTGCATGTGGTCCGGATGGGCATGCGGACGAATTCTCCAATCGTTTGGCCCGCTGCGGTCACGCAGGGGTTCAATATGCAGGAAGTCCAGATCGACGTCGGCACCCTGATCGCCATAGAGATAGTAAAGCGGAATGCCGCCTGCGGCCAAGCTTCCCATGTGTCCTCCTCATTATCTCCCTGGCAAATAGTGCAACAATTGCGCGACGGCGTCCATTGGTCATCCCCGGTATGCGGGTTAGCAAGATCTCCATCAAACGCGACCGGGAGAAGCGGATGGAGCCGAAGAGGGAGGAGGGGCACGTCTGTGACGTGCTGGTCGTCGGATCGGGCGCGGGAGGGCTTGCCACCGCGATCACGGCGAGGAAACACGGCCTTTCCGTGATCGTGATCGAGAAGGAGCCTGTGTTCGGAGGCACGACGGCGTTTTCGGGTGGCGTGCTGTGGATACCCGGAAACCGGCACGGGAAATCGAACAACCCGAGCGATACGCGCGACGCGGCGCGCCGTTACCTCAAGGCCGAGACCGGGAACTGGTTCGACGCGCAGACGATCGACGCGTTTCTCGAGGCCGGTCCGAAAATGCTCGACTGGTTCGAACGCGAGACGGTGGTGAAATTCGTCCCCACGCTTTACCCGGACTATCACCCGACGGTGGATGGCGGCGTCGACGTCGGGCGCTCGGTGCTGGCGGCGCCTTTCGACAGCAGCGTGCTCGGCAGCGATCTTGCGCGGCTGCGGCCGCCGCTCGGCTCGATCACGTTCATGGGCATGATGTTCAACTCGTCCAATGCCGATATCAGGCATTTCTTCAACGCCACCAAATCGCTGACCTCGTTTTCCTACGTGATGAAACGCCTTGTCGCGCATGCCGGCGAGGTTGTGCGTCACGGCCGCGGCGTCCAGGTCACGAGCGGCAACGCGCTGGCAGCGCGGCTGGCCGCAGCCTGTCTCGATCTCGATATTCCGATCCTGACCGATACGCCGGCGCTACGGATGACCAAGGACGGTGGTCGTATCACCGGTGTCGAGGTCGGTGGCGCGTTACCCGGCCGTATCGTCGCCCGGCGGGGCGTAGTCCTTGCTTGCGGAGGATATGCGCAGGATCTCGCGAGGCGAGCCGGGATCTACGCCCATCTCAAGGCAGGCGGTGAGCATTTTTCGCCAGTACCGGAGGGCAATACCGGCGACGGCATCCGTCTCGGCGAGGAGGCGGGCGGTTCGTTCGATGCCGAACTCGCCCAGCCGGCTGCCTGGATGCCGATCAGCCGTGTGCCAGGCATAGGCTATTTTCCGCATCTGCTCGATCGCTACAAGCCGGGCATGATTGCCGTTCTGTCCAATGGCCGGCGATTTACCAATGAGAGCGAGAGCTACCACGATGTCGGCGCTGCCATGGTTGCGGCGGGCGAAGGGGGCGCGTGGCTGATTTGCGACCATCGGGCGATCCGCAAGTATGGTCTTGGCCACGCAAAGCCGGCGCCGGTGCCACTCCGGCCGTGGCTGCGAAACGGCTACCTCAAGAAGGGAAAGACACTTGCCGATCTTGCCAAGGCCTGCGCGATCGACGCGACGGGTCTGGATGCGACCGTCGCCGAATTCAACCGGGGCGCCAGGCACGGACGGGACGAACAGTTCCATCGCGGCGAGACCACCTTCAACCGATACCTTGCCGATCCCGACCACAAGCCCAACCCTTCGGTTGCGCCTCTCGAGCATGGGCCGTTCTACGCCGTCCGGCTAGAAATCGGCGACCTCGGAACGTTCGACGGACTGAAAACCACAGTGGAGGGCTCGGTCGTCGATCGGGATGGCCGGGTGATCGATGGCCTGTTTGCGGTCGGTAACGACCGGGCCTCGATCATGGGCGGCAATTATCCCGGTGCCGGGATCACGCTCGGCCCGGCGATGACATTCGGCTGGATCACCGGGCGCTATCTCGCAGGGATCGCACCGGCGGCGACGGGGGAGGGAGACGCGGCATGAGCTGGCTTGGACTGGAGGGAAAGACGGCCGTCATCACCGGCGCCGGAGGCGGCATCGGTCAGGGGCTGGCGCGCGCCTTCGCTGCGGAAGGTGTGCGGGTCGTGCTGCTCGACCGTGACGAGGCGCAGACGGCGTCGCTCGCTGCCGAACTGGGTATGGGTAGTTTCTCGCTCAAGTGTGATGTGTCGCGGGCAGACGACGTTGCCGCAGCGGCGGATGCGGTCGAGGTGCTGGGAGGCGCTGATATCCTGATCAACAACGCCGGAATCCTGCGGCCCGGCCCGCTCGAAAGCGTCTCCGAGGCCGACTGGTCGGCGATGCTTTCCGTCAACCTTACGGGTTATCTCGTCACCGCTCAGGCGTTCGGTCGCGGCATGATGTCCCGCGGACAAGGTGCCTTGGTGCATGTCGCGAGCATTTCGGGCAGCTACCCTCAACCTGCAAGCGGCGCCTATTCCGCGTCGAAGGCGGCAATCCTGATGCTGTCGCGCCAGCTTGCCTACGAATGGGGACCCAAAGGCATCCGCTCGAACACGTTGAGCCCAGGACTGGTGCGCACGGCGCTTTCCGAAACCTTCTACGCCGATCCGCAGGTCAAAGCGCGACGCGAAGCCATGGTCCCCGTCGGCCGTATCGCAAGCCCCGAAGATCTGGCAGACGCGGCTTTGTTTCTCGCCTCGCCGCGCGCATCCTACATCACGGGACAGGACATCCTCGTCGATGGGGGGCTGTCGCAATCGCTGATGGGACTGGTACCGAGGCCTGGTTATGCGTGAAGCCCTCGTCACCGGCGGCGCCGACGGGATCGGCCTGGCAATTGCCCGAGCGCTTGCTCAAAGCGGCCACCGCATCACCATCGCCGATATCGACGGCGATAAGGCTGCTGAGCGGGCGGCCGAATTGGGCGATGTCCATCGCGGCATGGCGTGCGATGTGACCGACGAGGCGCAGGTGGCCGCGGTAGCTGGTTCGGCTCCGTTCAGTGTGCTGGTCAACAATGCCGGGATCGGCGACAGCCACCTGCCAACGCTGGAGCAGGGGATCGAGGCTTTCCGGAGGGTGCTCGATGTGCATCTGGCCGGCACGTTTCTGATGTCGCGGGAAGTGGCGCGTGGCATGGTCGCGCGGGGCGATGGCGCAATCGTCAACCTGTCCTCGATTGCCGGACTGACCGGTCTTCCCAAGCGCAATGCCTATGGTGCTGCCAAGGCCGGGATTGTTGCCATGACGCGGGCGATGGCCTGCGAGTGGGCTGGGCGTGGTGTGCGGGTCAATGCCGTTGCGCCGGCTTTCGTGCAGACGGCGCTCGTGGAAAAGCTGGCGGCCGCAGGCCGGATCGATCTGCCAACGCTTCGCCGCCGCACGCCGATCGGGCGGCTGATCATGGCCGAGGAGGTAGCTGCCGCCGTGAATTTTCTAGCCTCTCCAGCGGCATCGGCGATCACCGGCGTGGTGCTTCCGGTCGACGGCGGATGGGCCGCTTTCGGTGATTTCGGCGACGCGTCCCCTTGAGAACGCTTCGCCGAAAAGGTTATGCGATCGCGAGGATCGATCAGGCGGCATCCTCGATGTGACCGCCGAGAAACAGCTGGCCGACACGCGGGTCATTGAGCAGCTTGTCCGACCTGTCGAACATCCGCGTCTGGCCGAGTTCCAGGACAAGACCATAATCGGACATGGCGAGCGCCGCCTTGGCATTCTGTTCGACCATCAGGATCGTCACGCCCTGGTCGCGCAGGCGGGTCAGCGTCTGGAACACCTCCTGCACAAGATTGGGGGACAGGCCGATCGACGGTTCGTCGATCAGGATCAGCTTCGGATCGAGCAGTAGCGCGCGGGCGATCTCAAGCTGTTTCTGCTGGCCGCCGGAGAGCTCGATCGCCTTCTGGTCCTTGCGCTGGCGCAGCATGGGGAACTGGTCCATGACCTGTTCCATCCGCATTTTCACCCGCGCCTGATCCTTGGCGGTGATGCCGCCGAGTTCGAGATTGTGCAGCACGGACAGTTGCGGCACGACATTGCGGCCCTGTGGCACGTAGGTAACGCCACGGGCAATCATCTCGGCCGGGCGCTTACGCGTCACGTCCTCGCCTTCCAGGTGGATGGAGCCGGAATTGATGTTGAGCAACCCGAAGATCGCCTTGAACACCGTGGATTTGCCAGCGCCGTTCGGACCGATCACCGTGGTGATGGACGCTTTCGGTATGCTGAAAGACGTCCCGTTGAGGATTGTGATGCGGCCGTAACCGCCATTGAGGTTTTTCACTTCCAGCATGTCAGCCTCCGAGATACGCGTCGATGACCAATTGGTTCGCCCGGATTTCATCCGGTGTCCCCTCGGCGATGATCTCGCCCTGCGCAAGCACGATGACGCGGGTGCAGAGCGACATGACGAATTCCATATTGTGTTCGATGACCACGAAGGTCGTGCCATGTTCGCGGTTGTAGGTGATCAGCCGGTCCTTGAGGTGCCCGAGCATGGTCAGGTTGACGCCGCCCGCCGGCTCGTCGAGCAGCACAATTCCGGGTCCAGCCATGAAGGCCATGGCGGCATCCACGAGCTTTTGCTGGCCATAGGAGAGCGAGCCCGCCGGCGTGTCGCGGTAAGGCGTCAAACGGAAGAACTCGATCAGCTGTTCGGCCTTCGTCGTAAGTCCGGCATCCGATTTGCCGAACAGGCGCGACAGCATCGAACCTTCGTGCTCCTGACCGGCCACAATGACATTGTCGAGCACCGTCATGTTGGGGAAGACCGAAAGCTGCTGGAAGGTGCGGCCGACACCCATCAGAGACAGGTCGGCAGGCCTTACGCCGTCGGTAGACTTGCCGTTGATCTGGCAGTGCCCCTCGGTCGGCTTCGACTGGCCGAGAATACAGTTGAACAGCGTCGATTTGCCCGATCCGTTCGGGCCAATCAAACCGAGAATTTCGCCTTTGTGCACGTCGAAGCTGACCCGGTGGACGGCACGGATGCCGCCGAACCGTTTCGAGATGTTGTGAACCGAAAGAATGACCTCCTGGGCCGCCGCATTCATAGCTGGACTCCCTGTTTGAGATCGCGGCGGGCTTCATGCTTGGGCCGGAACCTTTCCGCGAGTTTCTTGCCGGCCCCGATCAGGCCGGTTGGCGAAAACACCATCAGGACGATCACCAGCGTCGAGTAGATGATCAGGTAATAGCCTTCCGTGAAGCGCAGCAGTTCCGGCAGGAGGATCACCACGGCGGCACCCAGCATTGGGCCGAAGAAGAAGCCGGAACCGCCGACCACTACCATCAGCAGGATTTTCAGGGAATGGATCAGTGCAAAGCTGCTGGGCTCGATGAACTGCACGAGCGGTGCCTGCAGCGCGCCGGCAAGACCGCCGAACGCAGAGCCGATGGCAAAGGCAAGCAGTGTCTGGCGTCGAACCTTGAGGCCAAGGCTTTCGGCGCGGATCGGATTTTCGCGCAGCGCCCTGAAGGCTCGCCCCCAGGGAGAGCGCAGGATCCACCACATGGCGCTAGCGGACACGACGAAGCAGACCAGCGTGAAATAGTAGAAGGCGATGTTGCTGTCGGTGGTGATGCCGAAAAACGACGGGCGGGGCATGCCGACAAGGCCGAACGACCCGCCGGTTATCTCTTCCTCGTTGCGCAGCACGAGGAACAACAGTGTGTTGAAGGCAAGCGTGACGAAGGCGAGGAAGTGGTGCTGAACCCGCAGCGCGGGGTAGCCGAGCAGCAAGCCGACCGCGAAGCTTGCTGCGATCGACACGATCACGGCCAGTCCCCAGTGAATGCCGTTGAGTGTCATCAGCGCGGTGATGTAGGCGCCGATGCCCATGAAGGCGGCCTGCGCCAGGCTGACTTGGCCCGCGTAACCGAGCGTCAGGTTGAGGCCCATGGCAGTGATCGAGAAAATCAGCCACGAGGCCAGCGTGTAGACAATGTAGTTGCCCTGGCCGATCGGAGCGGCGACGAGGGCAGCAATACCCAGCAGAAGCAGAAACGGTTTCAGGCGGATCATACGGTTCTCCCTTCCGAGGTGCCGAGCAGGCCCTGCGGACGCAAGAGGATGATGGCGATCAGAAGCAGAAGCGGCATGGCCGAGCGGTACTGGGCGGAGATGTAGACGGCGGACAGATTGTCGATCACGCCGATCAGCAGACCGCCCACCAGAGCGCCGCGGATCTGGTTGAACCCGCCCACGATGGCGGCGATGAAAGCGACGAGGCCGAGCGTTTCACCATTGGAAAACTTGGCAAGATAGATCGGCGAGATCAGCACAGAGGCCACGGTGGCAAGGCCGGCATTGATCAGAAATGTATAGAGCACCATGCGCTTGACGTTGACGCCGAGGATCTCGGCGACCGCCGGATTCTGGGCGCTGGCCTGCATGCATCGGCCGGTCCGTGTTCGATTGAGAAACAGCTGCAGGCTGCCGATTGCGAGCATCGAGACAACGAGATTGCCGATATCCTGCATAGAAACGCTGGCGCCGGCGATCTCGTAGACCGTCTGCGGAAAGATCGCAGGGAAGGGCTGGGCGGTCGCGCCGTAAAATTCCTTGACGCTTTCCTTCATCAGGAGGCCGAGCGAAATGGTGGCGATGACCAGCGGCAGCGTTCCGTGCGGCAGCATCGGTTCGACGATCAGCCGCTTGAAGGCCACGCCGAGTATAAGAAGCGACAGCGCGAGCGCCAGCGCCACGGAGGGCCATAGCGGCAGGCCAAACACTGTCATACCAACCAGCACGAAAAACGCTGGCAGCATGACGAACTCGCCTTGGGCAAAGTTGATGGTTTGCGATGCCTGCCACAACAGGGTGAAGCCGACTGCCGCAAGGGCGTAGATGGAGCCGGCGGCGAGACCGGAGGCAATAATCTGGATAAACTCGGCCATGGGGTCGTCCTCACGGGCTGGTAATCGGCGTGACTTGCAGGATTGATGACGACGTGCCGGCGGCGCGAACCGCCGGCACTTGTCTTGTCATGCGATCGGCATCAGTTCGGCGGCAGCACCGCCTGGACCACCTGTTTGCCGTTCTCGACTTTCACGACAAAGCTTTCGCGCGACATCTCGCCGGTATCGTCCCAACTCACATCCATCAGGACGCCGGGGTGCTCCTTGGCTGTCAGCTTGAGACCGTGCAGCTTTTCCGCGATGGCCTTGCTGTCCGGCTTGCCGACCATTTCCGTGACGTATTTCAGCGTCCAGGCGGCGGTGTAGCCTTTGATGGCATTGTGGTCGGGCGTGTACTTGAACTTCGTCTTGAAGCGCTCGACCATTTCCTTGACGGCGGGGATATCGGCATCGGGCGTCAGGCCGACATGGCCCATAGCGCCGTTGGCTGCATCGCCGGCAAGTTCGATGACCTTGTGGCCGATCAGAGTAGTTTCGCCGAGAAGCGGTTTGTTCAAGCCTTGCTTGCGGGCCTCGCGCAGGAAGCGGGCGCTTTCTTCCTCGGTGTAATAGATGAAGAAGGCTTCGGCAGTGGAGCCCTTCAGCTTCAGCACGTCGGCGGAAAAGTCAGCCTGCGCCTGTTCGGACGGCACATCGACGACGATCTCGATATTGGCAGCCTTCATCGCATCGACGAAAGCCTTGTGGCCGCCCTTGCCGAATTCGGTATTGGCCCAGGCGACGCCGACCTTTTTCAGGCCCATCGTCTCGGACATGTATTTGGCAAGTTTCGGCACGCCCTTTTGCGAGCCGAAGGCGGTGCGGAAGATGTAGGGGTTTTTCATGGCGACGATGGACGGAGCCTCGGAGCCGGTAAACTGCGGAATGCCGGCCTGACGCGCGACCAGCATGTTGACCACGGTTGATGACGAGAACACCGTTCCCATGATCGCGTAGATACCGTCGTCAATTCCCTTCTGGACCATGGCGCGCGAAACCTGTGGGTCGGTCTGGCTGTCATATTCCAGAACCTTGACCGGCTCCTTGAGAATGCCGCCCTGGGCATTGATTTCCTCAAAGCCCATCTTCACGCCATCGCGGAAGTTGGTGCCGGCCGCGGCGCCGGGTCCGGACAACTCGACGATCGAGCCGACCTTCAGTTCAGCAAGCGCCGGCATTGCGCCGAGCGCCAGTACCATTGCAGTCGTGGTGATAAGTTGTCTGATCATGACCTTCCTCCTTGGCTGATCGATATTTCCGTCCCGGCGGCCAGGTCTCCTCCCTTGTCGCCGTATCCTCATGCCCGGGCGTAGACCCGGGCCTGCGGTGTCTCCGTCTCGATCGCCTAGGCGTCGATCGTGCGTGTCCCCATCAACAGATCGGCCAGCAGCACGGCCTGGGCGTCGAACATGCCTGACCCCGACATGGTGCCGCAGCCCTTGTCGCGGGCAGCAGCAATCAGCGGCGGCACGGCCGGTCGCGTCACGACGTCCGAGACGAACTGGTCTGCGGTCAGAAGATCCGTCTGCACCGGCAGGGGATCGGTCTCACGCATGCCAAGTGGCGTGGCATTGGCGACCAGTGCAAAACCGCGTGGATCTGTTGAGCCTATCCGCGCACGACCCGGAAATGCCTTGTTCAACTGCGCGATCAACGCATCGCGTTTGTGCGTGTCGAGATCGTGCAGGGCCAGTTCCGAGGCGCCGCGTGCCAGGATTTCGTAGGCGATGGCCGCTCCGGCGCCGCCGGTACCCACCAGAAGCGCAGACTTGCCGGCGATCTCGAAGCCTTGGGCCGCGACACCGTCAAGGCAGCCGTGTCCGTCGGTTGCGTCGCCCACCCAGTCGTCGCCATCGCGGATCATGATGTTGACGGCGCCGGATGCCTTTGCGCGGGCCGATATGCGGGCGCAGAATTCGAGGCAGGGGACTTTGTGCGGTACCGTGACAATGATGCCCGCGACATTGCGCATGCTCTTTGCCTGCGACAGCCAGCCGGCCAGGTCTTCGGGGAGAATATGGACCGGTGCGACGATGCCGTTAAAGCCGCGATCGGCCATGATCTGGCTGAGCGAAGCGGGCGATTTCACCTGTCCGATCGGATGGCCGATGATCGGGAAGAGCTTGGTCTCCCCATCGACCTTTATATGTATACTCACGCCTTCCTCCCCTCGGCATGCGATCCGACCCTTGTCCGGTCGTTCTCAAGCTCGACAAAAACATAGGCCCCGTCATCGGCAAATGGACGATGGGGGCGAAACGTTGGACTATTCAACACCGGCGGTCTCCTTCAGTTCGGCCAAGGCCCGGGCGATGCCGTTGCCGACGGTCGTGACAGGCTGATTGCCGAGGATGTGCGGCACCGGGTCCGACGCCAAATCGGCGGGAATACGCAAGGGCGGCCCGCTGATCCGGATCTCGTTCCAGCCGGACTGGTGACTGAGTTCGGCGACAAAATCGGTCATCTCCACCGTATCGCCGGCCATTGTCAGAACGGTCGCTCCTTCCAGCGGCACTGTCATCGCGGTCGAAAGCATCCGGGCCACGTCGTCGACGTAAACGAAGCCGACGCGGCCGGAAAAACGGATTTCAGCCGGTTCGCGGCGCACGGCTGCTCCAAGCGCGATCGACGGACCAGCCGCGATGCCAGCGCTTTCGCCGGGGCCGTAGACGATGTAGGGGCGAAGGCCGAGGCTCGGGATGCCGTGATCCAGCAGATAGGCGCGCGCCATGCCTTCGACCGCAAGCTTGGTCGCCCCATAGACCGTCATCGGCCTTGGATTGACGGCATCGTCGAGTCCGAACACGCCGGCCGAGCTCAGATAGGCAACCGGTAGGCGCTTTGCCTTTGCCGCCTCGAACACGTTGATGCTGCCTAGAAGATTGACGCGCGTGCCGAGCGCCGGGCTGCGGGCACAATCGACCGTCATCAGGCCGACGAGATGGACAATTCCGTTGCATCCATCGGCAGCTTTCGCCACCGCGGCGGCATCGGTGATGTCGCCCGAGACGATGTCGACGCCATCCATGACGGATAGTCGTTCCGGCTTGGGAGCCAGGTCGAAGATCCGGACCCGGTGCCCGGCCGCCTGCAATGCCCTGACGGTTCGCAGGCCGACGAAGCCGGTTCCGCCGGTCACAAGGACGAGGCTCATGCAGCCTCTCCCTTGCGAGCAGCGACGGCGCGGCGGGCTGCATGACGGGCGGCGATGGCCCCGAACACGATCGCCGGGCCAACAGTGATGCCTGGGCCGGGATAGACCCCGCCCATGATCGACTGCAAATCGTTGCCGCAGGCATAAAGGCCCGGAATTGCCGATCCGTCGCGGCGGAGAAGCTGAGCATTTTCGTCGCCGACCAGGCCTATGGCCGAGCCGATATCGCCAGGCCAGAGTTTGACGGCATAATAGGGCGCCGTCTCGAGCGGCCCGAGTGTCGGATTGGGCCCATGCGTCGGATCACCGTTGGCCCTTTCGTAGACGGTGGTGCCGCGGGCGAAATCTGCGTCCGTGCCGCTCCTCGCATAGGCGTTCATCCTGGCCACGCTGTCGTTCAGGCCGGCAGCGTCGATGCCGAGCTTTCCTGCCAGTTCATCGAGCGTTGCAGCCTCGGTCAGGTAGCCATCGGCAAGATAGGGGGCAATGTTCGCACCACCGGGCCGGATCATCCCCATGCCGTATTTCTTCAGCGCCGCAGCGTCGGCAATCAGATAGGTGGGCACATGGCTGCCGTCCTTGTTCGCCGCATACATGGCCGACACGAACAGGTGGTAGCTGGTGCTTTCGTTGACAAAGCGACGACCGTCGCGGCCAACCGAGATGATGCCGGGTTTGGAACGGTCGAAGACGAAATGCGGAAAAACCGCCATCGAGCCATCGGCGCGCTTGCGATGCGAGACCGGCGCCCAGAAGCACGGCTGCGCCGCCGTGTCGCCGTGATAGGCGCCCGCGGTAAAGGCGAGATCATGCAGCGTGCCCGTATGACCAGGCGCCGACGGGCTGAATTCGGGCAGTGGTTGCGGCAACTTGTCTGCACGCATGGTCGGGTGACGGGCAAAGCCGCCGGAGGCGAGGATCAACCCGCCCGTGACGTGAATCTGCCGTTCGGTATCCTTCTGACGGAGTGTCACGCCTGTTACGCCGTGAGGCCCGGTCGTGAACGCCAATGCCTCGGTTTCGGTGAGGATGGTGACCCCAAGCTTTCGCGCGGCAAGCAGCATCCTGCCGATGAGAGCATTGCCCATCACCAGCCGCGTTCCGCGGCCATGGCGGATCTTGTCCAGGTAGTAATGTCCGATCAGTCGAGCCGAGTAAGCGGTCGACTTCGCCGATTTGCCGATTTTCATCAGATGGGCGATGTCGTCACGGTCCACCATGAGGCCGCCGAGAATGGTAAATTCCGGGATGGGCGGACGGATGAGATGCAGGTCTTTCCCGAGCGCCGATGCATCGAACGGCAAAGGTTCGAGAGCCCGCCCGAAGGACGTGGCGCCCTCGAGCTCGTAAAGATAGTCGGGGTGAAAAGGGCGCGCACGGAATTTGACGTCCGTTTTGTCTTCCAGCGCATCGACCACGCCTGTCCCGGCTACAACAAACGCATCGCGCACGGATTTGGAGCTGTGGTTGCCGACAGCGCGATCGAGAAAGCCTGAAACCTTATCGCGGCTGTCGTCGGCACCCATGGCCTGCGCGTGACGGGTAAGCGGGATCCATGTAGTCGCGGCGGAATAGGAGGTCGTGCCGCCGAGATATTCGGTGCGCTCGACCAAAAGAACACGTGCGCCTTCCATCGCGGCAAAGATGGCGGCCGACATGCCGCCTGCGCCAGCTCCCAGTACGACGACATCGTAATCTGGCCCGACTTTCGTCAGTGCATGTTGCATGTGACAATCCTCCCAAAAGACGAGACAGGCCAGTCTTCTGTGGTCACCATCACAAATTATGGAATGACATTCAAGAATAAAAACCAGTTCCATTTTTGTTATTCGTCTGATACCTCACATTCGATCGGGGAGGATTTGGATGGGACGTGTAATCGACATTGCGGTAATTGGTGCCGGTGCCATCGGCCGCACGCATATCGATACGCTGGCCGGAATGCCCCGTTTTCGCCTGACCTCGATCGTCGACCCGATGCCGGCGGGAGCTGTTCTCGCCGCCTCGCTCGGCATTCCCTGTCTTCTTTCCGCAGAGGCGTTGATCGATTCGGGTCTCGCTCGCGCGGCGATCGTTGCTACGCCGAACGAGACGCATCTCCCCGTATCCGAAGCTTTGTTGCGGGCCGGTATTCCTGTGCTTCTGGAAAAGCCGGTCGCCGAAAGCCTGGCTTCGGCGCTGAGGCTGATCGCGATTGCCGACGAGACCGGTCTGCCGCTTCTGATTGGCCATCACCGCCGCCATAACCCTATCATCCGCGCAGCCCATGCGGCGATTCATGCCGGCCGGATTGGCGATCTGGTGATGGCGACCGTGACCTGTTCGCTTGCCAAGCCAGCCGGATATTTCGAGGCCGCGTGGCGCAGAACTCCGGGCGCCGGCGGGCCGTTGCTGATCAACATGGTCCACGAAATCGATCTGCTGCGGCATTTCTTCGGCGAGATTGCGCAGGTTCAGGCGATCGCCAGCCATGCGCGCCGCAGTTTTGCCGTCGAGGATACGGCGGCGGTCAATCTCTCCTTTGTCGATGGCGGGATCGCGACCCTGTGCATATCCGATACCGCGGTCGGCCCCTGGGCCTGGGACCTGACAGCGGCGGAAAATCCGGCACGCTTTCCGGCTCATCCGGTAACCGCCCATCATTATGCCGGCAGCAAAGCCGGCCTGTCGCTGCCGGATCTGACGCTCTGGGAACCGGAGGGCGAGCCGGACTGGACTGAGAAGTTGCGGCCAACTGTACTCGATGTCATCCAGGCCGACCCCTACGAGCGCCAGCTTTCCCATTTTGCCGATCTGATGGACGGGTCAGGCACGCCCATCGTGTCAGTACGGGACGCGACGGCCAACCTGATCGTGCTCGATGCGATCCGCACGGCAGCCGATACCGGACAGTCCGTCACAGTTGACCTTTCACCGCTCGAAAGCCTTAGTGGAACCGTGTTCAACAACGGAATGGGTCCATGAGCAGCGTTCTCGGAAAATCCCTCGCCATCATCGAACTGCTGGTCAATCATCCGGCCGGCCTCACCGTGTCGGCGATCGCCAGCGAAATCGATCAGCCGGCAAGCGGCGTACACCGGACTTTGCAGGAGCTCGCGCGGCTAGGTTATGTGCGCCAGGCGCAGGCGCAGGGCGATTACGCCCTGACCATCAAGCTGCCGGCCATGGGCGTCGGGTTTCTCGGCCGTGCCGGCATTACGGATGTGGCGCAGCCGGTGCTCGACGAACTGGCGGCGCATTCCGGCGAGTTGATCCGGCTTTCCGTCATCGATGGCGACCGTCTGACCTGGGTGGCGGTGGCGCAGGGGGCAACACGTGGCCTCCGTTACGATCCGGGCCAGGAACAGGGCGTTGTCGTGCATCTGGCGAGTTCCGCCGGCGGTAAGGCGTGGCTTTCGTCGATGAGTGATGAAGAGGCGCTGTCGCTTGTCTCTGGCCAAGGGCTTTTGCGACAGGCGGAAGGCACGGGACCGAACGCCCCGCGCAGCCTTACGCTGCTGTTGGAACAACTGGCTGAGGCCCGCGCCCTCGGTTACGCGACGGCGGTGGATAGCTATATCGCCGGCATGGCGGCTATGGCCGTTCCGGTCCGGTATCACGGCCATGGTCAGGTGCTCGGATGTCTCTCGATCGCCGGCCCGGCCGTGCGGATGACGGCGGAGCGGATGGCGGTGCTCGCACCCCGGCTCCAGGCTGCGGCCATCGAACTTGGCGAGGCAGCCTCGGGATCGCAATATTTTCAGGCAGTCGTGAAGGCGGTTGAGCCGGCCAGAGGAATGGAACGGAAGACCGCGTAGCAACGCGCCGTTCCACTGTCTTGTCCGGGCATGTACGTAAGGCGGGGATGGATGGAACGGCAATCTGTGAACACCATGACCTGTGATGTTCTCGTCATCGGTTCCGGCGCTGCCGGGCTCGCGGCGGCGGTGACGGCAGCGCACTACGGCTGCAAGGTCATCGTCGCTGAAAAGGCTTCTGTTTTCGGCGGTACATCGGCTTGGTCGGGCGGCTGGCTCTGGATACCCCGCAATCCTCTGGCGCGGGCTGCCGGAATAGACGAACCACCGGAGGGCCCCCGCGGATACCTGCGCAGCGAACTCGGCAACCGTTACGGTGATCCGCGCGTCGCGGCCTTCCTGGACAAGGGTCCGGAAATGGTTTCCTTCTTTCAGGATCATACCGAGGTCCGCTGGGTGGACGGCAATCGCGTGCCGGATTTCCACGACACGCCCGGTGCTCTGAATGGTGGCCGGTCGGTGACGGCAGCTCCGTATGACGGGCGGCGGCTCGGGCCATGGATCGACAAGCTCCGCCCGCCGCTCGACGTCGCCAGCCTCTGGGGCATGGGGCTCGCAAGTGGTGCCGACATCGGACATTTCTTCAAGGCAACCCGCAAGCCGCGTTCGGGGCTCTACGCAGCGGGCCGTCTCGTCCGGCATCTCCGCGATCTTGCCCTGCACCGGCGCGGCATGCATCTCGTCAACGGCAATGCTCTTGTTGCACGCTTGTTGCGATCAGCGCTCGATCTCGGCGTGTCGATGATGGAACAGGCGCCGGTAAAAGAGCTGTTGCGGAATGGCGATCGGGTCGTCGGCGCGCGGCTGGGCACCGACGGTGGCGATACGATCGTTCATGCGGCGCGGGGCGTCGTGCTGGCGACCGGTGGTTTTCCGCATGACCGCGACCGTCTGACTGCGCTTGCCGGATCGGCCGGCGGCGGCGAGGGGCATTTTTCGGCCGCACCCAGCAGCAATACGGGCGACGGATTGCGGCTGGGGGAAACCGTCGGCGCCACCGTTTCCGCAGATCTCGCATCGGCCATGGCGTTGGCGCCGGTGTCGCTGGTGACACGGCCGGATGGCAGCGTTGCCCATTTCCCGCATCTGATCGAACGCGCCAAACCCGGCATCATCGCCGTCAACGCGTCGGGCAGACGGTTCGTCAACGAGGCGGACAGTTATCACGACTTTACCAAGGCGCTGCTCGATGCGACGCCGCAGGCAAGCCCGCCTGTTGCCTGGCTGATTGCCGATCACAGGGGACAACGCCGCTGGGGCCTTGGATGGGCAAAGCCGTTTCCCTTTCCTCTCGGCCCGGCGATCCGTTCCGGTTACCTCAAGAGAGGTCGAACGCTGGCCGAGCTTGCCGCGGTCTGCGGCATTCCCGAAGTAGCTCTCACAGACACGGTCGCGACTTTCAATCGATATGCTGAGCGTGGCGAAGACCCCGAATTCGGGCGCGGCCGGTCCGCCTACAACCGGGTCCAGGGCGATGCCGACCACGGGCCCAATCCATCGCTTGCACCGCTTGCCCATGGGCCGTTTTACGCGGTGAAGATCGTGCCGGGATCGCTCGGAAGCTTCGCCGGCCTGCGCACCGATCCGCAGGCGCGGGTTCTGGACGCGGGCGGCGAAGCGATCCCCGGGTTGTTTGCCGTCGGCAACGACATGTCGTCGATCATGGGCGGCAATTACCCGTCCGGCGGCATCACGCTCGGTCCGGGCATGACCTTCGGATACATCGCCGGTCGGGTTCTGTCCGGCCAGTCCGTTACGGTATCCGACACAATTTCACAGGAGGAAATGGAATGAGCCTTTATGAACTCGCGACGCTCGACACGGTGATCTTTGGCGCTGGCAAGGCAACGCCTGGGATCGAAGCCTGGGTTGCCGCAGGCGAGGGGCGCCTCTGCGGAGCCTGGGGCACCGATATCGGCTCGCTGAACCGTATCTTCCTGCTGCGCGCCTTCGACAGTCTCGATAGTCTCTACGGCGAGCGCGAGCGGGCGTTGCGTAGCGACAACCCCTTCGGCTGCGTCGAGCAACTGGTTTCGCTCAGCATGGAAAGCTACCGCGCGCTGGAATTCCTGGCCCCCATCAAGGCCGGCACGTTCGGTCCGATCTATGAGTTCCGCACCTATCACACCCGGATCAACGGCATCACGCCGACCGCGGAAAAATGGGCCGATGCGGTGCCCGGGCGCGAGGCCTATTCGAAGCTCACCGTTGCCATGTATGGGCTCGACGGCAGGCCGCGGCTCACCCAGATCTGGCCCTATGCCAGCCTTGCCGCCCGCACCGACGCCCGCGGAAAATCGGTCGCCGACGGCAAGTGGCCACCGAAGGGCGGTCCCGACTGGCTGACACCTGAAATGACCAGCCAGATCGCCATGCCGCTACCCTTCTCGCCGCTGAAGTGAAGGCACCGATCGGGCAGGCCATCATCGCGACGGCCTGGTACGAGACGTCTGGACGTCATCCTGCCGCTCTCCGTGTCCGGCGAGCGTTGCTTTTCTCCGTGAAGGCGGACCGGCATCAGTCCTATAGATTGGCCGTATAATCCATTGTTCAAACGCCTGCGGGTGCGCTTAAAGAGACCCCAAGATCTACGGAGGATTTCATGCGCACCCAAGTCGCCATCATCGGTTCTGGCCCTTCGGGTCTCTTGCTTGGCCAATTGCTGACCAATGCCGGTATCGAAAACGTCATTCTCGACAGGGTGAGCAAGGACTACATCCTTGGCCGGGTGCGGGCGGGCGTGCTGGAGGAAGGCATGGTCAGCATGATGGAGCGTGCCGGTGCGGCGGACAGGATGCACAGGGACGGCCTCCCACATGACGGGTTCTCGCTTGCCTTCGACGGCCGCGACCACCGCATAGACCTGATCGGGCTAACAGGAAAACGCGTGCTGGTTTACGGCCAGACCGAAGTCACCCGCGACCTGATGGATCAGCGCGAAGCCTCCGGCGCAACCACGATCTATAGTGCCGAAAACGTAGCGCCGCATGACTTCGATGGAACGAACCCGTACGTGACATTCGAAAGAGAGGGCGTCAGCCACCGGATCGACTGCGATTTCATCGCCGGCTGCGACGGTTACCACGGCATCAGCCGTAAATCGGTGCCGGAGCACAGTCTCACGACGTTCGAACGGGTCTATCCGTTCGGCTGGCTCGGGATCCTGGCGGATGTGCCGCCGGTCAGCCACGAACTGATCTACGCCAATCACAGCCGCGGTTTCGCACTGTGTTCGATGCGCTCGGCCAGCCGCAGCCGCTACTATATCCAGTGCGGACTGGACGAGAAGATCGAGGATTGGTCGGATGAGCGCTTCTACGACGAACTGCGTCGGCGGTTGCCGGCGGAGCATGCGGAAAGCATGGTCGTCGGCCCCTCATTCGAAAAATCGATCGCGCCGTTGCGGTCCTTCGTTGCCGAGCCGATGCGGATCGGCCGCCTGTTCCTGGTCGGCGATGCCGCCCATATCGTGCCCCCGACCGGCGCCAAGGGGCTGAACCTTGCAACCAGTGACGTGTTCTACCTGTTCGAGGGGCTGCAGGAGTATTTCTCAGAGAAATCAGCCGCGGCAATCGACGCCTATTCGATGCGAGCCCTCAAACGGGTATGGGGCGCCGTGCGCTTCTCCTGGTCGATGACGACGATGATGCACCGCTTTCCCGAAGCCGGCGAGTTCGACCGGAAAATCCAGGAAGCGGAACTCAATTACCTCGTAGGCTCGAAGGCTGCCGCAACAGCACTCGCCGAAAACTATGTCGGCATTCCCTATTAGGCTCCGTCGGAAAGAGTTGTAGGCCGAAGCTGCGGAGCGGCCGCCATACACGCCGATCGCGATCATTGCCCATCGCAAACGTGATAATATGTTGTATTCGTCGACATGCGTCATACACTTGGCAGGATGGTTGGGCGTTCCTGATCGTCGGCATCCGCAATATCGGTTGTGTGTCCCACTGAATATTTTATGTTGAAGTGACAGCAGACGAGAACGATCGATTGGTAGATACGCACGACAGTCCTTTCACCACTCAGAAATCGGTACATCGGCGGAAAGCGTGCAGCGCTTGTGCCAACTGCGATGTGCGCACAATGGCTGTTTGTGCTGCGTTGGCTGACGAGGAACTTTCCGAACTCGACAAGATCATGACCTCTCGGCATCTTGCTCCCAACGAGATGCTTGTGAGTGAAGGCGACCCTCTGCATCGGACCTACAGCCTTACTGCAGGCATGTTGCGACTATCGATCGCGCTCCCCGATGGACGCCGCCAGATCACCGGCGTTCTGCTGCCGGGCGACTATCTTGGCCTGGCGGATGAGGACGTCCATTCCTCCACGGCGGAAGCGATTGGTTCAGTCCAGCTCTGTTCGTTCTCGACGCGCGAAATGCATGCGCTGATGGAACGCTACCCCAAGCTGAAGGACCGGCTGCATTCCTTTACCCGCTCGGCGCTTCGCGAGGCCCGTGATAATCAGATGATCCTCGGGCGCCTGGCGCCGGTCGAAAAGCTTGCGAGCTTTCTTCTGGCGCTGTCTGCAAGGGCTGCGGAGCATAAGCTTTCCGCCAATCCTCTGTCACTGCCAATGTCGCGGACCGACATAGCGGACTATCTTGGGCTGACGATCGAAACCGTCAGCCGCTCCTTCACCAAGCTGCGCAATACTGGCATGATCCGGCTGCCCGATCCGCAAACCGTCGAACTGATCGACATGTCCGCGCTTGAGGCCGTTGCAGGCATCAACGTTCACTGATCTTCGCGCAGACGTCCGTCCGTCAGATGGAGGATGCGGTCAACGATCCCGACCGGCAAGTACGCATGGCTGATGAGGAGGACGGTTCGTCCCACCGTCGCGTTCCTGAGATCACTGAAGAACGAGAGTTCGGTTTCCCGGTCGAGACCGCTGGTCGGCTCATCGAGAACGAGGATCTCCGCCTTGGACAGAAGTGTTCGGGCGAGGCAAAGCCGCCGCGCCTGTCCAACGGAGAGTGTATGACCGGCTTCTCCGACCGGCGTTTCCAGACCGGAAGGCAGACTGCGCACAAAGTCGGCGAGACGCGCCTTGCCGAGAGCGAACCAGCATTCGTCATCGCTCGCTCCGTTGCAGCCGATCCTCAGATTGCCACCGATCGTGCCGATGAAGACCGGCGCGTTCTGTTCGAGCAGGGCGATCCTGGCGTGAAGATCGGACTGCGCGATGTCGCGGATATCCGTACCCGCAACGCGCACGGCTCCCGCGATGGGATCAGCGAGGCGCAGGAGAAGGGCGCCGAGTGTGGATTTTCCGGCGCCGCTTTCCCCCATGATGGCGACGCTGCTTCCGGCGTTCACCGTCAGATCGAGGTTCCGTAGGACAGGCCGCCGCGGATTGTAGCCGAAGGTCAGGCCTTCGATTGAGATACTTCCCCCGGCGGGAAGGGCTGCCGGGTGGAGCGTATCGACGACAACAGGTGGTGTCTCCGCCAGTCTCCTCAGTCGCTCCGCCGCGGCGATCGCGCTACCGAACTTTGCGACCTGACGGGTGACGGCCGCCGTTGCCTCGAAGCTCCCGAGCGAGGCGAGAAGAAGGCCGACGAGAATAGGGCCGCTGATCAGGCCACGTTCCAGAGCCGTCAGCCCGGTCAGCAATGTGCCGACGACTGCAAGTCCTCCGAGGACGGCGATTGCTGCTGACGCCGATGCCGAGGCACGGGCGAGACGCAGCCTCGTCCTTGAAAGATCTGCAGCGATTGCATCGGAGCGTGCCCGCATCCGATCGGCAGCACCGAATGCAATCAGATCGGCGTGGCCGTCGACCATGTCGAACGCCGCTACACGCAGTTCGGTCGAGAGGTCTATGATCCGGGCGCCCAGCCGGCGCGTTCCGCTTGAAAGCATTATCGGAACGACAAACAGCGCTGTCGCCATGACGACCGCGTAGAGGATGGCAGCTGCCGGCAGCATGACGGACAGGAAAACGGTCACTGCCGTTGCTGTGAGTACACCCGTCACGAGCGGACCGGCTGCGACGATGAACACACTGTCGAGCGCATCCACGTCTGCCGTTAGCCGTGAAACCGCATCGCCTTTGCGGAGCGCTTGGTTGGCTTGATGCACGCCAGGACCGAGGCGTCTGAACAGCCATTCTCTGATGTCGGCCAGTACTCGAAGCGTCGTGTCGTGACCGACGAGCTTTTCGCCGTAGCGCGACAGGATGCGCAGCATCGACAGGCCTCGGACGGCAGCCGACGGACCGAAAAGATTGAAGCTCATGGTAGCGGTGGTCAGGAATGCCGCGGTCAGGAACCAGCCGGAAATGCCCAGCAGAGCAACGCCCGCGAGAAGTGTCGCAAGCGAAAGGCCCAGGGCAATAGCGAAGCCTGCCAGATGGCGCCGAAACAGCGGGTGGAAAGACAGGAGCGCTCTCATGCGGCAAACTCCCGACCAGAGGAAACGACAGACAGGGTCGGCCTCATTGGCAAGAGATGTCCGTTCTCGAACCGCATTGTCGCGTCCATGCAGGAAGCGACCGTCATCGAATGCGTGGCAATGATCATCGTCCGCCCTTGGGCGAACCCCTGGAGGCGATCGAGCACGGTCGCTTCCGTCTCGGGATCGAGATGCGCGGTCGGCTCGTCAAGCAGGATGATGGACGGATCCGTGAGATAGAGGCGGGCCAGGCCGACGCGATGCGCCTCGCCGCCCGACAGGCCGAGCCCACCTTCTCCGATGCTGGTGGCAAGGCCGTCCGGAAGTCCATCGCTGAACGCCGTGACCAGGGCCAGATCGGCCGCGCGGCGGATCTCGTCGTCGCTGGCGCCGGGATCAGCGAGGCGGATATTGTCGGCGATCGTGCCGTGAAAGAGATGCGGTTTCTGACTGACGAAGGTCAGCATCCGGCGGAGGTCGCGCTCATCGATGTCATCGAGCCGGCGATTGCCGAACTCGATTGTTCCCTCAGTGCGCGCAAGCCTTGCCAGCACATTCAGCAGCGTCGACTTGCCGATGCCACTGCGGCCGACGAGAGCGATATGCTGGCCAGCCGGGATGGAAAGTCTGCTCGATGTGAGCAGAATGGAGCAACCGTCCGGCGTTTTGATGCTGAAATTGGTGGCGAGGATCGGGACCGCGGAGGAGACAAGCCGCACCGGTGCCGGAGGGATGATCAGAGCCACGGGCATGGGAAGCTCGCCGAATTGCCGCACGATCTCTGCGACCGCCCCCTTGGCATGGGCGCGGTCGTGGTAATGTGCGGCGAGCGATCTAAGCGGAAGATAAACTTCCGGAGCCAGCAGCAGACAGAAAAGCCCGGATTGGAGCGACAACTGCGTACCCGGCAGGTCGACCATGCCGAGATAGCTGAGGCCGACGTAAAGTGCGACGCCGGCAACGCCGAGCGCTGCGAAGAATTCGAGCACCGCCGATGACAGGAACGCGATGCGCAGCACGCGCAGCGTCCGCCGGCGAAGCTGGTCTGTCGCTTCGTGCATGGCTCCAGCCTCGATCTCCATTCGTCCGAACAGCTTCAGCGTGAGGAGACCACCGAGACGATCGGCAAAATACTCCGACAGCCGCGACAGCGCATTGGCCTGTGCATCGCTCGCGGCCTGCGCCCCGAAGCCGACCAGCGCCATGAACAGCGGGATCATCGGCGCAGTGAACAAGAACAACAACCCGACCACCCAGTCGAACGGCATCACTGCTGCAGCAAAGACGATGGGGAGCAATGCGGCCTGAATGGTTGCGGGCAGGAACCGCGAAAAGAAGCCGTCCAACGCCTCGACCTGATCGACAACCGTGCTTGCAAGCGCGCCGGACGACCGGTCTTGTCTCCAGTCCAGACGAGGAGCGAGCAGCCGTGTGGTCAGGCTGTCGCGCACCGTTCGCTTGATCTTTTCGGCAGCGAACGATCCCGCCACTTCGGCAGCAAAGGCAAGGGCGGTACGGAGAGCAAGGAGGGAGGCGAAACCGAAGATCTGCGGCCAGAGCTGGTCTAAGGGAACGCCATCCTCGATCGCCCGGCCAAGCACCTGCGACAAAAGCAGCACCTGCCCGATCAGCAGCAGGCCGGAGAGTATAGGGAGTGCGACCGCGATGCCGAGGGCGATGCCGCCGTGTCGGCGCAGGGCGGAAAGCGCTTTCCGGTCGCCGCCATCTTCACCCATTTCCTGCTCGTCTGTGATTGTGGTCATCGGTTTCCGCACTGCCCTGATCGTCGTGGGACTATCTAATCCGGCATGCAGGAGGGCTCATTGATTGCAATCAATGCACGGGGCCCGTGCGGTGGATTATGCCGCTTTCAGACCGGGGATTTCGAACCGGAAAACCTGAAAACAGGCGGGTAGACACATGATCGACTTTACGGTTGTCGACCTTTCGCGACTGCAGTTCGCGGCGACGGCAATGTACCACTTCCTCTTTGTTCCGCTGACCTTGGGGCTGTCGTTTCTGATGGCCATCATGGAAAGCGTCTATGTGATGACCGGGCGCGAAATCTGGCGGCGCATGACGCTCTTCTGGGGCACGCTGTTCGGCATCAACTTTGCGCTGGGCGTCGCAACCGGCATCGTCATGGAGTTCCAGTTCGGCATGAACTGGAGCTATTACAGCCACTATGTCGGCGATATCTTCGGGGCGCCCCTGGCGATCGAGGGCCTGATGGCCTTCTTCCTGGAAGCCACGTTTATCGGCATCTTCTTCTTTGGCTGGGATAGGCTTTCCAAAGTCGGCCACCTGGCCGTGACCTGGCTGGTGGCGCTCGGCGCCAACTTCTCGGCATTGTGGATCCTGATTGCCAACGGCTGGATGCAAAACCCAGTCGGCTCGACCTTCAATCCCGATACCATGCGCATGGAAATAACCGATTTCGCCGCTGTCATCTTCAATCCGGTGGCGCAGGCAAAGTTCGTCCACACGGTCAGCGCCGGCTATGTCACCGGCTCCATGTTCGTCATGGCAATCAGCGCCTGGTTCCTGCTGCGGGGACGCCATCTGGATCTAGCCAAGCGGTCGATGGCGGTCGCTGCGAGCTTCGGCCTTGCCTCGGCTCTTTCCGTCGTCGTCCTTGGTGACGAGAGCGGCTATGTCGCGACCGAGCACCAGCAGATGAAGATCGCTGCGATGGAAAGCATGTGGGAAACAGAACCGGCCCCTGCCGGCCTCAATGTCTTTGCCATCCCGGGCGTCCGCGAGAACAGATATGAGGTGAAAATCCCTTACGTTCTCGGCCTCATCACGACGCGGTCACTCTCCACCGAAGTGCCCGGCATTCTGCCCTTGGTCGAGCGTGCGGAAGTCCGCATCCGCAACGGCATGACCGCCTATGCGGCGCTGGACCAGATCCGCGCCGACCGCAACAATGCCGCTGCCCGCCAGACCTTTGCCGATACGTGGCGTGACCTCGGTTATGCACTCCTGTTGAAGCGTTACGTCGATGACGTGCCGGCCGCGACCGACGAGCAGATCGAAAAGGCCGCCTGGGATACGGTGCCGGACGTGCCGACGCTGTTCTGGAGCTTCCGGTTCATGGTTGCGATCGGCATTTACCTGATCGTCTTCTTCGCGGTGGCTTTCTATCTGGCCTCCCGCCACAGGCTTGGTGAAAACCGCGTGCTTCTGTGGATCGCCCTGTTCAGTCTGCCGCTGCCATGGGTTGCCATCGAATTCGGCTGGCTCGTTGCCGAATACGGGCGTCAGCCTTGGGTGGTCGAGGGAGTGCTGCCGACCTTTTATGCCGCGTCGGGCCTAACCCTCGTGGATCTGGCGATCAGCCTCGGCTTCTTCCTCACGGTCTACACGACGCTTGCCGTCATCATGGTTCTGCTGATGCTCAAAATCATCAAGGCCGGTCCGAGCGAAAGAAACGTGCTGATCGACGGCATTCGCGGATCGGCAGTGGTTCCCGAACGCGCCGCCGCTGCGCCGCAACGCTGACCCTCTCATTCGAAAGCAAGGTCCATGTCCCATTTACCTCTCGATTATGAAACATTGCGGATCATCTGGTGGTTGCTGCTCGGCGTCCTCCTGATCGGCTTTGCCATCGCCGACGGCTACGATCTCGGCGTTGGCGCCCTCCTGCCATTTGCGGCCAAGACGGACGAGGAGCGGCGCATCCTGCTCAACCTGATTGGGCCGACCTGGGAAGGGAACCAGGTCTGGCTCGTTCTGGGCGGCGGCGCCATCTTTGCCGCTTGGCCGGCGCTATACGCGGCTTCTTTCTCCGGCTTCTACCTTGCCATGATCGCCATCCTGCTGGCCCTCATCCTCCGGCCGGTCGGTTTCAAGTTCCGCGGCAAGGTCAAGGATCCGCGCTGGAGAAGCACCTGGGACTGGGCGCTGTTCATCGGCGGTTTCGTGCCGGCGCTGATCTTCGGTGTAGCGGTCGGTAACGTGCTGCTCGGTGTGCCCTTTGGCCTCGACGGTACGATGAGGGCCCACTACGACGGCAATTTCTTCGGGCTTCTTCGTCCCTTTGCCCTGGTCGCGGGCCTCACCAGCCTGTCGATGCTGGTCATGCACGGGGCCGTCGTCATCGCCATGCGCTGCGCCGGACCGGTCGCCGAACGTGCAACGCGCTTTGGCCGGATGGCGGCCGCGGCCACCGTTGCTCTCTTCGCGCTCGCCGGCTTGTGGGTCGCCTTCGGTATGGACGGCTATGTCGTCACCAGTGTTCAGGAAGCTGCCGGTCCATCCAATCCGCTGGCGAAAACCGTCGTCACGCAGGCTGGAGCATGGCTGAACAACTACCATGCATATCCCTGGATGATCACCGCGCCGGTTCTCGGTTTCGTCGGGTCGCTCGTCGCCCTGGCAGGACTCGGCAGCCGCCGGTTCAAGATCGCACTCGCTGGATCGAGCCTTGCCATCTTCGGCATCATCTCGACCGCCGGCCTGTCGCTGTTTCCCTTTCTTCTGCCATCGTCGATCGATCCGGCCGTGAGCCTCACGGTCTGGGACGCGTCATCCAGCCACCTGACCCTGTTCATCATGCTGCTGGCGACGGTCGTCTTCCTGCCGCTCATCCTGGCCTACACGGCCTGGGTCTACCACGTCATGCGCGGTCCGGTGAACGCAGCCTCGATCGGTCGCAACCCGAACGCTTACTGAAGGAGATCATTTATGTGGTATTTTTCCTGGATCCTCGGCGTCGGTCTTGCCTGCGTCTTTGCCATCCTCAACGCCATGTGGTTCGAGATGAAGGAAGACCGGCGCCTCTCGGCGCTTCCGGACCCCTCAAACAAGCCAAAACGCAGCTCCGTCGGAGATCCGGCCGCATGAAACCGGATATGGTCGAGCGTCTCGCGGAAATGCCGGTTCCACGATACACATCCTACCCCACCGCCGCGGATTTCAGCGAGGCGGTGGGGCCCAAGGAACAGGCCGCCTGGCTCGGCCAACTTGATCCGGCCGAACCGGTCTCTGTCTATCTGCACGTTCCCTATTGCCGGCAGCTTTGCCACTATTGCGGTTGCCATGCCAAGGCGGTTCGGAAGGCCGAGCCGGTCGAGGACTACCGGACCACGCTGGAGGCAGAGATCGCGCTGGTTGCCGCTCACCTGCCAGCCCGGCTGAAGATCGGCCGCATCGCCTGGGGCGGCGGCACGCCCTCCATTCTGGGCGAGGCAGGCTTGAGCTCCGTTCTCGGTATGCTCAAGAAGCATTTCGACCTGGAAGACGACTACGAGCATTCGATCGAACTCGACCCGCGGATGCTCGGGCGCGATCTTTGCCAAGCGCTCGGCCTGCTCGGGATCAACCGCGCCAGCCTCGGCGTCCAGGATCTCGACACCGTTGTGCAACAGGCGATCGGGCGGGAGCAGCCGGAAGAAAAGGTGGCCGCCGCCGTACGCGACCTGCGCGACGCCGGCATTTCACGCATCAATTTCGATTTGATCTATGGTCTGCCGAACCAAACCCAGGAAAGCTTGCTGACGACCTGCCGTTCCGTCGTGGACCTTAATCCGGATCGCATCGCCTTTTATGGATACGCCCATCTTCCATCACGAAGGGCCAACCAGCGCCTGATCGATAGTGCATCGCTTCCTGGACCCATCGAGCGTTTGCAGCAGGCAAGCGCGATCGCGTCTTTCTTCATCCGCGCGGGCTATCAGGCGATCGGCATCGATCATTTTGCCAAGCCTTCCGATCGATTGGCGGCTGCCGCAAGAGAAGGTCGGCTCTACCGCAATTTCCAAGGCTACACGGACGACGATCGCCCGACCCTGCTAGGGTTCGGGTGCTCTTCCATCTCGCGGCTCCCCGGTGGCTACACGCAGTCCGAATCCGGTATCGAGGCTTACAAACGCCATATCGCGGAGGGGTCTCTACCCACGCGACGCGGCCACGCCTTTGTCGAGGACGATCATGAACGCGCGACAATCATCGAACGCCTGATGTGCGATTTCTCCGTCGATCTGGGACAGAATGCCGCCGGTTATGCCGACGAACTGGCCTTGCTGCGACCGTTCGCTCTGAGCGGTCTGTTGACGGTGCGGGCGAACCGCATCTCGATGACGGCAAAGGGGAGACCCTATGTTCGCACTGTTTCGGCGATCTTTGACCGGTTCAGAAGCCAGGGGCAAAATCTGTTCAGCCCGAGCGTATGAACGTCACCACTGAACGTCATCACTGACATAATGAATTTGAGAATTCCGCTTGAGGAGCGGAAAGCGCGCCCTCACGAAAGGCAGACGGGATGAACATAAGAGAACTTGATTATCAGGAGTGCATGGCATTTCTTTCAAAAACCCGGATGGGGAGATTGTCCTGCGTCTTCGAAGGCCGCCCGTACACGGTTCCGATTTCTTTCATCATTGAGGACGACTGGTTCTACAGCTTCTCGCTCGAGGGCAAGAAGATCTCGTGGATGCGCGAGAATAACTCCGTCTGCATTCTGGCAGACGAAATCTCCAGTCCGCAACAATGGCGGACCGTTATCGCGAATGGGCAGTTCAAGGAATTCGATCAGACTGCCGAATGGGCGAAGTATGCGCGTGCATGGTCTCTTCTGCAGTCCAGCAACGCAACCTATTGGTTGCCTGGAGGACTGAAAACAGCAGCGGCCGGGGTGCAAAACAAACCCGTCTACTATGGAATTCGGATCGAAAGCGACTCGGGGAGAGAGGCCTATCTCCCGACCGAAACCGGACGTGTGTCCGGCATGCATCCGCATTGATGCGCACGGTGTCGCCCGGTTCACGCGCCAGCCGGGCGACACCAAAGCCGTACGGCTTCGGCTGCCGCCAGACTTATACGCGCGCTACTCTGCGGGGTGCTGCTTGCGCGTGTGGAACCGCGCTTTCAGCCAGACCAACAGATCATCCAGGAATGTGAACACGACCGGGATGACCAGCAAGCTCAGGAAGGTTGAGGTGATGAGGCCGCCGATCACCACGATGCCCATCGGCTGGCGGAAGCTTGAATCGCCGGATACGAGGCTGAGGGCGGCGGGCAGCATGCCGCCCGCCATGGCGATCGTCGTCATCACGATCGGCCGCGCCCGCTTGTGGCAGGCATCCACCAGCGCGTCATAGCGTGACATACCGGCGCGCCGCGCCTCGATCGCGTATTCGACGAGCAGGATCGAGTTTTTCGACACGATGCCCATCAGAAGCAGCAGGCCGATGACCGCAGGCATCGAGAAGCTTGTTCCCGTCAGCACCAGTGGCAAGAGCGCGCCGCCGAGAGCCAGCGGCAAGGCCATCAGGATCGTGACCGGCTGCAGGAAGTCATGGAAAAGCAGGACCAGCACCGCGTAGACGCAGAAGATGCCGATCGCCATCGCCAATCCGAAACTGCTGAACAGCTCGCTCTGGCGCTTCAACTCTCCCTGCTCGACGAATTTCACGCCCTGCGGCAGGTTCTTGTAGCCGGGAAGCTGCGCTGCCTCGTTCGTCACTTCCGAAAGGCTCCGGCCGTTGAGCTCGATCGTGAGCGAGACGTTGCGCGACCGGTCGAGCCGGTCGATCTGGCTGGGGCTGGAGCCTAGCGATATGTCGGCGATGGCGCCGAGCGCGACATTGCCGTCCTTGCCCTCGACCGGGATGAGCGACAGCGCATCCAGCGATTGCCGGCTCGCCGTGTCGAGCATGACCCGGATGGGGACCTGGCGTTCCGGCAGGTTGAGCTTCGACAGGGCCGCATCATAGGCGCCGGCCGTTGCGACCCGAATGGCGTCGGCGATCGCCTTCGAGGTCACACCCAGAGATGCGGCTTCCGCGAGATTAGGGCGGATGGTGATCTCCGGCGATTGGGTCGCGGCCGACGAGGTCACGTTGCCGATGCCGGGCAGCGTGCGCAGGTCGGACTCGAGGCTGGCGGCCGCTTTTTCCAGAAGGTCGGAATCGTCGCCGGCCAGCGTCAGCGTCAGCTGCGTACCATTGCCGCCGGATCCGATCTCAAGACGGACGCCGGGCAAGGTTTCCAGCGCCTTGCGCAAATCCGCTTCGATCTGAGATTGCTTGACGTCACGGTCGTCGATCGACGTGAGGTTGACGACGAGCGTCGCACTGTTGGTGCTGGCATTCGAGGTGCTGTTCATCCCGCCTGTGGAGGCCGTGCCCGTTGCCTGGAAAACCGAGGTGACGTGGTCGACGCCGGCAATGACCGCGGACGCCTTTCGCGCCGCTTCGTCGGTCGATTCAATGGTCGAGCTTGGAGGCGTCGTGATCGTGACCTGGGTCTGGCTGCTATCGGAAGCCGGAAAGAACCCGGTCGACAGATGGCTGAGCAGCAGGATCGTGAAGGCCAGAAAGCCGACCGTGCCGAGGACCGGTATCCAGCGCCGACGAAGCGCGCCTTTGACGGCCCAGAGGTAGGACCGCATCAGGCGACCGTCGCCTTCGTGTATCTTGCCGCTCGGCTTCATGATGTAGGCCGCCATCATCGGCGTCACCAGACGCGCGACGAGAAGCGAGGCGAGGACGGCGACGGAGGCCGTGATGCCGAACTGCTTGAAGATGATGCCGGGAATACCGCCCATAAAGGCTGTCGGCAGGAACACGGCGACCAGGGTGAAGGTGGTGGCGATCACGGCGAGGCCGATCTCATCGGCCGCTTCCATGGCTGCATCCATGGGGCTTTTCCCCATGTTGAGATGTCGTTCGATATTCTCGATCTCGACGATCGCATCGTCGACCAGGATCCCGACCACAAGAGACAGCGCCAGAAGCGTGATCGTGTTCAGTGTATAGTCGAGGAGATACATCACGAGGAACGTCGGGATGATCGACAAGGGCAAGGCAACAGCGGCCAAAAGCGTCGCCCGCCAGTCACGCAGAAAGAGCCAGACCACGAAGATCGCGATCAACGCGCCCTCATAGACCATATGCATTGACGATTCGTAGTTCTGCTCGATCGGGACGATCGTGTTGTAGGCCTCTTCGATCGTCACTTGCGGATTTTCCGCCGCGAACGACTTCATCTGTTCGCGGATACTGTCGGTGACTGCGACGTCCGAGTATCCCTTGGACCGCTTGATCTGAGCGGCAATCACCGGTTTGCCGTTGATATAGGCAAGCGAGCTGAGATCGCTGTGGGAATCCGTCACCGTGCCGAGTTCGTCCAACCGAACCCAGTTTCCGGCCGGCAATGGTATCGGCAGTGCGCGGAGCTGTTCAACGCTGCCGACGGCCGCCAGCGTTCGGACAGACTGGCTTTCGCCGCCGATCCGCCCCTTGCCGCCCGACAGGTCAGACTGCACTGAATCGAGCTGCCCGTTGACGTCGTTTGCAGACAGACCGAGGCCATCGAGCAGATTGGCGTTGAGTTCGACGCGGACCTCCCGGTCGACACCACCCAGGCGCCCAACTTCGCCGACGCCTTCGACAGCGATCAGGGCACGCGACATGTTGTTGTCGATGAACCAGGAGAGTTCCGCCGCATCCAGCGTGTCTGACCGCACCACATAGGTAATCAGCGGCGATGCATTCAGCGACTGTTTGGAAACCGTCGGTGCGTTCATTTCTTCCGGCAAGTCGTCCTGCGCCTGATCGACGGCGCTCTTTACCTCGTCGAGTGCCTCTTGCGTGTTCTTTCCAACTTCGAAGGCGACGGAAATACTGACGGAACCATCGGTGACCGTCGTGGTCACGGAATCGAGCCGTGTCAGTCCCGTCAGTTCGTCTTCGATCTTGCGGGCGACCTCGGTCTCAAGCTGTGAGGCTGCGGCCCCGTCGAGCGACGCACTGATCTCGATCGTCGGAAGATCCATGTCGGGAAAGTTCTGGATGTCGAGACGGTTGAACGCCCACAGGCCGCAGGCCGTCAGCAGGACGAACAGCAGGATTGGCGGAACGGGATTGCGGATGGACCAGGAGGAAAAATTCACTTCGTCGCCTCCGTCTCGGCTGCGGCGACCGTATCGACCACCCGCACCACGGAACCGTCCGCAAGAAACGCGCCGCCGGAGACGACGACTTCCTCGGTCGTGTCGATCCCCGATACGATCTCGACCCGGTCGCCTTGCCGCCGGCCGGTCTCGACACGCTTGCGGGTTACCGTCGGCTGATCTGTCGCGTTGAGGACGAATGCGTAGGAAAAGCCGTCCCTCAGGGTGACTGCCGTTGCCGGAACTGTCAGCGCATCGGTGGCGCTGAATTCGAAATTGCCGCTGACGAGAATGCCGGTCTTCGGTTGTGGCATTCCGACTGCGGGCTGCAGGGCGACATAGACAGTGACCCGACCGCTGGCGGTCGAGCTCGTGGGCGAGACAAGCCGCACCTCGCCACGGACATCGCCGAGCGGCGTCGGAATGACCGCTTTGGTGCCTTCCTTGACATCGGCCAGCCGCTTGACCGGCAGCTCCGCCTGCCACTCGATGCGGTTCTGGCGGATCAGCTTGAACAGTTCGTCGCCGGCGGTCACCACCTTGCCAAGCGACGCGGACCGTTCAGAGATTACGCCATCGTCGTTCGCGTAGACGTTCGTGCGGTCAAGGGTCAGCTGCGCGGATGCCAGCGCGGCCTTCGACGACGCAAGGGCTGCTTTCGACTTGCGCTCCGTGATCAGATACTCCGTCGTCTGCTGGGCGGAGATCGCACCGGAGCCGGTCAGCCCGCGGGCACGGTCGGCATTCGCGACCGCCTGATCGAGATCGGCCTTTGCCTGCTCGACGCTTGCCTGCTGTTGCTCGAGCTCGGCCTGCGCGGTTTCGGCGTCGAATTGCACCAGCAACTCACCTTTTTTTACCGTCGCTCCCACATCCGCATTGATGCCGATGATCCGCAATCCACTGACTTCGGCCGAGATCACCGCTTCATGCCAGGCCGCAAGCCGCCCGCTTGCCGGAATGAGCACCGGCCACTGGGAAACCTCCGGTTTCGTCACGCTGACCGTGAGGGCGGCCGCGCCGGCGGTCGTCTGCGTCGCGTCCTGTGCCCGGCCTGCCGGGGTGAAAGCAAGACAGACGACGCAGGCAAGCGCCATCGTCGTGAGCGGGTGTGATGTTTTAAGCATTAGTTGAGTTCCCGTGCAGAAGAGGCAGCGGCGGTCGGAATGGACCAGCCTCCGCCAAGCGCTTTGTAGAGGGCGATCCAGTATTGGACGGCGTCACGCCTGATTTCGATGAGAGTGATGGCCGCCGATTGCGCCGATCGGCGAGCTTCTTCGCGGTCGAGAATGCTGACGCCCCCGGACGCCCAGTTCTGGTCGACCGCGCGGAAATAGCGCTGATAGTTGTCGGCAGCGCTTTTTGCGTCGGCAATCCGCCGCAGCGCCGTGTCGACCCGCAACAGCGCCGTCTCGACTTCGGCAACGGCGCCAAGCACGCCAGACTTATAGTTCGCGACAGCGAGATCGTAATCCGCAACCGCACTGCGCACCGCTGCCCTACGTGAACCGCCATCGAGTAGCGGCACCGAGAGCGCCGGCCCGAACGACCATGGAACGGAACGGCCGGTGACTGTGGACTGGCTGATCGAGATTGATCCGCTGAGGCTGAGGCTAGGGTAAAGATCGGCCTTCGCCGCCCCGACGTCCGAAATCGTTGCGGCGACTTCAGCCTCCAGCGCATTGACGTCGGGCCTCTGTCGCAGGACGTCGGCAGGCACGGCAGTGATCCGCACCGCAGATGGCTGCGGAATACGCCGTTTGCCCTGATTGAGTAGCCGGCGGACCGCCGGTTCGTCTCCGCCCGTCAATTGTGTGATCGATTTGATCAGGATCTCGCACTCGCCGCGCTGGGCCGTCAGGCTTGATGAGGAGGCCGCAGCGCTTGCCCGTGCCAGCGCCAGGTCGCCGGTGGAGGTAAACCCTGATTGCGCCGACCGTTCCGTGGCGCGGATGGTGGCCGTCTGCGATGCAAGCTCGTCGCGGTAGAGGCGCTCCAGTTCGCGGCAGGCGCGGTACTGGACATAGTCGTCGCCCACTTCGGCGGCAATTGAAACGCGGGCATCGTGCCAGGACCAGACTTCGCCAGCGGCCCGCGATGCAGCGGCGCGCACCTGCTTCTTGGTCTTGCCGAACAGATCGACTTCCCAGGCGGAATCAAGCCCGCCGCTTTTTGTCGTCCCGGCGGTCAGCCTGTTATTGTCGTTACCCTTATTGCCCTCACGGCTCGCCGATGCAGAGCCGTCGAGCGATGGGAAAAGCCCTGACGCGGTGCTGTCGAGCGTGGCGCGCGCCTTGTCTATATTCGCCACCGCTTGCTCGATAGTCGGGTTTTCGCGGTCCGCCATGTACAACAAGGCATCCAGCGAGGGATCCTTGAAGCTTGCCCACCAGGTCACGAGATCGGCTGATCGACCGCCATGCGGAAGCGTCGCATGCCAGAAGGCGGCAACAGCCGGCGTCGCCGACTTGAGAGTGCCGATGCTTGTGCAGCCGCTAAGCAGGGCCGCGACGGCCAGGACTGGTAGAACTGAAGAAAGAGTGCTGCGCATCGATTGGACACCGCCTTAACTGAAGGCCGCAGTATAGGGATCGCCATGTTAATGTCGGTCAAGAGCAGGTTAAGTTAGGTAAAACTGCTGTCTTCGCAGCCTCAAGGTCGTAAAGCTGAAGTTATCGAAGGAGCAAGAGCAGGGCATGACCAAGCTACTATTGATCGATGACGATGCCGAGCTGACCAACCTGCTGGGCGAGTATCTGACAGAGGAAGGCTTCGCGGTCGAAACGACCGCGGATGGTCGCGTCGGCGTGGCCGAGGCCATGTCCTCCTCGACCGATCTGATCGTGCTCGACATCATGATGCCGCGGATGAACGGCATCGAAGTTCTGCGCAAGATCCGGCAGGTGAGCGACGTGCCGGTGCTGATGCTGACGGCAAGGGGAGACGATATCGACCGCATCGCCGGCCTCAATCTCGGAGCCGATGATTACGTCTCCAAGCCCTGTTCTCCGGGGGAACTGGCCGCGCGCATTCGCGCCATCCTGCGCCGCTCGGGCCGAACCGAGCGGGACGGCACCGTCAACGAGATCAGGACGGGCGAACTGGTGCTTTATCCGTCGAACCGCAGGGCGATGTGGCGGGCGGCACCCCTGGAACTGACCGGAACCGAGTTCAGCCTGCTGGAAGTGCTTGCCCGCTCCTCCGGCCAGCTTGTCTCCAAGCAGGAGATATCGTTGCGGGCGTTTGCCAAGCCGCTCACCGCGTTCGATCGCCGGATCGACGTCCACATCAGCAGCATCCGGCAGAAACTCGGCGCCCGCCCGGATGGGCAGCCCTGGATCCAGGCCGTGCGCGGCCGCGGCTACCAGTTGCTGGAAGGCTGACCATGCATCGCCTGTTCTGGAAATTCTTCACCGTCGTCTGGTTGGCCATGGCCGGCTCGATTGCGATCCTGTTTGCGATCAGCACGCTGTTCCAATCACCGTTCGAGGAGGAGGTTGCTGGCCGGGAACTTAGCCTGACGCTGGAGACCGCAGCCCAGGTGCTCCAGTCGGATGGCCTGGAGGCGACGGCCAGGCTGGTGGCGGCGGTTCGGCGGACCGGTCGCGACATCCCGGTTACCGTCACGACCGACGGGCCGGCGATCGATTGTGCCGAACAAAATGAGGAGGCGCTCGTTCGGACCGCCGTGCGCGACGGAGAGTGTTATCGCCTGGAAATTGCCGGCGCAGCGCCGAGCATGATGGCTAAAACCTGGCCTCGGGCTGTTCCGTGGCTGGCAGCCCTTCTTGCGGCAGCAGCTGCGGCCTATTGGCTCGCCCGCTATTTCATTACCCCGGTCGAGCAGCTGCGCTATGGGCTGCGCTCGCTTGCCAGGGGAGAACTGGACGTGCGGATCGCCCACAAGATCGGCGCCAAACGCGACGAGATCGCGTCGCTGGCGCACGATCTGGATATCACCGCTGCCCGGTTGCAGGAGCTCCAGATGGCTCAGCAGCAGCTGTTCCACGATATTTCGCACGAACTGCGCTCTCCTTTATCGCGTCTGCAAGCTGCTATCGGCGTTTTGCAACAGAACCCCGTACGGCTGGCGGTGATGATCGAGCGGATGAGCCGCGAGGTCGAGCGGCTCGACGAACTGGTCGGCGAAATCCTCACTCTCGCCCGGCTGTCGGATCGCGATACACCGAGGTTCGAGCGGCAGACGCTCGACCTTGTCGATCTCCTGCGTGAGATTGTGGACGATGCCGGCTTCGAGGGACAGGCACGCGGGGTAACCGTCCAGTATGAGGGCGTCGACACATTCGTGGCTTCCGTCAACGGCGAGCTGATCTACCGCGCGCTGGAAAATGTGATCCGCAACGCCATTACCCACACGGGACCAAGCACCGCTGTCCGTGTGACGTCCAAGGTCTTGGACCGGAAGCTGATCGTGACCGTCGAGGACGACGGCGAGGGTGTGCCGGAGACGGAACTGGAGGCGATCTTCAAGCCGTTTTCGCAAAGTTCAACCGTCACCACCCGTTCCGGCTTCGGCCTTGGGCTTGCCATTACCCGGCGTGCGGCGGAATGGCACGGCGGGGGCGCAAAGGCAGAAAACAGACCGGCCGGTGGTCTGTCCGTCCAAATCACAATTCCGACCTGTGCTGCCCCACGAAAGCTTGTGGCAGCAAATTAATCGCCCATCGCGGTTCGGCCTTGGCAAATCGGTGCCGCCGACTACTTCACCCGGGAGTCGACAACGACAAGGAGACACACAGGATGACCGCCATTCGCCGCATCGTCTTGGCAAGCCGACCGACCGGTCAGCCCGAGGCTGAGAATTTCCGCATCGAGAATTTCGAACTCCCGGAAGCAGCAGAAGGAGAGGTCACCTTGCGATGCCTCTATCTTTCGCTCGACCCTTACATGCGCGGTCGCATGAGCGACGCAAAGTCTTATGCAGCGCCCGTTCCCATTGATGGCGTTATGGAAGGCGAAACGATCTGCGAAGTGGTGAGGTCTCGCCACACAGCCTTTTCGCCCGGCGATATCGTTCGTGCTCGGACCGGATGGACGACCAATGCGGTTGTCCACGGAGATACCCTGACTCGTGTCGAAACGCACGGCGCAACGCTGACGACGGCACTCGGCGTGCTGGGAATGCCCGGCTCGACCGCCTGGAGCGGAATGAAGTTCATCGGGAAGCCGAAGCAAGGCGAGACCGTCGTTGTCGCCGCTGCCTCCGGGCCTGTCGGTTCGCTGGTCGGCCAGCTTGCGAAACTTGCCGGGGCGAGGGCAGTCGGGATTGCCGGTGGACCGGACAAATGTGCGTATGTGAAAGATGGCCTCGGCTTTGACGCCGTTGTCGATCACCGCTCGCAAGATTTTGTGTCCGATCTTGCTGCTGCATGTCCTGACGGCGTCGATGTCTATTTCGAAAATGTCGGCGGGCACGTTTGGGACGCCGTCCTGCCGCTGCTGAACCAGTTTGCCCGTGTCCCCGTCTGCGGGCTTGTCGCGCACTACAATGGCGCCGGATCTGCGGAAACGGACAGGCTTCCGATCACCATGTCGGCGGTTCTGAGGCGCAGCCTTCTCATCCGCGGCTTCATCCAGACTGAATTCATCAGCCACTTTGGAGACTTCCTCGATGAGGTCGGCCCGCGCGTCGCGTCCGGCGACATAAAGTATCGGGAAGATATCGTTGACGGCCTCGAACGTGCGCCCGAGGCTTTCATTGGTATGCTCACCGGCGGCAATTTCGGAAAGCTGATCGTGAAAATCGCTGACTGACTGGCTCAAGCAGCCTAATCCGGCCATGAATTCGCCGTGTGTAACAAAGACCAGACCCCGGAACGTGGCAACACCGTCCGGGGCCTGCAAATCCTGGCCTGCCTCGGATCTCTCCGCTTGAATGATGCACTCGCGTTCGGGTCGACTGGCCAGGTGGTGCAGGCGAATTTGGCGTGGATTTCAGCCAGTTGAGTTCGGCAACATTTCGTGGCATCAACCGGCACCATTCACCTTTCGAAAGTCGCTGGTTACGATGCAGTATTCCGTATTGACGCGGCGATGGATCTCGGCTGCGATTATCGCGATCGTGTCCGCTCAGCTCGTTGCCTGTGCCAACAGGCCTTCGGCCTCTGTTCTCGATCCGGTCGCGGTCAACCCGGCATCCAGCCGTCAGCTTACCGTCCTTACTGCGACGAACCGGTCGCGGGACGGCGACGGATACTCGTCCCGCCGTAACGCAGATCCGGCCTTCGAAACGTTCACGGTCGCAATACCGCCCTCGCACCGCCCGCCGAAGATCGAATGGCCTGTCGGTAAACCCGACGCGTCGACGGACATGGTTGTTTCCGAAAGACGCTCTCTCGACCAAAAACAGTTTCTGGCGTTGGCGGACGCGCCCAACAAGGATGGGGCGGTGGGCATCTTTGTCCACGGGTATAACTATACGTTCCAGGAGGGTCTGTACCGGCTCGCGCAGGTCGCCGCCGATTCCAAGACGGATGGAAAACCCGTCCTTTTCTCCTGGCCGTCGCAGGGATCCCTTGCCGGATATCTCGCGGATCGTGACGCGGCCCTGGCTTCGCGTGACACCCTGGTCTGGCTCGTCAAATCGATGGCAGCCAAACGCGATGTGAAACGGGTCATCCTGTTCGGGCACAGCATCGGCGGGTTCCTGATCATGGAAACGCTTCGCCAGCTGAAGCTGGAAGGCCGCGGCGACGTCCTCGACAAGTTGGTCGTCGTGCTCGCGGCTCCAGACATTGACGACGATCTGTTCAGGTCGCAGCTGGAGGTCGTTGGGCGGATGCGTACCCCCATCACGCTGTTTGTTTCCAAGGACGACAAGGCGCTCAAGATCTCCAGTTTCATCAGCGGCGAGAAACCGCGCGCGGGATCGCTCAATGTTGATAGCCCTTCGGTGCGCGACGCAGCCTTGCGCTATGGTCTGCGGATCATCGACATCTCGTCGGTCAAGGCAGCAGATGGGGTCGGGCACGACCGGTACGCCAATCTCGCACAACTGGGTCCGCAGCTTGCGCAGGCGGGTGGCGGGGCGGTTTCGGTGCCGGAGGCGGGCGCCTTCGTCTTCGACGTCGCGGCATCGGTCATTTCAAGTCCGTTCAGATTGGCAGGCGCGGTCGTCGGCGGGCGCTGAGCTTGCGGTTTCTGGCGAAAGACCAGGGAAGAATGCTTGATCCTTCTCTCTCATTCTTGTGTCCGTGCGTGGTCGCACTTGTCGATTGTCACCCTATGTTGCGTGTGTTGAACCGAGAGACACCGATTTGCGCCGAGCATTCCACTTCCTCGCCCTGACGGGCGTTTTCATCGTCATTCTACTCGTCTCGGCGTGGTCATCGCTGGCACTGTGGTACCGTCTGCCATTGCCGCTCCCGGCAAGAGCGGTGTTCGCTGCGCTGTTTGCCGCTCTCGGTGTCTGGACCATCGTCTCTGTGATCCGCCACCGATGGCGGGCTCCGACGGGCGTGTTCTCGGTGGCCTTCGCGATCGTGCTTTCGTGGTGGTTCACGCTCGCGCCCCCAGCGGTAGGAGACTGGTCGCCGGACGTTGCGCGACAGGTCACCGGAACGATTTCGGGCGACACGTTGACCCTGAACGGTGTGCGAGACTTCACCTGGAGAAGCGATACCGACTATACCGAAAACTGGAAGACCAAGACGTATGATCTAAAGACGCTGACGTCGGTTGATCTCTTCATGTCCTACTGGTCGGGACCGCTGATGGGCCACATGCTGGTCAGCTTCGGCTTCTCGAATGGCGAGCACGTCGCCTGGTCCGTCGAGGTCCGCCGCAAGCGCGGAGGCGCGTTTTCGCCGATCGCGGATCTCTTCAAGAGCAATCCGCTTGTGATCGTCGCGGCAGAGGAGCGGGATATTATCGGGGTTCGTACGATCGTGCGCGGCGAGGACGTCCAGCTCTACCGGGTGAACGTCTTGCCGCAGACAGCACGCAACCTCCTGGTCGCCTATGTCGAGGATGCAAACAAGCTGTCCCGCCAGCCGCAGTGGTACAACTCGCTGATGACGAACTGCACGACTGCGGTTGTGGCCATCGTCAGAACGCTTGGAGGCACGGTCCCTCTCGACTGGCGGCTGTATGTGAACGGCTATCTACCCGAATACGCCTACGATCAGGGCATCCTCGACACTGGGTCCCCGATGGCGGTGCTCAGGAAGCAGTCCCATATTGCCGAGAAAGCCAAGGCGGCGGGCATGTCCGAGGACTTTTCAGAGGCGATCAGGCGAGATCGGGTAACCGAACCGCCTGCAACGAACTAGGCGCAGCTACCGGGAGCCTGTCACCTTACGACGTATAGGCGTTAAGCGTCTGCCAGACATCATAGGCCGAGATCACCGTCTCCATCTGCGCCGTATGGCCCGTGACGAAATCGTCGCCGTAGATAGTCTCGTCAGGATATTCGGTGATCAGCGTCAGCGGTACGGTATGGCGATCGTCAATCGACGACAGGCACGGGAAGCCGTTGATGATGCGGAAGCCCGTCTCGCCGGCATGGGTTTCGTAGAGTGCGATCTGGCGATTGTTGTAGTCGAGAATGCCTGGAATTGCGCCGAGATGCCGGGTGACGTGGTCGAGGATGGCTTCCGCCTGCTGCGTCCAGCCGGCGTGGTGGCGCATGATCAGGAAGAAACCCTTCGGCAGCGTCCACATGCCAAAACCGCGCGGCACGTAGCCGGATAGCGGCCGCGTCCATTCATGCGACGGATAGCCGTGCAGGTTGATATGCAGCTGTGCGCCGCTCAATTCCTGCGCTGTGAAACGGATGGCTTTCTCGTTGAGATGCTGGCCGGAATTTTCCGCCGTCCGGTATTCAAGATCGTCGCCGAGCGCGGTGTAGCGGGCGGCGTGGTGCATGTGGCGCGGGTTATCGACACGCAGGCGCTGGTGCAGCGCGTAGCCATCCGGGTTCTCGATCGGCGAGATGGTGAAATGGGCGCCGGCACGCTGCTTGAGCGCACGGGCAGCGCGGATCGCGCCGACAATTCCGGTCGTCTCGTTCGGATGCTGGCCGCCGCTGATCATGACCGCCGTGTCGCTGCCACGCACATAGTGCGCCGAGAGAACGCGGCCGGAGCGCGACCGGGCATCGAATTCCTCTCCGCCGATGTCCGACAGCAGTCTCGACATCTGCGCAACGGCCGGTGGTTCGCTGGCCGTATCGATTTCCTGTTCGGGGCCATCCCTAAAACCTGTGCTCAGCGGCCGGGTTTCGACACGCACGCTGATCTCACCATTGCTGCGCACGATTTCCGGCACGATCTGGCCGGGCTTCAGACCACGGTCGCCGAGCGGGCGTCCGGACTTCTTCTGGAAGAATTCCAGCAGCGAGAAATAGAAGTCCTCGTGCAGCGCCTCGCGGAGGCTGACGACCTCGTCGCCAACCGCCAGCGGCATGTCTTCCGCCGGATGGGAAACGGCGATGTTGAGTTCTTCGAAATAGGGTTCTTCGTTGCCCCAGTCGTGGTTTGCGATCGCGTCGATTGCGAGGCTGAACAGGCGCTCGTAATCCGTCTCCAAGCGCTCGCCGGTCGCGCCATCGCGGCTGATCCAGCCGATCGGGGAGAGATTGGTTTCCCCGACCGCATCTGTATGCACGCGGTTCGGTGCTTGAACCTTCAGCGTTTCCGTCTGGCCGTTGCGAGTGAGCGTGACGTCATAGACCAGTTCGTCATCTTCCCGCGCGATGAACGCGATATCAGCGTCTCCGACAAGTGCCGCAAGCGGATAGGCCTCGAGCCGGAAACGGTTGGCCGGGGCGTCCGCATGAACCGGATAACGCACCTCGATCGCTGTGACGCCTTCACGGTCGATCTCTTCCAGAAACGCAAACAGAAGCGGCTTGTAGGCGCTGTGGATCCGCGCCGTGACGCCTTTGTCCTTCAACGCCTGTTCGGTGGCACGACGGCTTTTCGCATCGTCGAATGTCCAGGCTTCGATCGATTGACCGGGCGCTGCGCGCTCCACCAGAGTGTCGAGCGTACGCTCCAGTTTGGTTTCAAAGATCGAAGTCATGACGCTTAACCCTTGTTGAATGCCGTGCTGGTTATCGGGACGTGCGGCCGGTCGGATCGAGGCTGTCGCGCAGCCAGTCTCCGAGGAGGTTGAGCCCGAGCACCGTGAGCAGGATCGCAAGGCCCGGGAAGACGCTGACCCACCATGCGGTCTGCAGATAGGTTCGGCCATCGGCCAGCATGCCGCCCCAGCTTGGAATGGTGGGATCGACGCCGAGGCCGAGGAAGGTCAGGCTGCTTTCGAGCAGAATGTTGTTGGCGACATTGAGCGTCATCAGAACGATCACCGGTCCGATCAGGTTCGGCAGCAGGTGCTGGATGATGATGCGCCAGTCCTTCACCCCGATCGCGCGGGCCGACAGGACGAACTCACGCTCCCTCAGCGTCAGCACCGAGCCGCGCACCAGACGGGCATACTGCACCCATTGCGACACAATCAGAAGGATGATCGTGTTGGTCAGGCTTCCGCCGACGATGGCGATGAAGGTGATAGCGAGCAGAATGAACGGCATCGCGAGCTGCAGGTCGGCAAAACGCATCACCAGCATGTCCCAGAAACCGCGGTAATAGCCGGCGATCAGGCCTACCAGCACGCCGAAGACGACGGCGCCGATGACGGAGGTGAAGCCGACCAGGAGCGAGATCTTTCCGCCGGCAACGACACGCGCCAGCACGTCGCGGCCCAGCGGATCGGTTCCGAACGGGTGAGCGGCGGTCGCAAAGGGTTTGGCGAGCCGCGCCATCAGGTCGATCTTGTCAGCACCGCCCGGAAACAGCAGGTCGGAAAACAGCACTGCGAGGCAGATGACGACGGTGAGGGACATGCCGAGAACGAATTCAAGGCTCGCGAAGCGCCAGCGGCTAGAGGTTTTGGTTGCCATTGCCGGTTACTCCGTGCGGATGCGGGGATCGACGAGGCCATAGGCGATGTCGACCAGAAGGTTGATGCCGACGATCATCAGCGACAGAACGGTGATGACGGCCTGAAGCACGGGAAAGTCGCGGGCGCCGACGGCGTCGAAGGCAAGCGTGCCCAGTCCCGGCCAGTTGAAGACACGCTCGATGACGACGATGCCGCCGAGCAGGCCACCGAACTGCAGGCCGAAATAGGTGATCAGCGGAATGGCGCAGTTGCGCAGCGCGTGCTTGTAGAGAACCTTGCTCTCGCTCAAGCCTTTGGCGCGCGCGACCATGATGTATTGCGACTGCAGCGTTTCCAGCATCGACGTGCGGACAAGACGCACATTCGTCGCAGTCAGGATCACGCCCATGGTGACGGCCGGCATGACATAGCTCGAAAAGCCCGACATGCCGCTTGGCGGCAGCCAGCCGAGAGTGATGGAGAACAAGAGGACCAGCATGGTGGCGAGCCAGAAATTCGGAAACGACAGGCCGATCAGCGAGAAAATGCGGATGGCCTGGTCGGCAGCCTTGCCGCGCGAGGTGGCAGCCTTGATGCCGAGCGGGATCGAAAGCGCGATCGACACGAACATCGAGATAAAGGCGAGCAGCAGGGTCGCCGGCAGGGCATTGCCGATCAGCATCGAGACCGACGTGCCGCCGGAAAAGCTGCGGCCGAAATCGAGCGTGACCAGCCCCTTCATGAACGTCCAGTATTGGACGAGGAACGGCTGGTCGGTTCCGAGCGCTGCGCGAATGCGCGCCAGATCGTCTTCCGTCATGCTACCGCCGCCCTGGAACATCGTGACGGCCGGATCACCGGTGAGGCGAATGGCGAACGAGACGATGAGCGTGATGGCGATGACGACGAAAATCGCCTGTAGCAATCGCTTGATGAGGAAACCGGCCACTGTGTTGTCCTTAAGGAGAAGTTCGGCCCCGCCCGGGTTGGCCCGGGCGGGGTGGCTTTTCAGATGACTACTCGACGGTGACGTCGGTCAGCTTCAGGCGGTTGTCCGGGGGCGCGATAAAGCCCTTGACCCGCTTGTTGATGCCGAAGATGGCGTTGCTGTTGTAGAGCGGCAGTTCGAGCGCGCGTTCCGACGCATAGGCGCCGACTTCGCGGAGGATCTTTTCGCGGGCCGCACGATCTGTCAGTGGACGCTGCGATTCCAGCAGCTTGTCCAGCTTCTCGTCCTTGTCGTACGGGTTCCACTTTTCGCCCGAATGGTACATCGAGTAGGCGGTGTTGTCGTAGTCGAACGTCCAGCCGCCCCACTTCTGCTGGAACATCGCGCCGGTCTTGCCCTGCGGGATGATGTCGTTCAGCAGAACGTTGGTTTCGTAAGGCTTGATAGTGGCGGTGATGCCGACCATCGACAGGTAGCTCGAAATGACCTGCGCCACTTCGTTCATCGTCGCATCATTGCCGCGGATATCGATCTGCAGCGTCGCACCCGTCTTCACGCCGGCTTCGGCAAGCAGGTTCTTGGCACCGGCCGGATCGTAAGGGATTGCCTTGAGGTCCGGATCGAAGCCGAAGGAAAGCGCGCTCTGGAAGCTGGTGATCTCGGAGGCCTGGCCGGCGAGGATCGACTTGACGATCGTGGCGCGATCGACAGCCATGATGATCGCCTTGCGCACCTTTGGGTCGGCAGTGATGCCGTCGCGGGTGTTGAAGCGCAGCGCGTCGACAGTCGGGCCGGGAACGGAAACGATTTCCAGCTTGTTGTCGCCTTCGATGACCGGCAGCATGCCGATCGGAATGGTCGGCGGGATCACCAGATCGACGCGGCCAGCCTGCAGTTCGGCAACAGCGGTTGCTGGCTCAGCGATAAATCGGAACTGGAGTTCCGACAGTTTCGGCGCGCCGCCCCAATAGTCGGCATTGGCTTCGAGCTTGATGTCGACCTTGGGCTGGTAGGACACGAACTTGAACGCGCCCGTGCCGATCGGGTTGAGGTTGAAATTGTCCTCACCCTTTTCCTGGATGTATTTCGGCGGAACGATCATCGCGCCGTAACCGGCAAGCTTGGTCAGAAGAACCGGATCGGCAGCCTTGAGCTTCAGATCGACTGTGTAATCGTCGATGACCTCGACGCTCTCGATCGAGATGTAGTTCGAACGCTGCGGACCCTTGGCACCCTGTTCGCCGAGAAGGCGCTCGAAGGTAAACTTGACGGCGGCCGCGTTGAAGGGCTCGCCGTTGTGGAACTTCACATTCTGGCGCAGCTTGAAGCGGATCCGCTTTCCTTCGTCGAGTTCTTCCCAGGATTCAGCGAGACCCGGAACCAGCTTCAGGTCCGGACCACGATAGGTCAGTCCGTCGAAGATGTTGGTGGCAACGGCCGCCCACTGCACGAGAAACGTATCGATCGGATCCCAGCTGCCCGGATCCTGCGGGCTCGAAATGGTCAGCTTTCCGGCAGCGAACGCAGGCGCCGACGCAAAGGCAGTCGAGAGCGCAAGCGCCACTGCGGTCGCCTTCAGTCCCCGTTTGATTGTTGTCATTGATCTGTTCCTCTTCAGATGGTTGCGATTGTGTCGCTGGTTTCAGGCGCTCTTCGCGACGAAGTGGCCTGGATTAATTTCCTCGTGCACGAGGATGGCGGGCTCGTCACCGACGCGCCTCACCGGATTGGGAATTTCGCCCTCGATCATCGCCGACTGGCGGGCAACGGTCGGATCGGCGACCGGTACCGCGGACAGAAGGCGACGGGTGTAATCGTGGGCAGGCGTCTCGAAAACCTGGCGCCGTGAGCCAAGTTCCATGATCTGGCCGAGAAACAGAACCGCGACGCGGTGGCTCATCTTCTCGACGACGGCCATGTCATGGCTGATGAACAGGTAGGCGAGACCGCGTTCGGCCTGCAGGTCCATGAACAGGTTGATGATCTGTGCCTGGATCGACACGTCGAGCGCCGACAGCGCCTCGTCGGCGATGATCAGCTTCGGATCGGAGGCGAGCGCGCGGGCAATGCAGACGCGCTGCCGCTGGCCGCCGGAAAACTCGTGCGGATAACGGGTCGCGACGTCGGAGGTGAGGCCGACACGCTCCAGCAGTTCGTCGACGCGGCGGCGGACGGCCTTGGCATCGGAGATAAGGCTGTGTGTGTTGATCGGCTCTGCGATCGAGAAGCCGACGGTCTTGCGCGGGTCGAGCGAGGCGAACGGGTCCTGGAAGATGTACTGCACATCCTGGCGCAAGCGGAATCGCTCGGCAGCGGACATCGACGAGAAGGTTCGGCCATTGAAGGCAATGTCGCCGGACATGGCAGACTGAAGCTGCTGGATCGTCCGGCCGATCGTCGACTTGCCCGATCCGCTTTCGCCAACCAGTGCCAGCGTCTCACCGGGGTTGATGTCGAAACTCACTTTCTGCACGGCGCTCAAGCGATGGGTGGCCTTGCCGAACAGGTTCTTCTTGATGTCGAAGCGGACGTAGAGATCCTTGACGGACAGGAGCGGCGTTGCGCCATTCTTGACCGTGTCCTGGATCCGCTCCACGCCGACGACGGTCGGCTTGCCATCCTGCAAAATGGTCAGTGGCAGACGCTTCGGGAAAGCCTCTCCCATCATGCTGCCGAGCTTCGGCACGGCCGAAAGCAGGGCCTGAGTATAGGGATGCTGCGGGTTGGCGAAGATCTCGCGAACCGGACCTTCCTCGACTTTCTTACCCTTCCACATGACGACGACATGGTCTGCCATTTCGGCAACGACGCCCATGTCATGGGTGATGAACACCATGCCCATGCCGAGCGTCTTCTGCAGATCCCGCATGATGTTGAGGATCTGCGCCTGGATGGTAACGTCGAGCGCAGTCGTCGGCTCGTCGGCAATCAGCAGCTTCGGGCGGCAGGCAAGCGCCATCGCGATCATCACGCGCTGCCGCATGCCGCCGGACAGCTGGTGCGGAAAGCGGGTCAGAAGTTCTTCAGAGTCGGGCAGGCGCACCATGTCGAGCAGCCGGCCGGCCTCGGCCAGGGCCGCGCTCTTGCTCATCTTCTCGTGTAGGACAAGCACTTCGCAGATCTGGTCGCCGATGGTGAAGACCGGGTTGAGCGAGGTCATCGGCTCCTGGAAGATCATGGCGATCTCCTTGCCGCGGACCGACCGCATCTCTTTCTGGCTGGCTTGCAACAGGTCGCGGCCGTTGAACATGATGCGACCGGATGCATAGTTTGCACCCATCATGTCGGCGAGACGCATGGTCGACAGCGAGGTCACCGACTTGCCCGAACCGGACTCGCCGACGACCGCGACCGTCTGGCCGGCCTCGACGGTAAAGGATAGGTCGTCGACGACGCGGCTCGCGCCGAATTCGACGCTCAGGCGTTCGACCGACAGGAGCGGCTTGCTGTTTTCGGTCATGCTCATGTCCGCGTCTCCGTCTTGCTAGTGGTTCCGGGGTCGTCCGGGGCGATACGGGCAATGACTGCGCCGGCAGTCTGGGAGGATCCGGCCTTTGCCAGTAGGCTGATGATACCGTTAACAGGTGCGGTGACGGCGGTTTCCATCTTCATCACGTCCATCATGGCAACAACCTCGCCTTCACGGACGGCTGCGCCATCCTCGACATTCCATTGCACGAGCAGGCCTGGAACCGAGGCGCGAACAGCGCCGGCATCATTCTCGGCAGCGTCCGGTCCGGCGCTCGATGCCGTCGCAGGCATCTGGCCTAGCAGGCGAAGGAAATTATCGGGAATGCCGATCTCGACACGTTTGCCGTCGATCTCGACATGGCCGCGAAGAAGCCCGCTGGCGGATGCCGGGGCAGGGCGGGCAGCGTCTTCGAGCGTCTCGGCGAAATCCGTTTCGATCCAGCGCGTGTGAACGCGGAAGTCCGTGCTCGAGAAATCCGCATGATCGAGCACCGCACGGTGGAACGGCAGGACGGACGGCACGCCTTCGATCGTGAATTCGCTGAGCGCGCGGCGGGCACGGGCAATGGCCTGATCGCGCGTCGCACCCCAGACGACGAGCTTTGCAGCCAGCGAGTCGAACATCGGCGGAATGACCGAACCTGTCGTGACGCCGCTATCGAGACGTACGCCCGGCCCCGATGGCGCCGTGAAATTCGAGATCTCGCCGGCGGACGGCAGGAAGCCGCGACCGGGATCTTCCATATTGATGCGGAATTCGATCGCGTGGCCACGCGGCTCCGGCATCGTGGTCACGCTGATCGGCAGGCCTTCGGCAATGCGGAACTGTTCGATGACGAGGTCGAGACCGGTAGTCTCTTCGGTGACCGGATGTTCCACCTGCAGGCGGGTATTCACCTCGAGGAAGGAGATGACGCCATCGGCGCTGAGCAGGAATTCGACTGTGCCGGCACCGGTATAGCCGGCCTCCGCGCAGATATCGCGCGAGGCCGCGTGGATCGTTTCGCGCTGCTCGTCCGAGAGGAAGGGGGCTGGCGCTTCCTCGACGAGCTTCTGGTTACGACGCTGCAGCGAGCAATCGCGGGTACCGACGACAACCACATTGCCGTGGCTGTCGGCCAGAACCTGAGCTTCGATATGTCTTGGGCGGTCCAGGAACTGCTCGACGTAGCACTCACCACGACCGAAGGCCGCGACCGCTTCGCGCGTAGCCGATGAGAACAGTTCTTCGACCTCATCGAGATCGCGCGCGATCTTCATTCCGCGTCCGCCACCGCCATGCGCCGCCTTGATGGCGATCGGCATGCCGAATTGCCGTGCGAAAGCCAGGGCCTCGGCAGGCGAGGTGATTGCGCCGTCGCTACCGGCAACCAGCGGTGCGCCGACCTTTTGGGCGATCGCGCGGGCCTGGAGCTTGTCGCCGAGCGCCTCGATCACGTGAGGGGCAGGGCCGATCCAGATCAGCCCGGCATCGATGACAGCCTTTGCGAATTCCGCGCGCTCGGAGAGAAAGCCATATCCCGGATGCACGGCGTCGGCGCCGGAGCGCTTTGCGACGGCGATCAGCTTCTCGATGTCGAGGTAGGTTTCCCGGGCCGTGGCACCGTTCAGGGAATAGGCCTCATCGGCCTGCGCCGCGAACATCGCATCGGCATCGGCGTCCGCGTAGACGGCAACCGAGGTCAGGCCGTAATCCTTGCAGGCCCGAATGATCCGCACCGCGATCTCGCCGCGGTTAGCTATCAGAACCTTCTTCATGGGTATTTTCCTAAGATGGACCGGGGAGCGAAGGCGCTGATCGCGTTGAAACGGATCTTCGCTCCGACAGGGATCTGGCCTGCGAGATCGAGATGATGGCGGGCGACATTGGCAATGACCGGATAACCGCCGGTCAGCGGATGATCGGCAAGGAACAGCACCGGCTGACCGCTCGCCGGCACCTGAAGCGCGCCGCGCACGGTCGCCTCGCTCGGCAACTCTGCGTGGTTCTGGCGCTCCAGCGCTTCGCCTGAAAGACGGATGCCGACCCGGCTTGATTGCGGTGTCACCGACCATTCCTGGGACAGGAAATTCTCGACGGCGCTTTGTGTGAACCAGTCGGTGCGCGGCCCCATCACTACGTCGAGAACGACGGTCTCCACAGTGTCCGGCATGTCGAACGCCGGTAGTTCTGGCGCAGCAACGGTCGATCCCAGCACCGGCGGGTGAATTCCGATAACGGCGCCCGCGCCAAGTGCTGCAGGGCCGATCTGCGCCAGGGTATCCGTCGCCGCGCTCCCGAGAACCGGCGTCACGTCAAAGCCGCCGCGCAGGGCCAGATAGGAGCGCATGCCGGCCGTCGGCTGTCCGAGCGAAACGATGTCGCCGTCATCGAGCGCGATTGCCTCGCCATGGGCTACCGACAGCTTTTGGCCAAAGGTGGTGACAATCGTGATCGGAGCGAGTGCACCCGTCACCGCCATCACGCCGCGGCCGCGCATGCGAAAACGGAAGCCGCCAAGGGAGATCTCCAGCGCCGGCGTGCCGACCGGATTGCCGACGAGGCGGTTGGCGGCCTTGAAACTGCTGCGATCGACTGCGCCAGATACGCTGATGCCCTGGTTTGCTTGGCCTGCGCGGCCGAGATCCTGAAACAGGACCGGCAGGCCGACGGCCAGAACCTCGATTGCGCAGTTTGAATAGCTTGCCGCAACCGGAGCAGTCGCAGTTTTCGCAGGGGCCGAAACTTCGTAGGCTTTGTCGGTCGCCATATCGCGAAAACGCACGCGACTTCCCGGCTGGAGAAGCGAGGCGGGTGCGCGATCAATATCGAACATGGCAAGCGGCGTCGTGCCGATCAACTGCCAGCCGCCTGGGCTGGTCTTGGGATAGACGCCACTGAATTCTCCGGCAAGGCCGACGGCGCCGGCTGGAACCCGTGTCCGGGGCGATTTGCGTCGGGGTACGTTAAGCCGCTGATCGCCGCCAGAGAGATAGGCGAAACCGGGCGCAAAGCCGGTAAAGGCTGCGACATACTCGCTTTCGCCATGCAGGCGAATGACCTCAGTGACGCTCAGGCCGAGGATGCCAGCAACTTCGCCAAGATCCTCGCCATCGTAGCGAACCGGGATTTCAACGAGCGGGCCGGAAGCCGCCTTGCGCTCGCCCCCGGCGAGTGCAGCAACCGCATCCGTCAGGGCTTCGTTGGAGATCACGCCCGGATCGAAGGCAATCAGCAGCGTGCGGGCTGCCGGAATGATCTCGCGGATACCGTCGACTGGGTTGGTATCCAGCGCATCGAACAGCGCCAGCGCCTCACCGAGATCGGCCAATTCGACCAGAACACTGTCGTCGCGCACGGGCAGAAAACGCATGGACTTATCACGAGGCATGGAAGGGGAAGCGATGTTCATGCTGGGTTATGCAGCCGGCGCGAACGGCTGGACGGCGAGGCCCGACTGTTCGAGAAGCGCGCGCAGCCGCTGTGCGATCGCAACCGCTCCGGGGCTATCGCCATGCACGCAGATCGACTGGGCATCGATCTTCGTCACCGTGCCATCGATGGCCTCGATCACACCGTCGCGGACCATGCGCAGCATCCGCTGGGCCACCAGTTCGGGATCATGCAGGACCGAACCTTTTTCACGGCGTGAGACAAGGTTGCCTTCAGGCGTATAGGCGCGATCGGCAAAGGCCTCGGCAACAACGGTCAGGCCGGCACTACGGGCCTGCTCAACCAGCTGTGAACCGGCCAGCGCCATCAGCACCAGCGAGGGATCGATGGCACGGATTGCCGCGATGACGTCGGCTGCCTGCCGCGCGTCGATGGCGATCGTATTGTAGAGCGCGCCATGCGGCTTCACATAGGTAACGCGGGTGCCGGCCGCCTTGGCCAGGCCCTGCAGCGCGCCGATCTGATAGATCACGTCGCCAATCAGTTCGTCGCTCGAAGGATCCATGTTGCGACGGCCAAAGCCTGCCAGATCGCGATAGCCGACATGCGCACCAATCGCCACGCCACGTTCTGCGGCGGCCTTCACTGTCTTGAGGATCCCTGCTGGATCGCCGGCGTGGAAACCACAGGCGACGTTGGCGCTGCTCACCACGTCGAGCATGGCGCAATCGTCACCCATCTTCCAGGCGCCGAAGCTCTCGCCCAAGTCACTGTTGATGTCGATGGTCAGCATACTGTCAGCGCACCCTCATCCTCGTTGACTAGACGCTAACAAAGGCGAACAATGCTGTCCAGAGTGTTGAACAATTTTTATATGTTGCTCTACAGTTAGGCAAATGCGCAATAATGATGCGTCACCCGCGTTTTGCACGGTTTAGTGGACCATGCAGGTTCGAGTTCGGCTCATTTCGCTTGTGACGGGGTTCGAAGCGCTTTACCGAAAATTGAGACGAGATCCGGAGCGAGGGGCAAAGGCTTGGCTGAACGCAAACTGCAAGGCGCTGATAAAGGCGTGCTTTCTGTTCCAGACGGCAACGGTCCAGTGATTGCGCGTCCGGGCGAGCCGGTGCAGACGCTTGCCGAAAGCGTTGCCAGTCGTATCCGCGAACAGGTTATCTCCGGCAGGCTTACTCCCGGCAGTCACCTTTCAGAATTGACGCTTAGCGACGAGATGCAGGTATCACGCAACACGTTGCGCGAAGTATTCCGCATTCTGACCAAGGAAGGGCTGCTGCGATACGAAGCCAATCGGGGCGTTTTCGTTTCGACGCCCAGCATGGCAACAATCATCGATATCTACCGCGTCCGGCGGGTTATCGAATGCTCGGCAATTGCCAATGCGCATCCGCGCCATCCGGGCGTGGCCAAGATGAGGGAGGCCGTCGAGGCGGCGGCACTCTCGCGGGAGACGAAGGACTGGTTGAGCGTCGGTACTGCCGATATCGCATTCCATTCCGCCGTCGTCGAACTCGCGGACAGTTCACGCCTTTCGGCCTTCTACGCACAGATATCGCTGGAACTGCGGCTCGTCTTCGGCCTACTGCGCGATCCGGAGCTGCTGCATGGTCCGTTCATCGACCAGAACCTCGAGATCCTCACCGAACTGGAAGCGGGTCGCGCGCAGGAAGCATCCATCATGCTCGAGGCCTACCTCCTGCGCGCCGAACGGCTCATTCTGGGCGCCTATGCGCGCGTGACGAAGTAACGCTTTAGTCTTCGAATTCGACCATCACGCCGGGCTTCACCATGCTGGCCAGTTCCTCGGCGTCCCAGTTCGTGAGACGCACACAACCGTGCGAGCCCGCCTTATCGATCAGCGACGGCTCTGGTGTGCCGTGGATGCCGTAGGTCGGCTCAGACAGATCGATCCAGACCGTTCCGACCGGATTGTTGGCACCGCTCGGGAGTGTGAGCTTGGACTTGTTTTGTCCCTGCTGGAAGTTGATTTTTGGATTGTATTCATAGGTCGGGTTACGGGCGACGCCGTTGACCTTATGCTTGCCGGAGGGGGAAGGATTATCCTCGCTCCCGATCGTGGCCGGATAAACCGCGATGATAGCATTCTGATCGTCGTAAGCGACCAGTTGTCCTTCCTTGCGACGAGCTTCTATCCGTTTGACGACGCCGGCGCGGGGCGCACCGATGTTGGCGACCAAGATGGTTTCGCCGGCCTCGAATTTCGCCGATGGGTTCAGCGCATGCACGAGGTCCACGTCCATATGGAACCGCTCGGCGAGCTTTTCAGCGACGCTGGTAAAGCCAAGATGCTCCATCTTGGCCTGTTCGGCATAGTCCTTCGGAATCTCGGCGACGATGTCTGCAGTATCATCGGGATCGATCTGGTATGGACCGATGACATGCTGATCCTCTGTCAGACGGGTAACCACGTCGGGGTCGACTTTCCCGTCGACGGGAAGGCTCTGCAGAGCTTCGAAACCCGCGACAGCCTTGCGAACATTGTTTCCGTCCAGGCCGTCGATCACGCCCGGGGAAGCGCCGGCGCGATCGAGGAGAACCTGAAGGTGAATGATCGCGGGATCCGGGGCAGGCTTCTCCTGCTGCTGGACGGGCTCTGGCGGAACAGCCGCAATATTCGCGTTGTTGACCGCCTCAGCGGTCAATTCCTGCGCTTGCGCGGCTCCGAATGTGATTGAGGATAGAAGCGAGACGAGCAGGATTTTGTTTTTCATGGCGTTAGAAGGCGTGAGTCCGACCGAAGTTCCGTCGATTTAGAAATTCTGGTCGGGCAAGCGGCTTGGACAGCCACAGAACGCGCCAACCGTTATCCTGACGACGGGTTTACAGCCCGCGAATATCGAGCCGTCCCGACTTCTGCATGTCTTCGAACCAGCGCTTTTCGGCGGCCCAGGCATGACCGTCCCAGCCTTCGAACGAAAAGCCCGCCACGATCACAGGCGATGCATCTTCCGGGCGATTGAGGAGGGTTTCGAACGCATAGACAAAGCCCGAGCTCAAGGCTGCGTCCGGCGCCGCGCCACGTGCCTCCAGCTCCTGTCGGGCCTGATCGTGAACGGATTGCTCGATATAGCGCACGCGTTTTCCGATGCCCTCCAGCAACGACGTCAGCTCCAAGGCGCCGCATTCGTCGCCGGGATCCGAACTCGGCGGAAAAACCAAGGTAATCAGTGCGGCTTTTCGCATCGCGGGGCGATTGGTGAACTCCGGGTCGGCCAGCCATTCGGTCGCCTGTCCGCCGCGGCTGACGAGAACCAGTTCGGAGATCTCCGTCCCCGAGACGTCCATGAACCCAGCGGTATTGTTAAAGCGCGTGACCCAGTCACAGCGATCCGTCATCTGCCCGGCATCGACGAAGTCAGGAGAGTTGCCGATGATCGCGATATGGCTTTCGTCTCGGATGTTTGTCTCGTCCTTCACGGTTTTGCCTTTCCGGACTTGGCTATTGCCTGCCGGTAGAGCGCCATGGTCTCGCGACCGAGATAGGGTCTATCGAAACGGCCGGCGGCCAGCACGGCGCGGTGATGCAGTTGTTCGCGCAACTGTGGCGACTGGATAAGGGATCGCAATGAGGCTGCGATGTCCTGGGGAAGCGTTCGTTCCGCGAGTAGCCCGGCTCCGGTCGCTCCGACGAATTCCCGCGCGCTCGGATCTTCAGCCGATGCGACCACGGGCCGCCCGAACGCAATCGCCTCCTGGTAAACCAGTCCGAAGCTTTCGTATCGCGACGGTGCCGCAACGATATGAGCCTGCCGATAGAGGTCGTGGAGCATTTCGTCGGGTTGGCGGCCCAGGGCGGTTACCCGTTCGCGCGCAACAGCGCTCATCTGCGACGGCAGATCGACGGACGGCACGCCGAGCAGATTGACGTGAAACGGAGGAAGTGTTCCGGAAGCGACTTCGGCGGCCAGGAGCTCTACCGCGCCCATCAGCTCTGCAAAACCCTTGCGCTGTTCCGCACGTCCGACGAACAGGATTCTGACAGGTTCCTCTCCAGCCGGGTAGGGCGATGACTGTGCCGTCTTCAGCAATTCAGGCGGCAGCGAAAGACCGATCGTCCGATGCGGTATTTGGCTGTTGATCTTATAGAGGTCGACGATCCGTCGACCGTGTTCGTCCGTATTGGAGATCAGCCCGGCGCTCGACCCTGCCTGCTTCTTTTCCAGCAAGTCCGCAGCAGCCGCGTCCAGCTTGTCTCGAACCGGCAGCTCAGCCATCCTGCTCCAGGCAGCGGGCGTCGAATTGCGCGTCACAAGCGCAAATCCGTGGCGACCCGTCAGCAAACTCGCTGGCGCGTACCAGTTGGTTGCTTCCACCACGTCGAAGGGCTTTGCCGCATGATCACGCAAAACGGCCTGGCGGAACCGCAGCGGTGCGGCGGCGTGACCGATCGCAGCCCATTTGCGCAGGCGTCCGATACGGGATTGATCCGAGATATCACAACCGACGACGCGAACGCCGTCTATGTCCTCGGCTCCCGAGCGATCGAGCGTAAAGACAGTCACGTCGCAGCCCTCGCCAGAGAGCGCCATAGCGATCTCCCTGGCCGCCGTCGAAAGTCCGCTTGGAGACGGCGGGTAGTCCCAGGCGAGAAGGGCTGTCCGCATCACGACTTCAGCATCCTCTTGTATATCTCGATATAGTCCCGCGCCATGCGGTCTGCGGTAAAGCGCTCCTCGAACCGGGCGCGGATGCGGCGGCGATCGAGGCTTCCCACCTTGTTGACCGCTTCGACTGCCTGCGCTTCGTTCTCGACGATAAAGCCGGTGACACCGTCTTCCACCACTTCGGAGACCGAACCCTTGTTCCACGCAATCACGGGCGTGCCGCAGGCCATGGCCTCGATCATGACCAGACCGAACGGTTCCGGCCAGTCGATCGGAAACAGCAGCGCTGTCGCACCGCGGAGCAGCTCGCTCTTGGCCGCATCACCGACCGGGCCGACATACTCGACACCATCGCCAAGCTTCGGCCGGACATAGGTGTCGAAATAGAGCGGATTGCCGACGTCAACCGTACCGGCGAGCTTGATGGGGTGACCGCACTCGACCGCAACGTCGATTGCCTTGTCCGGCCGCTTCTGGTCGGTCATGCGCCCGATGAAGGCGAGATAGGACCCGGGCTCAAAGGAGGGCTCGAAGCGGTCTCCGTCGACGCCGTGAAGGACGACGCCAGCGCGGTTGGCTTCTGGGATCCCACGTTGCTGGGACGCTGAAATGGCCGCGACCGGCAGGTCGGGGAAGGCATTGAAGAACAGCTTCCGGTCAAGCTCGTCGACGCGCCAATGGATCGTTGTCAGCGATTTCGAGCGCTGATCGCCCAGCAGGGTCGCGTGAAAGAACTCGCCGTGGAAATGCAGGATGTCGAACTCGTCGAGCCGCTGGCGAACCTCATCCAACGTCACGCTTTCGAGCACTGCCGGTATCGAAGGCGGCACGGTGCCGTGTTCGCTCTCCAGAAACTGCAGGCTCGGCAGGGACCCGATACGGGTGACCGGCGTGGTGCTGTCGGATGCCGCAAACAGGGTAACCTCACAACCCTGGCGTTGCATCGCTACGCAGAGATCGTGGATCACACGCTCCGTTCCGCCATGATCGCGGGGAGGAACGGGGAAGATACTTGGTGCAACCTGCGCAACCCTTATCGGCTTCGGGAGTTCCGGTGCGCATTCTAGCATTTTGTATCCTTGTTGCTCAGAAAGGTTGTGTATGTTCGTTCTTCATGTCGCACTTCAAGGGTGTCTGCGCGGAAATAATGTCGAGTATGGGCTAACGGCCGATACCGGCGGGCATATCCGCTACTTGATGGATCTTGTCGGCGCCTGTGAAGCCTCTGACACCGACTCCAAAATAGTGATCGCAACGCGTGCCTTCGAAGGCCACGGCGAGGACTATCAGCGGCCTTCCGAGGTCGTGAGCCCCCAGATTTCGATTGTACGGTTGCGTACCAATCGCCCCGATTATGTCAGCAAAGAGGATATGCATGCGGAGGTTGCATCCTTCAGCGACGCGCTGATCGCGCACCTTCGCGAACATGGGCTTCCTGACATTCTCCATGCGCATTACGCCGACGCTGCGGTCGTCGCTGCGCGGATCAAAACAGAATTGGGCATCCCTTTCGTTTTCACGGGGCATTCGCTCGGCAGGGTGAAAATTGCGGCCATGCCGGAAATCGCATCGGACGCATCCATGACGCATCGTCTTGCGGCGGAAGAATGCGCGCTTGAACAGGCGTCCCTGATCATTGCGTCCTCGCGCGACGAGTCTGAGCTGCAGTACAAGGGGTATGACAACTACGACGCCGGCAAAATCCGCGTGCTTCCGCCCGGCAGCGACCTTGATGCTTTTCAGGGCGCCCAGTCATCGGAAACTGTCGAGGTCCAGCTCGCCCGTTTCCTCGCTGAACCGGAAAAGCCTGTCTTGCTTGCCATCGCGCGCCCGGTCACCAAAAAGAACCTGATCGGGCTTGTACGGGCCTACGGAAAATCGCCAGCGCTCCAGGAAGCTGCGAACCTTGTGATCCTCGCCGGCAACCGCTGCGAAATCGACGAGCTCGAACCGGATCTCGCGGACAACCTGCGCGAAATCCTTCATCTCGTCGATACCTACGATCTGTACGGCAAGATCGCCTATCCGAAGATGCATCGACCGGATCTGGTGCCAGCCTATTATGCCTATGCTCGCGATCGCGGTGGCATTTTCGTCAATCCGGCACTCAACGAACCGTTCGGATTGACGCTTCTGGAAGCCTCGGCCGTTGGTCTGCCTTTGATCGCGACTGACAGCGGCGGCCCCAATGATATCGTCGAGACCTGCGGCAACGGTGTCTTGATAGACCCGCGCGACGAGGACGGTCTTGCTTCCGCAGCGCTGAAAATCCTGGGCTGCTCCGAAACGTGGCAGACTTACTCCAAGGCCGGCGAACGTGCTGTCGCCTGCTATGACTGGGCGCGACATACCGAACGGTATCACGGCCTGCTCGCGGAGCTGATCGACAAGCCCGCAGCCAAGACGGAAAAGCCCTCGCAGCTACTGATCAGCGACATCGACAACACCCTGGTGGGATCGGTTCCGCATCTGCACGCCTTTGGCAATTGGCGGCGACAGCAGAGTGGATTGTCTTTCGGGGTCGCGACCGGTCGTTCCTTCCACAGCGCCATGGCCATTCTCGAACAGGAGGATGTGCCGAGGCCGGAAGTCATGATCACCTCGGTCGGATCCGAGATCTATCACCTGAGCGAGAACGGCGTCTCCTACGAGTATGACCGGCATTGGGCCGAGCGCATCGCCGTGAACTGGGACCGAAGCGGCATCGAGAGAGTTCTGCGCAAGGCAGGCTTCCTCACCCCGCAGGCATCGCTCGAACAGCGCGATTTCAAGCTCAGCTATTTCAGTGACCGCTCGAGCGGCGTCGTGGCACGCATCAAGGAACTGCTGGAAAAGGCAGGTTTGCGCGCGTCGGTGATCCACAGCCATCGACGGTACCTCGACGTCCTGCCGCTCAAGGCTTCAAAAGGGACGGCCGTTGACTACGTCCGTCGTGGTGCTGGACTGTCTGAAAACATGGTATTCGTCGCCGGCGATTCCGGCAACGATATCGAGATGCTTCAGGCCATCCCGCAGTCGATCATCGTAGCCAACTACTCGGATGGACTGGCCACGCTTCCTGCACTCAGCCATTCCTATATCGCTTCAGAAACCCACGCGGCAGGCATTATCGAAGGTGTTCTCCACTTCCGCAGACAGGCGGAGGCTGAATGTCTCTCAGTGTCCTGACCCTGGTTCGTGGCCGCGAGCGACATCTCGCCAACCTGATGCGCAGCCTTGGGGAGCAGTCGTGCCTTCCCAAGGAGCTCGTGATCGCCTGGATGCAGCCGGAGCCTTTCGAGGATCTGCCGAGCCTGCCGTTTCCGGTCAAGCACGTGTTCGTCGAGGGAGAGGACTTGCCGCTTGCCAAGGCGCGGAACGCGGCGGCAAACGCGGCGTCGGGGGACACACTCATGTTTCTCGATGTTGACTGCATCGCGTCGCCAACGGTTGTTGAATCCTACTCTGCCGCCTTGAACGAGCATGACGGTATCTGTCTGAGCGAAGTTCTGTATCTGCCGGCAGAAGTGACCGATTTCCGGGGAGACTACGGTGTGCTCGACGAGCTCGGCAAACCGCATGTCTCCAAGCCTCGGTTTCCTGAATTCGGCCGTGTCGAGCAGGAACCGGATGGCGGCCAGCTTTGGGGCCTGTCCTTCGCGCTGCGAAAAAGCACGTGGCAAGCGATCGGCGGTATGGATGAGCGCTTCGTCGGTTATGGCGGGGAAGAAACCGACTTCGCCGCATCGGCAGAGCAGGCCGGAGTGAAGACCTACCGGGTGGGTGGCGCGCGCGTCTACCACCAGCATCACCCGGTCCTCATACCGCCTCTGCACAACTTCGACCCGATCCTTCGCAATGCCCGCCTCTTTCAGGAAAAGCATGGCCGCTGGTGCATGGGCTACTGGCTTGGCCAGTTCCGCGAGGCGGGGCTGATCCGATGGGAGGAGGATGGCGATGCGCTGGACGTCCTGCGCTTTCCGGACCCGACTGAAATTGAGGCCGCGCGACAGCCCGGTACCGTTCTGTATTCATAGGAATTATCGAGTATGAAAAAGCCAATCGCGTTTTTCGCCCATCATCAGGGCCGCGGACATGCCAACCGGATCATGGCCATTGCCGAGCATTTCAGCCAGGACAGGCAGGTCTCTGTTCTGACGGCCGGGCCGGACTATTTCGAGTCCGTAAGCTCAAGCGTCGAAGTCGTCGCGTTGCCGAACATGATCGGCGAAATGGTCCCGACCGCGCGGCTGTTCGATGAGCCTACACCATCTGTCATGCACTGCGTTCCCTTGGGCCTGCCGTCGATGCGGAAAACGATGCGCACCATCGTCGAGCATCTCGACGACCGCGATATTGGTCTGTTTGTCGTGGACGTGTCGTCGGAGATCGGAATGTTGGGTCGGATCTGCTCCACCCCAACAGTTCAGATGCGCCTCCACGGCGACCGCAACGACGTCGGTCATATCGGATCCTACGAAGCGATGGTCGGCATTCTGGCGCCGTTCGACGAGCGTATGGAGCAGCAGGACTATCCGCGCCATCTTCGCGACAAGACGTTCTATACGGGTGGTCTTTGCACCACCCGCGATCAGGTTCTGTCCCGTGCAGAGGCACGCCAGAGACTTGGGCTGCCCTCGGATCAGAAGATCGTGCTGGTCATGACAGGTGGCGGCGGCAGCGGCACGCCCTATGCGCCGCTGACGATTGCCGCACGGGCCGTCCCGGATGCGCTGTGGCTCGTCGCCGGTCCTGTTCTGCGGGAAGGCCATGAGACGGATTTCCCCAATTTGAAGGAACTCGGCTGGGTCGACAACGTCACGGACCATATCGCAGCGGCCGATATCGTTGTGGCCTCCGCTGGCGACAACACGGTTCATGAGATTGCGCGTGCGGCCCGGAAATTCGTGGTGATGCCCGAATGGCGGTATTTTTCCGAACAGCATCGCAAGGCATCCGAGCTCGTCCGACTTGGTGCAGCGGTTTCCGCTCCATACTGGCCGGGAGATTACGAGGGATGGCGGGGGCTTCTGCAGCGTGCCGAAGAGCTCGACACGGAAGCACTTGCAACTCTGCACGAGCCGGCCGCTGCGGCCAGGGCCGCAAACTGGCTGGAAGAGCTCTGCGACCAGCTCTGGATGGGTGATGCGCGGCGTATTGCAAGCCCGTTGCTCAAGGTCGTCTGATCATGGTCACGTTGACGACCGTCCTGCGCTCCGGGGGGCGCTACGAGCCGATCTGGGTGGAACGCCTTGCCCGCGGGGCGAGGCGGCATATTGCGGGCCTTGATCGCATCGTCTGTATCACGGATTTCGATGAGGCAATGGACGGTGTCGAGACCGTCAAATTTCGCCACGACTGGCCGAAGTGGTGGTCGAAATTCGAGGCTTTCCGTCCCGAGCTCTCCGACGATGTCAACATACTCTGCGACCTGGACACGATCTTCATGTCCTCGGCCAGCGAGCTTGCATCAAAAGGCGATGCCGTTGTGATGGAGGATCATTTCCTGAAGTCTCGAGCGTCGACCGCGTTGATGCGCTGGAACAAAGACGATTTCTCGTTTCTGTACGAGCGGTTCAAACGCGATCCGGATCACTGGATTGCGCCGGGCAGTTGCGGAACCGTTCCCAACTCCGTGCACGGCGACCAGGTCGTGGTCGACCATTTCCTACGCGACCAGCAACCGTTCCCGGGCTTCATCCAAAACGAGTATCCTGATCTACTCGATTTCTACGATCCGGTTCGCAAGAACAGCGGACCGGTACTGATCTTCATTGGGGATTCCAAGCCCGACAACGCGACGGCCGACGTCAAGGACGCATGGCTGAACAGCTAGCACTGTCGGGAAGTGCTAGCTGCTGCCACCTCAGACTGTGAGCACGGCCCCGATTTGAGCCATTGACGCATCCATCTTCAGCACAAGTCCTGTGGGATTATAAGCGACATCAACAGATCCCATCGAGCCCAGGCTCGACTTGATCAGTTTTGATCCGAAACCCTTGTGCTCTGGAACGGCGACGATTGGTCCGTCCACTTCGATCCAGCTAAACTGAAGCCTGTTCTCGCCACCCTGTGGCACGACAGACCACTCGATATCGATATGGCCAACCTCGTTGGAAAGCGCACCGTATTTGACGGCGTTGGTCATCAACTCGTGAAGTACCAGGCCGAAGGACATGGCAGCCTGGGGTCCGAGCATGACGGTCGTCCCACGAACCTTGATGCGGTCGCTGTCCTGCATCCCGATATTGCAGACAGTGTTGGCCACCACATCGCGCAATTCGGCTCCGCGCCAATCCTCTTGCGTCAGCATGTCATGCGCTTTGGAAAGAGCGGAGAGGCGCGACTGGATCTTGTCGCGCGCATCGTCCACCGTCTGGGCATTGCGCAAAGACTGGGTGGTGATGGCCTGCACCACGGCAAGCGTGTTTTTGACCCGGTGCGCGAGTTCGTGCATCAGCAGCTTTTGTGTTTCTTCGGCCTGCTTACGCTCGGTGATTTCGACAGATGCACCCGAAAAACGCACGGGCTCGCCGGAGCAGTCGCGGATAAGACGGCCCTTTGCGTGGACCCAGCGAACACCGCCACCTGGCTGGATGATGCGGTATTCGTTATCGAAGGTCGACTGTCCCTCGAACAACCGCCCCAGTTCCGCTTCGAACGCTGGCATGTCGTCGGGATGGAAATTCCGGGTGTATTCCTCAAGCGGCGCGCCAGCGGCTGCGCGACCCGGTTCTACCGTATAGATCTCGGCGAAGTTGGGGTCGGCATAGATCAGGTTCGTCTTCAGATCCCAATCCCAGATGCCGACCATTGTCGATGCGCCGAGAGCAAGCTGCAGGCGCTCTTCGCTTCGTGAAAGCTTGTCCTGCATGGATTTGAGCTCGGTGATATCGAGCGATACGCCGCACATCGCGACGGCCTGCCCCCGGTCATCGTGGACGAGCTGGCCACGCGCGAGCACCCAGGCCACAACACCGTCGGGACGGATGACGCGGTACTGGACATCGTAGTCCGAGCTTCCTGCCAGGGTTTCCTCCACCGCGGCTTGCATGCGGGGCAAGTCGTCGGGATGGATAGCGCTCTGCAGATCGTCATAGCTGAGGGACTGGTCCCTGTGACGACCGAAGTTTTCCCGGCACACGTCAGAGGTCTGGAGTGCCATCGTCGCGAGGTCGAGCTCCCAATACCCGAGGCTTCCAGCCTCGAGAGTTTCCTTCATCCGGCGCTCGGAGCGAATGGCTGCCTGTTCCGCTTTTTTCGTTCCTGTGATGTCGCGGGAGATGGACAGGATCCGATCGGGCTTGCCGTCTCCTCCAAGGATTGGGGAAACTTTCACTTCCCACCACCGCGAGTTTCCTTTGGCCGTTTCCGCCGTCCCGACAAAGCTACAGCTACGTCCGGAGCGCGCAGCCTCAAGCGCTTCGCGCGCTGCCGCGTTCCCGTCGTCTTTCCAAAAATCAGGCCAAGGACAGTTGCGGATGGTTTCGAAATCGTCGATTTCCATGACGCGCATGCCGCCAGCGCTCATGAACGTAATGTTGCCGGCGAGGTCGATAACCTTGATACAGTCGTCGCTTGCGGACAGGATTTCCGCCATGAGAGCAACATCCATCGTGTTTGCCAATGCGACTTCGTGCGGTCGCTGGGATACCGTGTTCATTGTGTATCCGATCGCAAGCGTATGGATATCCGTGTCGAAGTCATTGTCGGCCGTTTCTGAACTGCGAGTGCAAGGTAGCCGCGAGACGGCAGTGGGCGAATGTTGCGGGGAGTTCCCGGTAGTTCAATCAGTCTCAATCACGGTGCAGGCGGCGCGACGATAATGCTGGGTGGAACGCTCAACCCGATGTCGCCGCGCAGAAGTCGCGCGATGTATTCGAGAGCATTCTTCAAGCCGTTCATCGTATACGGCTTTTCGATTACACCGATTGCACCCACGAAATCTTCCGGAATGCGCTTCAGGTTTCCGGTGATGAATACGTACGGGATACCCCGGTCGGCAAGGTGCCGCCCGACCTCGAGTCCGGTCGGGCCATCGGTCAGATGCACATCGACAAAGGCAAATTCCGGTATCTGGCCTTCCAGAATGGCCAGCGCCTTTTTCCGGTTCATGGCCTGACCGATTACAGAATGGCCCGCCGCCTCGACTTCTTCTTCGAGCTCAAGCGCCAGAAGGGCCTCGTCTTCAACGATCATGATTTTCAAGCTATGCTCCATATCAGCTATCTAGCGGCAAGATGATGCGGACAGTGGTTCGCCGACCCTCTACCTCACGTTCGATCTCGGCCTCGACCTGACGGCAGCACGTCTCCAGCATCAGCCGTCCGAATTCGTTATCCTCTTCGTCGACGTCGACCGGATCGGCCGTATCGCGGACTTCGATGATGAAATGCCCGTTTGGACGATTGACCACGAGGTGGATCTCTCCACCGCCCACGCTCAATCCGCGTCGGACCGCATCGCCAATGAGTTCATTGACGATCAGAGACAGTGGGGAGGCCTTGGCGGCGGGCACAAGAACCGGTGACAGATCCATGGTGATCCGGATATCGTCGCGCCCGAGCGATCCCACAAGGTCGACAACGTGATCGCGGGCAAAGTCGGCGACATCGAAGCGACCGACGTCGTTCGACATGAAGAGCTTGCGTTGCACCGTGCTGAGGGCCTCGACACGGTTGAGGACCGACAGGAGCGTATGCCGGACCGTTTCGTCCCGTGTTTTCCTGGCCTTGAGTTTCACGATCGAAGCGATGGTCAGCAGGTTGTTCTTGACGCGGTGGTCGACCTCGTGGACGAGGGTCGTCTTTGCATCGAGGGCCTGGGTGAGTTCTGCTGTTCGGGCAGCGACCTCCGCCTCGGCTCTCCGACGCGCCGAAGCCGACTGCATCTCCAACGTCTTGTCGTCCGTGAAATCAAGCTGCGACGCGAAGTAGTAGAGCGGATCGCCCTGATCGTCGAACACAGGGCTGATAAAAAGAGCGTTCCAAAATGTCGAGCCGTCTTTCCGGTGGTTGACGATATCGATCGCGATCGACCTCTGGTCCCTGATCGCTTCCCTTATCTTCTGAACTGCCGATGGGTCGGTCTCGGGTCCTTGCAGGAAACGACAGTTGCGGCCCACCAGTTCGTCCGCCGGATATCCGGTCAGGTCACTAAAGGCCTTGTTGGAAAAGATGATCGGATTGTCGTACTGGCGCGGATCCGTGATGATCATCGGCATCCGGGTTGCTTTGAATGCTGCGGAGAAGGGATCCTTGGAAGAATGCTCTGCAAGAAGCTTGTCCCCGGCGTCCTGTGCCCCCCTTTTCGCCGAGATCGAGTCGTTCATGAGCATGCCTAATTTACAATTTGCTTTCCAACGCGTGCTCTTGGCTAAATGTTCCGCGCGGTAAAGCCACACGACGGTTTGGGTGCTTTGTGTCACGCGGCCGCTTCAGACGCCGCATCTAAACAGCGCACAGATCTTGATCGTCGTGCGGGATATTACCGGGACAACACCAAAGACCGATGCAGCGGAAACGAGCACTCGGCTGACAACCATCTCATATGATCGGTTCGCGCCGATATTCCTGAGCGCCTCTCGCTTGCTGATCAGGCGATTTTCAGTAAGTGTAAATAACTGTAAATAAACGTAAATGTCAGATCCCTGATAGGAACCGCATGGAGCCTTTGCTGTTGTTCGCTTGCTATCAAAGGAGCTGACATTGAAATACTCTGCATACCTCGCGACAGGATTGGTCGGCATACTCGTGCTGACCGGGATCTCCACTGCCAATGCCCAGATGATGGGGGCGAAGCCGCTTTCCAGGGGTGACGTTCAGCTTGTCCAGAAGCAACAGGGCAAACAGCATATGCTCAAGGGCCACCGCGGTATGAAGGAACGCCGTCAGGGCTACCGGCGCCACAGCGACGGCTACTGGTACCCGCCCGCAGCATTCGCGTCTGAGGCTCCAAAGAAAAAGCCAGGCCGATCGGACAAAGCTCCGTCACCGGTCAGAAAATTCTAGGAGAGAACGCGGCTCATGGGCACTCATCCTCAAGCCGTCAACGAGGTAGTGCCGCGTATTGTGCATAGCTGCACTGCAACATGCTGCCTTTCTACATTCGGATAAATGGAATATCCAGGCTTCCAACGAAGCAATGCACCTCCTCCCGCAGAGCTTCGTGTTCCAGGCGACCACTCCTCCCAATGGGCGTCTGGCAGAACAGCGGCACTCCTCCTCCCAGCCGTTGTTCGATCTTTTCGAAAAGCCTGCCGCACCTCCTCCCGCGGCAGGCTTTTTCGTTTTCGGCGAGCCACAAGGCACGTTCGACTGGCCGGCACTTTGGCGCTGCAGCGTGCGCTTTGTGGCAAACAGGGATGTGAACGAGGGCGATGCGGTTCTTCTTTGAGGTTCACCTGTAGTTTTCGACAACCTTATGCCGTACCGAGCGTTTCGATCCTTTACCGACGTCGTCCAGGGAGAAGCGCGTGCCGCAGGAATTTCGTTTTGAGATGCTAGCTAAGTTCGGCTATGCCGCGCGAGGTGTCGTTTTTCTTCTGGTTGCGGCGTTGGCGCTGTTTTCGAGCTTCGGCGGCGGTCGTCCCGAAAGCAAGTCGGCCATATCGTCGTTGCTGGATCAACCGTTCGGCAAGGTGTGGGTCGGGATAATCGGCATCGGGCTTTTCTGTTTTGTGGCCTGGCGGCTTGCCCAGGCTCTGGCCGACAGTGACGGACATGGCAGCGATGCCAAAGGAATGGTCATTCGGGCGAGCCTTCTCGGCAGCGCCGTGACCTATGTCGGTCTCGGGATCTACGCAATCGGGCTTTCGGTCTTTTCGGGCGGCGGAGGCGGTGGTTCTGGAGAGAAGGGCCTGGCGACATGGATCATGTCCCAACCTTTCGGCTCCTACCTCGCCATCATCGCCGGCATTGGACTGTTCGCAGGCGGTGTCGTTACCATGATAAAGGGCCTGACGCGGAAATTCGAGAAGTATATCAGCATCCCGAGCAATGCCAGTTGGCTCACCTATGTCTGTGTCTACGGTCTCGTGGCCCGCGGTGTGGTGTTTGCCGTTGTCGGCATCCTGTTTGCCTATGCCGGCTTCAAGGTCGATCCTGATCAAGCTGGCGGCATGGCTGACGCGATGGACTGGTTGAGCGAGCTGCCCGGCGGTGCGACCATCTTCATCGTCATCGCAGCCGGGCTCGCAGCGTTCGGTATCTATAACCTTGTCGCCGCAAGATACCGGACAGTCCGTGGCCCCTCCATGGCAGACGTCAAGCGCACTGTCAGCCGGCCCTTCAACTAGCCGATCGGGACCGTTGACTGGGATCCTGCACTCAGCTGATCATCGAAATCGCGACCATCATAAACGCGTGAGGGGGTGGGAACGGTCCGTTCCCACCCCCTCATTTGCTATATCCGGCATGCCACGAAAGCAGTGACACGCCGGGCTATTTATTGCGTTAGGCGAGCATGCGCACCTTGGGTTCGCGATCCCAGTACCGCTTTGCAGCGGCCTTCAGGAAGCCGTCCATCCCGACAACACCGTCATCGGTTTCGACGCCGGCTTTCTGCAGCAGTGGCTGGGCCTCGTTCGTGTGGCCAATAGCCTTGAGGTGGCCGAACGCATCCATCACCCACTGGACCGCTGCGGCTTCCCGGGTCAGCATGTCGCTGCCTTCCTTCGAGAGGAGAACCGCGACCGCGTCGAAGAGCTGTGACGGCGAACCGGCGAGCTGACCATCGGCTTTCGTTACGTTGCCGTCGGACAGTTTTGCCTTTCCGATCTTAGGCGCAACGACGAATGCGGTGGCGCCAGCCTGGCTGATGGCGTTCTTCAGATCACTCAATGCCTTCGCATCGGTGCCATCAGCAATAAGGATGCCGATCTTTCGACCCTTGACCGTCTCGACCATGTTCTTCTGGATCGACAGGGCTGGCGACGGATCGAGATCGACCGGTTCCCGTGCAGCCGGATTGGCAGCCGGAAGGTCGATTCCGAGACCATCGGCGACCCGCTGCGCCAACTCCTCGTCAACGTTCAGGAGATTGCCAATAACGCGCGGCGGAACGTGATCGAACTCGACCTTGGAAAGCTCGAACACGAAAGACGACGCGATATGCGCTTGCTCGGACGCTGTCTGCGACTTCCAGAACATCCGTGCCTGGCTGTAATGGTCGGCAAAGAGCTCGGCGCGGACCCGCAGCTTGTCGCCCTGTTCCTGATCACCTGTCGCCCGTTCGAACGACCGGAAGCCAGTTGCGGGACACTCGCGTGGGCCGCCTTCTTCTCCAGCCATTGAGAGGCTGTTGGGTTCGTAATTGGCACGACCCTTCGGGACGCTCATCTGCATCATGCCGTCACGCTGGAAGTTCTGCATGGGGCACTTCGGCGCGTTGATCGGCAGCTGATGGAAATTGGCCGTGCCGAGACGCGATTTCTGGGTATCCAGATAGGAGAACAACCGGCCCTGCAACAGCGGATCGTTGGAGAAGTCGATGCCCGGGACGACGTTCGACGGCAGGAAAGCCACCTGTTCCGTTTCGGCGAAGAAGTTATCGGGGTTGCGATCAAGCACAAGCCGACCGACGATCTTGACCGGCAAAATCTCTTCCGGGATGATCTTGGTGGAGTCGAGCACGTCGTAGGGGAGCTGGCTTGCGAATTCCTCGTCGAAAAGCTGAACGCCGAGCTCCCATTCCGGAAAATCACCACTGTCGATGGCTTCCCAGAGATCGCGACGGTGGTAGTCGTTGTCGGCGGCCTGAAGCTTGAGCGCCTCATCCCAGATCGTCGACTGAACGCCGAGCTTCGGCTTCCAGTGGAACTTCACGAAGGTCGACTTGCCCTCTTCGTTGACGAAGCGGAACGTATGAATGCCAAAGCCCTGCATCATGCGCAGCGAGCGCGGAATGCCACGGTCCGACATGGCCCATAGAAGCATGTGGGTGGTCTCAGGCATCAGCGACGCGAAATCCCAGAAGGTACCGTGCGCGCTGCCGGCCTGCGGATAGGCGCGGTCAGCTTCCATTTTCACCGAGTGAATGAGATCGGGAAACTTGATTGCATCCTGGATAAAGAAGACCGGAATGTTGTTGCCGACCAGATCCCAGTTGCCTTCCTGCGTGTAGAATTTGACGGCGAAGCCGCGAACGTCGCGAGGGGTATCGACAGAGCCAGCGCCGCCTGCAACGGTCGAGAAGCGGACGAAAACCGGAACCTTGTCCCCTACACGCTGAAACACGTCGGCTTTTGTCACGTCACTGAGGGATTCCGTGAGCTCGAAGTAACCGTGTGCGGCAGAGCCTCTGGCATGCACGATGCGCTCAGGGATGCGTTCGTGGTCGAAATGAAAGATTTTCTCGCGGAGAACGAAGTCCTCAAGCAGGCTCGGACCGCGATTGCCGGATTTCAGACTGTTCTGATTGTCGGAGATCCGAACGCCGTGGTTTGTCGTCAGGTGGGCCTGAGCAGGATGCGAGCCATCGGACGGAACATGCTGGTGGGTCTCGCCGCCTTCACCGCGGTCCGTATCGTATGTCGTCGGGTCAGCCATTGGATGGTCCTTTGCTCGAATTCAATCCAGCAAGAGATATGCCCGCGCGACGCTGCGGCAAGCGCCCGTCGGAGAGATTATCCAAGGGATTGCTTTCAAGGCTGCAGGTCAGGCACCGGAGTTGGCAGTGGGCTGAGCTCCCGAGAGTGGTCAGTAAAGGCGTCTCGTAGTCCGCTGTGCCTGCATTCGTGGCCTGACCGGCGTTCGATGAGGCGCTGCGGTGACGCGGGTCCGGCGGGGAGAGATGCCTATCCCACGCAGAACTTTCCCGATTGCTCTCGTAGCAAAGCAAGCCCTTGCTCTGTCACGAGGTTCATCCTCGGGTTGCCGCGGCGCCCCGCGAACAGGTCCGGATACTGGGATGACGTGACAAGTCTCACTTCCGTTCGCGGCAGCTTCTGCAGGTGAACACTTGCACCCTTACGCGCAATATCGACGCCCAGCGCACGAAGCGCGTCAGGTGCCGCGATCCAAAGAGTGCCGCTGATGTTCAGCATCCGAATGGTGTGTCCATGGCAGGTAACGGTGTTCATTGCCCGTCCTCAGCCGTCGCGACGTCAGCCAGGCCGTCGCTCGAAATCGCAAAGACGACGGCTTTCGCCGGAGAAACAGGTGTATCTTCAACCGCTCCGAAAAATCCTGACAGCATCCGTAAATCCTTCGTGAACCACCGATTATGTGCATTGCACAAAACTAGACGGCGGTTATATACGTGCCCGACTGTATGTAAACTATCCTTGTGCGGAGCACTCGATGCCTAAGGCGTTGCGATCTATCCTGACCATCACCTGCCTCCTCGCCCTCGTCGGGTGCCAGAAGGAAGAAGCCGCAGCACCTCCGGCGCCGCCGCCATCGCCCGTTGGAGTGGTGACGGTACAGCCCGAGACCTTGCCGATCACCAGCGATCTGCCCGGACGTATCGCTCCGACCCGTCTCGCCGAGGTGCGCCCGCGTATCTCCGGGATTATCGTCGAGCGCGTCTTCGAACAGGGCTCCATCGTCAAGGCGGGCGACGTGCTTTACCGCATCGACCCGGCACCGTTCCAGGTTCAGGTCGACAGCGCGCAGGCCACGCTTCGGAGTGCGCAGGCAGCGCAGATGCAGGCTCGCCAGACCGCCGATCGTCAGACCCAGCTCAGCAAATCGAACGTCGCCACTCGCCAGGACCTCGATACCGCGATCTCTGCACTGGCGCAGGCGGACGCTCAAGTCGCCGTCGCCCAGGCCGGCCTTGCCCAGGCCGAGCTCAGCCTGCAATACGCCAATGTCACGGCACCGATCAGCGGCCGCATCGGCCGTGCGCTGATCACGGAAGGCGCCCTGGTCAGCTCGACTGGCTCTGAAAACCTCGCGACCATCCAGCAGCTCGACCCGATCTATGCGGACTTCACCCAACCGGCCGCCGATCTGATCCGCCTGCGCAAGGCGCTGCAGGACGGCAAGCTGATGACGGGACCGAACGAGGCGAACGCCTATCTCATGCTCGACGACGGCACCAAATACCCGGAAACGGGCCGTTTGCTGTTTTCGGAAGCAGCGGTCGATGAAACCACTGGGCAGGTGACCCTGCGCGGTGAATTCCCCAATACCAATGGGGATCTCCTCCCGGGCATGTATGTCCGCGTGCAGATCGAGGAAGGTCTGGAGCGCGACGCCTTCGCCGTGCCGCAGCAGGCCCTGCAGCGCGATTCCGGCGGCCAGGCGAGCGTGCTCGTGGTCGGCGCTGAAGACAAGGTCGAGCAGCGCCGCGTCACCGTCGGTCGTGCGCTTGGCGAACGCTGGGTCATCTCGCAGGGCCTGAAGGCCGGCGACCGCGTGATTGCCGAAGGTTTCCAGAAGACGGCTCCCGGCGCCACCGTCAAGCCTGAGCCCTGGTCCGCGGACAAGCCGGCGACCGAGCAATCGACGCAGGGCGACGCCAAGGCTGCTCCTGCAGAGCCGGCGAAGAAGTAAGGACCAGGTTACATGGCAAGTTTCTTCATCGACCGGCCGATCTTCGCCTGGGTCGTCGCAATCTTCATCATGCTGGCAGGCGTGATGACCATCCCGATGCTGCCGATCGCGCAGTATCCGAATGTCGCGCCCCCGCAGATCACCGTCTCCACCAACTATCCCGGCGCTTCCCCTGACGATATCTACCAGGGCGTGACGCGTCCGATCGAAGAAGAACTGAACGGCGTTCCCGGGCTGATCTATTTCGAATCGACGTCTGAATCGTCGGGCCGCGTGTCCATCAACGTCACCTTCGCACCCGGTACGAATATCGGCGAAGCGCAGGTCGAGGTGCAGAACCGCATCGCCCGCGCCGAACCCCGCCTGCCGGGCGCCGTCACATCGCAGGGCGTGCGCGTCGAGCAGGCAGGCACATCGTTCTTGATGGTCGTGTCGCTGACCTCCACGGACGGCAATACCGACGTCATCGGTCTCGGCGACTATCTGAACCGCAACGTGCTTGGCGAGATCCGCCGGGTGCCCGGCGTCGGCAGTGCTCAGTTGTTCGCGACCCAGCGCTCCATGCGGATCTGGATGGATCCCGACAAGATGGTCGGCCTCAAGCTGACGGCCTCCGATGTTACGGCTGCGATCAGCGCCCAGAACGCCCAGGTTGCCGCCGGTCGTATCGGCGCGACGCCGAACCCGATCGGCCAGCAGATTTCCGCAACCATCAACGTCCAGGGACAGTTGACCAACCCCGAAGCGTTCGGAGCGATCGTTTTGCGTGCCAATCCCGATGGTTCGTCGGTGCGGTTGCGCGATGTCGCCCGCATCGAGGTTGGCGGCGAAAGCTACAACTTCTCCAGCCGCCTCAACGGCAAGCCAAGCGCTGCCATCGGCGTCCAGCTGTCGCCGACAGCCAACGCACTCGATACGGCGAAAGGCGTGCGCGCGGTCATGACAGAGCTGCAGCAGTATTTCCCGTCCGGCATCGAATACGAGATCCCGTACGATACCAGCCCGTTCGTGGAAGTCTCGATCGAGAAGGTCATCCATACGCTGATCGAGGCGATGATCCTCGTCTTCGTGGTGATGTACGTCTTCCTTCAGAACATCCGCTACACGCTGATCCCGACACTGGTCGTCCCGGTGGCGCTGCTTGGCACCTGTGCGGTGATGTATGTCTCCGGCTTCTCCATCAATGTGCTCACCATGTTTGCGATGGTGCTCGCGATCGGCATTCTCGTCGACGACGCCATCGTCGTCGTCGAAAACGTCGAGCGCATCATGGCGCAGGAAAAGCTGTCGCCGAAGGAAGCGACCCGCAAGGCGATGGGCCAGATTTCGGGCGCCATCATCGGCATCACGCTCGTCCTGAGTGCGGTGTTCATCCCGATGGCCTTCTTCCCCGGTGCGGTCGGCATCATCTATCAGCAGTTCTCGCTGACCATGGTGGTCTCGATCCTGTTCTCGGGTTTCCTTGCCCTGTCGCTCACGCCCGCACTGTGCGGTTCGTTCCTCAAGCCGATCAAAGGCGATCACCACGAGAAGAAGGGCGTCTTCGGCATTTTCAACCGCGGTTTCGATAAGGCTTCGCACGGCTATTCGCGCACGGTCGGTGGCATCATCAAGCGATCCGGTCGCTTCATGGTCATCTACGTCGCGCTTCTCGTCGGCCTCGGCTGGGCCTATCTGCAGCTGCCGAGCTCGTTCCTGCCCAACGAAGACCAAGGCTTCCTGATCGTCGACGTTCAGGCACCGGCCGAGGCAAGCACCGACCGCACCACCGAGGTCGTCGCGCAGATCGAAAAGATCGCGCTCAGTGAAAAGGCCGTCGAGCGCATTATCGCCATCAACGGCTATTCCTTCTCCGGCAGCGGCCAGAATGCCGCGCTCGCCTTCATCACCCTGAAGGACTGGTCGGATCGCGGTCCCGAGGATTCGGCTGATGCGATCGCAAAGAGGATCAACGGCCAGATCTTCGGCATCCGCGATGCGATCGCGTTCTCGCTGTCGCCGCCGCCGATCCAGGGTCTCGGCAACTCGTCCGGCTTTACCTTCCGATTGCAGGATCGTGCCGGCAACGGCCAGACGGCACTTGGCGCGGCGCGCGACCAGTTGATGGCCGCAATTGCCAAGAGCCCGGTTCTCGCAGGCGTTCGCATCGAAGGCATGCCGGATGCGGCGCAGGTAAACCTTCTCATCGACCGTGAGAAAGCCAACACGTTCGGTGTCACATTCGGCGACATCAACTCGACGATCACCGCAAACCTCGGCTCGTCCTATGTGAACGACTTCCCGAATGCGGGACGCATGCAGCGCGTGCAGGTTCAGGCCGACGGCAAGCAGCGCATGAAGACAGAAGACCTGCTGCGGCTCAACGTCCGCAACGCCAATGGCGGCATGGTGCCGATGGCCTCATTCGCGTCGGTCGAATGGGTCCGGGGCCCGTCGCAGGTTGTTGGCTATAACGGCTACCCGTCGATCCGCATCGCCGGCCAGGCAGCACCGGGCTTCTCCTCCGGTGACGCCATCACCGAGATGGAACGGCTTGCCGGCGAACTGCCGAACGGTTTCGGTTACGAATGGACCGGCCAGTCGCTGCAGGAAATCCAGTCGGGGTCGCAGGCACCAGCCCTGATCGCGCTCAGCGTGCTCTTCGTGTTCCTGCTGCTGGCAGCCTTGTACGAAAGCTGGTCGATCCCGATCTCGGTCATGCTCGTCGTGCCGCTCGGGGTCATCGGTTCGGTTGCGGCCGTCATGCTTCGAGGAATGTCGAATGACGTCTACTTCCTCGTGGGTCTGATCGCCATTATCGGTCTGTCGGCGAAGAATGCCATCCTGATCATCGAGTTCGCCAAGGACCTCCGCGCCGAAGGCCGCTCCACCTTCGATGCGACGGTCGAGGCAGCGCATCTGCGCTTCCGCCCGATCCTGATGACGTCGCTTGCGTTCACCCTCGGCGTCGTTCCGATGGCAATTGCCACCGGTGCCAGTGCTGCCAGTCAGAATGCGATCGGCACCGGCGTGCTCGGCGGGATGATCTCGGCGACCCTGCTCGCCATCTTCTTCGTTCCCGTGTTCTTCGTCTTCGTGATGAAAGTCTTCCGCGTGAAGGAGCCGAACCACGAAGCAGAAAAGGCAGCTCCCAAACCGGCGGAGTAGGGGGGGCGGGAAGAGGAGGACAAGGATGAGACGAACGAAAGCCGAAGCGGCCGAGACGCGCTGTGCCGTCCTGACCGCAGCCGAGCAGCTTTTTTTCGAAAAAGGCGTCGCCAACAGTACTCTGGACGAAATCGCGGCTGCCGCTGGTGTCACACGTGGAGCGGTCTACTGGCACTTTGCCAGCAAGAGCGACCTGTTCCTCCAACTCTACAACGCGGCGCAGCTTCCCCGGGTCGACATGAGCGACGCTGCCGGCTCGGGTTGCGAGGATACTGATCCGATCTCGGCGGTGGAAACCATTGCTCTCGACTGGTTTGGGATGCTCGCAAGCGACGTCCAGCGTCAGCGGCTCCTCACGATCCTTCTGAGAACGAACTTCGAACATGAGTTCGAACCTGTCCTGCAGGAGATGGACGCCCTCAGCGCTGAGCACACTAAAAACATGGAGCGCATCTTTGCCAAGGCTGAAGACAAGGGACAGCTGTCACCCTTGTGGACTCCTGCCGCGTGCAGCCGCGCCGTGCACTGGCAGATGAAGGGTATCTGTTGGGAGTGGCTGCTGTTTGGCCGGAAGTTCGACCTCGTCATCTTGGGCGGAGACAGCGTCCGAAAGCTGTTCGCGACCTTCAGGCGCTGATCGTGATGGATGGGGAGAAATCGGCAGGCTCGGTCAAGCAAGTGGACATTGTCGCCGGATCTGTCGATGCTATGCTTTCCCCGATGACCGATATCTTCCAGGTCTATACCGACGGTTCGTTCGACGCCGCTTCCCGATCTGGCGGCTGGGCGATCGTCGCTTTCAAAGGCGACGTGCAGATCCATGTCGCCTCGGGGACGACGATCGGCAGCTCGAACAATACGTTCGAGGTGCTGTCTGTCATGCGCGCGGCGTCTTGGCTTGAAGCCGAAGCGACGGGAATGGCTGCGGTGATATGGACCGATTCCGCCCATGTCGTCGAAGGGTGCCGTCGATGGCGGTTCATCTGGCGCGGCAACGGCTGGAAGCGGGTAAGATCAAACCCGCACGAACGTCGTCGGCCAATCCCGGATGCAGATGTCTGGCGCGAACTGGACGCTTTCCTCGAGCGCAACCCGCTTGTCACAATTCAATTGTGCAAAGGGCATTCCGGAATCTCCGGAAATGAACAGGCCGATGCGGCAGCGAGATCAGCCTTGGGTCTGGGATAAGGCACGTTGCCGGCTCCCGAGCGCGAAAGACCTGCTGAACATGACAGAAGTCATGTGGCGGACTTGCAACTGTGATTGTGCAGTCGCTACTGCAAGATCATCTTTATTAGCTCTTTCCGTTAGCAAACAGCGCGACTCTGATAGTGGATTGAATCACCGATCAGGCATCGGACCACTAAAGGATATGTCATGAACACTCTCTCAAAAGCCCTGGCCACCGTTCTCCTCGCCTCGGCAATCGCAGTCCCGGTGTCTGCCGCAGATCTCGCGCCCATGGAAACTCCGCTTGCCGCACCGGCGACGTCAGGTTTTTACTTTGGTTCGCTGAGCTCCGTAAACTTCCTTGACGATACAGGCTTTGATTTCGGCGCCGCGTCGGTGTCCACCGAGTATGATGTCGGCTACTACAGCGCACTGCGCGCCGGCTATAACTTCGGATCGATGGGCTTCGTTTCGCCGCGCCTCGAGCTTGAACTTGGTTACGGCAGCGCGTCTGTCGACGAACACAGCGTTTCCGGATTTGGCGGCGTTGGCGGTATCGACTCCTACGGCGACGCTCGCTCGTTCCAGGGCTATGTCAACGGCTATCTCGATATCCCGCTTGCAGCTGAAGGCGCAGTCAGCGCGATCACGCCTTACGTTGGCGGCGGTGCAGGTTTCATGAACCTGGAACTGCGCAAGCAGGGCGTCAGCGGAACCGGTACCGGCACGCTGATGGATGATTCCGACACCCAGTTCGCCTACCACCTTGATGCCGGCGTTGGCATCAATCTGCAGGCTATCGGTCTGTTCACGAGCACGTCGCTGTTCGACAACACGACGTTCGATATCGGGTATCGTTTCACAGCTGCCGACGATTTCAACTTCGAGGCCCGCGACGGATCCACGTCGAGCACCGACTTCCGCAGCCATGCTGTGACATTCGGCCTGCGTCGCCAGTTTTGATCTGAGGGTCTGGCCGGTTTCGCGACCGGCCAGACCTATTCTGCTTGAGACGTTTCAGATCTCGCCCTCGGGCTTTTCGCCCTTGGCGTCTTCAAGGCCTTTTTCGGCCTTCTTCAGCAAATCCTCACGGTCCTTGTCGGCATTCTCGCTCGTGCGATCCGCATCGCTTCCGGTCTTTTTGTCGTCACTCATTTTATTCTCCTTCTGGTCAGAGATTCACGATGGCCAGATGGTCCAGAACATAATTCCGACCACCACGATGAACGACAGCGGCAGCGCTAGGAACCGCAGCATGCCAGTGCCTGTGTTGTCCCGGCCCAGCCAGGCGAACCACCAGTCCGGGCCTTGATTTCCGCTCTGTGACATCAGCGCCCTTTCACTTGGTTGTGCCGTATCCGGGCGTACCTGTTTTCTCCGGGGCGTCTCTGCGTTCCTGCTCCGGAGTTCGCGTCGTGTCGACGCTTTCCTTAAAGCGCTGGTGCCCATCATTTTCGATCAGCGTTTTGTCGGCGTCCTCGGTAACCGGTGGATTCTTCACGGTCATTCCTTCCAGTCCTGTCACGACGAGCTCATGAGCCCGTAGATGACGATTGCGATATACAGGCTGAAGGCGCCGAGCACGTATATGCCAAGCACGACGATCACTCCGCGCCCTAACAGTCCCTTCTTCTTTCGAACTTCAGGCGGGTCTCTCATTTTGTCGATACTGGGTTCATCTTCGGGCTTCATCGCATTTCCTTTCATTCAAGGAGGCGAACAGTCCGCGAGCCGCATAGTTCCGGCCGTTTCGAGGCGCAGCGGAATGTGAGGACAATCCGTACGGCATATCCGCCAGTGTCGTCTTCTTTTGAAATTTAAACGTAAAATTTCGGCGAGACGTCGATCTCGCCGAAATCTGGTGTTTGCCCTGCGCTTACTGCTGCGGTTCGTGGAACGGACAGCCGTTGAACTTGGCTCTGAAGTCGGCAGAGTGGCGGTAGGTTTCGTTACGTGCCCGGTTGATGCCGCCGAGAGGCTGGTGATCTGCAAGTCCGGTCCAGACGCTGAACCGCATTTCCTCGTCGACCTTCTGCACCTTGGCGTCGCTCCAGCTATCCTGCGGAGCGGCGCTCAAAGTGGCAACGGTCACGAACGGAGCTTCGTCTTCCTTCCATTCTACGGTCGGATCCTCGATCGGTTGCGCTTCGATATCGCGACAGAGCTGGACCTGGAATTCCCACAGGCCCCGCGTTTCCTGCATTTCCGCCTGGACCGTCTCACGGATGGCGTTCTCGCGGACGCTGGCATCGATTTCGGTTCCGGTGCGCTTGGTCAGATCCGGTGAGATCGGCTTCACGCGGAACTTCGCGACGTAGTCACCATAGCGGAACGGCGTGACACTGAAATAGGTCTCGCCGAGCGGATCGACATTCGGCGCGCCGCCGAGCGACTGAATGGTGGGGCTCGTCACGCCGACGGCTTCGAGGCCCTTGTTGACGGTCTGAAGCACGCTGGACATCACGGTCTTTGTGCCTTCCAGCTTGTCCGTGGTCTTGGCAAGGAGCTTGAGGCTGGAGAGAAATTTCTTCGGATCCGGCGTCTGGAAGATCGGGCCGTTGACCATCACGAAGTCCTGGTTATTGCCGTCCGCGCCAGGCAGGCGAGTACCCTCGACGCCGACAACCTTGATCGCCAACCCGCGTGGAAGAGCGACAGCGTCGGGCAAGATGTCGCCGGCGTTTGTGGAAAGACGCATGTAGACCGGATGTTCGCCCGGTTTGGCAAACAGACCTTGCGCGAACTCGGGCGGCAGCCCGTCCTTGACGGTCATTGTACCCTCAAGAATGCCGTGTGCTTTGGCGTGCACGGACCGAACGGCATGGCCGTAATCCTCGGCAGTCTTTTCAAGAATGATGTCGAACTGATCGATTAGACCCGAGATCGTCTCGCGCTCATCAGGTTTGACTGTTTCGAGGTCTGGGGAATAACGGACGGGCGTGGGTGCAATCATCTGGCGCTCCTTCAAAATCCAAAAACGCCAGAATAGTGCTCCTGGTTCCAGCGCAAGCTAATATGCTCGCCGGCTGGGGGATGCGGCCCATCGGGGAGCCGCATCCCGAGTAGTCACTCAGGCGCTACGGGCCTGCTGTGGGTGTTTGCCCTCTTCGAATTCCTCGACGATCTTCGCGCAGAAAGCCGGCAAATCCTTCGGGGTGCGGCTCGTCACGAGCCCCTTGTCGACAACAACTTCCTTGTCGACCCAGATGCCACCAGCGTTCTCAATGTCCTTGCGAACTGTCGGATACGATGTCACCGTCCGGCCATTCAGGACGTCTGCTTCGACGAGAAGCCACGGTGCGTGACAGATGACGCCCACGGGTTTTGCCTGCTGGAGGAATGCGTGCACGAAGGCGATCGTCGCCTTGTCGGCTCTCAGCTTGTCGGCGCCCACGCATCCGCCCGGAATGACGAGGCCGTCGAACTCGTCAGCCGAGACATCACTGACCGTCTTGTCAACGGTATAGCTGCTCCCGGCGTCGAGGTCGTTGTTGTTCGTCTGGGCCTCGCCGCTTTCAAGGCCGATGACAGTGACCGTGGCACCGGCTGCCTCGACCGCGTCTTTCGGCTGCTTGAACTCGGGCTCTTCAGTGCCGCGCGGAGCGATAAGAATGGCGATTTTTTTGCCTTGAAGGGTCATCGTGTTTCCTCACTTTTCTTGATATGGAGGAGCGTTAATGACGGTTGGCATGAAAAGTTTCATCCAGCCGAACACTTCGACTTGTCACCTTGCTCTGCCGCCAGTCGAAGTTTCCGGAGGCGCTCGCTTTTTTCCTCCCGACGTCGCCGTTCGTCATCTGCAGTCTCGCGCGCAACGGCATTGGTGTGCTCGAAGGCGGCCGCGCGTTCGCCCATGGTCAGCGTTCTCCTGATCCTTGAAACCATCGTATCCATCTCTGTGATTGCTTCCCCGATACATGGGACTCGTTGAGCGCCTCATCAACATGTTGCGCCTGTACGGTAGCGGACCGACACGACACGAAGGCACGCGGGACATCGCAGATCGCGGAGGAATCCCCATATCAGCAAGGTGAAACCCGGCTCGTTGCTGTTTGCTCACTCTGGACAGATGGGGAACATCTTTCGATGTCGGTTGTTCTGTCAATGTGCGCCGCTTTCCGCGGGGCAGGAGATTTAGATGCGTAAACGCGTAGCCATTATTGGATCGGGTCCGACAGCCATATTCGCACTGCAGGACCTTGTGAAATGCAGCGCCTCTCTGGATATTGCAATTTTCGAGCGAACCGACGTCGCCGGCAAGGGAACACCCTACCAGCGGGGCATCAACGACCTCGCGATGCTGTCGAATATACCGAGCATCGAGGTGCCGGCTCTGCCGGTGATGCTCCACGACTGGCTGGAACTCCAGTCCGACGAGTACCTGAACGAGATTGGTGTTGCTCGCTCGGAAATCACAGACCGTGCATTCTATCCGCGTGTCGTGGTTGGCGATTATTTCAGATCTCAGTTCGACGCGATCATAGACGCATCGCGGGCCTCCAGGCATACGGTCGACGTGTTTGAGAACGCAGCCGTCGACGACGTTCAGCCTGTCGGTGATCAGTTCAAATTGTGCCTGAGCCCTGAACACGGCGGCGCAGAGGCGCTGTTCGATTACGTCGTCATTGCGACCGGACATAGCTTTCCGTCCGAACCTGAGACGTCGCCCGGCTTCTTTGAGGCGCCATGGCCCGCAACCGCATTGCAGAGCATCCCGAGCGGCAAGATCGGAATTTTGGGGACTTCGCTGAGTGCGATCGATGCCGTCATGACGGTCGCGACCAAGTTCGGTGAATTCACCAAAAGCAAGGGTGGCGAACTGAAGTACTCCGTCAACGCGGACTGCCGGGCTCTTGATATCGTGATGATGTCGCGCAAGGGTCTTCTTCCCGAAGCCGATTTCTATTTTCCGATCCCCTATCTTGAGCCGAAGATCTGCACGCAGCAGGCGGTCGATGACCGCATCGCGCTTGGCAGCAGCGGACTGCTCGATGACATTTTCGAGTTGTTTCGCCAGGAACTTGCTGTTGCCGATCCGGACTATTCCAAGGCCATCGGTCTAGACGGCTTGACCGTCGACACGTTCGCCGTTGCGTATTACGGGGTTCGCGACAAGGAAGACCCGTTCGAGTGGGCGGCGTCTAACCTTACCGAAGCCAAGCGGAACTATGCCCAGAAGCACACCGTTCCGTGGCGTTACGCCATTCTCATTCCCCATGAGATCATCGAGACGGCGGTCGGCTTTATGAACGCTGACGACCTTGGCCGCTTCAACCGGAACTTCAAGAGCATTTTCGCCGACGACTATGCGACCGTTCCGCACCTGTCGATCGAGCGACTACTTGCGCTTCATCGGAACGGTTGTCTTGGTATCGTCGCCCTTGGCGATGACTCGGAGATCGTGAAAGAAGGTCTTGAACGGGGCGCTACTGTCGAAATCGCCGGTACCACCTTGCGCTTCGATACGTTTATCGACGCCACGGGTCAGAAAACTCTGTCGGCGACCGACTTGCCATTCCCATCCCTTATCGAACGAGGGCTGATATCCGAGGCAAAGACGATGACAGCCATTGGCAATCACCGCCGTACGGGCGGGATTGACGTGGACGACCAGTGCCGACCGCTGATCGCGGGTGTGCGACCGGTGAGGCGACTGTACGTCCCGGCTGTCTCATATCTTCTGCACAAACGTCCGTTCATCCAGGGCATCACAAGTGCTGCCGAACTCGGACAGATCGTTGCAGCCTCCATCATTGCCGAGGTGACAAGACCGGTCCGCAGCCGCCGCGTCAGGTCATCCGCCCGCGCACAGGCGCCGGCTGAGATCGCAGCGTAGGATCTGCGTGCTAGTGAGCGTTGGTCGACTGAAGTGATAATCCCGCCTCTCGAGGCGGGATTTCTTTTTCAATGCCTGCTCACCTCGACCATACACGGTTCTCGCTGACGGTGTGGGGTTTTTGATTATGCCAACTGAAACCACTCTAGCTAGGCGGCAGCGGAGAGGCACGCTTACAGCCTTGAGCAATGACGTACTGTGGCATCATAACAGCACGATCGCGCCGACCGGCGTCAGCGTGGCCGGCAATCTCTCGGCTGTGACCCGGACCTGCGGATGGCGAGCAGCAGGGCTCCCCTAAGATGCGTGTCGGACGAGAAACCTTCAGGACTGACCGAAGGGGAACGCAACGAAGCCTCTGTCTCATTCCTGAGAGCAGAGGCTTGTTTCCTGAGATGGAAGTCGGCTGGTCGAAGAAAACCAGGCCCTCAAACGCTGAGCTTATTCTCTGCTTCAGCCGGCTGTGGCGTTTCGAATGGCATCGATGACTGTCGCGAGAACGTTTTGACCTTCGTCGGTAATCTCCGCTCTTTTTCCGTCGATACGGATGAGGCCGCCGTCTTCGAGTTCTGCCTGGCCCTTCGAGCTTGCGTGATGACCAGCACCATCGTCCAGAACGACTTCCTTTACGGGGTCACCGCTGAGGAGTTGATGATAGGCCGCAAACACCAGGATGGAGCGCGCATCGTCTGAAAGTTTCATAGGGATCTACCGTTTTGCTTGAGGATGAAGGGATGGTGCCCCTTCCAATCACACTGTCGATGTTCGGTCGTCTGCCGGAACCTTGCCATCCGGGGTCAGCTCATCGACCGCGCGGGGAAGATCCTTGCTCAGCCGCGCAAGTATCTCATCTCGCGACAGTCCTGTTTTTGCTGCCAGTTCATCGAGAACTTCGGGTCCGATCGCTTCGGCAAGCTGATCCCCATCGATATCCTCGTTGGATCCGGGCTTGACCCAAGATTCGGCCTTCTGACCATATCCGTTCTGCTGGAAGGTTTTCAGGAGGTCACCCAGACCACCACTCAAGACACCGCCGGACGCAAGTCCTCCCAGAATTCCGCCAAGGCCGCCTGCTTCCTTGCCGCCCGTAAGCTTGCCGAGCAGATCCTCAAGACCACTTGGCTGCCGGGGACTGGTCTCCGGAGCGGTGTTCGCTCCAGCCGGTTGGGTCTTGTTCACGCCCCGTAGGAGCTCTGCGATTTTGTCCCTGTTCTGAAATCCAGCAACGGCGAGTACGCCGAGCAGTGCTTTCAATTGACCGCTTGCCATGGTGTTCTCCTCGATTTCTCAGCCATAGCCGGGATGGCGTTAAGGCTTCATGCAAAGCAAACGACCAGTCGGCGGCGAGGTTCCTGCACGGGAACCCGTTGGCCGAACATTTGCTGCGGGGAGAGGGTTCGGGGCGGTTCGGAATAACTCCGAAGGTGAGGTGACACGGCCGCCGATCCGCTGCAGTGGTCCAAAAAAACGAAAAACCCCACCATTGCTGGCGGGGTCAGTCATTTACGCACCGGTGAAGATGTTAGCGGCAAACCCGGCGTGGGCCCGAGTTCGGCTGGTAGGTGTTGTCCGAAGCGCGATACGAGCGGTAACGCGCTGCGCAGCTGCTGCTGCCGTTGCGGTTCTGCGAAGCGATCGCACCACCGATGAGTGCACCTGCAGCCAAGCCGCCGATGATGGCGCCGGTGTTGTTGCGACGACGGTTGTCGTAGCGACGGTCATGGCGGCGGTGGTTGCTGTAACGGTTGCGGCGATCGTAGCGGTCACGACGATCATAGCGATTGTTGTATCGACGCTCGCCACGGGGGACGTAACGGCGGTTGTCGTTGCGGTATTGGACCTGCTGGACGTCAGCCGCCGGTGCAGCCGCGGTAATCGCTGCCTTCGGCATGGCCTGCGCGGGCACGTATCCGGTAAACGCGGTCATCATCGAAATGATTATAATTGCGAGCTTTTTCATCTGTCTCTTTCATTGTTGTAAAACGGAGATAGGGCGAATCTCCCGTATGGGTAGAGCGCTGGTTGAACTTGTGAACACGTCCACGACACAAGCGCTTGCGCAAACACCGGCGTCAGAGTTCGACCGCAGCTGGTGGTCCGCGGAAGGCGTCGAGTCGGTCCGGGGCCTGGAGCCTCACGGGCGCTCCCGATCGCGCTGACTCGTAGATTGCTTCCATCACAACATGATCCTGCACACCTTCCTCGCCGGGCGTTCGTGGCTTGCGGTCCTCGATGATGCAGGTCGCCATGTGGTCGATCTCGGCCGCGAACTGGTTGTTGAGCGCGATCTCGACCTTTTTCTGCACGGATTTTTCGCCGTCCAGTTCGGTGACAGTCAGGCTCTGGCCGTCGTATTTGTAGGCGTTCGCCATATCCACGGTGGCCTTTTCGAAATTGAGGCGCTGATGCTTGTCGTCTCGCGCGCCATAGCTGGTGAAGCAGTTGGCGATGAAATTGGATGGGAAGCGCAAGGTGAACGAGACCGTTTCCTCGACCTCGGCATAGCGAGGGTCACCTTCGGGGCTGTATTGCGTCGCCATGACTTCGACCGGTTCCTCACCTGTGAGGAAGCGTGCGGTGTTCAGGCAGTAAAGCCCAATGTCAGGAAGTGATCCGCCACCGGCAAGAGCCTTCTTGTGCCGCCATTGCTCGGCACCGTTTTCGGCAACCGTCTGAACGTTGATCGCGGACATGCCGACAAGACGGCCATAGGCTTTGCTGCGGACTTTTTCGGCGAGGTAGAGATTGGCGGCTTCGTACTGGATGCGGTAGGCCACCATCAGCTTGACGTTCTGCTCTTCGCAAACCTTGACCATTTCCTGCCCGTCCGCCGAGCTGATCGACATGGGCTTCTCGCAAAGGACATGCTTGCCTGCCCGCGCTGCCCGTTCGACATATTCGCGGTGCATGCTGTTGGGCAGAACGATGTAGACGGCCTTGATGTCCGGATTGGCCTTGATGGCGTCGAAGCTCTCGTAATCGTAACAGGCATCCTCGGCGATGCCGTATTGCCGCGCGACCGCCGATAGCTTCTCCGGCGTTCCGGACACGAGCGCCACGAGTTTCGATTTTTTCGTTTCGCCAAAGGCGGGTAGTATTTCTTCGAGGCTGAGACGACCGAGAGCTACGACCGCAAAGCCGACCCTATCTTCCGGAGGAAGCGGCGTTGACGGGTTTCCGCTCGGGGTCTCATCGGGCCCGCGCCATTCCGGGAACTTGACCTTGCCGTCCTCGACCATGCCGGTGTCCACCTGCGTCGGTGCGGGGTAGCTCTGAGCGCCGGCAACCGTCGTGGACAACACCACCCCCGTTGCGCCTGCGGCTCCAAGTTTCAGAAGATTGCGTCTGTTGAAAGCGCTTGCCTGATCCATGCCGGTCTCCAAATTGCTCGCCGCCTCACAAACAACGCCGTTTCGCCGATGTTCCTTTGCATTCTGCGTTTGTCGGATGCGGAAGGTGGCTTGGGTATGCGGGTCCGGTGTGAGTATTCGTCGGCGCGTGGATGCCAAGTCGTCGCGGCGCCGACCCTTCTCGCAACTCGCCTCTATTTCCCTTTCGAGAATTGCTGGTTGCACCGAGAAGCCTATATCCCCGTGAGGACCTCATGGAAGGAGCTATGCGTGATCCCGAAAAAAGCACCGCCCGTTACTCTCGTCATCTTCGGCGCCACCGGCGACCTGACGCGTCGCCTGCTCATTCCGGCGATCATCAACCTGACACGCAGCGGCCTGGTCGGAGACGATCTCGCTATCCTCGGCGTCGGGATCGATGAAGGCGACGACGAATTTCTGCGCGGTCGGCTCGATGAGTTCCTCACCCATCTCAGCCCAGACGGCGAAGAGCCGACCCGCAAAGACGACGCTTGGTTCAGTCTGCGATCCCGCATTTCCTATATGAGCGGCGATTTCACCAGGGACGATATCTACGTGGCGATTGAAACGCGGCTTGGATCGTCGGCAAATGCTGCTTTCTACCTCGCCGTCCCGCCCGTTCTGTTCGGACCGATCGTCGAGAAGCTGGCAGTGCATGGCCTGATGCAGGAAACCGAGACATGCTTCCGGCGCGTCGCGATCGAGAAACCCTTCGGGACCGATCTTGCCTCGGCGAAGGCTCTCAATGCCCGTATATTGTCGAATGTCGAGGAAACCCAGGTCTACCGGCTGGATCATTTTCTCGGCAAGGAGACTGTGCAGAACCTGATGACGGCCCGTTTTGCCAACATGATCATCGAGGGCCTGTGGAGCAACACCTATATCGACCATGTTCAGATCACGGCGGCGGAGGTTGTCGATGTCGGCAGTCGCGGCAAGTTCTACGATGCGACAGGTGCTCTCCGCGACATGGTTCCGAACCACCTGTTCCAGTTGCTGGCCATGATCGCGATGGAACCGCCGAACAGTTTCGATGCCGAGGCTATTAGAAACGAGAAGGGCAAGGTGCTGAAAGCGCTGCGTGTCTATTCGGCTGAAGAGGCCGCCGCAAACAGCGTGCGCGGCGCCTATGGTTCGGGCGATCTCGGCGGCAAGTCGTTGTCAGCCTACCGGGACACCAAGGATGTCGCGCCCGACAGTCGGACCGAAACCTATGTGGCCCTCAAGCTTTATGCCGACACCTGGCGCTGGGCCGGTGTACCGTTCTACTTGAGGACGGGTAAGGCTTTGACCGCCCGCGACACGGAAATCGTCATCACGTTCAACAAGGTCCCATTTGCCCAGTTTCGCGAAACGGACGTGACGCGTCGTCTGCCGCCCAACCGGCTCGTCATCCAGGTTCAGCCGGATGAAGGGATGAGCATGGAAATCTCGATCAAACGCCCCGGCCAATCCGTCGAGACAGTGCCGGTGACACTGGATTTCCGCTATTCCGACAGGTTCGACATCGGCAACACGACGGGCTACGAATCCCTGATCTACGACCTGTTCATCGGCGATCAGGCGCTGTTTCAACGCGCCGACAGCATCGAATCCGGATGGGCTGCCGTCCAGCCTTTCCTGGACGCCTGGGCAGAAGACGGCTCGGTTCCAGAACCCTACGCCCCCGGCAGCATGGGCCCAGCCTCAGCCGATGACCTTATCCGCAAAGACGGTCGTGAGTGGCATGAACTCGGGGTGGTGTTGCATCAGAGGAAGTGAAGCGGGTGTCGTTGCGGGCGGACGGTGCTTGACGGTCGATCGGTTAGAGGCGCCATACCACAGATGACCGACTTTCGGTTTGGCGCCATCTTATGATCAACCAAAGCTGCTCAGTGGTTCAGATCGAGTTGGCGATCTTGTCGGCGATGTAGAGTTCACGCAGTTTGAGCGTTAGAGCCCCCGGCTTGCCGTCGCCCACAGGTGCGCCGTCGATACGCGTGACGGGCATTACGAAGTTGGTGGCCGAGGTGATGAAGGCTTCCGCGGCACTCATCGCTTCATCGGGTGTGAAGGCGCGCTCGTCATAGGGAATGCCGGCTTTTTCGGCGAGATCAAGCACGCTTGCGCGCGTGATGCCGTGCAGGATTGCGTTCGACAGCGGGCGGGTGATCAGCCTGCCACTCTTGTCGATGATATGGGCGGTCGCCGAGCTTGCCTCCGTGACGAAGCCGTCCTCTACAAGCCAGGCGTCATCAGCGCCTTTCTCCATCGCCTGCACTTTGGCCATCGAAGGATAGAGCAACTGCACCGTCTTGATATCGCGGCGCTCCCAGCGCCAGTCGGGCAGCAGAGCGACGGACAGGCCGGTGGCGAGCTTGGGGTTTTCGATCACCGACTTTGCCTGGGTGAAGAGAACCAGTGTCGGTGAAGGATTCTTCGGGAAGGCGAAGTCGCGATCGGCGGGGCCTCGCGACAGCTGGAGGTAGATCAGGCCTTCCTTGAGTGCATTGCGGCGGATGATCTCGCGATGAACCTCCAGAAGCTCGCTGGCCGAAATCGGCAAGTCCAGGCCCAGTTCCCCAATCGAGCGCTTCAGGCGGGCGGCATGGCCTTCATATTCGAGAAGCTTGCCGTCGATGACACCGGTCACTTCGTAGATGGCATCCGCGAACAGAAACCCGCGGTCGAACACGGAGACCTTGGCATCGGCTTCAGGCAGCCATTCGCCATTGAGATAAACGATACGGGACAAGACAATCTCCTTCAGTATGTCGGGAATTTAGAAGACATCGCCGGCGGCTCGCTTCAGTTCGGCGATGAACCCGTGCAGCAGGCGTGAGCGCGGTATGCCTTTGCGGGTAATCAGGACGGCCGCGACTTCGCGGGGCGGCTGGAAGGGCAGTTGCACCAAGCCCTCCGATGACTGGTAGGCGGCGCTATAGGGATCGACGACCGCCGCTCCGACGCCAGCTCCGGCCAGAACCGCAGCCGTTGCGCAATAGCGCACCTCGACCCGCGGCTCATAGTCGATACCTTCGCGATCGAAGGCGTCGCGCAGCATCTGGCCCATGCGCGATTCTGCTTCGAGGCCGATAAAACCGTGTTCGGACAAATCACTGACCGTCACCTCCTGCCGGCTAGCGACCGGGTGGTCCTTCGGCACGAGCGCGACCATATGGGTGCGCGACAGGATCTCTACATTCACGGAAGGATGACGCTCGAGCGCGATCGCCAGACCGACATCGGCGGCGCCGCTCTGCACAGCTTCGATGACGTGTTCGAGCCGGCGAACATCGTAGGCGACAGACACATCCGGACGGTCCTTCAGGAACCGTGCGAGCGCCACCGGTGCGACCGTATTGCCAAGCGGCGGCGTCGACATGACGCGCAGCCGTCCCGATGTGCCGTGCCTGATGGAGCGGGCGCGGGCGGAAAAGCTGCGCAACATGCTGAAGACCGGACGCACCTCTTCAAACAGAAGCGTCGCTTCCTCGGTTGGCTCAAGCCGCCGGTGCAGGCGCTCGAACAGCGTTATGCCGAGCTGGTTTTCCAGCTGGCGGATGCCGTTCGAAACGGCGGGCTGGGAAATGCCCAACTGCTCGGCGGCCTCGACGGTCGTTTCGCAGCGCATCATGGCCCCGAAGATCTCGAGGAGGCGCAGGGAGATATCCGGTTTCTGCTCGATTTCGGTCATGGCGTTCAGGTGAGAACTGCGCCAAGCGCCATCGCGACGGCGGCCTGGGTCGGGTCGATCACGCGGATGCCGAGCTCCTCTTCCAGTCTGCGGCGATGGCCGGACATGCCGGCACAGCCCAGCACGATCGCGCCGGCGCCCATCTGGCGCAATTTCAGCCCGGCCTTCACGAGTGCCGCGTAGCTTTCCTCCCCATGGCCGCTATCGGCGACGCTGATCGCGCCTTCAAGCGCGACCTCGCCGGCAAGCCTGCCATCGACGCCGAGGCGGCGAAGGTTGCGCATGTGACGGGGGATCGAACCTTCGGCGACTGCGATGACGCCGAAGAGATCCGCAAGCGCCAGCGCGCTCAGCACGCCCGCATCCTGGATGCCGTAGACCGGCTTTTTGGTGATCGACCGGGCAAGGTCCAGCCCGGGCTGCGAATAGCAGGCGAGCACATAGGCTGATGCATCCGGTCGGGTTTCTATCAGGTCGGCGGTGCGCAGTGACGCTTCATCCACATGGCGCTGGCTGACGACGCCGGGCGGACCCTCATCGATCGTGACGCATTCGATGACGGGACCACCCGGAAACTGCATCGGGGAGAGCGCCACGCGCAGGCCTTCGGTGACGCTTTCCGAACTGTTCGGGTTGATGACGAGGATCGGGCCGACTTTTCTCATGGGGCGATCTCCACGCCGAAGTTCTGCGCCGGATCGAATTCCTTGGCGCGGTAGCCGGGCTTGCCCGTCAGGTCGACAGGGCTGCGGGCAATGAAACGGCCACGACCACGGTCCGCCTTCAACTCGCCGTTCTCGACGATGACATCGCCGCGATTCATGGTGAGGACTGGCCAGCCTTCGATCTCCATGCCCTCAAACGGTGTGTAGTCCATATTGTCGTGCTGATCGGCAAGCGTTGCCTTGCGGCGGGCTTCCGGGTCCCAGATGCAGATATCGGCATCGTAGCCGGCTGCGATAGATCCCTTTTTCGCGATGCCGAATGTCCTGGCCGCATTGGTGCTTGAGAGTGCCACGAACTGCTGCAGGGTGATGCGGCCTTTAGTAACGCCCTCCGAAAACAGATAGGGCAGGCGCATGGCGATGCCGGGCATGCCGTTGGAGATCTTCGGGTAGTGCGCATCGGCACCATTGGCAAATTTTCCGCTGGCATCGAAACGGTAGGGCGCGTGGTCGGAGGAGACGCTTTCGAACGTGCCTGACTGCACATGTCGCCAGAGCGCTTCCTGCGTTGCCGCGTCGCGGAGCGGTGGAGAGCAGATGAATTTCGCCCCTTCCATGCCGGGCCGATCGAGATCATCACGGGTCAGCGCCAGATATTGCGGGCATGTTTCGGCAAACAGTTTCGTGCCGGCGAGCTTTTCGCGCTGGACGATGGCAGCGCCGCCAGCCGTTGAGACGTGGACGATGAAGAGTGCTGCATCGACCAGCTTTGCCAGCGAGACGGCCCGGTTGATCGCTTCTTCCTCCGCAAGCTCCGGACGGCTGATCGCGTGGTATTTTGGCGCGGTCAGCCCGGCCGCCGCGAGCCGCTTGTTCATCCACTTCACCATGTCGTTGTTTTCGGCATGGACCATGGTGAGCGCCCCATGGGTTTTGGCAATCGTCAGGATATCGAGCATGCCGCCGTCGCCGATATTCATCAGGTCGTAGGTCATGAAGACCTTGAACGACGTGATGCCCCGCGCAAATACGCCCGGTAGCTCTGCAAGGACATCAGCCGAAGGGTCGGAAATGATCAGATGATAGGAATAGTCGAGCACCGAGTGCGGCGCGGCGCGGCCGCCATAGGTGGCGATGACTTCGGCAATCGACTGGCCGCGATGCTGAGCCGCGAACGGGATGAATGAGGAATTGCCACCGAAGGCGGCGGAGACCGAGCCCGAATAGTAGTCGTCGGCGGTCATCACGCCCGCGGAGCTTTCCTGGGCGATATGAGCATGCGCCTCGATGCCGCCGGGAACGACCAGCTTGCCGCCCGCATCGATCCGGCGGGTTCCTCCGGCGATCTTTTCGCCGATCGCCGAAATCCGACCGTCGACGATGCCGATATCGCCATCGAATATGTCGGATGCGGTGACGATGCGACCGCCATGGATGACCGTATCAAACGCTGTCATGTCGGTCTTTCCTTACACTTCGATGATCACGCCGGTCTGGCTCGTCAGGCGACCGTAATGCTCGATACGACGATGACGCTCGAAATCAAAGATCGTCTTCTTGCCGAAGTCGCATTTGGAGAAATCGCATTCGGCGATGATGAGCTCGTCCTCCTCGGTCACGGCGCGGGCGAGAACGAACCCGTCCGGGTCGACGATGATTGAGCCGCCCATCAGCGGGTGGCCGTCTTCATTGCCCGCCTTGGCGACGCCGACGACATAGGTCGAGTTCTGGTAGGCGCCGGACTGCATGGAGAGGTCGGAATGGAAAAGCCGTTTCTCCAACCCTTCGGCGCTCATCTGGCTGTTCACGGACGGCGTGTTGTAGCCGATCGTCACCAGCTCGACGCCCTGCAGGCCCAGGCAACGGAAGGTTTCCGGCCAGCGGCGGTCGTTGCAGATCGCCATGCCCATGATGACGCCTTCGTTGCGCCAGACGTTGAAGCCGAGATCACCGGGTTCGAAGTAGCGCTTCTCGAGATGCTGGAAGGCGCGCTCGGTATCATATTCGGAATGACCGGGGAGGTGCACCTTGCGATACTTTCCGACGATATTGGCCTGACGGTCGGTAACAACAGAGGTGTTGTAATAGTGTCCGTCCGGCGTCTTCTCGCCGTAGCCGAAGGTGATGGCGATGTTGAGCTCGCGGGCGCGATCGAACAGCGGCTGCGTGGCGGCGTTCGGCATTTCCGTCTCGAACCAGAAATCGATTTCGGCCTGGTCTTCCATGTACCAGCGGGGAAAGAAGGTCGTGAGCGCCAGCTCTGGGTAGACGACCATGTCTGCGCCCTTGGATGCGGCTTCATCGAGAAGCGCAATCATGCGGATGACGACGCTTTCGCGGCTGTCGGCTTTCTGGATGGCGCCGAGCTGGGCACCTGCGATATTCATAATGGTCATCGGAGTTTCCTTTCGAAAGCGATCAGGCGGCCAGGCGCCGCTGGAAATTACTGACGAGGCGCACCAGCGGCCACAGCAGCACGAGATAGATGAGAGCCGCCAGCACCAGCGGCGAGGCATTGTAGGTGACCGAGCGCGCCATGCCGGCATTGTAGAGAAGCTCGGACAGCGAGATGACGGAGGCAAGCGAGGTGAGCTTGACGACTTCTACGGTGTTGGACAGCAGGTCCGGCAGCACGTTGCGGATGGCCTGCGGCAGGACGACATGGGCAAGCGTCTGTACCGGGCTGAGGCCCGTCGACTGCGCCGCTTCCCACTGTCCCTTGGCAACCGAGATCAGACCCGCGCGATAGACCTCCGCATAATAGGAGGAGTTGTTGAGCAGGAATGCGATGACGACGGCGGCGAAGGGCGAGATGTTGACCCCGGCAAAGGGCAGGCCGGCATAGATGAAGATCAACAGCACCAGCGGCGGCAGGGCGCGGAAGAGATCGGTATAGGCGATCGAGATCCAGCGCAGCCAGCGGCGCTCGCTCATATTGCCGAGTGCGACGAACAGGCCGCCGATCAGGCCGAGCAGGATCACGGCGCTGCACAGCTTGAGCGTCATCCAGAGGCCGGACATCATCAACGGCAATGACTGGCGCATGATGTCGATATTGAAGAACTGGTCGATGAAGATATCCATGGCAGCCTCCTATCGCTTCTTCCAGGCGGTCCGGCTTTCCAGCCAGCGGGCGAAGACCACCATCGGCAGGAAAATCACCAGATAGGCGACGACCGACATGGTGAGCGGCGTGGCACTGCCGGAAAAACTCTGCGCCGTCGTGGCGCTCGACAGGATTTCCGAAACGCCGATGGCCGAGCCGAGCGCGGTCATCTTGGTGATGGCAAGCACGCGGTTGACGAGCGGCGGAATGGCAAGACGGACGGCTTGGGGCAGCGCGACATAGGCAAGCGTGCGGGTAAAACCGAGCCCGGTTGCTATGCCTGCCTCCCACTGACCCTTTTCGACAGAGGAGAACCCGGCCCAGAATATTTCTTCGGCAAACGCTGCGAGGGTCGCTGCCAGGACGAGGAACAGAACCATCGGGCCGGACAGCTGGATGCCTATCGAGGGGAAGCCGAAATAGAGGATCAGGATGACGACCAGAGGCGGCAGCGCGCGAAAGATATCGGCGTAGCAGATGATGCAGAAATTGAGCGTCTTGACGCCATAGCTGCGCAGGCAGGCTAGCGCGAGGCCGGATGCAATACCCGCCACGATCACCGCAGCGGCAATCTGCAGCGTGACCCAGATCCCGGCAATGATGTCAGGCGTATATTTCGCCATCACCACCGGGTTGAAGAAGGTTTCGAGGAACCGGTCCATCGCCGTTACCCGGAAACGCGCGAAAGGAATGCGCGGGTGCGATCGGCCTTCGGGTTGCCGAATAGCTCGTCCGGCGTGCCTTCTTCAACGACGAGACCGCCATCCATGAAGATAACCCGATCGGCGGTTTCGCGGGCAAAGCCCATCTCGTGGCTGACGACGACCATCGTCATGCCCTTGGATTTCAGGTCCTTCATCACTTTGAGGACGGAGCCGACCAGTTCGGGATCAAGTGCCGAGGTCGGTTCGTCGAACAGCATGACCTTCGGATCGAGCGCCAGCGAGCGGGCGATCGCCACGCGCTGCTGCTGGCCGCCCGACAACTCACCGGGATAGGCGTCGGCCTTGTGCGCGAGGCCAACCTGTTCGAGCATATCCATCGCCCGCGCATCGGCTTCTGCCTTCGAGCGCTTCAGCGCCTTGCGCTGGGCAAGAGTTACGTTCTTGAGGACACTCATATGCGGGTATAGGTGGAACCCCTGAAAGACCATGCCGATCTGCAGCCGCATACGGTCGAGATCGCGGCGGGTACCGGCCATGATGTTGCGGCCATTGACGATGATATCGCCCGACGTTGGTTCCTCGAGCCGGTTGCAACAGCGCAGCATCGTGCTTTTACCGGAACCGGATGGACCGATGACGAACACGAGTTCGCCCTCGGCGACCCTCAGGTCGATCTTCTTGAGGACGGTGGTGGACCCGAAGCGCTTTTCCAGCGCGACGACTTCGAGCATTGGGCGATTGGCCATGTTGGCACCTCCGGCAGGCACGATGCGGACAGATTTGCCGACTGGATTCCAACCGCTATCTCCGATGGGAGAGACGATTGGCAGCCGGCTGCCGCATCCTGTCTGATCAAGGGGGAGGGCAGGCGACTGAAGCGCCTGCCCGTGCTGCAGAGCGTTACTTCAGGTTATCGCAGGAGGCTTTGTGGTCATCGCCCTTGTAACCATCGAAGCCCGGCGTTCCGAAACCCTTGGTCGGGGTGACGATCGTCGTGCCTGCTTCCGGCGTGACGCCGAACCACTTGACCGAAAGCTTCGCCATCGAGCCGTCTAGCTTCAGGCATTCCATCGCACGATCGACGAGATCGCGGTTCTGCTCGTCGCCTTTGCGGAAGGAAAGGGCCCAGACGAGGCCGGTTTCGTATTCGAAGGAGAGTTTCAGGCGCGGGTTCTTCTTGACCGCCCACGCAGCGGCAGTGTTGCCGGCAAGGTTGGCATCGGCGCGTCCAGCAATGACGGCTGCCACGGCGTCGGTATTGGTACCGTAGCTTTCGACCTTCCAGCCGAATTCCTTTTCCTTCTCCCGCAGGAAGCTGTCATAGGCAGACCCCTTGTTGACGGCGATCGTCTTGCCCTTGAAGTCTTCCAGCGTCTTGTATTCAGGCGCATTGGCCGGCACGACAAAACCGAAATTGGTGTCCATGAAGCCTTCGGTAAAGAGAAGGTTCGCGGCACGCTCCTTGTTCACGGTGACGGGTGCTACAAGGAAGTCATAGGTGCCGGCCTGCAGCGCTGGGATGAGGCCGGAGAACTGCGCTCCGGTCAGATCGACTTTCTTGCCCAACCGTTCGCCGATCAGGTTTGCCATATCGACGTTGAAACCCTCTATCTTGCCGTCGAGGGTTGGCATCGCGTGCGGCGCGAAGGTCGCGTCGATCGCGGTCTTGATTGTGTCTCCAAGGGAGTAGGCTGGCGTGCAGGCAAGCAGAGTAGCTAAGCCGACAAAGCCGGCCCTGATAGATGGTTTCATCGATGTTCTCCTACTGGCGGCTCCAGGCCTTTGCGGCCCTTGTTGACGCCAGTGTTCCACCGAACCTGCTGCGCTGCAATATAATTAATTATTATAATCGAACTAGAAATATATGATTTTCGAATAGTGATTGTGTCGATGGTCGTCGTTGTCGCAACCGGCCGATGGCGCATATTGCGTCAGCTCTGAAGAGGCTGAGGCTCTTTCGGAAGAAGTTCGCCTTCGATGCGGTAGTGCAATCCATCCGTGCGGTAGTCCACGTTGGCGACGCCGTTGAAATAGGTCGGCACAACGCGCTCCATCAGGCGGGAGCCAAAGCCGCGCCGCGTCGGTTCGCTCACGGCCGGCCCCTTGCTTTCGATCCATGTGAAGGCAAAGCCGTTTTCGCCGGGCGCCGTCCAGCGGATCTCGACCTTGCCGTCGGCCGTGCTGAGCGCGCCATATTTGGTGGCATTTGTCGCAAGTTCATGGATTGCCAGTGCCAAACCCATGGAAGGCTGTGCTTCCAGCACCATCGGAGGCCCGAAGATATCGAAGCGGTCGGGACTGTCCTGGTGCGGTTCGACGGATGTCCGTACAATCGTCTCGACATCTGCTGCGGACCAGTTCGTTGCCGTCAGCGTATCCTGTGCCCGGGCAAGTGCGTCGATGCGGGCCGACGCCATTTCACCGGCAAGCTTCACGTCTGTCGCATTGCGCAGGCTCTGGGATACGACGGCTTGAACCATCGCCAGCGTGTTCTTCATTCGGTGGGACAATTCGCGCTGCAACACACGCTGTTGGCGCTCCCGTTCCTTTTGCTCGGCAAGAAGGCGCTGCTGTTCGCGCACCAGGTCTTCGCTGCGCAGGCGTTCTTCCTGAAGATCATCAACCGCCTTGTGCATGACCTGGATCAGCAGAATGTCCACGATGACCACGCACGCGTAGAAGGTCAGAGCCACGAGGACCGACCCGTTGATCTCGAACATCGCAAACGGCGGTATAAACCAGTACCAGGCAGCCACGCCACAGGCCACGGCGCAAACGGCCCCGGGCCAGACGCCCGCCAGAAACGTCGTCAGGATTACCGCGGGGAAGAAGGTCAGATAAGGGAAGCCCGGCGGCAGGAGATGGTCGCATAGAAACCGCGCGTAGAGCGCAAGCCCGAACGCTGCAACCGCCACTCCCCAGCGCTTTCCCGGGGAAGCGCGGACGTGGTCGCTCATCTCGAACAATTGCATACGTAAGGGCTTCATTCCAAGTGGGTTCCCGCGGCGTTGCTTGTTCTTGGCTTGTTCGGGGTGTTCCGTCAATCAGCAACTAGAAAGGTACGTAATGTCCGACGGGATAAGGGACAAGTTTGGCAACACCGGTGAAAGCACGGCGTATGCGGACAACAAACGTGACGAGCACGTTGAGGCATCAGAGGCGCGATATGCGGGGACAGGAGGCGCTCCGCGAGACTGACAGATCGTCAGCCTCCGACGCGGGGTTCTGACAAAAATTCGCGGGCCCACAGTACGGGCCCGCGCTATCGTCGATCAAGTCAAACCGTAAAGCCTCAAGGCCTTCGCGCCGCCAGAATGAGTCGCTCGAAGAACTTCAGCTGCTCGTCGCAGGTCTGGGCGACCGTCTCAAATATCAGCCGGTCTTCCCGCCGGATTGCCGCAATCTTCTTCGTCAGGGCCGAAATCACCCTTGCCGGCATCTTGGCAATGGTCATCGCAATCGCCTTCGGTCCGGCTTCGAGTTTGGCGATACCGAGATGGCCTGCTGCAAGCTGCAGCCTGGTTGTGCGCAACAACAGCAGCGTCTCCTGCGGCAATTCGCCGAAGCGATCCTCGAACTCTTCTTCCAGATCATTCACGTCGCGCTGTGAGGATGCCCGCAGAAGTCTGGCATAGAGATTGAGCCTGACAGCCGGATCCGGCACGTAATCCGCCGGTATCGTGCCCGCGACGTCGAGATGCAGGATTGCGCGCTTTCTGGTGGCCGAAAGTCGTTTTCCCAGTTTCGCGACGGCACGCGCGAGGAGCTTCTGGTAAAGGCCAATGCCGATGACCTTCATATGCCCAGCCTGATCCTCGCCGGCGATGTCGCCCCCGCCGCGCAGATCGAGATCGCGCAGACTGATCGCAAGCCCGGCGCCCAGGCGGTCGTTCTCTACGAGTGTCAAAAGCCGCAAGCGCGTTTCCTCGGGCAGTTCTGCACCTTCTTCCGTCAGAATCGTGGTCATGCCCTGCGCGCCTCCACGGCCGACCCGGCCACGCAACTGGTGCAGCTGGGCCAAACCGAACCGCTCCGCATTCCAGATGAACATCGTATTGGCGCGCGGCACATCGAGGCCGTTTTCAATAATGTTGGTGGCGAGAAGGACATCGCCATCGCCGTCCGCGAAACCGACGATCGCTTCATCGATCGTCGCCGCCGGCATCTTGCCATGCGCGACCTTAACCAAGAGCTCGGGAACAATCTTGCGCAGGATCGCCTCGACGGCTTCGATATCCTCGATGCGCGGCACCACGACGAAGCTTTGTCCGCCCCGGCGGTATTCTCGCATCAATCCGGTGCGCATCGATGCGTTGTCGAATGCTGCAAGCGATGTGCGAACGGGTCGGCGCCGGGCGGGCGGAGTCGTCAGGAGGCTGACCTCCTGAACTCCGACCATTGCCGACTGCAAGGTGCGTGGGATAGGTGTTGCCGACATGGCGAGCGTGTGGAGGGTCGGCGCGAGCGCGCTCATGGCCCGTTTATCCTTGAGCCCGAACCGATGTTCCTCATCCACGATCAAAAGCCCGAGATGCGCAAAGCGCACGTCTTTTGCAAGGATCGCATGGGTCGCGACGATAACGTCGATTTCACCCTCGGCCAACGCCGCCTTGACCTGCTTCGCCTCGCTTGGCTTGACGAGCCGTGACAACATTCCGACAGAGATGCCTGTTCCTTCGAAGCGTCGCTTGAAGGTGGCGAAATGCTGACGTGTGAGAACAGTCGTTGGGGCGATGACGACCACCTGACCGCCCGCAAGTGCTACCGCTGCTGCGGCCCGCAGTGCGATCTCCGTCTTGCCGAAGCCGACATCGCCGCAGACAAGGCGGTTCATCGCATGCCCGGACGCGAGATCGGAAAGCGTGGCCTTGATGGCTTCGGCCTGATCTGGTGTCTCGGCGAAAGGGAACCGTCGGATGAAGGCTGAAAATTCGGCACGGGGAGGAATGAACGTCTCGGCCGGCGAGGCCTGCCTGTGCTTTGCGATGGTCGAAAAATGACGCGCCGTCGATTTGATGTCCGCGACAATCTTCTCGTGCTTCTTTTGCCAGGCGTCGGTGTGAAGACGATCGAGCGAGACCGCCTCGGGTTCGGAACCGTAGCGCCACAGCTTTCCGAATTCTTCCATCGGAACAAGCACGGAAGCACCTTCGCGATATTCCAGACGGGCAGCGTCACGCGCGACGCCTGCAACGGCGATGCTCTCCAGATCTTTTAAAATGCCAATGCCGTGATCTTCGTGGACGACGACGTCGCCGATCCGAAGATCTGGTTCGCCAAGAAAGGAAGTTGCACTTGAAACATGTCGGTGTTCGTCGCCCGCGGCGATCACAGCAACATTTTGCGCGACGTCGAGGAACCCGTGATCGAGGGCGCAGGCGAGCTTCAAAAGCGCGCCGGATTCGGCGTCCATCACCTGCGTCCAGCTGTCGACGGACCGAGGCGATACGCCAGTTGCTTTCGCGACACGGCGGCAAAGCGCCTCTGATGCCTTGCCATGCCCGGAAATTACAACCTTCATTCCATCGCCCAGGCGTTCCTGTGCAAACTTGACCAGTGCCTTGCGCGGGTCCGCATCAGACGCCCCGGAAGGCAGGTCACCCCCTTGTTCGAGATCCAGTGCGCTGGTCTGCACGCCGGTGAAGCGCTGTTCCCACTCCTCGCTGTCAAGATAGAACGAGCAAGGAGAGGATGTTCCGGTCTTACCGAAATCCGTGCGGGACTGGCGGGCGTCGTCGATGATTTCCAGATTCCGTACGACCCGGTCTGCTGCGCCCGGAGCCGCAGTCAAAGCGGCATTGCCGAGGATATCGAAAACCGTCACCATGTCCGGGTAAAGGCGGGAAAGCTGGCGCTCCATCGTCTCAGATTTTGAAGCAGGGGCTTCCGGAATGAGGTCTGCGAGTATGGCTTCGGATGCCGGACCGAAGCTCAACCGTTCAAGGTAGCTCTCGGTTCGCTGCGAGACGCGGTCAAACCCACGCAATTCGGTCACGTGATCGTCTTCCGACAGGACTATGCGCATTGGGCCCGGGGCGCCGGCGGGATAGATGTCGATCATCCCGTCGCGCACCGCCAGTTCGCCGGGATCGTCGGCAACGCCCTCTTCCACATAGCCTGATCGTCTGACGAAATTCAGGAATGCCTCGCGATCGAATCGATGGCCGACCACCAGTTCGATCTGGCCATCTGCGATGACCCCCGCCGGCGGAATGCGCTGCAGCGTCGCGTCGATCGATGTCAGCAGCAGTCGCGGCGTGTCGCTTGGCCTGGCCCATATCCGCAATGCGTCCATGCGTCGACCCATGCAGTGCCGCGAGGGCGGAACCCGATCATAGGGAAGGCAGTCCCAAGGCGGCAGAACAATGAATTGGACCGAGGGAAAGAGCGCTGCCATGGCATCCGCTATTTTTTGCGCAGCATTTTCGCTCAATGCCACGTAGCAGAGCGAACGACCGGAGCTCCGGAGCGATGCCTCAAGCCGGGTTGCCACCAAACCCGGCGGCAGTTTCAGATGCGGGGTCTGTTCGGATGCGGGGAGGGGAGAGGGGGCGTTTTCATTTCGGGACTCAACGATACTCACATGAACCTGCCATTCTCGCGTCAGCAATTTTATCAGGCTGCAAGAACTTAGTTTGTCGCGCCCTGTTCCCTTCGAACTTTGCGTTTTCTCTTCACGCGGTCAGGCCGCCATGACGGTGAGACATCAGCGACCGGATGCCGCGTTGCCGTGCACGGAACAGGTCGATGACGAGCGGGTTATTCGACCTCACGGATAGGAGAACCATGTGAAAGTGTTCATTTACGGCACCCTGAAAAGAGGCTTTGCGCTTCACGATAAGGGGCTTGGGAATTCGGAATATATCGGGGATGTAGTGACGGTCGAGCCCTACCCCCTGTTGATAGCAGCACCATTCTACGGGCCGATGATGCTCGAACAACCGGGAATCGGTTTGCAGGTGACAGGGGAGTTGTTTGAAGTCCCTGAAGACGATCTGCCGGTTCTGGATAAGCTGGAAGACGTTGGTGAAGAGGGAAGTTTCCGGGCAATGCTCAAGGTTCAGGCATCGGGCGGCGGTCTCGTTCATGATGCCCTTGTCTTTTTGAAAGACGAGAACTGGCTCGACCCCATCCATTCCGGTTTCCTGTCCGCCTATAACGACCGCAGATTTATCCCGCCATGGGACCGGTAACGACAAGACAAGAGGGACGTCACGATGCGCTACGAGGCAAAGCCCGGCGATGTCAGCCTATTCGAAAATGAAAAAGCCGGCCACGAGCGCGCACCGGACCACCGCGGCTATTTCATCGCTCACAGAGATATCAAGGCCGGAGAAAAGATCGAAATGGTGCTGTGGGCCGGAAGGCCGAACAGTTCACGCTCATTTGGTGGCAGACTATCCGACGACCAGAAGGCGAGCGCGTCAGCGGTTCCCGACCCGGTTGATCTGTTTGGCAACCCTTTGCCAAAGCCACCGAAAGCGTGACGCTACGTTCTCGTTCGATTTGACGTCTCAAACCACGGCTGTGCTCTCGCTTCGCGTCTCGGTGGAGGAACTATGGCTCCGGTTGCTGGTTACGGGGCGAGTCAACGAGAGAGATACAGTGATGAAATTTGGACTTCTTGGCGTCGCGTCGGTCGCGACCGCGGTATTCTTGAGCAGCGCAGCCTATGCACAGCAGGGCGATGGAACCGAAGTCCAGATCACGACCAACGTGTTCAAGCCGAACAAGATTCCGGCAACCGCGGAGCGGATCGCCACCTTGAAGGCGCCGGAAGGTTTCACCGTTGAGCCTTTCGCCCAGGGTCTCGGAAACAGCCGCATCATCGCCGTGTCCGACAAAGGCTATATCTATGTCAGCCGCCGCGAGGAAGGCGACGTGCTGCTGCTGAAGGACGAGAACGGCGACGGCAAGGCCGACGGCGCACCGGTGAAAGTGGCAGCGCGCGCGCAGGCCCACGGTCTGGCAATCAAGGATAACAGGCTGTATCTCGTCACGGTCAAAGAGGTGTTCGTCGCGGACATCAAGGACGACGGCACGCTCGGGCCACTCGAAATGATCATTGGCGATCTGCCGGATTCCGGACAGCATCCCAACCGCGTCATGGAGTTCGGTCCTGATGGCATGCTCTACATCAGCGTCGGCTCCACCTGCAACGCCTGCAACGAAAGCAATGCTGAAAACGCAACGGTGCTCCGGGCGACCCCTGATGGCAAGAGCCGCACCATCTTCGCGTCCGGCCTTCGCAACACGATCGGCTACGACTGGAACCGCGAGACCGGTGAACTTTGGGGGCTCGACCATGGCATCGATCTCCTCGGTGATGAGGTGCAGGCAGAAGAGCTCAACCTCATCGAACAGGGAAAGCAGTATGGCTGGCCGCATGTTTACGGAGCAGGCGACATCTATCCGCAGTCGACACCGGTCGGCGGCGTGACCAAGGAGGAGTGGAAGGCGCAGAGCGATCCGATGAAACTCGGCTACACGGCACACGCAGCCCCCATGCAGATGAAATTCTACAGCGGAACGTCGTTTCCGGCCGAGTTCTCGGGCGATGCGTTTGCAACCATGCGCGGATCCTGGAATCGTAACCCGGCATCCGGATACGAGATTGTTCGCATTCACTTCGAAAACGGCAAGCCGAAATCCTTCGAACCTTTCGTCACCGGCTTCCTCAGCGATGGTGGCAAGACGCATTTCGCACGACCGGTCGGACTGGCCGTCGCCAAGGATGGCGCCTTGCTGATGGCCGACGATGCAAACGGTGTCATCTACAGGGTGGCTTACACCGGCGACGCGCAAAAGGCACAAGCGCAGCCCGCTGCGCCCGTTGAACCTATGAAGGCGCAGGCCGCCAAAGGTATCGATGTGCCACTTGCCATGGATCGCCCGGAGACCAAGACGGAAGGCAGCGTATCCGTCTCGTCCTCGTCTTTCGACAACGACGAACTCATGCCGCAGCGTCATAGCGAATATGCCGAGAGTGTCTCACCGGCGATCAGCTGGAAGGCCGTCCCGAAGGCCGCGTCCTACGCGATCATCGTAGAGGATCCAGGCTCCTCACCAACCAAGCCGTTTGTTCACTGGCTGGCGTGGAATATCCCGGCAACGGTGACGTCCCTGCCGGAAGGGTTGCAGGAACAGCTCCGCCTCGTCGAACCGGAAGGCGTCCTTCAAGGCCGCAACACATCCGGCAGTCACGGCTATTTCGGACCAAAGCCGCCGGCCGGCGACCCGGCGCATCACTATCACTTCCAGGTTCTTGCGCTTGACGAGATGCTGGCTCTTCCCCCGACATCCGACCGGGATGCTCTTCTCGCCGCAGTGGCCGGTCATGTGATCGGCAAGGGTGAGATCGTGGGTCGCTACCAGCAGAAGGTCGATCCTGCGAAGAAGTAAGGCTTCGTCCGATCACGCCCCGCTGCAACGCTGAGCAGCAAGCGATGTTTTTGGAGGAGGAGGCCGTACTGGAATCAGGCGGCCTCTTCTTCGATTGCGAGGTCTCGCAACAGGGTATGGATCTGCTCGCCGCTCAGCCGGGACGGATCGAAACCGCTTGACGAGCCGACGTCGGCGAAGCGCTTTGCGTGGGCTTCGGATGTCCCGATAAAACCCATTGCCCAGTTCGGGAAATACCGATGGCTGATCGGGTCCACGGCCAGCAGCGAAACTTCGCCATGGCGTTCGTCCTGCTGGATGCGCTCGAATGCGGCTTCCACCCGCTCGAGCGGACCTTCCAGAACCTGGGCGAAGCAGCCCGCGTTGAACAGAAGCGCCCCGGTGATCTCGTCACGGAGATTGTTCACCCGACTTTTCGCCAGGATCTCGTCGACGTTTGAGCTAAACGCCGCACCATCGTCGCCGATCTGGTTGCGGCTGTAGTAGACCAGGCGATACAAGCTGTTATCCATTATCAGTTCCCCTCTATAAAACGTGTTGTGCCAGGAACGCCGGAATCTGATCCGTGCCCATGGGCCGTCCCGTCAGATAGCCCTGCACATGGGTGCAGCGTTCGCCACGAATGCGCGCCAACTGTTCCGCCGTCTCAACGCCTTCAGCCGTGATCGACATCCCGAGGCTCGTCCCGAGACTTGCGATTGATCGCAGGATCGCCTCGCTGTCTGCGTCTTCACAGGCGACAAACGAGCGATCGATCTTCAGTTTGTTGAATGGAAACTTCTGCAGGTAGCTCAAGGACGAATAGCCAGTGCCGAAATCGTCCATGGAGATTCTGACGCCAAGCGCGCGCATGGCATTCAGCGTCTGGATGACGTTATCCGTGTCATCGAGCAGGGCGCCCTCGGTAATTTCGATTTCCAAACGATGGGCTGGCAATCCCGAGTGCCTTAGCGCCGATGCGACCGTTTCCAGCAGTGTGTCCGCCTTGAACTGAAGCGGCGAGACGTTGACGGCGACAATCATATCATTCGGCCAGGACATTGCCTCCAGGCAGGCTGTACGCAAAACCCATTCGCCGATCTTGACGATCAGGCCGTTTTCCTCCGCAAGCGAGATAAAGGAAAGAGGCGGGATGTTGCCTTTGACGGGATGTTCCCACCGGAGCAGGGCCTCGAAGCCATCCACCCGTTTGGTCGAGACATCGAGGAACGGCTGATAGTTCAGCTTGAACTGCTTCAGGGCCAGCGCGCGGCGGAGATCGATCTCCATTTCCCGACGTCCGAGGAGTAGAGCGTCCATCCCGCTTTCGAACATGCGGTAACGTCCGCGCCCGGCCTTCTTTGCCTCGTAGAGAGCAAGATCACCGTTGCGGAGCAGGTCGTCTGGCTGGAGCGCATCAGCGCCAAAGGCGACGCCGACGCTTGCGCCGATATTGATTGTATGACCGTTGAGAACATAGGTGCGGCCGACAAGGTCCACGATCCGCGAAGCGAGTTTCTCGGCCGCTGCAAGATCGTCGACATCATGCTGGAGGATCACGAACTCGTCCCCGCCAAGACGCGCAACGACATCGCTTTTGCGGCACGCGGCCTTGAGGCGGTCGGCCACCTTTTTCAAAAGAAGGTCGCCTGTTGCATGTCCCAGCGTGTCGTTGACCATCTTGAAGCGGTCAAGATCGAGGCAGTGGACGGCGATCGATGAAGATTTAGAACCGTTGCTCAAAGCGGACGACAGGTGCGAAAGCAAGGCGTTCCGCTTGGCAAGGCCCGTCAGTTCGTCGACATCGGTCTTGATGGCGATGCCCTGGTTCTGCGATGCAGGTCGCAAGTCAACGAGATACTGCCCGTCGTCGAAGGATACGAACGCGGCATCGAAGCTCTCACCGCTATGGATGGACGTGACTAAAAGCGGGGCGGAGCTGGTGTCGGGCAGGTCTGTGACCAGGCCCGTAAAAAGCGCGTGGACAGCGCCCCCGGGAAATGCGCCGAATGAGACTTCGCTCGCCTTGTTGGCGTAGACGACGAGACCATCGGATCCGACAACCAAGACCGGGCGCGGCAACATCTCTAGTATTTTCTCGGTGTTGAGAAGCTGAAACGGATGAGGTTCCAATGTGTGGAGGATAGACGTCACAGCGTTCATGGTTGGTTACCGTTCGGAGTTGACCGAGAGGTAATCCGCAAACGTTTCTAGGCAATGGATGCCAAGCCCCGGGACATGACTGTTTGTCGAGAGAGGGTTATCGATTGCTAAAGATGGACTGATGGCGGCAGGAAGGGCACGCCGCGCAGGATGCTCGCCTCTACTTCCGGCAAACTGAAGGTGAGACTACCCAACATAGATTAGGCAATAGGAATATACTATTGAGCAACGCTTAATTGTATTTTTACAAAGGCTTATTCTTGTTTTTTGCCAAGTCTTAATTACTAATTTAACAATTGTTTGCGATGATGGTTGACCAATCACCTGTATTGCAAGGCTTCGTAATGTTCGATTTTTTCGGCGCAAACTCTAATCAAATTCTTTCGGCCTTAGACCTGTCCTTCGCGATCATCGAGTTCGATACCGAAGGACGCATATTGCGAGCCAATACAAACTTCTGCGATCTGATGGGATATAGCGAGCAGGAGATTATCGGTCAGCATCACCGGATTTTTGTCGACGGAGATTACGCTGCAACGCCTGAATACAAAGCCTTCTGGAGCAAGCTTAAGGGCGGCACGTTCGAGTGCAGCGAATTCAAGCGCATTGCGAAAAACGGCCAGGAAATCTGGATCCGCGGCAATTACAATCCGGTAAAGAATGCCAGCGGCAAGGTGTTGAAGATCATCAAGTTTGCCAACGACATCAGCGAAACAAAGATGAATGGGCTCGACAGCGCAGCCAAACTTTCAGCTGTTTCCCGCGCGCAGGCAACCATCGAATTCACGCCCCAGGGTGAAATCCTTACCGCCAACGACAACTTCCTGTCGGCGCTCGGATATTCCTTGAACGAGATCGTGGGTAAGCATCACCGGATCTTTATGGACCCGACCGAAGCGGCATCCCCGCAATACACGCAGTTGTGGGAGCGCCTTCGCGGCGGCGAATATGTTGCCGACGAGTTCCGCCGCATCAGCAAGGACGGCCGTAGCGTTTACATCCAGGCTTCCTACAACCCCGTTTTCGATCCCAGTGGCAAGGTCATCAAGGTCGCCAAGTTTGCCACCGATGTTACCGGCCGGGTCGAGAACGTCGAGCGCCTCGCGGAAGGCCTGACGCGTTTCGCCGATGGTGACCTTTCGCAGCAAATTGCAAAGCCGTTTATTCCATCACTGGAGCGCCTGCGGACCGACTTCAATGCCGCGTCGCAGAAGCTGAAGCAGGCCATGGTGATGGTTGCCGAAAACGCGAAGGCTATTTCGGCCGGTTCCAATGAGGTTCGCACATCGGCGGACGATCTGGCGAAGCGGACCGAACAGCAAGCCGCATCTGTCGAGCAGACCGCAGCAGCCCTGGAAGAGATCACCACGACCGTGAAGGATTCCAGCCGACGCGCCGAGGAAGCCGGCCAACTGGTTGCCCGCACGAAGGAGCATGCCAACCATTCCGGTGACGTGGTGCGTGAAGCGATTGGTGCCATGGACCAGATCGAAGCGTCGTCGAAGGCAATCTCGAACATCATCGGCGTGATCGATGAAATCGCCTTCCAGACAAACCTGTTGGCGCTGAACGCCGGTGTTGAAGCGGCGCGCGCAGGCGAGGCCGGTAAAGGCTTTGCCGTCGTTGCGCAGGAAGTGCGTGAACTCGCGCAGCGCTCTGCAACAGCGGCCAAGGAAATCAAGACACTCATCACGGCCTCCAGCACGCATGTCGGAAACGGCGTCTCGCTGGTCACGAAGGCAGGCGCCGCCCTGCGCGAGATCGCGACCCATGTCGAAGGTATCAACGGCGACATCACCGCGATCGTCGAAACCTCACGCGAACAGTCCACCGCGCTGACCGAAATCAACCGTGCGATCAACACGGTCGATCAGGGCACACAGCAAAACGCCGCGATGGTCGAGCAGCAGACAGCTGCGAGCCATGAAATGGCAAGGGAAGCGGCCGCGCTGTTCCAGTTGCTCGAACAGTTCAATTTCGACACCGATCGGGCCCCGGCCCAGACATTGCAGAAGCGCAATCCGATCGCCCATCGCCCCGTCGCTTCAAGACCGGTCGCACAGCCCATTTCCGATCGCCCTGCAGCCGTCGCAATGCCGCGCAAGATCGCTAACGCCTCGTCTTCCGCTGCCCTGGCGGTTGCGGACTGGGAAGAATTCTGAGTTAACAATAGGCTCCAAGCCGTTGAAAATAAGCTGTTACCGCCGCGAGCCCGGATCACGCTCGCGGCGGTTTCGCCATCTCGTTTTGGTTTGCTAGACGTTGCGCTAATGTAGCGAAGCTCATCGCGTCAGATGCTTCAGTGTTGAAGCTTGATCGCGCGCTTACTGTATCTCGTTGACGTAGCGGTGGTCCGCAGTCGTCGCCCGGTGCGCAGAGATGAGCACTGGCACGGCCATCTGGTCGTAGGCCACTTCGTCGATCGTCATGACTGCGGCTGGAAGCGTCAGGTTCAGCCAGCGTGCATCATCCTCCGATGCCAGGTCCGCGCCGATCTGTTCACGGATCGCCGAAATCCGGATCCCGTAGTTTTCGAGGAGATGCAGATAAAAGAGCGGCGGGATGTCCTCCTGCTTCTGCGGAAAGCCGGGGACGCGCTCGCGCGGCAGCGTCAATGTTTCGTGCATGATTGGCCGGTCGTCGATATAGCGGACGCGGTGGAAATGCACGATCGGCCGGCCCGTTTCAATCTGCAGCTTCGCCGCTGTTTCGTCCGAAGCCTCGCCGAATTCCAGCGACGTGACCTTGGTAACGGATTTGCTCAGCGAGCCGTCCAGCCCGTGAAGACGAAAATACTGGAAGAACAGGCGCAATCCGTGCTGCGGTTTGCGTCCGGTCACGACGGTCCCGGTCTTGCGGCGTCGGCTCAAAAGTCCGTCGTTGGTGAGATCCATCAGCGCGCGTCGAATCGTTCCGACAGCAACGCCATAGGTTTGCGCCAGGGCGATCTCGCTCGGCAGCACGGAGCCGGGCTCCAGGGCGCCGATCATGATCGCCTCGGTGATCTGTCGTTTCACGACCTCATAGAGAGGCAGAGACAGGTCGCTCAGTCGGGCGGCATTTGCTGAATTATCAGGCAATGAATTGCCTCTTCTTTGGAGTTGACACGTGATGCCGATCTACGCTGTATTACTATATAGTTTATATTAATGAGCCGAGTTGTGAAGGCTGTCGGAATGCGGAGGACGACCGAGATGAGCCTACAGCAACCAGGCACCACTTCTGAGCCCCTGACGTCTGCCATGGCAGCGATTGACCGCGATGTCGAGATGGCCGTGCAGGATCTTGCACGGATGGTTGCGGTCGACACCACCTTTCCACCGGGCGAAGGCTATGGCGCGTTTGCGGATCTGATGACCGAGTTGCTGATGCCGCTTGGCTTCGAATTCGAGCGCGTGACGGTGCCTCACGACCTCTGGCATGTCGAGGGCGGACCGGCGTCGGGCGAACGCATCAATCTCGTTGCGAGGCGCGAAACGGACCTGCCTGTCTGCGGTCTCTACTATCATGTCGATACGGTGCCTGTCGCTCCCGGCTGGAGCCGCGATCCGCTGAAGCTGACGGTCGAAGGCGATGACCTTTTCGGGCTTGGTGCTGCCGACATGAAGGGCACAATCGCTGCGACGCTTCTGGCGCTTCGGGCGGCACGCGAATGCGGCGTTTCTCTCGCTTACGATCCGATGCTGCTCCTGTGCACGGATGAAGAAGGCGGTCTGTATCCCGGCATTCGCTATCTCGCGGAACAGGGCATGCTCAAGGGGCATATCCTCAATTTCAACGGAACGGCCGCACCACGCATCTGGGCGGGCTGCTTCGGGATCTTCAACCTGCAGGTCACGATTACCGGCCATGCGGTCCATGCCGGCGAGGGCAATCGCACCGGCGCGGGTGTGAATGCCATCGAGGGCGCCTTGCCGGTTCTGAATGCGCTCGCAGCGCTGAAGCCTGACGTGGCCAAACGCGCATCCAAGCTCGCTCCGCCGCCGCATGCAACCGGGCCGCTGCGGCCACAGCTGACCATATCCGCGGTGAACGGCGGCACGGCGGGCGGGCAGGTTCCGGCCGAGGTGAAGATCCTCGTCAGCCGTCGATATGCCCCGGAGGAAAGCTATGAGGACGCACGCGCCGAGATCGAAGCGACGATCCGAAATTGCATCGAAGGGACAGAGCTCGGGCTCAAAGTCGATCTTGTCGGCCATCTGATCCCGACCGACGATCCCGATGGCCCGCACTGGCCGCGCTGGCAACAGGCGCTTTCGCTCGGCGTCGGATACAAGCCGAACGATTTTCAGAAATGGGGCGCCGCCAGCTGTTCGGACTTCGGCTATGTCCAGAAGGCCGGCTTTGGCCCTGAAGTATTGCTCGGTGGCCTTGGCCGCCCGGAAAGCTGCATCCACAGCCCGGAAGAGCACACGACCCGACAGGACATCCTCGCACTCGCAAAAAGCATTCTCGCCTATCTCGCGGCGGATTTCGCTGCCGAGGCCATGCCTGAAAGTCGCATATAGCCATACCAAGCAGCATCGAAGCATAAAGGGAACGATAAACATGCTGGAAATGAAACGCCGCTTCTTCCTGGCCGGCACCGCCGCCATTCTCGCAACGCCATCGCTGGGCTCTGCCCAGGCCGCAGCACCGGCCAAGGGCGGTACGCTGAAAATCTCCGTCGACCAGGCCGTCAGCGTCATCCACCCGCTTCTGACCCGCGTCAACCCGGAATACCTGGTGACCGAGCTGCTCTACAGCAACCTCACCCGTCTCAAGGTCGACATGTCGGTCGAGCCGGATCTGGCCGAAAGCTGGACACCGAACGAGGCGCTGACCGAATGGACGTTCAAGCTGCGCACCGGCGTTACCTTCCATGATGGCTCGCCGTTCACGGCCAAGGACGTCGTCGCAACCTTCAAGGCAATCCTTGATCCAGCGACAGCATCCCCCGGCCGCAACAATGTTGGCCCGATCGCCGATATCGTCGCCGTCGACGACGCAACCGTCATGTTCAAGCTGACCGGCGCCTATGCCGACCTTCCCGTCTCCATGGCCTATACAAGCGCCCGCATCATTCCGGCATCGATCGCCACCGGCGACCTCAAGAGTCTGTCGACCAAGGCCGTCGGTACGGGTCCGTTCAAGCTGGTCTCCTATGAGCCCGATCGCCTGATCGTCGTCGAGCGCAACGAGAAATATTACGACCCGGCTCGTCCCTATCTCGACCGCGTCGAAGTGCAGGTCTTCCCGGACATTTCCGCTGAAGGTTCCGCGATGATGTCTGGCGATGTCGACATCGTCTCCACCATCCAGCCGACCGAATATCTGCGCCTCGACGGCAGCGATGGCGTCGATGTGCTGCGCACGCCGTCCGGCCAGTTCTGCAACATCAATTTCGGTTGCGATACGGCGCCGTTCAATGATCCTCGCGTTCGCCGCGCCATCGCACTGACTGTCGACCGGGAAGCAATGGTCGGTTTCGTCACCGAAGGTTTCGGAACGCAGGGTAACGACACGCCGCTCAACGGCTCCTACCAGTTCTTCAAGGGCGTGAAGCAGCGCGAGCAGAACATCGAGGAAGCCAAGAAGCTGCTTGCCGAGGCCGGGTTCCCGAACGGTTTCGAAGCCACCCTTGTCGCCTCCGACCGCCCCGCGGTCCGCACGCAGCTTGCCGTTGCACTGAAGGAAATGGCCAAGGAAGTCGGCATCACCATCAACGTGCAGACGATGCCGCATGCGACCTACCTCGAGCAGGTCTGGAAAAAGGGTTCGTTCTACGTCGGCTTCTACAACATGCAGCCCACCCCTGACGGCATCTTCAAGCTGCTCTACACGTCGGATGCCTCCTGGAACGAGACGCGCTGGAACAACAAGGCCTTCGATGCCCTAGTCAACGAAGCGCGCGGAACGATCGACACCGACAAGCGGACCGAGCTCTACACAAAGGCACAGGAGATCATGAACGAGGAAGTTCCCTCGATCATTCCGTCCTTCTTCGACGTCCTCTCGGCTAAGCGCAGCTGGGTTTCAGGTTACGAAGCGCATCCGCGCGCATCCGTGTTCCGTCTCGACTATGTCTCGCTGACAGCAGACGCACCGAAGCGCGGCTGATCTTAAAACCTGCCGGACGCCGCCAGGCGTCCGGCTCTCTTGTCAGAGGAACACGACCCTGTCCCCGAATTACATAGCCAAGCGGCTGGTGATGATCGTCTACACGCTGTTCGTCGTGTCGCTGATCGTCTTTGCCATAACCCAGGTCCTGCCGGCCGATGCGGCCGTCATGATGTTGGGCGAAAACGCGACCCAGGAAGCGCTCGACGCGCTGCGTGCGACCATGGGCCTGAACGCGCCGATCTGGCAGCAGTATCTGACCTGGCTGTGGCATGTGGTTCAGGGTGATCTCGGAACATCTCTGCGCACCGGCCAACCGGTGGGTCCGGTCATGTTCGAAGCGCTCGGTCGTTCGCTGCTTCTGGCCTTCCTGTCGATCGGCCTGATGCTGGTTCTCGCGATCCCGCTCGGCATTATCGCCGCCATCCGCCGCGGCAAGGTCGCCGACATGGTGGTGAGCCTGATCTCCTATGCGGGCGTCGCACTTCCGGAATTCGTGACGGCAACTGTCGCCGTGCTGTTCTTCGCCGACTGGCTGAAGTGGCTGCCGCCGACCGGTTACGTGCCGCTGACCGAGGACTTTTCCCGCGGGATCACCCATCTCGTCCTGCCCGTCTGCGTCATCTCGATCATCCTGATTGCCCATGTCTCGCGCATGGTGCGATCCGAACTGGTGGACGTGCTGCATACCGATTACATTCGCGCTGCACGGCTCAAGGGGATTTCTCGCGGACAGGTTCTGCGCCGCCATGCGCTGCGCAACGCGCTTCTTCCCACCATCACCATTGTCGCGCTCGATGTGGGTTATCTTCTGGGTGGCGTCATCGTCGTCGAAGAGATCTTTGCTATTCCCGGTATCGGACGCCAGTTGATCGTCGCCATCCAGGCCCGCGACCTGCCGGCGATCCAGGCCGGCGTGCTGATCATGGCTGCCACCTATTCAATCGTCAATTTCATCGCCGACATCCTCTATGCCTGGCTCGACAAGAGGATCCAGTATGATTGATTTCACAAAACGTCTATTGAAGACGCCGCAGGGCGCGATCGGTATGTTCCTCGTCCTGTTCGTGCTGCTGGTCGTCGTCTTCGGCCCTCTGGTTGCGCCGCACGATCCGGAAAAGCTGTCGCCTCTTGCCCGCTATAAAGGTCCGAGCCTCACCTATTGGCTCGGCACCGATCAGTATGGTCGCGACATTTTCAGCAGGCTTCTGATCGGAGCGCGGGCAACCGTCGTCATGGCCGTTCTTGCCACCATCGTCGGTACCCTGATCGGGGCGCTGATCGGAACCGCATCCGCCTTCCTCGGCGGTCGTGCGGACGAGTTGATCATGCGCACCATCGATGCGGTCATGTCGATACCGAGCCTGCTGTTTGCCCTTCTGGTGGTCAACCTTCTCGGCTCCAGCACCGTCAATGCCCTGGTCGCCGTTGCGATCGCGTTTGCGCCGGGCATGGCCCGCATCACCCGCAGCGTTGCGCTGTCGGTGCGAAAGCAGGACTATGTCAACGCCGCCGTCGCGCGGGGCGAAAGTGCCGGCTACATCATCCGCCGCGAAATGCTGCCCAACGTGATTGCGCCGATCATCGTCGAGATGACCATTCGCGTGTCCTTCGCGGTGATGCTGTTTGCGACCTTAAGCTTTCTCGGTCTCGGCGCCCAGCCACCGGCTGCCGAATGGGGACTGATGGTATCGGAAGCGCGCCGCTACATGCATCTTTCCGCTGGCATCCTGATCTGGCCGAGCGTGGCGATCGCGATCGTCGCCGTCGGTTTCAACCTCCTGGGCGACGGTCTCCGCGATGCCCTCAATCCGCGGGCCTGAGGTGAAAATCATGACCACTACCGAACACCCTTCGCCCGATACCCCAGTTCTCACAATCGAGAACTATTCGCTGGATTACGAGACCACCAACGGCCCGTTTCACGCGCTGAAGAACATCGACCTTGCCATCCACCGCGGCGAGATCCTTGGCCTCGTCGGAGAATCCGGATCGGGCAAGACGTCGCTTGCATGGTCGATCATGCGCTACCTGCCCAAGAACGCCCGCGAGCCCGGCGGACGTATCTTGCTGGGCTCAGACAATCTGCTGGAAAAGGCGGAGCGCGAAATGGAAACGTTTCGCGGACGGCGTATCAGCATGGTGTTCCAGGATCCAAGCACATCGCTCAATCCGACCCTCTCGCTCGGCAAACAACTGGCCGAGGTTCTCGTGCGCCACCGCGGCCTGTCCTGGCAGCAGGCATGGACGGAAGGAGAGGCGCGGCTTGCCCATGTCGGCCTGAAGACGCCAGCGCAGATGATGCACCGCATGCCGCATGAGGCATCCGGTGGCGAAAAGCAGCGTGTCGTCATCGCGTCGGCGTTTGCCTGCAATCCCGAATGCATCATCTTCGACGAGCCGACCACGGCACTCGACGTGATCACCTCGCGTCAGATCCTCGACCTCTTCGTCGAGCTGCAGGCTGAAACAGGCGTCGCCTCGCTCTACATCTCCCACGACCTTGCACTGGTCGCCCGCACCGCCGGCCGCGTCGCCGTCATCAAACGCGGCGAGATCGTAGAGCAGGGCACGGTGCGTGACATCTTCACCAATCCGCAGCAGGACTATACCCGCGAGCTGATCAACGCGGTTCCCGATCCGGCCCGCCGGCTGGTAAACGATGATGTCGCTCCGACGGAGAAGCCGCTGGTCGAGGTCGAGAATGTCAGCGTCCATTTCGGTCGCAAGCCGTTTCTCTCGGCACTGACCGGCCGGAAGACCGAGCGCGTGACCGGCAACAATGCGATCAGCCTCAGCATCAGTCCGGGAGAAATCCTCGGCATTGTCGGAGAATCCGGCTCGGGCAAATCGACGCTCGCCAAGGCGATGACCGGTCTCAACCGGTTCGAGGGCAAGATCCGGTTCGAAGGACGCGAGATCCGCAATCTCGGCGATATGGACAACGCCTATCGCAAGGACGTGCAGATCATCTTCCAGCACCCGGATGCCTCGCTCAATCCGCGTCAGAAGATATTCGAGATCCTCTCGCGCCCGCTAAAACTGTTCGGCGATGCCAGCGATCTTGAGCGACAGGTCGGTGACATGCTGGAGCAGGTGCGCCTGCCGCGCACCCACGCAAACCGCTATCCGCATCAGCTCTCGGGCGGCGAGAAGCAGCGCGTAGCGATTGCCCGCGCCTTCGCCTCCAAACCCAAGCTGGTCATCTGCGACGAGATCACGTCTGCGCTCGACGTCTCGGTGCAAGCATCCGTCGTCGAGCTTCTGCTGGAACTGCAGAAGGCCAGCGGTACCGCATACCTCTTCATCACCCACGACCTCAACCTGATCCGCCAGATCGCCCACCGGATCGCCGTCATGTATCGCGGCGATCTGATCGAGGTGGTGAAGGCGTCCGAGATCGATAGTCCCGACCGGGCGGAATACACCCGCCGCCTGATCGAGGCGGTGCCACGCGCCGCCGCTCAATACCAGTAATTGCGCATCAAGGAGCATGACAATGGACCCGAAGTCCCTCGTGGATCGGATCGACGAAAAGGCCTGCCTCGATTTTCTGTCGAAGATGGTTCAGCACAAGAGCCATTCGGAGACGGAAGGCGAGAAGGTTCTGGCGCGCTGGATGGCGGCAGAACTGGATAAGATCGGCGTCGAAGCCGAGCTGCAGGCCTTCGACGATGGCCGGCGGTTCAACACGATCGGTCGCCTGAAAGGCCAAGGCGGCGGCAAGAGCCTGCTATTCAACGGCCATCTCGATACCAATCCGGTCACCGAAGGTTGGACCGTCGACCCCTATGCCGGTCTCGTCGACGACAAATTCATCTACGGTATCGGCGTTTCCAACATGAAGGCCGGCGATGCCGCCTATTTCTGCGCGGTGAAGACGCTGCTTGAAGCGGGCGTCAAGCTCAAGGGCGACGTGATCCTGACCTTCGTCGTCGGCGAATTGCAGGGCGGCGTCGGGACACTTGCGGCGATCAAAAGCGGCGTGAAGGCCGACTATTTCATCAACAGCGAACCGAGCGACCTCGTTGCCGTCACCATGCATGCGGCAGCACTGAGCTATGTCATCGAGCTGACCGGCGACACCCGCCACCTGTCGAAGCGCGAAGAATCCGTCGACGCGATTGCCGCCGCCTGCGATATCATCCCGCGCATCAATGCGATGACCTTCAGCGGTGCCAGAAGCGATGTCCACCGCTCGATCAACCGCGGCCATGTGGGCGTCGTCCACGGCGCGCTCGGTCGCGACCTCGAGGAATGGCGTCCGCCGCAAGTGGCCGACTTCGTTCGCCTCAAAGGGTCGTGCCGTTATGCACCGGGCCAGACGCAGGAAGGCGTTCTCGCCGATCTGGCCGATGAGTTGCGGGCACTCGAAGGCCGTTTCCCGGGCCTGAAGGCGAAGCTCGTCCCCGAGATGATCGAAGGCCGCCCTCTGATGCCGCCCTTCGAGGTTTCGCCGGATAGCCGCATCGTCAAATCGATCAATGCGGCCTATGAGGCTGTCCGAGGGGAGAAGCAGCCGACCGGCGCGATCACGCCGACGCGTTTCTACGGCACAGATGCCGGCCATCTCTACCACGAGCTTGGCATGGAAGGCATCGTCTGCGGCCCGGGTGGTCGCTACAACACCATGCCGGACGAGCGCGTCGACATCGTCGATTTCCTCGACATGATCCGCGTCTACATGCTGACCATCCTCGATATTTGCGAAGTGGCCTGAGACCTGTTCCCGGGCGTGTCGATCGCCCGGGACACCCGTCTTGCTGACGCTGGTTCCCTTACGCAGCGGCAACGATCGATCGGCCCCGGATACGGGCTGCCATGCGATAGGCGCGCGGTGTCAGCCCCGTTTCCATCCGGAAATAGCGGTTGAAATTGGAGAGGTTGTTGAAGCCTGCTTCAAAGCAGACGCCGGTGATCGGCATCTCCGTTTCCGCTAGCATGGTCCGAGCCCGCCAGACCCGGACCGAACGGCTGTAATGAGAAAAGTTCATTCCCGTCAGGCGTCTGAACGCGCGGGAAAATGCGGAAGGCGCCAGACCGACCATATCAGCTACCTCATGCATCTGCTTGACCGGGTCGGACTGCAGGATCTGGATGGCTTGGTCGATCCGGCGATGCCGTTTGTCGGACTGTTCGTTGTAGAATGATATGAAGTGCTCGCTGGCAAGCAGGCGCTTGCGGGGAGCGGCTTCGATCTCGTTGAGGATGTCGAGGAACAGCGTCAGACCGCCGCGGCCTTGCGTTTGGTGCAGGAGGAGAACCTTCGCCCCGATCTCCGCTGCCTCGGGCCCGAGGATCTCGACCCCACGCGCGGCAAGCGAACTCAGTCTGTGGAGCACGTCGAATTCAGGGCACACATTGCGGATTCCGATCAGCGCGTCCGCATCAAATTGCAGGACGAGATCGCGGCCGGGAAGCGAAGGAGCGCCGGGCGAGATCCAGTTATGCGGCAGATTGGTTCCGGTGAGGATCAGATGCTCGGATTTGAACGGCCCCACATAATCACCGACATAGGCAAAACCCTGGCCTTCGGGAATATAGTGGATCTCCCATTCCGGATGATAATTCCAGACGCCGATCGGGTTCGGATAGTCGTCACGGCGGATGAGGTAGGACATGCCGCCGGGCAGAACGATCTGCTCGCGCATGGCCGCGTGCGAAACAGGCTGCGCCAAATTCCGTTGGTTTGTTGTCGCCATCCCGTCACCTTGCACCGCAGCATGTCAAAATAATACCAGTTGAAAGCAAGAAGCCAACTAGTTTCATGTCGTAGGAGCGTTCACAGTGGCGATGTCTGCGGCATGGAAGAAAGATAAAGATCATGAAAGCACTAGTTCTCGAACGCGTCGGCGACCTTACCCTGCGCGATATCGACCTGCCGCAAAACCTCGGCCCTGATGACGTCCGCATCAAGCTGCACACCGTCGGCGTCTGCGGTAGCGATGTGCATTATTACACGCACGGTCGCATCGGTGATTTCGTCGTCAACGAGCCGATGGTGCTGGGCCACGAGGCTGCCGGCACGGTGATCGAGGTCGGCGCCAACGTCAGCCACCTGAAAAAAGGCGACCGTGTCTGCATGGAACCCGGCATTCCCGACCCGAATTCGCGGGCGTCGCGGTTGGGGATCTACAATGTCGATCCCGCAGTGACATTCTGGGCAACGCCGCCGGTTCATGGCATCCTCGCCCCGGAGACCGTCCATCCGGCAGCATTCACCTACAAGCTGGCCGACAATGTCTCGTTTGCCGAGGGAGCGATGGTCGAGCCCTTTGCCGTCGGAATGCAGGCGGCATCCCGCGCCCGCATCACGCCCGGCGACACGGCTGTTGTCACCGGTTGCGGCACGATCGGCATCATGGTGGCGCTGGCGGCCCTGGCTGGCGGATGCTCGCGCGTGCTGATTTCCGATCTGTCGGAAACCAAGCTCAAGCTTGCCGAGACCTATGACGGGATTACCGGCGTCAATCTGCGCGAGACCGACATCGTGACAGCCACAAACAACGCCACCGACGGCTGGGGCGCGGATATCGTGTTCGAATGCTCCGGTGCGCCCGCCGCCATCCGCGACATCTTCAAGATCGTTCGCCCCGGTGGTGCCGTCGTGCTTGTCGGCCTGCCGCCGGAACCCGTCCCGGTCGATATCGCGGCCGCCTGCTCGCGCGAATGCCGGATCGAGACCGTGTTCCGCTACGCCAATGTCTTCGACCGGGCCCTCGCACTGATAGCGGCCGGCAAGGTGGACCTCAAGCCGCTGGTGTCCGACACGTTCCATTTCGACCAGTCGATCAAGGCGTTCGAACGGGCGGCGGAAGGCCGGCCGGAAGACGTGAAGCTGCAGATCGTCATGGGTGAATGATTGCCGGCGTGGAAGATTTTCCGGGCGGCGACCTCCAGATCGAAAATCGGCTCGTCGAGATTTATTTCAGCTCGACGACGCCGGCGGCAATGTCGGGCATTTCAGGAATGATCCCGCTTTTGGCGTACCACTCAGCCACGGCATTGATCTGCTTTACGGCCGATTGCGAAACGGCTGTCGTCGGCACCGCATTGTTTTCGCCGATCTTCGCCCCGAGTTCTGCCGGTACGTTCATTTCCTTCGCCCAGATCGCCCCGGCCTCCGGCTTGTTGGCGACTGCCCAGGCGTTTTCCGCTTTGATGACATCGAAGACGAGCTGCAGCTGATCGGCCTTATCCTTGGCGAATTCGCGGCTCGCGACAAGAACGACAGCGTTGTCGGACCTGATGGCGGCGCCATCGGCGATGACCGTGCCGTCATAGGCCTTTTCCGCGATGGTCAGGAACGGATCCCAGGTCGCCCAGGCGTCGACATGGCCCTGGCTGAAGCTCGGGCCGCTGTCGCTGGGACTAAGATAGACGCGCTCGACGCTTGCAGGATCGATGCCGTTCGTCTCCAATCCCCGCATCAGTAGATATTCCCCCGTGCCACCGCGGTTCACTGCCACCTTTTTGCTGGCGAGATCCTTGATGGAGGCGATACCAGAACCCTTCGTCGCCACGATGCCTTCGGAGCCTGCCGACATTTTCTGATAGGCGAAGATCACCAGCGGGATCTTGGCGGAGAGGGCTGTAATTGCAGAGGTCGAGCTGCCGGCGGTGATATCGATACTGCCGGCATTGAGTGCTTCGAAAGCAGGTGCTGCAGCCGGGAACGGGCCCGCCCACTCGACCTTGATGCCCTTATCGGACATCGCCTTTTCCAGCGTGCCGCGGGATTTGGCGAGCGTGATGTCGTTGGGTCCCCGCAACCAGCCGATCCGCACCACCTGATCGGCTGCCTGGACAGGAGGGGCAAACACGGCGGCGGCACTGACGAGGGTGACAGCGGCAAGGAATATACGCTTGGTGATCATAGCTTGGTCCGATCTGCTATTTTGGTACGGAAGTCAGTCTTGCGTGGGAAGGACGCCGAGCTCCTCCAGAAGCGCCGCTTCGATGCGGCCTGTTCTGGGGTCGTCGCGGCGACGGGGATGGTCGATATCGACCTTGATTTCGCGGATGAAACGTCCTTGATCGAGCACCAGGATGCGGTCTGCAAGTGCGACGGCCTCCCAGACGTCGTGGGTGACGAGCAGCACGGCTGGACGATGTTTGCGCCACAGCGCGAGGACGAGCTCATGCATTCGCAACCGCGTCAGCGCATCGAGAGAGGCAACGGGCTCGTCCAGCAGCAGCAATTCGGGTTCACGCACGAGAGCCCGCGCAAGCGCCGACCGCTGTGCCTCGCCGCCTGAGAGCGTCAGTGGCCAGGCATCGACCCGGTGGGACAGGCCGACTTCCTCCAGTGCATGTGTGGCGAGCGTTCGGGCATCCGGGTGGCGCAGACCGAGCGCGACATTGTCGATCACACTTTTCCACGGAAGCAGGCGCGGTTCCTGGAAAACCACTGAACGCCGTGTGGTGAGCTGAAGCTTTTCGGCTGGAGCGGTGTCGAGACCGGCCAGAATGCGCAGAAGCGTGGTTTTTCCGGATCCGCTGCGGCCGAGCAGGGCCACGAATTCGCCGGGCGCCAGTGTGAGGTCGATGCCGTCGAGAACTGCGGCGGCGCCGAACGAGCGGGTGAGTTGCCTGATGTCGACGAGGGGGCTCACCCGATCACCTCCGGACGCCAGCGCAGCGCATAAGCTTCGATCACGCGCACGAGACCGTCGGTCAGCAGGCCGAGGATCGCGTAGACCAGAAGGCAGACGACGATGACATCGGTCTGCAGGAAGTCGCGGGCATAGGAAATGGTGTATCCGATGCCGCTTGCGGCATTGATTTGTTCGCCGACGACGAGGCTGAGCCAGGCGACGCTGAGGCCGTATCGGACGCCCACGAGCAGCGAGGGGAGGGCGCCTGGAATGATGATATGGCGAATGATGCTTGTCGTGCCGAGGTCCATTGTCTGCCCCGCCTCGATCAGCTTCCTGTCAATGCCGCGAATGCCGCCATAAAGGGTGAGGTAGATCGGAAAGATGGCGCCGAAGGCGACGAGCCCGATCTTCGGCATCTCGCCGATCCCGAACCAGAGAATGAATAGTGGCAGAAGACCCAGGAACGGCATCGCCTTCAGCATCTGGATCGGCGGGTCTATCACCGCTTCTCCGAACCGAGACAGGCCGGAGATCAGAGCCAGAACAATCCCGGCGACGAGCGCAATCGAAAAGCCTGCAAGCACCCGCAGGAACGATACGATCAGCCCGTTGATCAGTTCACCGGACGCGATGAGGCGGCTGGCTGTCGCGACGATGTCGCCCGGTCCGGCCAGAATGCGCGGCGACAGCAGTCCCGTCATGCTGGCGATCTGCCAAATGACGAGGAGGGCAATCGGCGAGGCGAGCCGCGACGCGAATTGCGCCAGGCGGCCGGGCCTCGCCGGACCCGCCATAGCTCGGTTCATGCCGGCCACCATTTGTAGAAGTGGTGGACCGGGCCATGCCCGCCGCCGATAGAAAGAGCTTTTCCGGCAATCAAAGTGTCCTGAAGATATGTTTTTGCAGCGCCAACGGACTCATGCAACGACAGGTCGCGGGCGAGGCCGGCGGTGATCGCCGCCGCAAGCGTGCAGCCTGTGCCATGGTCGTTTTTCGTATCGACACGGGGAGAAGAAAACTCCGTCACGCCTGACGTATCGAACAAGAGATCGATGCTGTCGGGGCCGCACCCGTGACCGCCCTTGATCAGCACGGCACGGGCGCCGGCGTTCAGGATCATCTCTGCCTGCCGGACCATATCCGATCGGGTTTGCGCAACAGGCATGCCGGTCAGCAGTGCTGCTTCCGGCAGGTTCGGCGTCACGATCGTCGCTCTTGGCACGAGGCTGGCGATGAGGGCCGAGATCGCATCCTCGCGCAGCAGCCGATCGCCCGAGGTGGCGACCATGACGGGATCGAGGACGACGGGACCGTTATAGTGTGTCAGCCCCCCGGCAACCGCGTGGATTGTTTCGCAGCGGGACACCATGCCGATCTTGATCGCATGCACCGTGATATCTGCAAGCACTGCGCGCATCTGCTCTCGGATCATCGTCGCCGAGATGTCTTCGACGGCGCTCACGCCCCGCGTGTTCTGGGCGGTCACGGCGGTGATTACGCTGGTCGCGAACACACCGTGTGCGGAAAATGTCTTGATATCGGCCTGAATGCCGGCACCTCCGCCACTGTCGGAGCCGGCGATTGTCATGGCAACGGATGTCATCGTTTCACCTCGCTCAGAGCATCATCCACCCGGCGCCGAAAACTGCGGCAGGCGTCTGCAGGGTCCGGTGCGCGGAAGATTGCCGAAATGACCGCGACACCGTCGGCCCCCGCGTCGATGACGCTCCGCACCTGCTCCAGCCCGATGCCCGCGATCGCGCCGACCGGGAGGGTCGGATTCAGTTTTCGCAACCGTTCGCGCAGATCCCGAAAACCGTCGAGGCCGACCGGAGGATCGGGGTTCTGTTTCGACAGGGTCTCGAACACTCCGCCGATACAGGCATAGCTGGCCTGCGCTCGTCCGGCGCGTTCCGCATCGGCACGTGTCTTGACGGTGAGACCGATGATGGCGTCGGGGCCGAGCAGCCGCCGTGCAGTCCCCGCATCCATGTCGTCAGCACCCAGATGCACGCCGTCAGCGCCTGAAGCGAGCGCCACATCGACACGGTCGTTGACCACCAGCGGCACGCCGGTGCCTTCGAGGGCAGCCTTGATGCTTATCGCCATGTCGATCATCTGCCGGGTGGAGGCGGTCTTGTCGCGGTACTGGATCAGCGTCGCGCCGTTTCGAGCGGCGATTGCTGCGAGATCCACGAGATCGCCGATATCGGAAAGACCGGCATCGACGATCGGGTTCAGTCGGTAGTCAAGTTTCATGGTCGATCCTTCCGTGCAAACTGAGCTCTTCGGCCGTGAGCGCTGACAGCGCATCCAGGAAAGCAACGGCGAAACTGCCGGGGCCGCGCGCGTGCTCGGCGGCCTGTTCGGCTGCAACACCGGTCGTCGCCAAGGCCGCAGCGGCCGCAGCCAGTGCATCCGGTTCGATGGCAAGAAAGGCAGCGATGATGCCGCCTGAAAGGCACCCGGTCCCGGTGACATCCGCCATCCATCTATGGCCGTTGCGGACAGTGACGGTGCGTGTGCCATCGGTCAGCCGGTCGTGAGCACCGGTCTCGATTGTCAGTTTTTCGCCTATGTCTCCGAACAGCGCCATCTCTGCGCTATTGCCGCGAAGGGCCGTCGGCCCGCGGGCGATCAATGTTTTTGCAAACTCAAGCCGGACCGGGGAATAATCGCTATGCACGGGATCGAGGATCCATGGTTTCCCCTGATCAATTGCAACATCGACGGCCAGGTCGATGACCTTGCGACGGTCTGCATCCAGTGTACCGAGATTGACGACGAGGACATCCGCTTTCGAGACGAAACCGACGATTTCATCCGGGGAGGAGGTCATCGACGGAATGGCGCCGATCGCGGTGAGACCATCGGCGACGAATTTCTGCACCACCGTGTTCATCAGACAATGGACGCGTGGGCGCCGGGCCCGCACACGTGCCAGAAGATCGCCGGCCTGTTGCGGCGTCGGGTAATTGTTCATTGTCATCACCGGATTTCGATCGCCACGTCTTCGACCGGCGGCGCCTGCGGAATGAGGCCGCTCGCTGCCATGAACTCACCGAAACGCTGGTATCTGCCGCGATCAAGCGCTGCAGGCCGTTTGGCGAAACGTGGCAGCGTATCGGTGAACGCCTGCCGATTGAGCTGGTCGTCGAGGTTGGGATAGGCCTTGATGAACAGCTTCCAGGCATTGTCCGGGTGATTGGTCAGGAAGATCGCAGCCTTCTCGACGGATTCGAGAAAGCGGGGGAGGCGGGGATCTGTCGCAAGCGCGTCGCGCGTCACGAAGATCAGCTCGTCATAAACAGGGACGCCGTGTTCTTCCGGAAAGAAGGAACGACCCTCGTGCCCTTCGATCCGCATCTGCGTCAGTTCGAAGTTTCTAAAACCGCCAAGCGTGGCATCGACCTTGCCGCCGATCAGCGACGGCGAGAGGGCGAAATTGACGTTGATCAGTTGGACCTCGGTAAGTGCAACGCCTTCGCCTTCGAGCATGCGCTTCAACATCGCATCTTCGAAACCCGTGACGGAAAAGCCGACCTTCTTGCCGCGCAGGTCCTTGAGGCTCTTGATCGGGCCATCGGCGAGAACCGTCACCGTATTCAAGGGCGTTTCGACGAGGGTACCGATTCGCTTGAGCGGCAGGCCGGCTGCACGGTCGAGATAGAGGTTCGGTTGGTAGTGGATGCCGATATCGGCCTGGCCGGTGGCAACGAGGCGAGGCACCGTCGACGGGTCGGCGGGAGGCACCAGCTCGACATCGAGGCCGGCGTCTTCGAAATAGCCGTTCTGGGCGGCAATCACGAGCGGCGCATGGTCCGGGTTCACGAACCATTCAAGCATGACGGTGAGCTTTTCTGCCGCCTGGCTAGCGGACGCAATCATGCTCACGGATAGGGCAATGGCAAAGGCCAGAAGCATGCGTTTCATGGGTGGTCGTCTCTCCTCACGATGATAACTGTGTCTGTTGTTCGGTCTCGATTGCCCAATGGGGGCGTCCCTTTACGAGACGGTCGAAACCCAGGCGCAGCGCGACGCTGGTCAGGGCCAGGATGGTCATGGCTGCGAAAACGGTGTCGGTCTGCATCCGGGCGTTCGCCTGAACCATGACAAAGCCGAGCCCGGCTGAAGCCCCGACCCATTCGCCGATCACGGCACCCAGCGGCGCGAGCGGCACGGCGACGCGCAGACCGGACACGAGCGCCGGCAGCGCAAGCGGTGTTCTGAGCCTCACAAGGATCTGCCAGGGCGTCGCGCTTGTCAGCGCGGCGGCTTCCAGGATCGCCGGTTCCGTCCGCCTCAGGCCATCTGCGAAGGCGGAGGCGACCGGGAAGAAGATGACGAGCGTCGTCATCATCACTTTCGACGCCATGCCGAAACCGAGCCAGAGCACCAGGATGGGTGCCAGCACGAAGACCGGAAAGGTCTGCAGGATAAGGATGATCGGCCAGGCAAGCCTGCCGGCCCGCGGGAATGCCACGACGAGAAACGCGACCGCCGCACCGAAGATGCTGCCGGCGACGAGACCTGCAAAAATCTCGGTGATGGTGACAGCGGTATGATGAGCGAGGAAGCTGCTCTGACGCACCAATGCCTGCACCACCGCGAGCGGTGACGGCAAAAGATAGCGTGGCGGCGAAAAGACCTGAACGGCTATCTGCCAGCCCACCAGCAGCAGAAAAAGCCCGAGGGCTGCAAACCGGGACTGCATGTCAGCGACGCGGGTTGAAACCGTCGAACCGCATTCGTCCTATTCGGGTATTTCTCGAGAGCGTAAGCATGGCTGATCTCCTGACCTTGACATCATGGAGATCCAGGCGAGCGGAGAATAAGAAAGAGGTGCGGTATTGCGCCGTTTCCGTTCCTACGCCGGTATGACCCGGATCAGGTTCAAGGGTCCGGCTCACCGCCATCTCAGCACCGTTCGATGCTCCCCTCGGAATGACGCTAAGGTTGGACAAAGAAACGGCCTTTGTCAATCGCTTGCGATCGCTGTCCGGCAGAGCCTGCGCGGCGAGGTGACAAAAATTTTATTCTATGTCATCCGCCTCCCGGAAACCCGGGGCCCGTCCGCTGGTTATGTCTTCGCAACTTAGGAGGAGCAACCATGACCGATAGAGAACAGGAACAGCGCGAACGGGCCTACAGACTGTGGGAGGAAGAAGGCCGTCCTGAAGGGTCCCATGACGATCACTGGAAGCGTTCCGAGCATCCAGCCGACATGTCGGATCAGGAAAGCGACGATGTGACCAAGGTCAACCAGCAGGCTGATGCGGCGTTTGGTGGAGAGAACGATGCAGCGGCCGACGATGCCGCCACAATCCGGCCTCCGTCGTCAGTCGCGCCGGACTGACGTCGACCAGCGGTAGTCTGGATAGGTATCAGACCTGCCCTGCATGAAAGGGGTTGGCACAACACCTCGAAATATCGGCTGCCGATAGTTCGGCCGTCGACACACTTCAGCCGTCACAAAACCCGTTCGTCCGGTCCACTTTATGCGTCGTCGGGCGATCGAGAACCTGACCGAAACACACGACGGCCACCCGTTTTCCGGTGGCTTTCGCCAGATACATATAGTCGTCAGCGCGTTTGACATAGGTTTGCGGCGTGTCTTCGGCCTTTAGGAACGTAACGCCGACCGCGGCACCCGTGAATGTCACCTGGCCATCGATGGGGATCGGCTTGAACACCCTTTCCATCGTTTCCTGAATATGCGTCTGCATATCGCCCGCAAACTTGCGATCCATGTCGAGAAGAATAGCAAACTCGTCTCCTCCGACCCTGGCGATGAAATCCGTTGCTCGGAAACTTTCGCGAAGTCTCGCCGAGATCGTTCGCAGGACTTCGTCGCCTGCGGAATGCCCCAGACTGTCGTTGACGATCTTGAAGCCGTTGAGATCGATGTAGGCGATGGCGAGCTTTCTGTCATTGAGCAGGTTGCGGGCAACCTCTCCGGCAACAACCTCATCGAAACAGGCTCGGTTTGGGAGACCTGACAGGGCATCGGTCTGCGCGGAGGTTTTCAGAGCGCTTTCGATAGCGCGCTGCTGCCTGACGCGGGCAGACACATCGACAATGACCTCCACATCGAATGAAACGCCATCGACGATCGTGCGTTGCGCGGAAATCAGGGTTGGGATGATCGTACCATCCGAATGAGCAATCTCAACATCTTCGAGCTCGTAGGCGCCGTCCTCGCGCAATAGCCGGTGCCGTCTGTCGCGGGCGGGATTGTCGATCGCGGCACCCTCGGAAATCAGCTTCTTTCCGTTGATCTCGTCCCATTTCAGGCCGGTGAGCTTCAGATAGGCATCGTTGACTTTGACGTAGCTCGAGGTTTTCGTGTCGCTCGTCGTGATGGCCATGGCAATGGGCGCGGACTCAAACATCCTCATCAGCATTGAGATCAAGTGTTGCGTCGGCAGGACATCAGCCTGGTCCGGATCATGCCAGACATGAGGAGCCTTCACGGATACTTTCCCGTCCAGCGGGACCTCCGTGGGCACGATCTCGGTGATGGTGCCGTACCATTTCACGATCTTGCCGGTCGCATCGCGATGAGGCTTTGCCCGACTGACCATCCATCGCCAGCTGTCGTCGTGCAGACGCATGCGAAACCTGGTTTCGAATGGGTCGCCGGATGGCAGCCATCCAAGCCATTCCCGCCGAACCCGCAAACTGTCGTCCGGATGCATCCGACCGTACCAGTCCGCGATCCGGTCACGCATCCTGGACATCGTCGGGTCTGGCGTTGGCCCCATGAAATTGACAATGCCTTCGGCATCGCTCGACCAGGGAATGTTCGGGCTGAGTTCGATCGACCATCGTGCGTGGTCTTCCGTCTCGGTCAGCGCCTTTTCCATCGATTTGTGACCGGTAACATCGATCGCCGTGACCGAAATGCCGATCGGCTCGCCTGCGTCGTCATCGACCCGCTGGTTCACCACGAGGAGAATGTTCTCACTTCCGGGCGGACGATATTCGTCCACAATCAAAGGCTCGCCCGCAAGGACTCGCTGAAGATCTTTGGTGACCCGGCGCGCCTCTCGTGCCGGCATGAAACTGTGAACGGTGAGCCCGATCATCTGCTCGGGCGTTAATCCCAGCATTGCAGCGAACCGATTGTTTACACTGACATGGCGCAAGTCTGAATCGAGAAAGCAGAGACCGACCGGTGCCGCCTCATAGAGCGTTTCCAGTTGATGGACCCGCTGGAACAGCGAGCCGGTTCCGCGGCGTTCCGTGAGTGGCTTCTGCTTGCTGACAGCGAGAAGCCGTTCTGTCGCATCACCGTCGACAGGTCTGCCAAACAGCCACCCCTGTCCAACGTCGCAACCAAGGCGCTTCAGCATTTCTGCCTGTTCTTCGGTTTCAACGCCCTCGGCAACAACCGTCATGCCAAGGCTTTGCCCCAGCCCAATGACCGAGGCGACGATTTTCCGGCTGCCGCTGTCATGCTGCATGGAGCGCACGAAGCTTGTGTCGATCTTCAGTTTGTCGAAGGGGAACGCGTGAAGCCGCGTCAGGCTGGCAAAGCCGGTCCCGAAGTCGTCGAGGGAGATGCCCATGCCGGCAGACTTGAGCGATGCTATGTTTTCCCTGACGACTGTATCGTCATCGAGCAGTGCGCTTTCCGTCATTTCGATATGGATCCGGTTCATCGGAAACCCGGTGTCCGAGATTATCGAAGCCAGAAAGTGGAAGAGGTCTGGGTCCTGAAACTGCGTCGGCGACAGGTTGATCGCGAGGACAAAGTCTCCCCTCCAGCTTGCAGCTTTGCGACAGGCATCCTGGACGATCTTTTGCGTCAAAGCCCCGATCAGATTGCTGGTTTCGGCGAACGGAATGAAATCTGAAGGTGCGATGGCACCTGCTTCAGAATCGGTCCAACGCGCAAGGACCTCAAAGCCGATGATCGCACCGCTCTGCAGATCGACAAGCGGCTGAAATGCCGGCCAGATCGCATCGGTTGAGAGGGCTTCGGAAAGTCGTCGCTTCGACAAGATGCCGTCCTTGGCGGACGCGGGTCCTTTCGTCAAAACCTGCTGTGCAGATTTCCGATTTGCCGGACCGATATGTCGACCAGAGATCATGGCACTTTCCACACTTGCGGAAAAGCAATGTCAGAGACCGCTTAAGAATAGATTAGCATGGCTTAATTTAAGAAACGATGCGTATCTGTCGGCATCTACATTGGTTCGATGGCCGCCATGAGCTATGACCGCGCTCGTGAGACTACAGGAGCGCGCTGCGGATCTTGCTGATGGCGGCGTCGGGATCCGAGCCATAGGGAATGAGCCCCTTCAACCTGCCATCCGCACCGATCAGGAACAGGTCCATCGTGTGGCTCATGGAATAGCCACCACTCTTGTTCGGCTTCTTTTCCGCAAATGCGCGCCATCCGGCCACCACCCGCCGGATCTCCTCAGGCGTTCCGGTCACCCCCGTGATCCGGTCGGAAAACGCCGTGACATAGCCGTTCATGATGTCAGGGGTGTCTCGCTCCGGGTCGACCGTGAACAGGTAGCTTTTGATCGGCAGGCCATCTTCACCCAGTTCCTTGAGGTATCCAGCAACTTCATAAAGCGTCGTCGGGCAGGCTTCCGGGCAATGCGTGTAGCCGAAATAGACCAGTGACGGGTTGCCCTTGAAGATCGACTGATCGACCGCTTCTCCCCGATCGTTGATCAGAGAAAACGCGGTATTGAATGTGGTGTTTCTTGGCTCATCCTTGAACGTAAAGAAGAGGATTCCGACGAGGACAGTGATGAAGATTGCCGAGATCGTTGTGGCAACCAGCATGAACGGGTTCTTCGTCATCAGTGGTGACCCTCATGAGCGGCGTGAGGCCTTTGCGCACCGGCAAACGGTCCGACGGCAAAATCGACCTCGATCGGCCCGGCCTTTTCAAAGATGAGCGTGACCGCCAGCGTCTCGCCCTCCTTGAAAGGTCTAGAGACATTCGTGAACATGAAATGATAGCCACCGGGTTCCAGCTTGACGGTAGACTTGGCCGGCACGGGGATGCCCTTGTCCAGTTCCCGCATTTCCATCACGGCGCCGGTCATCTTCATCTCGTGGATCTGGACTTCTTCGGCACGATCCGACCTCGCGCCGACAAGTCGATCGGCCGCGCCGGCGTTGTTGATCGTCAGGTAGCCCCCTCCGACCTTTGCTACCGGCAGCATGGCGCGGGAATATGCGGATTCGATCGTGATATCGCCGGCCCCGTGGGCATGCATGTGCTGGGAAGAGGCGGTGCCGGGCAGCATCAATGCCACGGCCGCTACAAGAAATTTCGCTCGGATTGTCGACATGGGTATTCGCCTTTGACGTAGCAGAATCGGTTTTGCTTATTCCGTCAGCTACGAAGAGGGGGCCCTCTGGCCGAGGTGCCGGTCAGCAGGACGAACCGAGAAAGGCTTTCGTTGGATTGCCAATGCGCGTGCACGATCTCGCGCAGGATCGGCGCACCCAACGTATCTGTCGGCAGTGGCAGTATTGATGCCGTCACATGCCGGCAGCCGTCGCAGGAGATCTTGCTTTCACCTTTATGGTGCTTCCCGGCTTCCGAGGGAAGGCAAAGATCAGGCAGACTTCCGTCCGGGAGGATGTAGGACGCAATCGCGATGGTCTCGATCGAGCGCGCATTGGCGGTCGGATTAGAATTGGCAAATCCAAGCAGCAGAAACGCAAGGCTGCAGAGAATGCGCAACCCTACCTGTCTAATCTGCCCAAAACACCGGATCATCTCGCCTATCAGCTCATCATGCAGCCCAAGGTCATAATGAGTTACGGCAACCCATGCAATGCGTTGCAACCACGAGGACATTGTGACGCAGATGAGCCGCGCGGGCAGACGACCCTCCCGATCACGTGCAGCGCTAAATTGGCGTCAGAGGCTCACGCCGCTTTCCCGGTCGAAGACATAGACGAGGTTTTTGTCGATGCCGGCGCGAAACTGCGTTCCATGTCGGACAGGGTGGTCTCCATCGACGATGGCGGTCATCTGCTGGCCGGCAAATTCAAACAGCACATGCGTCTGGGCGCCCGTCGGTTCGACGAGCAGCGTTTCTCCACCGATATTGTCGCCGCCGGCCGTCAGGTGTTCGGGGCGGAGCCCGAGCTTGACGCTCTGGCCGCGACGGACCTTGCGCAGCGGCGAAATGTCGATTGCGGATCCTTCCGCCAGACGAACGACCGGTCTGTCGTTTTCGCCGTCGATCGTGCCGTCGAGCAGGTTCATCGCGGGTGAGCCGATGAAGCCCGCGACGAAGAGGTTGGCAGGCGTCCGGTAGAGTTCCATCGGCGTGCCGACCTGCTCGATGCGGCCGGAATTGAGAACGACGATCCGGTCGGCAAGCGTCATCGCTTCGATCTGGTCATGCGTCACATAGATGGACGTCGTGCCGACCTTCTGGTGCAGCGCCTTGATCTCGGTGCGCATCTGCACGCGCAGTTTGGCGTCGAGATTGGACAAGGGTTCGTCGAACAGAAAGACTGCCGGATCGCGAACGATCGCCCGTCCCATCGCGACGCGCTGCCGTTGCCCGCCGGAAAGCTGGCTGGGCTTGCGGTCCAGCAGATCCTCGAGCGCCAGCATGCGGGCAGCTTCTCCGACGCGGGTCGCGATGTCAGGCTTGGTGACACCGGCAAGCTTGAGGTTGAAGCCCATGTTCTCGCCGACCGTCATGTGCGGGTAGAGTGCGTAGGACTGGAAGACCATCGCGATGTTGCGTTCCCGCGGCGTCATGGCATTGACCACCGTGCCGCCGATCGTGACTTCGCCGTCGCTGATGTCTTCAAGCCCCGCGATCATGCGCAGCAGCGTCGACTTTCCGCAGCCTGACGGCCCGACCAGGGCGATGAATTCGCCGTCATCGACCGACAGCGAGATATCGTGCACCACCTGGAGCGCGCCGTAGCTCTTGCGAACGTTTGTAAGGCCAACCGATGCCATGATGCTAATCCCTCATTTCAAGACTTTACGGCGCCGGCGGTTAGGCCTGCGATGATGTGTTTCTGGGCCAGGAAGAAGACGATGATCGTCGGCAGGATGGTGAGCGTGATGAAGGCAAGCACCAGCTGCCAATCGGTGCCGAACTCGCCGCGATAGACCATGATGCCGAGAGGCCACGGATATTTGCTTTCGGTATTCAGCATGATCAACGGCAGGATGTAGCTGTTCCAGCTGCTGACGAAGGTGACGATGCCAACCGTAGCCACGATCGGCCGCGATAGCGGCAGCGATATGTACCAGAAGAAGCGGATATAGCCGCAGCCATCGACAAAGGCCGCCTGGAACAGCTCTTCCGGCAGGTTGCGGAAATAGTTGCGGAACAGAAGGATGCTCATACCGAGCCCGAATGCGACCTGCGGCAGGATCACGCCCCAATAGGAGTCGAGCAGGCCAAGATCGCGAATACGGATGAACAGCGGGAGAATTGCCGTTGCTGCCGGAAACATCAGCCCGATCAGAAAGTAGTTGAGCAACTGGTTTGAGCCGAAGAAGCGGATATGCGCAAAGCAGAAAGCCGCCATCGACGAGACGACCAATGTGAGGAACACGGTGACACCGGCGATGATCAGCGAGTTCATCATCTGGCGCCAGTAGCGCTCGCCGAACAGGATATCGATGTAGTTGGACCAGACCCATTCGCTGGGGAGCCCGAACGGATTGAGCCGGAGGTCGCCAAGCGTCTTGAAGCCGCCTAGCGCCGTCGTGACCAGCGGCACCAGCACGACGGCAGCGACCAGCGACAGCGAAACATAGACATAGAGGCGCGTGGCCGTGGACACGCGGACTGTGGACGATGTGTCAGTCATTGCGCATGAATATCCTTTTGTAACCGAAGGCGATCGTTACACAAATGACGAACAGGACGACGCCGACGGCGCTTCCCAATCCGACCTGCATGCGCGTGACGCCGTAGGTGTAGAGAAAGGTGACCATGGTCTGCGTCGAGTTCGACGGACCGCCGCCGGTCAGCGGCATGATCAGGTCGAACAGTTGCAGCGATCCGATGATGGCAAAGAAGACGGACAGGCGCACGGTCGATCCGAGCAGTGGCAAGGTGACGTAGCGGAATTTCTGCCAGCCGGTCGCACCGTCGATCTCGGCCGCTTCCATGACGCTCTTGTCGATCGACTGGAGGCCGGCGATGAACAGCATCATGTGAAAGCCGAAATATTTCCAGATGACGACGGCCAGCACCGCGTAGATCGCAAGATCCCTGTCAGCTAGAACATACGGTGTCGCTACGCCGAGAAAGCCGGCGATTGCGGCGAACAATCCATAGTCACCGTCATAGACGAAGCGCCAGATGAGACCGGCGGCCACGTCGGCCAGAACATAAGGTAGAAAGAAGATCAGCCGGAATGCGACGACGCCTCTGATCTTCTTGCCGAGCATCACCGCCAGCCAGATTGCCAGCGGCACCTGCAGCAGCAGGGACACGACGATGATCAGGCCATTGTTGATCAAAGCGGTCGAAAAGGCGGCGTTGTTGAACAGCACCTCGAAATTGCGAACGCCCACAAATTCGGTCGGCGTGCCGTAGCCGTTCCAGCGATAGAAACTGTACCACGCGGCTTCGCCCATGGGCAGGATCACAAAGAGCGTGAACAGAAGCAGGGCGGGCGGCAGGAAGATGATCAGCGCCGGCAATCGGCCACGCGCGGTCGGGCTTTTGTAGCGCACCTTTTCCGGCACACCCATGACGGAGGCGCCGCTGATCTTCGCGGTCATGTTGTTCATCCGGTCTATCCTTGTCGCACCAATTCAGGGGTGCCTTCGCCGGTGACGGCGCTCGCCGCCACCGGCTTGTCGGCTTACTCCAGTTCGGTCGCGTCCTGGATTGCCTGCGCTCCCTCTTCGGCGGTCATCTGCCCGGCGAGAATTTCGACCGAGACATCATTGACGACGCGGCCAACCGATGGACCGAGATCCTGGTCGAAGAAGTTCTGGTGCCAGGTGGATGCGGCGAGCTGGTCCGCAGATTCCCGCATCAGCGGGTTTTTCAAGCCTTCCTCAGCATCCACAGCGGCAGGGATGATCATCCCCTCGGAAGCCATCCTTCGCTCCATTTCCTGACCAGTCAGGTAACGGAGGAAATCGACAGCCGCAGGAGACGCGTTCTTAGTGACACCCCAGCCGTTCAGGCCGCCAAGCGTATCGGTCGCCTTGCCAGCGCCGCCTTCGACTGTCGGGAAGGCGAAGCGACCGATGTTTTCGGCAGCAAGTCCCTTGCCGTCGCCAGCGTTCTTGCGCTGGTTGGGCTCGGTATTTTCAAAACCGAGAAGCATCGCTGCGCGTCCATCGCCGAATGCGCCGAGCGTCTGCGGCCAGTTGGCGCCGAGATAGCCGTTCTGGAACGGCTGAAGCTTGCCGAGTTCGGCCAGTTGCTCGCCGGCCTTGATCACGGACGGGTGCATGAAGCCTTCGCCTTCCTTGTTCTTGGCGGCTTCGAACACCTCTTCACCGCCATTGCGCATGACGAGAAAGCTCCAGTAGAAATGCAGTGGCCACTTATCGCCACCGCCGCCTGCAATCGGTGCGATGCCGGCAGCCTTCAACGTCTTGACCGCTCCCAGGAAATCGTCCCAGGTCTTGATGTCGTCGGCTTTGACGCCCGCCTTGGCGAACAACTCCTTGTTGTAGAAGAAGTTGACGGTGCCCATGCGATACGGGACGGCATAGATCTTTTCATCGAATGTCAGGCCGGCGACGGCGGCTGGCTTGTAGGTTTTGGCCCATTCGCCGCCATTCGCGTTCATGGCCTCCGTAAGATCCATCAGGGCGCCCGTCTGGGACTGCTGACGAAGAACGCCGCCACCCCAGCTGTAGAAGAAGTCAGGCGCCGCGTCGGACTGCAGAAGCGTCGGCAACTTGGCCTTGAACGCTTCGTTTTCGAGAAACTGCAGCTGGATATCGACATCCGGATGCTGCGTTTCATATTTCTTGGCGATGTCTTCCCACGTCTTGATATAGGCGGGTACGGTTTCGACGTGCATCCACTTGACGACCGTTTGTGCAGCAGTTGCCGTATGGGTCCCGAAAAGCGTCGAAAGTGCAGTGGCTGCGGCGAGCGCAGTGATCCGAACGCCCGTATAGGACGTTGCGTTGTGGTGATAGGTCATTCTTCCTCCTCCAAAGGGAAACAACCATCCTCAATTTTTCCCTTATGCGGATTAATTCAAACGACATTTACATCATTGTCAACCGCACCCGCTGAAGTTTTGCTCACATTGGCTTGACAAGAGGCAGTTCGTCGACGCTATTTAATTCGCGATCCGACATAAATATCGGAATCAAACGTCATAGCGATACGGGCATCCGGCTTTCCATGAAGACTGCAGATCCAGAATTGATGCGGGCGATCAATCGTTTCACGGTGCTGGACAAGATCCGCAGGCGCGGCCCGATTTCCCGGGTCGAGATCAGCGAACGTTCGCAGCTGTCGACCACGACCGTCTCGGCTATCACCGCATCGCTGCTCGACGACGGGCTGATCCTGACCAGGCATGAGGGCGACATCAGAAATACGGCGGCCCGCGGCAGGCCGCGCGTGATGCTGGAGCTCAACCCGGATGCGGCACGCGTCGTCGGCGCCAAGATCGCCACCAATCGTCTTGTTTTCGCCCTGACGAATTTCTGCGGCGAGGTTCTGTCGCAGCTCACCATTCCGGTCCGCGTTGACAGGTTGCCGATCGCCGTCATCAGCGATCTGGTCGAAGACGGCGTGCGCCGGTGCATCGTCGATGCCGGGATTTCGCTGAGCGACATCGACACAGTGTGCCTGGGCCTGCCGGGCGTTGTCGAACATCGCACCGGAAAGGTGCGCTCCAGCCCGATCTTTCGCGAGACGGATATCAATTTTGCCGAGGAGATGACGAGCCGGCTTGGCCTACCGACGATCGTCGAAAGCGATGCGCACGCGATCGCCTTGTCGCACCACTGGTTCGGTCAGGCCCGGGATCTCGACGATTTCGTCATCGTCTCGCTGGAGCAGACATTGGGCCTTGCACTTCTTCACAACGGCCAGGTGTTCCGTGGCGCTGGTGGTCTCAGTCATAATCTCGGCGATCTGGTGCTCGGGGCGACATCCGAGGAGACGCTCAGGCTTTCGGCGATTGCGGGCGAGACAGCCATTTTCGGTGAGCAGCAAATGGTCGGTCATTTCGCCGAAGCCGTCAGGCTTGGGCGCGGCATGGCGCATGCACAAGCGCTGATCGCCACCGAGAACAACCCATTGTCGGGCGCTGCCGTAAGGGCCGGCGAAGCGGTCGGCTTGGCGATTGCCAACATCGTCACACTCTTCGGTCCGCCCCGCGTCATCATCGTCGGCTCGACGCTGGGCCTTGGCGCCGCGTTTACCGACAGCCTGCAGCAATCCTATTCCCGCGCTATTCCGAGCTCGATCAGCGAAGTCGCCGAACTGGTTTTCGACCAGTCGACCGACGAGGCGTGGGCGCAGGGCGCGGCGGTCGTCGCGTTGCGCGAGCTTTACGAGTCGCCCTGGGGAACGACAGGTCCCGCTTCGAGCCTCTAGCGCAGGCGAACCACATATTTGCAACTTTGGGAGGAGACTATGCAAAAACTCGGCATCGGCATCATCGGATGCGGCAACATATCGTCAGCCTATCTGAAAGCGATGGCATCTTTCCCGGTCCTCGACATCCGCGGCATCGCCGACCTCAATCACGGTCTGGCCGAGCAGCGAGCCGGCGAGTTCAACCTTGCGGCCAAGAGCATCGATGAGTTGCTCGGCGATCCGGAGATCCAGCTGATCGTCAACCTCACCGTGCCAAAGGCGCATGTGGAGGTCGGTCTTCGCGCCCTTGCGCATGGCAAGCATACCTACTCCGAAAAGCCTCTCGGCATTACCTTTGCAGAAGGCAAGAAGCTCGCGGAGACCGCGAAGTCGACTGGTCTCCGGATCGGCGCAGCGCCGGATACCTTTCTTGGCGGTTCGCACCAGACAGCCCGGTCGATCATCGATACGGGCGTGCTGGGAACGCCGGTTGGCGGAACCGCCACCTTCATGTGCCCCGGGCACGAACGCTGGCATCCAAACCCTGACTTCTACTATGAAGCCGGCGGCGGGCCGATGCTCGATATGGGACCTTACTACATCACCGACCTCGTCAACCTTCTGGGTCCGGTTGCCAAAGTTGCAGGCTTTGCGGTCACTCCGCGCAACGAGCGCACGATCACCAGCGAACCGCGCAACGGGCAGAAGATCCCAGTGCATATTCCCACGCATGTTTCGAGCGTCATGGCCTTCGAAAACGGCGCCGTGGTGCAGATCAGCATGAGCTTCGATGTCGCGGGCCACAAGCATGTGCCGCTCGAAGTCTATGGCACCGAGGGAACGCTGATCGTCCCCGATCCGAACCATTTTGGCGGCGACATTCAGCTGCTGAAGAGAGGCGCTAGCTTCGAGCTGCAGCCGACGACGGAACCCTATGCGGATGGCAATTACCGGTCGCTCGGCGTTGCGGACATGGCTCATGCCATCCTGTCCGACCGCCCGCATCGGGCAAGCGGCGATCTCGCCCTGCATGTCCTCGAGGTCATGGAAGCGTTCGGCACCGCGGCAGACAAGGGGCAGACCGTTGACATCACCACCAAGCCGGAGCGGCCCGCGCCGCTTTCGCAATCGTTGATAGACGGGCAGCTCGCCCGCTGACACCACACTGGAGGAGACTGATATGCGCGAAGCTTTGATCGTATGGGGTGGCTGGAGCGGGCATGAACCGCAGGAATGCGCTCATGTCATTAGGGATATTCTTCAGGAGGACGGCTTCAAGGTCTATCTGGAAAACACGACGGAAGCGTTTGCAGACCCTTCCATTCACGACCTGTCTCTGATCGTACCGATCATGACCATGTCGAAGATCGAGAAGGAGGAGGCAAAGAACCTCGCTTCTGCAGTCGAAAACGGTGTCGGCATCGCCGGCTACCATGGCGGCGCCGGTGACGCGTTTCGCGAATGCGTCGAATACCAGTTCATCATCGGCGGCCAGTGGGTGGCCCATCCCGGCAACATCATCGACTACACCGTCAACGTGACCCGCCCGGACGACGAGTTGATGCAGGGGATCGGCGATTTCCCCTACACGTCCGAGCAGTATTACATGCATGTGGACCCCTCGAACGAGGTGCTGGCGACGACAACGTTCAATGGCGATCACGCGTCCTGGATCGATGGTGTTGTCATGCCTGTCGTCTGGAAGCGCAATTACGGCAAAGGACGCGTCTTCTATTCGTCGCTCGGCCACGTGGCGAAGGAATTCGAGGTGCCGCAGATGCGGACGATCTTCAGGCGTGGTGCAAACTGGGCGGCGCGCTGATGGTCTCCTGACGCTCAGTCCGCCCGATCTCCGACAAGCATGGCCCGGCTCTCATGAAAATCTCCGCAATCAAGCCCTATGTCACCAAACTGGGTGTTCGCAACCAACTGCTTCTCAAAGTGGAAACGGAGGAGGGGATTTATGGTTGGGGCGAGTCGGGCCTGTCATATCGAGAGAAGGCGGTTCTCGGGGCGATCGATCACTACAGCCGGTTTCTGATGGGTCGCGATCCGATGCATTGCGGCGCGCTGTGGCAGGAGATGTATCGAAGCCAGTATTTTGAGGGCGGCCGGGTGTTGACGGCCGCGATCTCTGCCCTCGACATCGCCTTTCACGATATCAAGGGTAAGGCTCTCGGAGTGCCCGTGTACCAATTGCTCGGAGGCCGGCAGCGCGAGCGGGTGCCGGCCTTCGCAACGACCTCTGCCGAACCGGGACCTGAGATGGTGGAGCAGGCGCTGCTCCTGAAGGACCAGGGCTGGCGGTGCATCCGGATGATCGCCACCGGCCAGGAAAATAGCGATCGTTTCGAACCACGCGAGTCGATCGCGACGACGGCCGAGTGGGTCACGCGGGTGCGCGAGGCCGTGGGTCATGAGATAACGCTTGGCGTCGAGTACCATCATCGCCTCAGCGTCGCCGAGGCCGCCTCGTTCTGTCAAAAGCTGCCGCGGGGCACTCTGGATTTCATCGAGGAACCGATCCGCGACGAGACGCCCGGTGCCTACGAAGCACTGCGCAGAATGACGGAGATACCGTTTGCTATCGGCGAGGAGTTTTCGTCGAAATGGCAATTCCTTCCCTATGTCGAACGTGACCTCCTGCAGTTCTGCCGCATCGACATCTGCAATGTCGGCGGTTTCACCGAAGCGATGAAGATTGCCGGTTGGTGCGAGGCGCATTACGTCGACCTCATGCCGCATGCGCCGCTTGGCGCCGTATGCACGGCGGCCTCCGTCCACCTTGCCGCAGCCGTCGCCAACTTCGCTTGGCTGGAATGCCGCAACTCACCGACAGAGCAGCTGGGTTTCGGTGACCCCGCAACCTACCCGAAACAGATCGGGATGGATGGAGCCTTCTACCGCGTGCCGGACGAGCCGGGTCTCGGTGTCGATGTCAATGAATCGCTTCTTCAGGCGTCGAGCTTCGAATACAGCGAGCCGCCGCACCTGCGCCGCGATGACGGCTCTTTCACCAACTGGTGAGATCGGGACCAACCGTGTTCGTATCGTGGGTGAACGCGGATGCGCGTCCTTGGTTGATCCGCCGTGCCTAATCTCAACGGAACAAAATCCGGCTCCGCGGGTTGTCCTCCGCGCATTCGAAAGTGAATGCAGAACTTGGAGGAACACCATGAAAAAACTTAGCTTTGGCCTCGCTGCAGTCCTTCTTTCGGCATCCGCCGTTCTGGCTCAGACAGAGCCTAAGACGACCGAGACGACACCAGCGGTGAGCACCTCCGGCGAAACAAATCCGGCCGCACCGGTTGCTGGCAAGAACAGCTTCACAGAGGCGCAGGCAAAATCGAGAATCGAGGAAGCCGGTTACGCGGAAGTCTCCGGTCTCAAGCTGGACGACCAGGGCATCTGGCGCGCCATGGGTACCAAGGACGGCAAGCACGGCAACGTGGCGCTGGACTTCCAGGGCAATGTGGTGATGGCGAAGTAAGCCTGATCGTCCCAACAACAATAACGAATACGAAGAGGAAATTCCCATGCGTACCATTACTGGACTTTACGACAGCTACGATGACGCCCGCGCCGCGGTGAAGGCTCTCGAAGATGCTGGCGTGTCATCCGACGACATCAGCATCGTGTCGCACAAGAACGGCAAAGAAGATATCGAAGGCCAGGGCAGCAACGCTGCTGAAGGCGCGGGCACAGGCGCTGGCATCGGTGCCGTCGCTGGTGGCGCCGGTGGTCTTCTGGCCGGTCTCGGAATGCTCGCAATTCCAGGCGTTGGCCCGGTTGTAGCAGCTGGCTGGCTTGCAGCAACGGCAGCCGGTGCTGTCGCTGGCGCAGTGGCCGGTGGCGCAGCAGGCGGTATCGTCGGTGCAATGATCGAATCCGGTGTGTCGGAGAAGGACGCCCACCTTTATGCCGAAGGCGTACGCCGCGGCGGTTCGCTGGTCGTCGCCAAGGTCGATGACGACAAGGCAGTGGCTTCTGAAGCGATCCTGACCCGTTCGCGTTCTGTCGATCTCAACGAGCGTCGCACAGCATACACCAATGATGGCTGGTCGCAGTTCGACGACAAGGCTGATCCTTACACACAGGACCAGATCGACGCCGAGCGCGGTCGCTACCGCACCAACACTCCGATCTGATCCATATTCTGAAAGGGCGGTCTTCATGGCCGCCCTTTCTTTATGCCGGGCAATTGCCGGCGACTGCGCAAGGCGGCATCGATCTGTCAACTTGTGCTTTGTCAAAACCAACACGCAGCACCGCAAATTTAGGCTGGGCCGCGAACTCGATAGTAGCACTCGGGTACAATTCGCGTGAAAATAGCCAGCTACAACGTCAACGGCATCAACGGGCGGATCGATATCCTCCTCCAGTGGCTGGAGGAATCGCAGCCTGATGTCGTGTGTCTGCAGGAGCTCAAAGCGCCTGATCAAAAGTTTCCCATCAAAGCCATTGAAGCAGCCGGTTACGGCGCCGTGTGGCACGGGCAGAAATCCTGGAATGGCGTGGCGATTCTAGCGCGCGGCGAAGAGCCGCTGCTGACTCGAAAGGGCCTCCCTGGCGATCCTGACGATGTCCAAAGCCGATATATCGAAGCCCTTGTGAACGGTATCCTCGTCGGCAACGTCTATCTTCCGAATGGTAATCCTTCACCCGGCCCGAAATTCGATTACAAGCTCGCGTGGCTTTCGCGACTGCAGGACTATGCCGCCGAGCTGATAGAATTAGACGTTCCGGTCGTCATCGCGGGTGATTACAACATCATACCGACCGAACTCGACGTCTATAAGCCTGAGCGATGGACAGATGATGCGTTGTTCCGGGCCGAAGTTCGCGATGAATTCAGGGAGCTTCTCGCGCAGGGCTGGACGGATGCCATTCGCAGGTTACATGCCGACGAGCGCATCTACACCTTCTGGGACTACATCCGGAATGCGTATGGGCGAAACGCAGGACTTCGCCTCGACCATTTCCTGTTGAGCCCAGGTCTCGCAGACGACCTCTCGCGAGCCGAGGTCGACACGCATGTTCGGGGCTGGGCCCACACGAGCGACCATGCACCTGTATGGATAGAGTTGTTAGACGATCTTAAAAAAGGAGCTGAGTGATGGAAGGCCATTGGACAAACGAACTTCGCCAGAAGGTTGAGGCACTCGTCGACGAATACGTTGCAGCTGGAGCATCCCAGAGCGATGTGCTCGATGTCGTAGCAAAGACAGGGGTCGATCTGCGGCTTCCGAAAACCGATGAGCCTGATCGCGCCAGCGACAAGGCTGTTGTCGAGGAACCCGCCAACGATTGGCCGGCTGCGACGTAAGGCTGCGCGGAGGGGCGTGACGATCACGTTGCCGCGGACTACCATGACCGCCCGGCATGGCGGTTATGGCTCACATATGGGAAGGGAACAGAAACATGACAAAGCGGATCGTTTTCACTGGCGGCACCGGAAAAGCCGGCAAGCATGCGGTATCGTATCTTCTGGCGAAGGGATACTCGGTCCTGAATGTCGATCTGAAACCGCTCGATATGCCCGGCGTGAATACGCTGATCACGGATATCACCGACAGCGGCCAGGTCTTCAATGCGTTGACGACGCATTTCGGATTCTCCGGCTTCGAAGACGGCGCACCACCATCGGCACCCGATGCGGTCGTCCATTTCGCAGCCGTTCCACGCGTGCTGATCGAGCCTGATAACAAAACATTCGAAGCCAATGTCATGGGCACCTATAACGTGCTGGAAGCCGCCATGAAGCTCGGCGTACGCAAAGTCGTGATTGCTTCAAGCGAGACGACCTACGGCGTCTGCTTTGCCGAAGGTGACAAGAATTTCCACGCGTTTCCGCTGGAAGAAGATTACGACAGCGATCCGATGGACAGCTACGGATTGTCGAAAGTCGTCAACGAAAAAACCGCTCGCGCCTTTGCCATGCGCTACGGAGCCGACGTCTATGCTCTGCGCATCGGAAACGTGATCGAGCCTGACGAATACGACGATTTCGCAGATTTCCTTGAACAGCCGATGTCGCGAAAACGCAATGCGTGGAGCTACATCGACGCGCGCGACCTTGGTCAGATCGTCCATCTCTGCCTGGAGAAAGACGGGCTTGGCTATCAGGTCTTCAACGCAGTCAACGACACGATCACCGCCGAGCTGCCAACCGCCGAATTCCTCGCCAAATATTGTCCGGATACGCCGGTCTGGCGCGAGATGGGTCGGGATGAAGCGCCGCTCTCGAACCGCAAGGCCCGCGAAGTTTTAGGCTTCCGCGAAGAGCATCCCTGGCGGCGATATATGCTACGCTGAGCTGCCAGATTGTCCGCTTCCGCGAGGGCGGGGGAACTTGAAATGGATGCGGACGTCAGCCTATCGGAGGGGCTGGCGTCATCTCCGGCAAGCGGTTAGCAATAGTTCTAGACGAAGCCGCAGCTTCATCTTTGATCGCGAAGGCATAAGGCGCGCCGCTGTCGCATCAGTCTTAGCTGGGGCACGGGGACGAGGGGATGGGAGACGACAACGCATGCTGCAGATAATCGAACAGCTGGAACAACGCAGGGCTGAGGCGCGTCTCGGAGGGGGCCAAAGACGGATCGACGCCCAGCACGCGAAGGGCAAGCTGACGGCGCGCGAGCGGATAGAGGTCCTGCTGGACGAGGGCTCCTTCGAGGAGTTCGACATGTATGTCACCCATCGCTGCACGGATTTCGGCATGGAGACACAGAAGGTGGCCGGCGACGGTGTCGTGACCGGCTGGGGCACCATCAACGGGCGCCAGGTCTATGTCTTCAGCCAGGATTTCACAGTGCTCGGCGGGTCTCTATCCGAAACCCATGCCCAGAAGATCTGCAAGATCATGGATATGGCGGTGAAGGTCGGGGCGCCCGTCATAGGCCTCAACGATTCCGGCGGGGCTCGCATCCAGGAAGGCGTCGCCTCGCTCGGCGGCTATGCGGAAGTGTTTCGCCGCAATGCCGAGGTTTCCGGCGTCATCCCGCAGATCTCGGTGATCATGGGACCATGCGCCGGCGGCGCCGTCTATTCGCCTGCCATGACCGACTTTATCTTCATGGTGCGCGACACGTCCTATATGTTCGTGACGGGTCCCGACGTGGTGAAGACCGTAACGAACGAGATCGTGACCGCCGAAGAACTGGGGGGCGCCACGACCCATACTCAGAAATCTTCGGTCGCGGATGCCGCATTCGAAAACGACGTGGAAGCGCTGGAAGCGGTCAGGCAGCTATTCGACTTTCTGCCTCTCAACAATCGCCAGAAGCCCCCGGTTCGCCCTGTCCATGACGACCCGTCGCGGTTGGAGATGCGGCTCGATACGCTGATCCCAGATAGCGCGGCCAAGCCCTATGACATGAAGGAACTGATCACGGCACTTGCCGATGAAGGCGACTTCTTCGAGATCCAGGAAGCATTTGCGAAAAACATCATCACCGGTTTCATTCGCATGGAAGGACAGACGATCGGCGTCGTTGCCAACCAGCCGATGGTGCTGGCCGGCTGCCTCGATATCGACTCGTCGCGCAAGGCGGCGCGGTTTGTGCGGTTCTGCGATGCGTTTTCCATTCCGCTGCTGACGCTGGTCGATGTGCCGGGCTTCCTTCCGGGCACGGCGCAGGAATATGGCGGCGTCATCAAGCACGGCGCAAAGCTGCTGTTTGCCTATTCGCAGGCCACCGTGCCGATGGTGACGCTGATAACCCGCAAGGCATATGGGGGCGCGTATGACGTGATGGCGTCCAAACATATCGGCGCCGATATCAACTATGCCTGGCCGACGGCTGAAATCGCCGTTATGGGCGCTAAAGGTGCGACCGAGATCCTGTATAGGTCGGAGCTTGACGATCCGGACAAGATCGCAGCCCGCACCCGGGAATACGAGGAACGGTTCGCCAACCCGTTTATCGCGGCAGAGCGTGGCTTTATCGACGATGTGATCATGCCGCATTCGTCGCGCCGTCGTATCGCAAGGGCATTTGCCTCGTTGCGCGACAAGCAGGTGCAGACCCATTGGAAAAAGCACGACACAATCCCGCTGTGAGGCTCTAAGCATGATCAAGAAAATCCTGATCGCCAATCGCGGCGAAATTGCCTGCCGGGTCATCCGGACCGCCAAGCGGATGGGTATCGCAACCGTCGCTGTCTATTCGGACGCTGATCGTGATGCGCTGCATGTGAGGATGGCGGATGACGCGGTTCATATCGGTCCAGCGCCCTCCGACCAGTCCTATATCGTCATCGACCGTATTCTCGATGCCGTCGCGAAAACAGGCGCAGATGCCGTCCACCCTGGATACGGGTTTCTGTCGGAAAACGCCCTGTTCGCAGCAGCGCTCGAGAAAGCCGGCATCATCTTCGTCGGTCCGCCGGTCAGGGCGATCGAAGCGATGGGCGACAAGATCACGTCCAAGAAGATCGCCGCCGAAGCGGGCGTTTCGACCGTGCCGGGTCACATGGATCTCATTGCGGATGCCGATGAGGCCGTAAAGATTTCCTCCTCGATCGGCTATCCGGTCATGATCAAGGCGTCTGCCGGCGGTGGCGGCAAGGGCATGCGGATCGCCTGGAACGATGCCGAAGCCCGGGAGGGTTTCCAGTCATCCAAAAACGAGGCGAAGTCTTCCTTTGGCGACGATCGCATCTTCATCGAAAAATTCGTGACGCAACCGCGTCACATCGAGATCCAGGTACTCGGCGACCAGCACGGGACCACGCTCTATCTCGGGGAGCGCGAATGCTCGATCCAGAGGCGAAACCAGAAGGTCATCGAGGAAGCGCCGTCTCCTTTCCTCGATGAGCAGACCCGGAAAGCGATGGGCGAGCAGGCCGTCTTGCTCGCAAAGGCCGTTGGTTATTTCTCCGCGGGCACAGTCGAATTCATCGTCGACAGCAACAGGAATTTCTACTTCCTCGAAATGAACACCCGGCTGCAGGTCGAGCATCCCGTGACGGAGCTAATTACCGGCGTCGATCTCGTCGAACAGATGATCCGAATCGCGGCCGGTGAAAAGCTGGCCCTCAGCCAGGACGACGTGAAGCTTGAAGGCTGGGCGATCGAAAGCCGGCTCTATGCCGAAGATCCCTATCGCAATTTCCTGCCGTCGATCGGCAGGCTCAGCCGCTACCGTCCACCGGTCGAGGGCGTCAAGCACGATGGCACGATCGTGCGCAACGATACCGGCGTCTTCGAGGGTGGCGAGATCTCGATGTACTACGACCCGATGGTCGCCAAGCTCTGCACCTGGGCGAAAGACAGGACGGCTGCGATCGATGCGATGGCGACTGCGCTCGACGGTTTTGAGGTCGAGGGCATCGGCCACAACCTACCCTTCCTCTCGGCGGTTATGAGCCAGGAGCGTTTCCGCTCCGGCAACTTGACGACCGCCTATATCGCCGAGGAGTTTCCCGATGGCTTTTCCGGTGTGCATCCCGATGCGGATGCGTTGCGGACGCTGGCAGTGATTGCGGCGTTTGCGCATCAGATGATCAGGCAGCGGGCGCTGCAGATCTCAGGAACGCTTGCGACCGCTCGCCGCGTGGCGGCCAAGGACTGGATCGTGGCGCTGGCAGACGCTGAGGAAACGGTCACGATCGAGACCGGATCGGCAGAAAGCGCCGTCGTATTTGCAGATGGCAGTCGCTTCGCGATCTCTTCGGACTGGCTGCCCGGCAAGCGACTTGCCAGTTTTACCATCGGTGACAGAGTTGCCGAAGTGAAAATCGATCTGATCGGATCGGCCATCCGGCTACGTTGGCGCGGTATGGATGTCAGGGCGCGGGTGCGTTCACCGCGTGTTGCGCAGCTTGCACGCCTGATGCCGGTCAAGGTCCCGCCCGATATGTCGCGAATGCTGCTTTGCCCGATGCCCGGCGTCATCACCTCGGTCACGGTCGGCGTGGGCGATCAGGTGGAAGCAGGTCAGACGCTGGCGACTGTCGAGGCGATGAAGATGGAAAATGTCCTGAAGGCGGAACGTCGTGGCGTGGTGAAGCGGGTGACAGCATTGCCCGGCCAGAGCCTTGCGGTTGATGAACTGATCATGGAATTCGAGTAAGGCCCGCCGACGATTTCTCAGGAAACGGTATCGACGCCCACACACAGGGTCCACGGTTCAGCGGTTCTTGAGAACCGTGCAGGAAACGCCGTGGGCTTTGATTTCATTGCAAAGCTTGACTGCAGCGGCCCGGCTTTCCTCACCGATGCGGGCTGCGTAGCGCGGACGACGACCGAAATTTCCGCCGCGTTGGCGCACGATAAGTGCCCGTTCGGCATTAAGCGGCGAGGGCAGTTTCGCAACCGAGGCGGCAAATAGCCGGCCGGCAACGCCAGGGTTATAATGCGCGGCGAGCTGGACACCCCAAGGCGCCCAGTCGGCTGACGCACCGAGAACCGGATCGTTGATGCGACGAGTGTCCGCCAGCGCGACGCAGGCGTCCTTAAACGGTTTTTGAGGGTCCAGATCGGGTGCGGCAACCGCCGGAGCATTGTCTCTCCAGACTTCCGCGGGATAGCCTGTAATCGCGAAGACGTAGTCCCGCGTCTCCATCGGCAGGCTTCCCGAGGTGAGGAACCTCTGCAGCCGTGCTTCGCCGGCATTGTAAGCGGCCGCCGAGAGACCGAAATTGCCGAACTTACCTCTCATTTCAGCGAGATATGTCGCGGAGGCATCAAGCGCTTCGAGAACGTTGAAGCTGTTGTTCAAACCGCGTAGACGGGCCGTATCCGGCATGAACTGCGCGATACCCTGCGCGCCCTTCGGGCTGACTGCTTCAGGCCGAAACAGGCTTTCACGCCATATCAGGCGGGCGAAAAAGGCGGGCGGGATCTTCTGTTCTGTCGCGAAATGTTCGATCGCGTGACAGAGATCGACGTTGAACGTCTCCTTGGCGATGCAGAGCGCTTCGTCGCCGTCGCGCCGCTCGTAGAGGCACTCCGTCTCTTTGGTTGGTTCCGGAAGTGAGGTCTCGGCAGCGACAGGGTCGGCAAAGGCAGCCGCGACCATCAAAGCGCCAGCGCCCAGAAGTTGGAATTCCCTCTTCAACAAAAACCGCTCTCTTCTATCCGCTTGCATGTCCGCCGCCCAGTGTCACGACAGAGGCGATCTTTGGCGCAGCCTTCTTCTTGACGACATCCTCCAGCGTTACCGGCCGAAGCCCCTGCGCATCGACGCCAACATCAAACTGCCGTGGCAGCGGTTTGAGCCGGCCATGCGAGTGGCCGTGGAGGTTGATCGATTTCTTGCCCATCTTGTTCCAGGTGCGAAACGCGTAGTGGCAGAGGATCAGATGGACATCGTCGATATGAAGCTCATGATAGTGCTGCACGGACGTCCAGCCACTGGCCGACGTCGTGGTCTCCGGGTCGTTATTGCCGATGATCAGGTGTTTGCGGCCGTTGAGCTTTGCCAGTAGCGCATCGCAATCGCCACCGCGTACCGACATGAAATCGCCGAGATGCCAGACATCGTCGTCAGCGCCGACTATATCATTCCAGTATTGAATGAGTGCCGCGTCGTGCGCGACCATGTCCGGGAACGGTCGCCGGTCGATGCGCAACACGCGAGTATCGGCAAAATGGGTGTCGCTTGTGAAGTAGATCATGAGGTTTTAACCGGACCGCGCGAGAAGGACAGCCGCATCTATAACGGACATGCTGCTGCTATGCGGTCTCTGTCTTGGCCTCCAGATTTTCTGCCTTAGCTCTGCGGCCGCTGAAGATGCGCCGTACGAGCACGAAAAACAGCGGGACGTAAAGCGTTGCAAGGATCGTCGCCGTGATCATGCCGCCGATGACCGCCGTACCGATCGCGATGCGGCTCTGTGCACCCGCGCCGGACGAAATTGCAAGCGGCAAAACGCCGAAGATGAAGGCAAGACTGGTCATCAGGATCGGTCTTAGCCGCAGGCGGGCGGCTTCCATGGCCGAATCGTAAGCGCTCTTGCCGGCCCGTTCCGCCTGTTCCGCGAACTCGACGATCAGGATCGCATTCTTTGCGGAAAGGCCCATCGTGGTCAGAAGGCCGATCTGGAAGTAAACGTCGTTCTCCAGTCCGCGCAACGTGACAGCACAGACCGCTCCGATGATGCCAAGCGGGATGATGAGCATGACCGAGAACGGGATCGACCAGCTTTCGTAAAGTGCTGCAAGACATAAGAAGATGACGAGAAGCGACAGCCCGTAGAGGATGGGCGCCTGTCCGGCGGACAGTCTTTCCTGGTACGAGAGACTGCTCCAGGCCACCGACGTCCCCGGCAGGTCCGCGGCCAGTTCCGTCATACGGTCCATTGCCTGACCGGAGCTTAGGCCCGGTCCCGCTTGTCCCTGGATTTCATAGGACTGCAACCCGTTGAACCGCGTCAGCGTTGTCGGCGCCTGGGACCAGCTCGTCTTGGCAAACGAAGAGAAAGGTGCCATTTCGCCGCTTGCCGTGCGTACATACCAGCCATCGAGATCCTCGACAGCGCCGCGGTGGGCGGCGTCACCCTGGACGTAAACCCGCTTCACGCGCCCACGGTCCACAAAATCGTTGACATAGACGCCACCCCAGGCTGCGCTCAGGGTTGCATCGACATCGGACTGCTGGATCCCGAGTGCGCCGACCTTTTCGTCGTCTATGTCGATCTGTAACGTCGGGACGTCTTCAAGTCCGCTCGGACGTACGCGCGCAAGTGTCGGATCCGCAGTCGCCGCAGCGAGAAGCTGGTCGCGCCGCTGCTTGAATTCCGTCAGGCTGAGATCGCCATTGTTCAAAAGTTGCATGGTGAAGCCGTTGGACTGACCCAGTCCCTGCACCGATGGCGGTGTCAGCGCGAAGAACTGGGCGTCGCGCAAGGAGCGCCCGAGCGCGGCTGTGGCACGCGCCACAATCGAGGCGGCCGCATTCTCTTCGCCCACTCGTTCGTCCCATGGCTTGAACTGCACAAAACCCTGACCGACGTTCTGGCCGGAACCGCTGAAACGGAAACCCGAAATCGTAAACAGGCCAGCAATATTCGCCTGTTCCGGTCCGAGGAAGTGGTCTTCGATCGCGGCTGCCGTCTCGACCGTGCGAACGCGTGTTGCGCCGGGCGGAAGCGTGTACTGAACCACGCCGTAACCCTGATCCTCAACCGGAAGAAAGCCGCCGGGAAGTTGGAGGAAGAGAAACACGACGGCGCCGACCAGCGCACAAAAGGCGATGATCGAAAGCCAGATCCTGCGGATGGCGATCGTTACGGCCGCGAGATATGTCTTTTGAACCCAGCCGTAGCCGCGGTCGAACATCGTCCCAAATCGCCGGATCAGACCACCAGTGCGCTTCGGCGCATTCTCTTTGACGCGTGGTTTCATGAGGGTTGCGGTCAGGGCCGGCGTCAGCACCAGCGCCACCACGACCGACAGAACCATTGCGGAGATAACAGTGACCGAGAACTGCCGGTAAATGACACCGGTTGAGCCGCCGAAGAATGCCATCGGAACAAACACCGCCGACAGGACCAGCGCGATCGCAATCAACGCAGTCTGGATTTCACCCATCGAGCGAAGCGTCGCGTCTCGGGGGCTTAAGTCCGGCTCTTCCTCCATGACACGTTCGACATTCTCGACGACGACGATCGCGTCATCGACCAGAAGACCGATCGAAAGGACCAGTCCGAATAGGGTGAGCGTGTTGATCGAATATCCGAACAGTGCGAGCACGCCGAACGTGCCGAGCACGACGACCGGGACGGCAAGTGCTGGAATAAGCGTCGCACGCCAGCTGCGCAGGAAGACGAACATGACGATGACGACAAGAACGATCGCCTCGATCAGTGTCTTCACCACTTCCTCGATCGAAAGCCGGATGAACTCGGTGGAGTCACGAGGGTAGGTGACGCGGTAGCCATCCGGCATGTTTGCCGCTTCGCCATCGATAGCCGCTTTCACCAGCTCGGCCGTTTCAAGCGCGTCCGCGCCGGGGGCAAGCTGAACGGCAATGCCGGATGCCGGATGACGGTTGAAACGGGTGAAGCGCGTATAGCTTTCCTGTCCGAGTTCGACGCGGGCGACATCCGCCAAGGTGACACGTGCGCCGCTTTCGTCCGTGCGGATGACGATCCGCTGGAACTCCTCCGGTGTCGTCAGGCGCGAACGGGCGGTCACGATCGCATTCAGCATCTGCGTGTCGGGGGAGGGTTGGGCGCCGATCTGGCCGGCCGCAACCTGCGTATTCTGCGCCTCGATCGCGGTGATGACGTCCGACGGCATCATCCCGTATGAAAACAAACGACCCGGGTCGAGCCAGATGCGCATCGCGTATTGCGAGCCGAAAAGGTTGGTATCGCCGACGCCGGGAAGGCGACCGATCCGCTCCTGGAGATTGGCGGCAATGTAGTCCGAAATGTCGGAATCCTTCGCCTTATCGGTTTCGTCGTAAACTGCGGCGACAAGCAAAAAGTCACTGTTGGATTTCGTAACGGTGAGACCTTGCTGCTGCACTTGCTGGGGCAGACGAGAGAGAGCCTGCTGCACTCTGTTTTGAACCTGAACCTGTGCGATATCGGGATCGGTGCCCTTGTCGAATGTTACCGCGATCGTGACCTGGCCTTCGGCGCTGGAGGTCGACGTGAAGTAGATGAGGCCGTCGATGCCGGTAAGCTGCTGCTCGATCACCTGTGTCACGCTGGTTTCAAGCGTTGCAGCTGAAGCCCCAGTGTAATTGGCGCGGATGTTCACCTGCGGCGGCGCGATATCCGGATACTGCTCGACCGGAAGCGTCAGGATGGAGCCGATACCACCCAACATGATCACGATCGCGATCACCCAGGCAAAGATTGGACGATCGACAAAGATACGGCTGATCATAGCGCGGGGACCGCCTTGTTCTCTGTTGCTTCTGCGGTCTGCTTCTTACCCACGTCGACAATCTTGACCTTGTCGTCGGGTTTGACCTTGGAGACGCCTTCAACGATGACCCGGTCTCCAGGAGCAAGGCCTTCGGTTACGAGCCAGCGATTGCCGACAGCCTGAGCGACCTGGAGCGCTCGCCGCTGGACGGTATCTCCGTCGCCGACCACGAGCGCGCTTGCCTCTCCCGTCGGGCTCCTCGTCACGCTCTGCTGCGGCACGAGGATCGCATCCTTCGCCTGAGTCTGTGAGAGAACTGCGCGGACATACATGCCTGGCAGCAGGATTGCGTCGGGGTTCGGAAACTCGGCGCGAAGTGTGACAGATCCGGTCGACGGATTGACGGTGACATCGGTAAACTGGAGTTTGCCCGGAAGCGGATATTCCTGACCGTCTTCCAGTTTCAAACGCACCTCGGCCGTGTCCTTGGACAATTCGCTCGAGGCCATCGCATCTCGCAGCTTTAAAAGCGCGGTCGAGGATTGCTGAATATCGACGAAGATTGGGTCGAGGCGCTGGATGGTCGCCAAGGCCTGCGTCTGCTGAGCCGATACGAGCGCACCTGTCGTCACCAGCGAACGGCCGATCCTGCCGCTGATCGGCGCGGTCACCTTGCTGTAGCGCAGGTTGATCTCCGCGGTCTGGAGCTTCGCATTGTTCTGTGCGACGGCCGCAGTGGCAGACCGGAGCGCTGCAGTGGCATCCGTAAACGCCTGCTCGCTAACCGCTCCCTTTTGCGCCAGGGGCTTTAAACGTTCGAATTCGATCCGCGCGTTGTCTTCGCCGGCCTTGGCACTTTCGAGATTGGCGCGTGCCTCCGCAACCGAGGCTTCGAACAGGCTTGCATCGATCTGGTAGAGCGTGTCTCCCTTCTTGACGAAAGCACCTTCGGTAAACGAGCGAGCCTCGATGATCCCTGACACCTGGGGCCTGACCTCAGAAGTCTCGAACGGGGAGGTGCGACCTGCAAGCTCGTTCACGAGCGGCACGTCTTCTGTCATCGCCGTCACAATCCCAACTTCCGTTGGCTGGCGCGGTGGCTTTGCTTCCTCCTCGGCCTGCAGATTGCAGCCGGCAAGCGCAACGGCACAGCCGATGGCTGCGAGCCGCGGCAGCAACCCCTTCTTCGGGTAGGAGAACTGTGTGGGGATCATCGTAATTTGGCCTGTTTCGTCGCTGCCGAGATGAGTTGCTCGGCAGGTAACGCGGAAGGCGGCAAATCGTACGGTGCTGTTTCATCACGATGTTGCGATGCAATCGCGAGCCGGACATTTTGCGTCCGAGAGGCCTGAGAAAGCTGGCCCATGAGAGCTGGCCTGTCCGCAGTTTCTGCAAACAGTTTCAGAGTAGCTGTATGGTGACTGCTTCGATCAGAATATGATAGATATTCTCTATGACCGTCTGGGAATCCGTTTTGAACGGTGCCGGCAGGTTTTTAGAATGTTCCTAAAGTGTTCAAATTATCGGTATCTAATATTATCGTTTGCTAATTTTGCAACGCGGTCGCGATCTCGCTGCCCCCTTAAATCTAGGGGTATGTCGATTGATATTTTCTATCAGGTCATTTGTTTCGTGCCTCAATGTCATTCGGGCACGAACCGCTTGATGGATAGTGGCGATATCTGCGGCGGCGGGCTTTGCAAAGGTCGTGCCTTGTGAGATGGCTCGCGAGCAAGGATGGAGGCGGAACGAGCTCATGCAAGCGAAATCAACCAGCCAAGATGGTGAACGCAAAAGCGGTATGCAGGCGGATCCGGTCGGGGTTTTGCAGAAGGTTTACGGCTACCCTTCCTTTCGCGGCGACCAGGAGGCTGTCGTTCGCCATGTTGTTTCGGGCGGAGACGCGGTTGTGCTGTTTCCGACGGGCGCAGGAAAATCCCTGTGCTTTCAGATCCCGGCTCTCTGCCGCGACGGCGTCGGCATCGTTGTTTCGCCGCTGATTGCGCTGATGCGCGATCAGGTCGAGGCGTTGAAGCAGATCGGAGTCCGTGCCGCCTCGATCAATTCCTCCATGCCGCGGGAAACGTTCGGCGAGGTCAAACGCGCGCTCGCGGCCGGCAGGCTCGACATGCTGTACGTGACCCCCGAGAGGATCGTGACGTCAGGGTTTCGTGAGTTGATCGGAGACGCCAAGGTCGCGCTGTTTGCAATCGATGAAGCGCATTGCGTCTCGCAATGGGGGCATGATTTTCGCCCGGAGTATCGGCAGCTCGGTGAACTCGCCGACCTTTACCCGGGCGTGCCGCGTATGGCGCTGACCGCGACCGCCGACCCGCATACGCGGGAAGATCTTATCGACAGGCTCACCCTGCGCAATGCCCGGGTCTTCACCGCATCGTTCGATCGCCCGAACATTGCCTACGAGATCGTTGAACGGGATCAACCGCGCCAGCAGTTGCTGCGCTTCCTGGAGAATCACAAGGGATCGAGCGGTATCGTCTACTGCCTGTCGCGCGCGAAGGTCGAGGAGACCGCGGAGTGGCTGAGTGCGCAAGGCATCCGCGCGTTGCCCTACCATGCGGGTATGGACCGGGAGGTTCGCGATGCCAATCAGGACGCCTTCTTGAAAGAGGAAGACCTCTGCCTTGTCGCGACCGTCGCGTTCGGGATGGGCATCGACAAACCCGATGTACGCTACGTCGCGCACCTGGATTTGCCGAGCTCAGTCGAAGCCTATTATCAGGAGACGGGCCGTGCCGGTCGTGACGGTCTGCCGTCCGAAGTTTGGATGGCCTACGGGATGGCCGACGTCATTCAGCGCGGCAGGATGATCGACAACGGCACGTCCGGCGACGACGTCAAGCGGGTCGAGCGCGCCAAGCTCAATGCGTTGCTTGCTATCTGCGAGACAGCCGGCTGCCGACGACAGGCGATCCTCGCACATTTTGGAGAAGAGCATGCGGGGCATTGCGGAAACTGCGATACCTGCATCAAGCCCGTGGACACCTGGGACGGAACCGAGGCCGCCATCAAGGCGCTCGCTGCCGTGTATCGAACAGAGGAACGGTTCGGTACCGGCCATTTGATCGATGTCCTGCTCGGCAATGACAACGAAAAGACACGTCGCTTTGGCCATGTGGACATGCCGGTCTTCGGTGCGGGAAAGGATCTGGCGCAAAAGACGTGGCAGTCCGTCTATCGCCAGCTTCTGGCCGCAGGCCTGGTGCGCGTCGATCACCAGGCTTTCGGAGCTTTGAAACTGGAGCCTTCGGCACGCGATGTCTTCCGCCACGAGCGGACCGTCCGTTTCCGCAAGGACCCGGTGACCGGCCGCAAGACGGCACGAGGGCAAACGGCAGGCTCGAAAAACCCAAGGTCGCAGTTGGGAGAGACCGATGCGGTCTTGTTTGAGGCATTGCGCAAAATGAGAATGACGATTGCGAAGGATCTGGCGATCCCTCCCTACGTCGTATTCGCCGATGCGACGCTGATCGCGTTTGCAACGCAGAGGCCGACAACCCAAGATGCGCTCCTCGGTGTATCCGGCGTCGGGCAAGCGAAACTTGAGCGTTATGGCGACGCGTTCCTTGATATTATTCGGGCACACGACGGATAATCGATAGACGACGCGCTGCGAGCGGCTAATGGTCGCCCCGACACTATATCGGGACGACGCCGGTCCTTACTGCTTTATGACGGGAAACGTTCTGAGGCGGTCCGGCGGGCACGTGCCCTCGATCCCGGCGCGTCTGTCAGCTACGTACTGGATTGCTTTCACGACCTCGAGATCGAGGATCGGCTTCTCCATCACGCCAAGCGTTCCCTTCACGCCCGCCCCCAGCGCGCCCGGATCGCTCGTCATGAACAAGACGGTGATGTCGGCGATTGCGAGGTCGCGCCCGATGCCCGGCCCGGTTGGACCGTCATCGAGGTTGACATCGACCAATGCCATATCCGCCGTGGCAGCAAGCAACGTGGCTTCCGCTCTGTTTCTCGCCACGCCAATCGAATGGTGCCCCAACGCTTCGACAGCGTCTTCCAGACCCATTGCAATAATTGGCTGATCTTCGACAATCAGAACATTGAAAGCCATTTCCATTCTCCGTTCATGAACACTTTTGCGTAATCTCTTAGTGAACGAACGGGCGGAAATGCAGGGTGTTCCAGTTTTCGTCACAAATACTTATGGTTGAACGTGGCTATCGCGTGATGCCCCACAGAAATCCGATAGCCGCCGCAAGCCCAACGGCTCCGATTGGAGATCTTTGGATACCGCGCTTGATGTCGTCCACAATAAGGCGGGGTTCGTTCGCGTACTCGCGGTAGGTTGCCGGCTCTACGGCTCTGTCCTTCAAACTTTCGAGCTCGGCGCGCAGGGCTGTCAGCGTATCTCGTGCTTTGGCAGTTGCCGAGTTGTCGCGGTCGTGGACCGATGCCAGCGCTTCATCGACAAGCGGTTCGTCTGAACTCGTGCTCGGGCCGCCAAAGCCTGTGGCAGTGGACGAAGATGAAACAGGATCGGAACCCGGGAAGGTCTCCTCGAGGCCCTGTTGCAGGACTTCGTCTGGAGTGCGGGCGCGTTGTGCTGCCTGTTCGCGAAGAAGAGACGCGGCAGCAGGCGACTGGGAATGATCGGCCATTGGGTTTTCCTTGCTTGTTTGTTTGGGGATCGAGACATCCTCTGATCCGGCTCGTGTTTCTTTGGGTACCGAAACTCGCTCTTCGAGAGCGGTTTCGGGAGAGGAGCGAGCCTTCCCGAAACCGAACGACAATGAACGGATCAGATCATGATCTCGCCGCCGGTCACCGGAATGACGGCGCCAGTCATGTAGCTGCCAAGGTCGGACGCCAAGAGAACATAGGCACCTGCCAATTCGGCTGGCTGGCCCGCACGACCGAGCAGGGTCTGCTCGCCGAACTTCGCCGCCTTTTCAGCCGGCATGGTCGAGGGAATGAGAGGCGTCCAGATCGGGCCCGGCGCGACGGCATTCACCCGGATCCCATGTTCTGCCAACATTTCGGCAAGACCAGCCGTGAAGTTGGAGATGGCACCCTTGGTCGAGGCGTAGGCGAGAAGCTGTGGCGAAGGTTGACGCGACTGGATCGACGTCGTGTTGATGATCGAGCTACCCGGCTTCATCAGAGGGACAGCCGCCTTCGATAGGAAGAATGGTGCGTAGATGTTGGTCCGGAACGTCTCGTCCCACTCTTCCGCAGTGATATCGGTAATGGTGGCATAGGTGCGCTGGAAGGCGGCATTGTTGACGAGGATGTCAATTTTTCCGAGCTCATCGGCCGTGCGCTTCACGAGCGCGTTGCAATGCTCTTCCGACTTGATGTCTCCGGGAACGACCACTGCCTTGCGGCCTGCTTCGCGCACCCACTTCGCCGTGTCTTCAGCGTCTTCGTGTTCGCTGAGGTACGAAATCAGGATATCCGCGCCTTCGCGGGCGAATGCGATCGCCACAGCTTTGCCGATGCCTGAATCGGCACCGGTAATCAGCGCGACCTTGCCCTCAAGACGACCATTGCCCTTGTAGGAGTGTTCGCCATGATCCGGCGCCGGATCCATCAATGCGGTCTGGCCTGGCGGATCCTGATGCTGGGCGGGATGGGGAGGTGTCGGGCGACGTGTTTCTTGCATGGTTTGATCTCCAGTCTAGCGTTCTGAGCAGAAACAAGCTGATCCACAATCGGTTCCGTTGTCGCTCACTCAGCCTCTTCGAAAGCGCTCCAGTCGGGCCGGGGAAACTAAAAGTTGACTTTCGGGAGCGTAGCCGCTATTTGTGGTTTATCGATATTTTGCTTGCTGATCTTTGGTTATTGCGCTTCGAACGAAGCGCCTGAGCGAACTTCCTCTTCAAAACAAATCGCTATCACCTTCTGCAAGATCTCGTTTTGCAGATTTCTTCTCTATGCTTTGAAAGGGTTCACTATGACCACCGGCACAGTAAAATGGTTTAATTCCACTAAGGGCTTCGGCTTCATTCAGCCTGACGATGGCGGCGCTGATGCGTTCGTTCACATCTCCGCAGTCGAGCGCGCCGGAATGCGCGAAATCGTCGAAGGCCAGAAGCTGGGCTACGAACTTGAGCGCGACGCAAAGTCGGGCAAGATGTCGGCCTGCAACCTTCAGGCTGCTTAATTCGATTTTTGCTTCGCTTTGACCACGGATGTACTGGCACTGTCGAAGTAGCAGTTGGTGAGGGCCGAGCATACGTGCTCGGCCTTCTTATTTGGCGTCTACCGCCAGGATTGGATAAGAAATGACGGAAACAATGTCGAAGTCGCGCGAGCGTGCGGAAGCCGCATTTGCTCAGACCCAGACCCAGTTTTTCTCCCGCGTCGAAGCGGTCGCAGAATTAAACGCACACGTCGCCGAACGTGACTCAAAGACGGCTCGGCTCAAGGCTGCGCGCCTTGCAAAAGAAATTGAAGACCGCGCCTCTGCGACCGCTGCACTGATTGCAAAGCGCGCCAAGAAGGCCTGACACCAGTCCGACTTGGAATGAACTCGGCCCGCAGCCTGCGCGGCCGATCTTGTTTCATGCCCGTGGCTCCGACTACCGCTACAGTCGACCAGAGATCACGGACCTCCGATCGTGGGCAGATACGTCTCGACTTCACGCCTTCCCCCGGTGTCGAGCACAGCGATATTCTCGTTCCAGAAATCTTCAGCTTCTTTGGTATCGGTTCCCCATGCACGCGTAGCGCTGCGACGGCCACCGAGACGCAGATACTGATGGGCCAGCATCGACAGGCCGGACGCAGTCCCAGTCTCAATCGTGGAGTTTCTAACGGGAAGTGCAGATAGCATCCGCTCAAGCGCGTCGTGCTCGGGGCCACGTGGGTGTTGACTTAAGAACACGTCCACTGGGATCCGCGTTTCGTGGCCACCGGACGGCAAGTTGCCACGGTGAATAACTGTTGGGTGCTGGTTCTCGGGAGCGGGCTCTATAAACCACCGATCTCCATTGGTGCTGTGCGCAAACTCCTGCGGTTCGTTCATGCTGCCGATCCTTACGAGTTTTCGAGGGGGAGACGCTATCCGGCTTGTGTTCTTGCCGTGCGCCTCGCTTATCAACAGTCACCGCCGCCAATGGTTGCCGGAGGCGTCGAATTGTCTTCGAGCTCCGGCTGCAATCCCCCTAAACTCGTTCCAAAGCTAGAGCTATCCCCTGGCCAACGCCGATGCACATCGTGGCAAGCGCGTATCGCGTACTCCCCAGCGACAGCTCCAGTGCCGCAGTTCCGGCAATGCGTGCTCCGGACATGCCGAGCGGGTGACCGAGCGCGATGGCACCGCCATTCGCGTTGACATGCTCCGCATGATCTGGAATTCCGAGCTCGCGCAAAACGGCGATGCCCTGAGAGGCGAAGGCTTCGTTCAGCTCGACAATCCCGAAATCCTGCGGCGACAGGCCGAGGCGTGCGCAGAGTTTCTGCGTCGCTGGCGCAGGCCCGATGCCCATCACCCGTGGCGGAACGCCAGCCGCAGCGCCGCCGAGGATGCGTGCAATCGGCGTCAGGCCATATTTTAGGGCCGCTTCCTGCGAGGCGATGATCAGTGCCGCGGCCCCGTCATTGACGCCGGATGCGTTGCCGGCCGTGACCGTGCCGCCTTCGATCTTGTTCACCGGCCTGAGCTTGGCCAATGCCTCCAGGCTGGTCGTACGGGGATGCTCGTCCTTGTCGACAATGATGCTGTCGCCCTTGCGTTGCGGGACGCTGACTGGTGTGATTTCGCGCGCTAGACGGCCGTTCTGCTGAGCTGCGGAGGCTTTCTCCTGGCTGCGCAGTGCAAAAGCGTCCTGATCCTCGCGAGAGACGTGATAATCGATCGCGACGTTGTCGCCCGTTTCCGGCATGGAATCGACGCCATACTGCTTTTTCATCAGCGGATTGACGAAACGCCACCCAATGGTGGTGTCATAGATCTCGGCGTTGCGCGAAAACGCGGTCTCGGCCTTCGGCATCACAAATGGCGCACGGCTCATGCTTTCAACGCCACCGGCAATCATAATCTCGGCTTCGCCGGCCTTGATGGCGCGGGCAGCGGTGATCACGGCATCCATGCCCGATCCGCAGAGACGGTTGATCGTCGTGCCGGATACGGAAACAGGCAGGCCGGCAAGCAGCAGCGACATGCGCGCGACATTCCGGTTATCTTCGCCCGCCTGGTTGGCGCAGCCAAAGACCACGTCGCCGACCGCTTCCCAGTCGACGGCAGCGTTTCGCTCCATCAGTGCCCTAAGAGGTACAGCGCCCAGATCGTCCGCACGGACCGATGACAGCGCGCCGCCGAAACGACCGATCGGGGTACGGATATAATCGCAGATAAATGCTTCGGTCATCGATCTCTCCTCAAAGCGCCGGTACGACAAGATCGGCAACAGCGCCGTCGACATGGAGCTGCGCGCCGGTCATCGCCTGCAATTCCTCGATGGTCATTGCGGCGAGCTTTTCACGCAGGACAAAACGGCCGTCCGCGATATCGATCACCGCATGGCTCGTATAGACCCTCGTGATGCAGCCGACGCCAGTCAGGGGAAATGTGCATTTGGAGACAAGTTTCGGCTTGCCGTCCTTCGTCACATGCTCGGTGATGACGTAAACCTGCTTGGCACCATGCACCAGATCCATCGCGCCGCCGACCGCCGGCACGCCTTTGGAGCCAACGCGCCAGTTGGCGAGGTCGCCATTTTCCGCCACCTGATAGGCGCCGAGGATTGCAACGTCGAGATGGCCGCCCCGCACCATGGCGAAGCTGTCCGCATGATGAAAGAAAGCCGCGCCGGGCTTGACCGTGACGGCCTTTTTGCCCGCGTTGATCAGATCCCAGTCTTCCTCACCGGCTGCCGGAGGCTCGCCGAAATCGAGGATGCCGTTTTCCGTATGGAAGATCGCCTGTCTGCCGGGCGGCTGATAGCGGGCGACCATTTCCGGAAAACCGATCCCGAGATTGATATAGGCGCCATCTTCGATATCCTGCGCGGCACGCCAAGCGATCTGCGTGTTCGACAGTTTGATGTCTTCGCGGGTGTCCAGTGTCTGAGTTTCGCCGCTCATGCGCTCATTCCTCCGGCATAGGCCACTCCGGCCCGGATGAGTTCTTCTTCTTGCTGAGGGTTTGAAACCTCGACCACCGCATCGACAAAGATGCCGGGCGTGATCACGTGTTCGGGGTCGATGTCGCCGGGTTCAACGATCTGCGAGACCTGGGCGATGGTCGTGGTCGCCGCCATGCACATCAGAGGATTGAAGTTCCGGCCGGCCTTGCGATAGGTGAGGTTGCCATGGGTGTCGCCCAGATGCGCCTTGACGATGGCAAAGTCGGCCTTGAGCCAGCGCTCCTGCACATAATGTCGTCCATCGAACTCGGCGACTGGTTTGCCCTCGGCGAGTTCCGTTCCATAACCCGTCGGCGTGTAGAAGGCCGGTATGCCGGCGCCACCTGCGCGGATCCGCTCGGCAAGCGTGCCCTGGGGGACGAGTTCCAACTCGATCTTTCCGGCCAGATAGGTATCGGTGAAGGCGCGCGGATCGGACGAGCGAGGGAAGGAGCAGATCATCTTCGCGATCATGCCCGCATCGATCATTGCCGCAATGCCGATGCGTCCGTTCCCGGCGTTGTTATTGATCACGGTCAGGTTTTTAGGACCGCTGTCGATCAGCGCGTGGATGAGTTCGATCGGCGCACCGGAGCCTCCGAAACCACCGATCATCACCGTGGCACCGTCGGTGATCTTGGACACGGCATCAGCCAAAGTCCGAATTGTTTTATCCATCAGTATCCTCCGCAAACCGCTCCCGCTGCAGAAACAACTAAATCCCATGAGGATGGACGGCAAACCATTTGTGCGATATCGTCTCTTTGTACGATTATCGCACAAAACGAGGCTCTGTTGGACGTCAAGATCAGAGACATGATGGGCGGGCTGGCAAAGGGCCTCAAGGTCATAGAAGCCTTCTCTGCCGAGCGACCGCGTCTCAGCATCGCCGAAGCCTCACAGCTCACCGGTTATGATCGCGCGACGGTGAGACGATGCCTCCTGACGCTCTCCGAACTCGGCTATTGCGCCTATGACGGAAAATTCTTCACCGTCACGCCCCGCGTCTTGCGACTGGGGACGGGATGCCTGGCAGCGATGCCATTGCCGAAGATCGTGCAGCCCTGGCTCGATGACCTGTCCGAACAGACAGGCCAAAGCACATCCGTTTCCATTCTTGATGCGAGTGACATCGTCTACGTCGCGCGGGCCGCGCAGCGCAGGGTCATGTCGATTTCGCTGATGCCCGGCTCACGCCTTCCAGCCTACTGCACCTCCATGGGGCGGGTGATGCTGGCAGCACTTCCTGTCGAGCAGGCAGAAGATCTTCTTTCATTAAAGCCGCTCGTGGCGAGGACGGCAAAGACCGTGACCGACATCGAAACGCTCAAGGGCGAACTGCTCCGCATCCGTGATCGCGGCTATGCCTGCATCGATCAGGAGGTCGAAATCGGCCTTCGCTCTCTGGCCGTCCCGCTATTCGGCCCCCGCGGCCAAGTCGTCGCCGCGCTGAACATCGGGCTAGCCGCGTCAGAGGAGCCGATGCAGGCTGTCGCTGACCGTTACATTCCGTCACTGCTTAAAGTTCAGAAGGAGCTGACCGGCATATCCGGTTGAATTTGCGGCATATGCCGGCGTTCCAACTCCCAAACCATCTTATTCCCGCGGTATCTCCTGCAGCATCCGGATGATGGCGGAAAAGTCCTCGCCGCCGTGTCCGGCTGCCTCGAACTGGGCGTAGAGGTCGGCCGCGTGGGCTCCGAGCGGTGTCGCGGCGCCGGATTGTTGTGCTGCCTCTTGTGACAGCAGCAAGTCCTTCAGCATCAACGCCGTGGCAAAGCCGGGGCGGTAGTCGTTGTTGGCAGGCGATGTCGGCACGGGACCGGGCACGGGGCAATAGGTCGTCAGCGACCAGCACTGGCCCGATGAGGTCGAGGCGACATCGAACAGCGCCTGATGCGAGAGGCCGAGCTTTTCAGCCAGGCCGAACGCTTCGCAGACGCCGATCATCGAGATGCCGAGGATCATGTTGTTGCAGATCTTTGCAGCCTGACCCGCACCATCGCCGCCGCAGTGGACAATCTTGCGGCCCATGGCTTCGAGGATAGCCTTACCCGACGCAAACGCACTCTCCGAGCCGCCCACCATGAATGTCAGCGTGCCCGCTTCCGCGCCGGTCGTTCCCCCGGACACCGGAGAATCGAGAGAGAGGCAACCCATCGCGCTGCCCAGAGCATGCGCCTTGCGGGCGCTCTCCACGTCCACGGTCGAACAATCGATGAGCAGCGTTCCCTCGGGGATCACGGATGCCAGATCCGACCAGACGGCGAGGACATGCTGGCCCTTGGGCAGCATGGTGATAATGCAGTCTGCATTCAGCACAGCCTGGGGGAGGGTGCTTGCCGCGTTGACGCCATGCGCGCTTGCGGCATTCCTGCTCGCCTCCGAAAGATCGAAGCCCCAGACGTCATGTCCCGCCTTGACGAGATTGGCCGCCATCGGCCCGCCCATGTTCCCAAGTCCAACGAATGCAACCTTGCTCATAGTCCCCCCTTACCGATTGTCCGCCAAGATCATCGCCGCCGCCTTTTCGGCAATCATGATCGTCGGAGAATTCGTGTTGCCCGATGTGATGGCGGGCATGATTGATGCGTCGGCAATTCTCAGCCGGCCGAGTGCTCTCATTTTCAGTCGCGGATCGACGACGCTATCGGGATCCGACCCCATCCGGGCCGTGCCCACGGGATGGAAAATCGTCGTTCCTATTTCGCCGGCAGCGCGCTCCAGATCTGCATCCGTGTCGTACGCCGGTCCCGGCTTGTATTCTTCCGGCTGGTAGCGGGCGAAAGCAGGCTGCGCGACGATGTTGCGGGTCAGCCGGATCGAACTTGCCGCGACACTGCGGTCGGCAGCTGTCGAAAGATAGTTCGGCCGGATCGCCGGCGCTGCTGCAAAATCCGGGCCTTTCAGATGCACGGAACCGCGGCTTTCGGGGCGAAGATTGCATACGCTTGCGGTGATTGCCGGAAAAGCATGAACCGGATCCCCGAAGCGGTCCAGCGAGACCGGTTGGACATGGTATTCGAGATCAGCCGTTTCCTTGTCCGGACCCGACCGGGTAAAAATCCCGAGCTGGCTTGGAGCCATGGACATAGGTCCTGAGCGTTTCAGCGCATATTCCAGCCCGATCGCAGCCTTGCCGAGCCAGCGAGAGGCTTTCTCGTTCAGCGTCGGCACGCCGGTGACCTTGTAGACCAGCCGTAGCTGCAGGTGATCCTGCAGGTTTTCGCCGACCTGTCGCACCTCCTTGACCATCTCGACCCCGGCGTCCGCCAGAACCTCGCCGCGTCCGACGCCTGAGAGTTCGAGCACATGCGGCGTCCCGATCGCGCCGGCCGAAAGCACCGTCTCGCGCCGGGCATGAGCCACCTGCGACACGCCATTCTGCTGGAACTCGACGCCTTTCACCTCACCGGTTTCGATGATCAGGCGGCGGACATGCGCCTTGGTGAGGACGCGTAGGTTCGGCCGCTTCATCGCGGGCCGCAGAAAGGCCTTGGAGGTGTTCCAGCGAATGCCCGAACGCTGGTTGACGTCGAAATAGCTTGAGCCTTCGTTGTCGCCGCGGTTGAAATCCTCGATCATCGGGATGCCCGCCTGTTCCGCCGCCTTGCGGAAACTGTCGAGCACCGCCCAGTGCAGACGCTGCTTTTCGACCCGCCATTCGCCGCCTTCGCCATGCAGATCGTCGCCGCCCTTGTAGAAGTCCTGGCTCTTGCGAAACAGCGGCAGCACGTCGTCCCAGCCCCAGCCGGCACATCCCATCTGCCGCCATAGGTCGTAATCGCGCGCCTGGCCGCGCATATAGATCATGCCGTTGATCGAGGAGCAGCCACCGAGCAGCTTTCCGCGCGGATAAAACAGGGAGCGGCCGTTGAGGCCTTTTTCCTTTTCGGTGGCAAAACACCAGTCGGTGCGCGGGTTGTTGATGCAATAGAGATAGCCGACCGGGATATGCACCCAGTGATAGTTGTCGGTCCCGCCGGCTTCCAGCAGCAGCACGCTGTTGCGGCTATCGGCCGAAAGGCGGTTCGCAAGAACGCAGCCGGCGCTTCCGGCACCGATGATGATGTAGTCGTAGGTTTCCATGATCTTCAGCCAATCAGCGGCGATGCTCGAAGCCCAGTTTTCGGCCAAGCCGCGAGGCGTAGAATTCCCCGATCAGGCCGCGCCGGAAGAGGAGGACGCAGACCATGAAGACCACGCCGGTGATGATCGTGACGGGAAATTCCGAGGTCGCGAGGTAGTTCTGCAACGCCACGACAAGCCCGGCGCCAAAGATCGGTCCGATCAGCGTGCCGATGCCCCCAAGCAGCGTCATCAGGATCACCTCGCCGGACATCTGCCAGCCGACATCGGTCAGCGTCGCGAACTGGAAGACGAGCGCCTTGGTTCCGCCGGCAAGCCCGGCAAGCGCCGCCGACGTGACAAAGGCGCCGAGCTTGTAGCGGGATACGGAATAGCCGAGCGAGATGGCGCGCTGCTCGTTTTCGCGGATCGATTTGAGGATCATGCCGAAGGGCGAGTTGATGAACCGCCAGATGATCGCCATGCCGATCAAGAAGACGGCCAGCACGAAATAGTACATGTTCGTCGTTTCGCTGAGATCGATAAAGCCGAACAGGTGGCCGCGCGGCACGGACTGGATGCCGTCTTCGCCATGCGTGAATTCCGCCTGCAGGCAGAAGAAGAAGAACATCTGCGAAAGCGCAAGCGTTATCATCGCAAAGTAGATGCCCTGCCGTCGAATGGCAAAGAAGCCCATGATCAGGCCAAGCACGGCCGCTCCGAATGCGCCGACGAGAATGCCGAGTTCCGGCGACAGACCCCAGACCTTTACGACATGGGCAGTAAAATAGGCGGCTCCGCCGAAGAACGTCGCATGGCCGAAGGACAACAGGCCCGTGTAACCCAACAGCAGGTTGAACGCGCAGGCAAATAGCGCAAAGCACAAAAGCTTCATCAGAAAGATCGGGTAGAAGAACAGCGGTGCAACAAGGAGCAGCACCAGTCCCAACCCGATGAAGATCGCGTAGGTTTTCGTGGCTGTGCCCGATCTCTCGATGCGCGGCGGGGCAGCGGTGTGGATGATGTCGCTCATCTCTGGCATCCTTCCCTAAACATCCCGGCCGAAAAGACCGGCTGGCCGCAGAAGCAGCACGATCGCCATGATCACGAAGATCACGATGCTCGACGCTTCCGGATAAAACACTTTCGTCAGGCCCTCGGCGATGCCGAGCATGTAGCCGGTCAGGATCGCACCCATGATCGATCCCATGCCGCCGACGACGACGACCGCAAAGACCACGATGATGATGTTGGACCCCATCAGCGGCGAGACCTGGTAGATCGGCGCCGCCAGAACGCCGGCAAAGGCGGCAAGGCCCGCGCCGAGCCCGTAGGTCAGTGTCAAAAGCACCGGCACGTTGACGCCAAACGCCTGCACCAGGATCGGGTTTTCCGTGGCTGCCCGCAAATAGGCGCCGAGCTTGGTCTTTTCGATCAAAAGCCAGGTGCCGATACAGGCGACCAGGGAGACGACCACCACCCAGCCGCGATAGATGGGTAGGAACATGAAGCCGAGATTGGTGCCGCCGGCAAGCTGCGTCGGAACCGAATAGGGCTGGCCCGACGAACCGTAGAGATACCGGAACGTGCCCTCGATGGTGAGCGCCAATCCGAAGGTGAAGAGCAGGCCGTAGAGGTGGTCCAGTTTGTAAAGCCGTGACAGCAGGAAGCGTTCGGTAATTGCTCCGAACAGGCCGACGACGAGAGGTGCGAGAACGAGCGCGAACCAGTAGTTGATGCCGAAATACTGCAGCATCAGCATGGCAACGAAAGCGCCGAGCATATACTGCGCGCCGTGGGCAAAGTTGATGACCCGCAGCAACCCGAAGATGACCGCAAGACCGAGGCTTAAGAGTGCGTAGAAAGAGCCGTTGATCAGGCCGATCAGGAGCTGTCCGAGGAAAGCCTGGAGCGGAATGCCGAAAATCATGGTCATGGTGCGGCGCTCCTGGCGTCGTCTGATTTTACCGAAATTGGACGCGAGCGCGTTGCCAGGTCGTCCGTGCGGTGATCCGTTTGCATTACGACCATGCTCAAACCCCCAGAACCTTGTGCAGCATGTCCATCCTCTCCGGCAGTTCGCCGACCGGGAAATTTGCCACCATTTTTCCGTGGTCCATCAGGTAGAACCGGTCAGCGACGCGGCTTGCGAAGCGAAAATTCTGTTCGACCATCAACACCGTCATGCCGCGGTCCTTGAGCGTCTTCAGCACTTCGCCGATGCGCTGCACGATGACAGGCGCAAGCCCTTCGGTCGGCTCGTCGAGGATGAGCAGTTTTACCCCGGTGCGCAGGATGCGGGCGATCGCCAGCATCTGCTGTTCGCCACCGGAGAGCTTCGTGCCCGGGCTGGAGCGGCGTTCGTGAAGGTTCGGGAATAGTTCGTAGATCTCGCTGAGTGGCATTCCCCCTTGCGCAACGACCGGCGGCAGCATGAGGTTTTCCTCGACGGTCAGCGTCGAGAAGATACCACGCTCCTCAGGCACAAAGCCGAGACCCGCATGGGCGGTTCTGTGCAATGGAACCCGCGACATGTCCTGGCCGGAAAAGAGGATCTCGCCGCGGCGTTCGCGGATGATGCCCATGATCGTGCGCAGCGTCGTGGTCTTGCCGACGCCGTTGCGACCGAGAATGGTGATGGTTTCGCCCTCATGCACCGTCATGTCGACGCCGTGCAGGACGTGGCTTTCACCATACCAGGCATTGAGATTGGAAACCTGAAGCAGGGGTTGCGCCATCATGCTTCCTCCGTGCCCATGTAAGCGGTGCGGACGCGCGGATCCTGGCTGACCGTCGCGTAATCGCCCTCGGCCAGAATTTCGCCGCGCTGCAACACCGTGACGTGGTGGCAGATATCGGCAACGACGGAGAGATTGTGCTCCACCATCAGCACCGCACGGGTCTTCGCCACTTCGCGGATGATGGCGGACACGGTGCCGATATCCTCCTGGCCCATGCCGGCCATCGGCTCGTCGAGCAGCAGCACTTTCGGATCGAGTGCCAGCGTCGTTGCGATCTCCAGTACCCGCTTGCGACCGTAGGAAAGGTCGGCAGCCAGCGCGTTTCGCTCGCGTTTCAGCCCCACAGTCTCGATCAGCTCGTCGGCGCGGGCATCCAGCCGGTCGAGCGAGGAGAGCGGCAGCCAGAACTGTGTCGACAACCCGCTCGGACGCTGCAATGCGACGCGGACATTGTCACGCACGGTCAGATGCGGAAACACGGCCGAGATCTGGAACGAGCGGACCAGCCCCATCCGCGCCACCTTGTCGGGTGGCAGTTTCGTGATGTCGGCGCCCATCAGCGTGATCGAACCGGCGGTCGGCTGCAAAAACTTGGTGAGCAGATTGAAAACCGTCGTCTTGCCGGCGCCGTTCGGACCGATCAGCGCATGGACACTGGCGTCGTGAACATCGAGATCGACATTCTTGACGGCTGCGAATGCTCCAAAGCTCTTCGACAGGCCACGGGCGGACAAGACCACCCGTGGCTGCTCGTTAGTCGAGATCGATGCGACTGCCATCGCTCACTTCACCAGCTCGCAACCGGCCTTGGCCGGGTCGAGATAGGCCTCCTTGCCGGGAATGGTGGCAAGCACGTTGTAATAGTCCCACGGCTCCTTGCTTTCGTCAGGCTTCTTTACCTGCAGCAGGTACATGTCGTGGATCATTCGGCCGTTGGCTCCGACCGTGCCGCCGCGCGCGAAAAAGTCGTCGACCGGCATTTCATGCAGAGCTTTGGAAACCGCATCGCTCTCGTCCGTACCGGCCTTCTGCACGGCTTTGAGATACTGCGTCACGGCAGAATAGGTGCCCGCATGAACCATGTTCGGCATCTTGTTGGTCCGGGCAAAAAACTTCTTGGCAAACTCGCGGCTCTTGTCGTCGAGGTTCCAGTAATAGCCTTCCGTTAGCGTCAGGCCTTGTGCTGCCTCAAGTCCGAGCCCGTGCACTTCGGCCAGCGTGAACAGGAGCGCCGCCAATTTCTGACCGCCTTGGACAATACCGAACTCGGCCGCCTGCTTGATCGAGTTGGCCGTGTCGAGACCGGCATTGGCAAGCCCGATCACCTTCGCGCCTGATGACTGCGCCTGCAGCAGGAAGGATGAGAAATCCTGGCTCGACAGGGGATGCCGCACCGAACCGACGACCGTGCCGCCATTGGCCTTCACGTAGTCGCTGGTCTGCTGCTCCAGGGAATAGCCGAAAGCATAGTCCGCGGTCAGGAAAAACCAGCTGTCACCGCCCTGCTTGACCATCGCACCGCCTGTGCCGACCGCAAGCGCATGGGTATCATATGCCCAGTGGAAGCCGTAGGGCGTGCAGGACTTGCCCGTGAGATCAGTGGTCGCCGCACCGGTGTTGATGGTGATCTTCTTCTTGTCCTTGGACAGCGCCTGGACCGCGAGACCGACCGACGACGTCGTCAGGTCCATGATCGTATCGACCTGCTGGGTATCGTACCACTGGCGGGCGATGTTGGAGGCGATGTCGGGCTTGTTCTGGTGATCGGCGTCGATGACCTCGATCGGAACATCCAGAACCTTGCCGCCAAAATCCTCGACCGCCATCTTTGCAGCCTCAACGGACGACTTGCCGCCGAAATCGGAATACACGCCGGACTGGTCGTTCAGGATACCGATCCTGACCTTGCCGTCGGATGCAGTTTGGGAAAATGCAGTGCTGCTGGCGAGCAATACGGCCAGCGGTGTAACAACGGACGCCACAAACGTCTTTCGCATAAGGTCTCCTCCCAGAGATAACAGCGCGCGAATCTGTTCAAATTTGGCGGGCCACCCTCCTCAAAGCAGCCCCTCCTGTGGGTATGGTCGAGTAAAACGAACGTTGACGCAAGGAGGAGCGCGCTATTAATTGCAAACAGCCTCTGTTCAATTTTGAACAGACACGTGACAGCGTTTGAACAAATAGGGACATTGGAGCGCTAACCGCCGACATGACAGCCAGCCCGAACTTCACCTGGGACGACCTTCAATATTTCCTGGCCGTCGCCCGAACCGGGCAGCTTTCCGTCGCGGCCCGGCAATTGCGCACCAGCCATGCCACCGTATCGCGCCGCATCGACCGACTGGAATTCAGTCTCCGGATAAAGCTTTTCGAGCGCAATCCGCGCGGCTATGTCCTAACGGGAATTGGACAACGCTTCATCGAAGCGGCGGAACGCATGGAGGCGGAAGCGGACCGGTTACAGATGGATATCTTCTCGGGGAGCGCTGCTCACCAGGGCGTCGTCCGTCTCAGTGCTCCGGAAGGAATTGCGAACTTCTTCCTCGCGCATCAGATCGGCGATTTCACCGTCCAGCATCCCAATCTCTCGCTCGAGCTGGTGACGATCCAGCAGATCATGTCCTTGTCGCGCAAGGAGGCCGACATTGCCATCTCGCTCGATCCGCCGAAGGGCGGACCCTACGAAATCGAGAAGATCACCGACTATCGGCTGAACATCTACGGCGCAAAATCCTACCTGTCCGAGCGACCGGAGATTAAAAGCCGCGACGACCTGCTGCTACACCCGTTCATCGGCTACATCCAGGATATGATCTTTGCGCCGGGACTGGACTATCTTGGCGACGTCCATCCGGGAATCCGGCCGCGGTTTCAGAGCTCAAGCATCTCGGCGCAACTGACGGCGACGCTTCAGGGCCAGGGACTCTGCATCCTGCCGCATTTCATTGCGCGCCGTCAGCCGGATCTCGAGCTGGTGCTGCCCCGCGAGGTGCAGTTGACCCGGCACTACTACCTGGTCCGTCACCGCGACATGAGCCGCATTCCCCGTGTACGTGCCGTCGCCGACTACCTTTTGGCGGTCGTGCAGAACAATCGAGATGCGTTTCTTGGCGAAATTGAAAGCGCCTAAGCAGAACGAAGTGTGCCCGCCAAACCGGGTTTACCTGGCGTGGCGGGCACTGTACCGGACGGTACTCGCTTTCGGAATCAGTGGCTGACGATTTTTACCGGGATTGCCTTGGACGCCGGCGTCTTGGACATCTCGTCGTGATGGTCGATTGCGTTCAGCACGTTGCATTCGGGGTAGTACCCGCCGATCGTGCCGCGCGGAAGCTTGTGCGCTCTGACCGTCAGCCCGCTAAGTTCGCGATGTTTGCCGTCTTCGAAGTCACTGACGAGCGATACGACCTGACCTTCCCGAAGTCCTGCTGCAGCGATGTCTTCCGGACACATTAGAAGCACGTCTCGCGTACCCTCAATGCCGCGGAATCGATCCGAATAGCCATAGATCGTTGTGTTAAACTGGTCGTTGGATCGCATCGTGATCAGCCGGAACCGACCAGGCGCATCCTCGAACGACAACGCGTTGAGCTGATGCGGCGTTGTAAAGACCGCTTTCTTTTCCTCGGTATTCCACTTCCGTTCGTGTGCATCATTGCCGCGATAAAAGCCGCCGGGCTCGAACATGCGCTGGTTGTAATGCTTGAAGTCGTCGGGGTAGGTTGCCTCGATGAGATTGCGAACGAGGCTGTAGTCCCGCGTCCATTCGTCCCATTTCAGCTTCGGGTTATGGTCGAGGGTTGCCTTGGCGATGCCGGTCACGATTGCAAGTTCGCTCTGGAGTTGCTTGGATGCCGGCGTGCGCTTTCCGATCGATCCGGAAATGTGGGAGAAGCTGTCTTCCGTCGTGACGGACTGATTTCCGGTCGCCTGCATGTCGATCTCGGTTCTGCTGAGACATGGCAGGATCCAGGCCTCCTTGCCCGGAAACAGATGGCTGCGGTTGAGCTTCGTCGAGACCATGACCGTCAGCTCCTGCTCGGCCCAGACCCGCTCCATATCGACCTGATCCGGCACGGCTCGAAGCAGATTGCCGCCGAGTGAGATCGTGGCGCGAATGGTTCCTGCCATCATGCCTTTGACCGCATCGACGATGTGCGTTCCGTCCTCGGTCGGAGGATCGAAATCGAACAGTTCCTTCAGTTTGTCCATCGGGATGAGCTTGGTCTTTTCGGCGATGCCGACGGTCCGCTGGCCCTGAACGTTCGAGTGGCCACGCACCGGACAGCAACCGGCACCCTCGCGGCCGATATTGCCGCGCAGGAGAAGAAGGTTGACTAGCATCGCGATGTTGAGGCCGCCCTGCGAGTGCTGGGTCAGTCCCATTCCATAGACGCCGATGACGCGCTTGGCGGCAATATAAGTCGCGCCTGCCTCGCGCAGATCAGCCTCCGTGAGCCCGCTTTCACGCACAATGTCCGACCAAAGAGTATCGCGAACGCATTCGATGAACTTGTCGAAGCCCGTCGTATGCTCGGCGATGAAATCGACATCGAGAACACGCGCCCGGCCAGCGGCAACCGCTGCATCATCGGCCTCGACGACGGTCTTACAGAGACCCAGCATGGCAGCGACGTCACCACCGGCCTGCACCTGCAGATACTGATCGGATATCTTGGTCTCATTGCCCGTGACCATGTCGAGCGGATTTTGCGGGTTCACGAACGACACGAGACCCTGCTCGATGACAGGGTTGAATGTGACGATCTTCGCGCCGCGCTTTTTGGCTTCCTGCAGCGGATGCAGGAAACGTGGACTGTTGGTGCCCGGGTTCTGGCCGAAGAAGAAGAAGGCGTCGGTCTTTTCCAAATCTTCCCATACGATGGTTCCGACCGGCGAGCCGATGACCTTGGTGAGGCCGACGGACGTCGTCTCGTGGCACATGTTCGAGCTCTGCGGCAGGTTGTTGTTGCCGTAGGCGCGTGCCAGCAAGGCATAGAGGTAGGATGCTTCCAGTCCGGCATGGCCGGACGAATAGAAGACTACGCTCTTCTTCTCCAGGCGCTTTAGCGTTGCGCCGATCTTTTGGAACGCCTCGTTCCAGGTGGCCTCTACGTATTGTCCGGTCGCGTGGTCGAAGCGGAGAGGATGGGTAAGGCGACCTGTCATCTCCAGATCGTGGTCTTTCCAGCCCTTCAGCTCCTCCACCGTATGCTTCTTGAAGAAATCAGGTCCGCAACGGGAGTTGGTCAGGTCCCACATGGTGGCCTTGGCACCATTCTCGCAAAACTCGAAGGGGTGATAGTTCTTGGGCTTTGGCCAGGCGCAGGAGACGCACATAAATCCGCCCGGCTTGTTTTGGCGAGACAACGTTTCGAGAAACGCTGGTGGAGGCGAACTCTCGCCGTAGATCCGGAAAATCGACTTTACCGAGCCCCAACCACCTGCAGGGCCTTTGCCTTCAGGATTGCTGATGTTGTCTGCCATGGGTGGGCCTCCGAAATGTTCGCTGAAAGGGATGCTAGGGGCGGCATCGACATAACTCGAAGAAGGCGCGATCGTTCCTCCCGCCGGGCAGTCGTTTCCGAGCGGCTGTCGGATCCGGAGACGGCATACGGCCTCGGTTTCAGGACGAGGCATACCGCAAATGACCGACGTGACGTTGCTCCACTATTCTTCTTGAACCGGCGGCATATATAGGCGTTTGCGTCCGGACGATTGCGGTTGGGCGCGCGAGGCAAGACTAGTTGTAAACAGGGAGATACCGGCCGTGCACCTGCCCAAGATCGTGATCGGAACCATATTCGCCATTGCCGCATCTGCGGCCACGGCATCGGCGCAAGTCGTCGTATCATCAAAGATCGATACCGAGGGCGGCGTCCTCGGCAACATCATTTTGTCCATCCTGAACGCAAACGACATCAAGACGACGGATCGCGTTCAGCTCGGCGCCACACCTGTCGTGCGCAAGGCGATTACCGCTGGCGAAATCGACATCTATCCGGAATATACCGGCAATGCGGCGTTCTTCTTCGAAAAAGCCGAAGACCCGGCCTGGAAGGATGCGGCAAAGGCCTATACTGAGGCCAAGAAGCTGGATTACGATGCAAACAAGATTGTCTGGCTGACCCCGTCTCCGGCAAACAACACCTGGGCGGTCGCCATCCGCAAGGAAGTCGCGGACGAAGGCAAGATCAAGACCTTTAGCGAATTCGGCTCCTATGTTGCTGGCGGCGGTAAGGTCGTTCTGGCTGCCTCCTCGGAATTCGTCAACTCGGCTGCAGCCCTTCCGGCCTTCCAGAAGACCTACGGCTTCACGCTGAAGTCCGACCAGCTGATCACGCTGTCCGGCGGCGACACCGCTGCCACGATCGCAGCAGCTGCAAACCAGACCAACGGCGCCAATGCGGCGATGGTCTACGGCACGGACGGTGGCATTGCGCCATCAGGTCTCGTCGTTCTGGAAGACGACAAGGGCGTCCAGCCGGTCTACCAGCCGGCTCCGATCATCCGTGAAGCGGTTCTGAAGGAGCATCCGCAGATCGAAACGCTTCTGAAGCCGGTCTTCGAAAAGCTCGATCTTGTGACGCTCCAGGAGTTGAACGGTCGCGTACAGCTCGGTGGCGAACCGCCGAAGGCCGTTGCCGAAGACTTTCTGAAGAAGAACGGCTTTCTGAAGTAACACTGTCTGCTTGATGCGTTCCTCCCGAAAGGGAGGGATGCATCATCCGGGGGCCAAGGAGGATCGGATTGAAGCTTCGCCTCGATAAGCTGGGTGTCGTCGTGGCGCTGCTGGCGGTCTACGCTGCCTTCTTCGCGCCCCTCATGATTTTCCGTCCCAACCGGATCGTGCCGGGGCAGGGGAAGTCTCTCTGGGAATCCCTGCCGCCATCCACGTCGATCTCCTTCGTCGTCGTTATCAGCGTCGCGATCCTCATCACACTCTTCAAAACACCTCTTTATCTGAGGCTGTCGGCTGCGGCGGCCGTTCTCGCGGGACTGGCCATCTCCGTCGGTTCCGCCGCGTCGTTTCTGACGCCGGACGGCAATACCTATGCTCGTGTTTCGCCGGCCTCCGGTGCCTGGCTGTTGATGCTTGCCTTCGCTCTGCTCGCCGCCGATGCGATCGCCAGACTGCGGCCAACACCCGTCGTTCGGATCGCCTTGCTGGCGGTCAGCCTAGCGGGCATCGCGCTCGTCCTGTCTTCGGGTCTCTGGGACGGACTTTCCATCATCAGGGAATATGCGGGCCGCGCCGACGTCTTCTGGCAGGAAGCGGGAAAACATGTGACATTGGCGATCGGATCGCTGATTGCTGCCGTCGTCGTCGGTCTTCCCCTCGGCGTTCTTGCCCACCGAGTCACGTCCTTGCGTGCCGGCATTCTCAACACGCTGAACTTCGTCCAGACGATCCCGTCGATTGCCCTGTTCGGCATTCTCATCGCGCCGCTCGGCTGGATCGCCATCAACGTGCCGGGTGCGGCCGCGATCGGCATACGCGGCATTGGCGCTGCACCCGCGTTCGTGGCGCTGTTCCTCTACTCCCTGTTGCCTGTTGTCGCCAACACCGTCGTGGGACTCGAAGGCGTGCCCCGGGAAGCAAACGAGGCGGCCCGCGGAGTCGGCATGACCGGGCGCCAACGCCTGTTCGGCATCGAACTGCCGCTCGCCATGCCCGTCATCCTGACCGGTATCCGCATCGTTCTGGTTCAGAATATCGGGCTTGCGACCATTGCGGCCCTGATCGGCGGCGGCGGGTTCGGCGTCTTCGTCTTCCAGGGCGTCGGCCAGACGGCAATGGATCTTGTGCTCCTGGGCGCCGTACCCACCGTCGTGCTCGCCTTCACCGCAGCCACCGTATTGGACGCACTCGTCGAACTGAACGCCCCTGTTGGCACTCGAGGCAAAGCCGCATGATCGAAATCGAGACCCTCACCAAGCGTTACGGCGACAATACGGTTGTCGACACAGTGACTATGACGATCCAACCGCGCACGGTAACGGTCATTGTCGGAACGTCCGGCTCCGGCAAGACCACGCTTCTGCGGATGATCAACCGGCTCGTGGAACCGACCTCTGGAACCATCAAGCTCGACGGCGTCGACAATCGCGACCTGCCGGGGTTCGAACTGCGGCGCAGGATCGGCTACGCGATCCAGGGACACGGGCTTTTTCCGCATCGAACCGTCGCGCAGAATATCGCCACTGTTCCGGGTCTGCTTGGCTGGGACCGGCCCCGCATCGACGCCAAAGTAAAAGAGCTGCTCGAACTCTTCCAGCTCGACCCCGCCGATTTCGCGGCGCGTTTTCCGCATGAACTCTCCGGCGGGCAGCAACAGCGCGTCGGCGTGGCACGCGCTCTTGCGGCTGAACCCAACGTGCTCCTGATGGATGAGCCGTTCGGCGCTCTCGACCCGATCATTCGCGCCAAGGCCCAGCAAGACCTTATCAGCATTCAAAAAGTGCTAGGCACGACCATCGTTCTCGTCACGCACGATATGGACGAGGCCTTTCATCTGGCGGACCGGATCGCGGTGATGGACAAGGGCAGGGTCGTTCAATACGGCGCGCCTGTCGAACTGGTTCGACAGCCTGCGACCCCGTTCGTCGAGACGCTGATTGGCGATACGGAGCGGCCGTTCCGGCTCCTGTCGATGCAGACTATCCGTGAGGCCCTCGAGCCCAAACAAGCGACAGGGGAACCACTGTCCGAAGACATGAGCCAGCGAGAAGCGCTGTCAAAGCTTTTGTGGACGGGACAGCAGGCATTGCCTGTTCGCGCATCCGATGGGCGGATCATCGGCTCTGTTTCGGTCGAAGGACTTTCGAAGCGCGCGGCGGGTCTGGCATGAGAGCGTGGCTTCCTCTCATGCTGCGGGCGTTACTGCTCGTTCTTCTGCTGACGTTCCTGCTGATGCCCGAATTGTTCGATCCCATCCTGCGCCCACTGGTTCAGCAGAATGCGCCCGCGATCTACAATCAGGGAAGTCTTCTGACACTGACGCTTCTGCATTTGAGGACGGTCGCCATCGCCACGACAGCAGCGATTCTTGTGGCTGTTCCCATGGCAGTTCTCGTGACGCGGCCGATCGGCGCCGAGTTTTTGCCGCTCTCGCGGGGCCTCGTGAATATCGGGCAAACCTTCCCGCCAGTAGCGGTGCTGGCGCTCGCGGTTCCAACGCTGGGCTTTGGTGAAAAACCGACGCTCGTCGCGCTCTTTCTCTACGGGTTGCTGCCGATTTTTGAAAACACACTGACGGGGCTGACGACCCTTCCGCCCTCCGTCATGGAGGCAGCGCGGGGGACAGGCATGACCGGGTTGCAGCGGCTGTTCAAGGTCGAGCTGCCGCTCGCCACACCCGTCATCCTCGCCGGTATCCGTCTGTCAGTCGTGATCAGTCTCGCCACGGCCACGATCGGTTCGACCGTTGCCGCAAAAACCTTGGGCGAAGTCATCATCGCCGGCCTGCAGGCCAACAATCTCGCCTTTATCCTGCAAGGCGGCCTGATCGTCGGCGCTCTTGCGATCCTCATCTACGACACGCTCTCCGCCGTCGAGCGGGTTGCAGCTCGTCGTACGGGCCTGAACGTGCGGTAATTCCGCTTCTGGTAGAGCTTCAACGCTGACAGTCTAGCTGTCCCACTTCGGCCCGACACCGCGGCCGGTGATCAACCAGCCGAAACTTACCTGCAGGGAGCGTGCGACGATCTCGAGATCGGTTGCGATCGGTGCGTCACGGTCGTTCTCCCAGGCCTCCCAAACACTCCGGTCAACACCGGACATGTGGGCGGCATCATCTACCGAAAGATCAGTCGCGTCGCGTGCCAGCGAGATACGCCCGCCGAGCGTATCGCCGGTAGCCTGGTCGAGATCCGTTCCGTCAATAAACATCGTCTGCTCCTAACAACTGGACGCTGGCATCAAGTAGCAAAAGGGCTCCGCGGATAACCGCGAAGCCCGAGGCCTATGTCAGCCTTCTTCTCCAACCCAGGCCTTGACCTGATCCGGATGGTCCTTGATGTATTTTGCGACCGCTTCGTCGTAGGACGTCTCCTGCGCGGTAAACATCCCCGCTTCGAGATCAGCGATCGGCAGCTTCATGCGCGAGAGGAAGCCGGCAACCTTCGGATTTTCGGTCTTGAAATCCTTGCGGGCGAGAACGTCGACATGCTCTGCTTCACCCAACGATTTCTTGGGGTCGGTCAGGTAACGAAGCTTGTACTTGCCGAACATCCAATGGGGGCTCCAGGACGTGGCGACGAACCACTTTTCGCTGCGCATGGCGCGATCGACCGTCGTCAGCATGCCCGCCTCACTGGAGATCTGCAGCTTGTAGTCGTCGAGACCGTAATCCTTCACGGCCTTTTCTGACAACCGAGTCAGACCTGCTCCCGGATCGATGCCCTGCACGATGCCGGAAAGCTTCTTCTGCACTTCAGGCTTCTTCAGATCCTCGATCGAAGCGATCTCGCTTTCCGGGATATAGGCCGGAACGACCCAGCCCAGCTTTGCGCCATCATAGACGGTACCGAGCGTTTCGACCTTGTCCTTCACCTTGTCGTAATAGTCCGCATGGGTCTGCGGCAACCAGGCCATCATCATCGCGTCGAGATCGCCGCGGCTGACACCCTGGTAGAGCGGAGCGACATCGGACTGTACCAGCTCGACTTCCGTGCCGAGTTCATCCTTGATGAGCTTGGCGGCGAGCTTGGTGACAAATTCAGCATCGGACCAAGCGGACCAGCCGATCTTTACCGGCTTGGCGTCCTGCGCCATCGTTGCGGTCACAGATCCACCGATGAGGGTGGCGGCGAGCCCGAGGGTTGCGAGGGTCTTGAACATGTAGTCTCCTTTTTGGGAGGTTTGCAATTGCGGGTTCATCACCCGCACGGTTCGGCGAAGGACTGGATCAGGCGGTTGCCGTCACCATGTCCTCACGCTCGTTTCTCTTGGAAAGCGCGCGCCAGAGGGCGTTCGGCTTTCTGGATTTCTGGCCGAGGCTCTGGGTGATCCGGTCGAGAATGACGGCCAGGATGACGACGGCAAGACCGCCCTCGAAGCCTGTGCCCACATCCAGGCGCTGGATACCGGTCAGGACCGTGTTGCCGAGCCCGCCGGCGCCGATCATCGAAGCGATGACGACCATCGACAGCGACAGCATGATCGTCTGGTTGATACCGGCCATGATCGAGGGCAGGGCATTGGGAAGCTGGATCTTGAACAGAAGCTGCGTCGAGGTGCAGCCAAACGCGTTGCCTGCCTCGATAAACTCGTGATGTACCTGGCGGATGCCAAGATTGGTCAGTCGCACGACAGGCGGCATTGCAAAGATCACCGTGGCGATGGCACCCGGTACCGCTCCAAGCCCGAAGAACATCGCTGCCGGAATGAGGTAGACGAACGCCGGCATGGTCTGCATCAGATCGAGGATGGGCCGGACGATGGCTGCGACACTATCCTTGCGCGCCATGGCAATGCCGAGCGGCAGGCCGATGATCATCGCCATCAGCGTGGACGCGATCACCAGGGAAAGCGTCTCCATCATGGCGCTCCAAAGACCCATGTGGTCCACCAGCCAAAGTGCGATGCCGGTCAGCAGGCCGAAGCCGAGGCCGACCCGCCAGAGGGATAGCGCGACAAAGATGGCAATGCCGACGGGCATCGGGAGCGCAAGCAGCGCATCCTGGATCGTCCCGGTCACAAAGCCGATCGCCGACGCGATCAGATCGAGAAAGGGGGAGAAGTTGTCGAGGATGTAGTTGACGGCTGTATCGATGCCGTCGCCGATGTTGAAATTCATGTCTGTCTCCGGTTTCTGGCCGGCTACAGCGCCGCCTGCATCGTGGACCGGCAGGGCGCTGCAACAATTCTAAGGTCGTGAATGGAAATCAGCTGGCGCGGTCGAGCGTTTCGAGCAGCGTCGTTTTGCTGATCGATCCGAGATAGCGCTTGGCGTCATCGATGACGGGGACCGGCCAGGCGCTGGCGGCGACCGTGCCGAGAACGTTCGACAGCGGTTCGTCGGCTGCGATTGTCTCGATCCCGGTGAGAAACGCTCCGCGGTAGGGATCATCCGCCTTGGCGCGCAGCTTTTCGACAAGCGATGTCTGGCTGACCATTCCCTGGTAGGTCTTGTCGCGACCAAGAATGATCGCGTATTCGCGGTCGAAGTGCTTCATGCGTTCGAGTGCGGCGGCGGCCGATACACCCTGACGGTCGATGATCGTGACCTGGGTCTTGCGGGCAACATCGCCGGCCTTGAAGACATGGCTGACATCAACATTGCGGAAGAAGGAGCGGACGTAATCATTGGCCGGGCTCATGACGATTTCGTCCGGCGTGCCGACCTGAATGACGCTGCCGTTCTGCATGATGCAGATACGGTCGCCGATCCGCATGGCTTCGTCGAGATCGTGGCTGACGAAGACGATCGTGCGGCTTTGTTCGGACTGAAGACGGACCAACTCGTCCTGCATCTCGGTCCGGATGAGCGGGTCAAGTGCCGAGAAGGCTTCGTCCATGAGAAGAATGGTCGGTTCACTGGCCAACGCACGGGCAAGGCCGACGCGCTGCTTCATGCCGCCGGACAGCTGATCCGGAAGGCTGTCCTCGTAACCGTCGAGGCCCACGGCCTTCAAAGCAACGAGAGCCTTCTGCCGACGCTCGGCTTCGTTGACGCCTGCGACCTCGAGACCGAAGGAAGCGTTGTTGAGCACGGTACGGTTGGGCAGAAGCGCGAAGGACTGGAACACCATGCTGATATCGCGGCGCCGCAGATCGATCAGTTCCTTGCGCGACATCTGGGTGATGTCACGCCCGTCGATTTTTATCGCACCGGATGTCGGCTCGATGAGCCTGTTCAGCAGACGAAGGAGGGTGGATTTTCCGGAGCCGGACAGGCCCATGATCACGAAAATCTCGCCAGCCTTGATCTCGAAGCTCGCGTCGTTGACACCGACGGAGCAACCGGTCGCTGAATGGATTTCGGATTTTGTCTTGCCGGCGCGGATCATGTCCAAGGCCTTGTCAGGCCGCTCGCCGAAGATTTTGTAGACGTTGTTTAGACTGATCTTGGTCGGTGTCGCTTCGAGCGGCGCGTCATTTTCAGTTGCATAAGCCATTAAAAATTTGGCCCGGGCTCGGTAGCGCGGGCATTCTCCTAGACAGTCGGATCTACTCTACGGCGGAAGCATAGGCTTTCCGGCCAGAGGTCGTCCGTGTATTTTATTTGGGCGATATAGCCATCGCCGGCGAAGAACCAATCCGATCAGCGTATCGCGAGGATTGTATCAAGTCAGACGTCACGCACTAAAAGCGCGCTCAGACGCACATTCGTTATGCGCATCTGCAGCCCGTCCATGACCTGTTTGTAGAGCGGGAGATGTGGATGTCCATCAAAAAATCCAATTTACATGGGCCGGAAAACCTCCCGAGGCGGGCTCATCCATCGCAGATCCACTGCATCAACGAGCATCTCGCCCTATCGAACCCGGATTTCAGACCGGCCATCACGAAACCGTGAAACAATGAAAATCTTGCTCTAGCCCAAATTGCGAACGTCCAGACTTGTGAGCCAGTGAGCTAGACTGCGCCGCGCAATCGTCCCAACAAGCCGATTTCCGGACCGTTACACCCAACGCAACTCCCCGCAGCCGCTCTGAGAAACACTCGCGTTGCAATGCGACATGGGATATTTGCATTGTTGGGTGATGGGCGGGTAACGACGTCTGGTCTTTGTGAAGCGGTTTACTCAGCGTGGTCTCATGAGCGTTGTCGGGCAGAGTACTTTTATCATCGACAATCTGAGATTAGCGGACGGTCGCCAAGGCATGTCGCTGAGTGTTTCGAACGGCGTGATAGTCGCGATCGGAGAGCAGACCGCACAGCTATCGTCGCCGCGTCTCGATGCTGGAGGGGTGCTGATCCTGCCGGGACTGACGGATGCGCATGTCCATCTCGACAAGGCGATGATCCTTGGCCGCTGCCCGCTGTGCGAGGGGACCCTTGCTGAAGCCGTTCGGCTGACGGCGCAAGCGAAACGCAGCTTTACCGCAGAGGATGTCGAAGCGCGCGGCGCGCAAGTCTTGGAATTGGCTGTGCGTGCGGGTACGCAGCGCATGCGCAGCTTCGTCGAGGTGGATCCACGCGCAGGTCTTCGAAGTCTGGAAGGTCTGCTGCGGCTGAAGCGCAGATGGTCGGGTCTCATCGACGTCCAGCTTTGCGCCTTCGTGCAGGAAGGCCTGACCAACGAGCCTGAAACCATCGACCTTCTTCACGAAGCCATGAAGATGGGTGCGGATCTGATTGGCGGATGTCCTTATACGGACCCTGATCCCGTTGCCCATGTCGAGCTCATCTTCGGCCTTGCCCGTCGTTACAACGTTGATGTCGACTTCCACGCCGACTTCGATCTCGATCCCGGAAATTCCATTTTGCCCGAGATCATCAGGCAGACCGAAGCCTTCGGCTTGGGTGGGCGTGTCACTGTCGGCCATGCAACGAAGCTTGCAGCCTTCGACCCTGACGAGCGTGAGAGGATGGCGCGGAGCATGGCCGAGGCCGGTATCGCTCTCGTCGTCTTGCCCGCGACAGACGCGTTTTTGAACGGATCGCGCGACAACCCGATGCGGCCGCGCGGGATCGCTCCGGCAGCCCAGATGAAGCGCTTCGGGGTGGATGTCGCGCTCGCCACCAACAATGTGCAAAACCCGTTCACACCGTACGGCGACGCCTCACTGCTTCGGATGGCAGGCCTCTACGCCAATCTCGATCAGCTCTCGACGGCAGCTGATATGCACAGCGTTTTCGAGATGGTGTCGACAGATGCGGAGAAGATCACGGGGATGCTGGCGCCACCGATCGCTGTGGGGGCGAAGGCCGAATTCATTCTTGTTGCCGCAGAAACGGCCGAAGATGCGATCCGCCGCAACGCGCCCGTCGTCGCCGCTGTCAAACGCGGCGTGTTGCGACTATGGGCGCCTCTTGCGCCTTTGATCATTCCGGACTGAAACTTTCCTTGTCCCGAGCGCGTAGTAGGAGCGAAATGCTCATTTCGGCGAAACGCATTGAGGACTAATGCAAAAGATTGTCTTGCTTCTGGGGTTTGCGCTCGCGGCGTTCGGCATCGTCGGCGCGCGGCAGGTGACGGCCGATGACCATGTGCCACAAGCGGTCCGGATCGATGTCGGCGGTTACAAACTCAACAGCGTTCTGATCGAGCCGGACAAAAAAGCGGATCTTCCCCCGATCGTTTTTCTCCATGGTGCGAGCACGAGCCTGAAAGATCCCCTCTTTTCGTTCAGGAAGACGTTGCAGGGCAGGGCGCGACTGCTGTTCGTCGACCGACCGGGACATGGCAGTTCCGATATCGGAGGCGAACAGAATATCCTTCCGGATGGCCAGGCTGATGCCGTCGCGCAACTGATGAGGAAGCGGGGGATCGGCAAGGCCATTATCGTCGGCCATTCCTTCGGGGGCGCCATCGCCGCAGCATTTGCAGTTCGGCATCCGGACATGGTGTCCGGTCTCGTCTTCCTGTCGCCGGCGGTCTACCCCTGGGACGGCAGCGTCGCATGGTATTATTCTGCAGCCACAGCCCCTGTCACGGGCCAGGTCTTCAGTGCGCTCGTCGTTCCACCGGTGGGGCTGCTGGCGATCAAGGGTGCGGCGAGCGCAGTCTTCTCTCCCAACCCTGTCCCCGCCGGCTATATTGCCGAGACCAATGCGTTTCAGGCGCTGAGCCCAACCGCATTTCGCCATAATGCGCGGGAAATCTCGGCGCTCAGCGACTGGGCACGTACCGCCTCGCGACAATATCCGAAGATCAAGGCGCCGACAGTGATCATCACCGGTGATGCCGATGAGATCGTATCTCCCGAAATCCATGCCAAACATCTGGCGCGCGATATCCGCGGCGCAAAACTGATCGTCGTCCACAAGCTCGGGCACAAGTCCGACTACATCGCGAGGGATCTGGCGGTGGCTGCCATAGAAAGCGTTGCGGGCCGACGCAAGGACTTAGCCTCCATTGCAAGGTCGGTGGAGCGACGGATAGCGGCAGATGCAAAGGATTGAACCCGCCAGGGAACGCGACGGACAGGACCTGACCGTCTGGCGCCGTCGGTGCCGGTTGGGCCTATTCCTGTTCTATGCCGCAGCGGGCGTCCTGCATATCACCGTGCCGCGGCCGTTTCTCAGCATCACACCCAGCTGGGTCCCTGATGCACCGGAGGTGATTCTTGTAACGGGCCTCTGCGAGATCGCAGGCGCGATCGGATTGCTTGTTCCGTGGTCCCGTCGGTATGCGGGCATTGGCCTGGCGCTTTACGCAGCCTGCGTGTTTCCTGCCAATATCAAGCACGCAGTTACCAGCCTGACTGCGCCAGACGTCTCGCAGTGGCAGTGGCTTTATCACATGGTCCGATTGCCGTTACAGCCTGTTCTGATCTGGATCGCCCTGTTTGCGGCGGGCATCGTCAGGTGGCCGATGAGGGCGAGAGACTGATCTGTCGCCTCTGCGCGACAACAATTCCGCGCCGGCATCGTGCCGCGCTCGGCGAAGGTCGGAGGATTTCCAACCCGAATCCACCGGCAGCACGACACGACCTTAAGGGTTTCAAAAAGGAAGAGACCATGTCCTCCATTTCCAGAACCGGCTTTACGATACTCTCAGGCGCACTGATCGCCGTCACGCTCGGTGTTTCGGCCTTTGCGGCAGACACCGTCCGGGTCCGTGGTACAGTCGAGAGCCTTCAAGGCAAGACCCTGTCTGTCAAAACCCGCGAAGGCACGAATGCCAAGATCACGCTCAAGGATGACTGGAAGGTGTCGAGCGTTGCCAAGGCCTCTATCGATGACATCAAGCCTGGTGACTTTGTAGGGATCGCCTCGTTGCCGACTGCCGATGGCGGTGATGGCGCTCTTGAAGTTCTGATCTTCCCGGCGGCGATGAAAGGCACCGGTGAAGGCAGCTACGCCTGGGATCTGAAGCCGAACAGCTCGATGACCAATGCGACGGTTGCCGATGCGGTCAAATCCGTCGATGGCCACACGGTCACCGTGACGTACAATGGCCAGGAGAAAAAGATCTCGATCCCTGAGGGCACACCGATCGTGACGTTCGCGTCAGCAGTCGAAGCGGATATCAAGGCAGGCGCGACTGTGTTTGTGCCATCGGAAAAGGCGGCCGATGGCTCCATGTCGAGCGGTCGGGTCGTTGTTGGCACCAACGGCGTCGTGCCTCCGATGTGAACGAGCTCGTCGATTTCCTAGAGATGGCGCAGTTCTATCCGCGCTTCGAAACCGTCGGAGCGTCCTGTCGCCGGAGATGCGAGGATCAACTGTCCGTTCATCTGACCGAGTAGTCGGTCCACAATTGAAAGACCGAGACCGGAGCCTTCGGCTTCGGTCCGGCCACGCCCGAAGCGCTTGCGAATGGCGGCAAGTTCAATCGCACTCATAACCGGCGATCCGTTGGTAATGCGCACTGGGCCACCATCCTCAAGAAACACCTCGACCGGTTTATCCGGTGTCCCGTGAATGAGTGCGTTTTCGATCAGATTGCGCAGCACGATCGCGAACCCGTCTTCGCTCACCGGCGCCGTCAGGCGCGCGCCAGTTGGATGGCGGAGGACCAGCCGGTCGGGATCGGCCATGCCGCGCTGAAAATCGGTCACCACCATGTCCAGAACACGACCGAGATCGACGGCGTGGTCGGCGAGGCCGATGCCCGCCTCCGCGCGAGACAGTTGCAGCATCTTTTCCGCAAGGTGGCTCAGTCGCGTCAGTGAGGCTTCAACCTGGTCGGCACGCCGGCGATGAGGGTTTCCCACAAGTTCGGCGACCAGCATCTGGGTCTGCGCCAGCGCGCCCGCAATCGGCGTTCTCAGCTCGTGGGCGCTGTTGGCGGTAAATTCACGCTCCGCATCAAGTGCTGTGCGCAGGCGCTGCATCAGCCGATTGACCGATGCGGCAATCGGCATCAACTCTTTCGGAAGCGCCGTCGCGTCGATCGGCTCGGTGTTGCCGCCGTCCTTGGTTTCGATCTCCTCGCGCAACGCACCGACGGGACGGACAGCTCGCCGCACCACGAACCAGATCGCCATTCCGCAGACGGGAATGAGCAGCAGAAGTGGCAGAAACAGTGCCATGGCGCCTTCGCGAAGCGCTTCTTCTCTGTTTTCGAAAGCGTCGGCGACCTGCACGAAGACACTCCGATCGCCATTCGCCGCGGTATAAAATTGATAGGTGTCGTTTCGCCATAGCCCTGCCTTCAGCGGCGCCTCGAAAGGTTCTGCCGGCGCATCATGGGACCGGATCAAGATCCGGCCGGCCGTGTCTCTCACCTGATAGATCAGGTACTCCCGTTCGCCGCTCGAACTCGCGGTCTGTAGTTGTTGGGGGGAGGCGCCGACGAGGCTGCGATGTTCAAGGTCGTCGACGGCAAGGGGAACCAGTCTTTCGGCCGTATCCTGCAGAGTGCCATCGAAAATTTCGGCGAGCTCCTCTTCCATCACAACGAGGCCGAGGCCCACGGCAAGCAGCCAGAGAAACGCCATCACCACGGTCAGCCACAAAATCAAACGCCGGGTCATGGAAGGCGCCGTCTTGGAAAGAAGCATGCTCATCGATCTACCCTAGCCGATATCCAATTCCGCGCAGTGTTGTGATGTGGTCGCGGCCAAGCTTCTTGCGCAAGCGGCTGACATAGACTTCGACGGTATTGCTCTCGATTTCCGAGCCGAAGGCGTAAAGCGCTTCCTCGATCTGTGATTTGGAAACGACCGCGCCGACACGAGACGACAGCGCGTCAAGCACGGCCCATTCTCGGCTGGAAAGTTCGATGACGGTGCCCGTTGCGGTAACGCGGCGGTCGGTCGCATCGATCTCGAGATCGCCCACGCGAAGAAGCGAAACCGGACGGCCGCTGTAACGGCGACTGACCGCCAACATGCGCGCCGTCAGCTCACCCAGGTTGAAAGGCTTCACAAGGTAGTCGTCTGCACCGCTGTTCAATCCTTCGATGCGATCTGAAATCTGGTCATGTGCCGTCAGAATGATTACCGGCGTGGTAATACCCTTGGCGCGCAGGCGTTTCAAAAGCGCGATGCCGCTGCCATCCGGCAGGCGCAGATCCAGAAGGACAAGACCGTAGCCGGTCGTCGAGAGGGCGCTCTCTGCAGCGTCAAGCGTCTTGGTCCAGTCGACGGCATGGTCGGCGCTCGCCACATGGTCGCGCACTGCTTCCCCAAGTGTCACGTCATCCTCGACCAGAAGAACTCTCAAGCAGTCTGCTCCATCCCTTTGCCATTCGCTTCGGCGATCCGGAGGCGAGAATAGCCGGAAATCTCAGGAAGTGGAGCGACAATCGTGCGCACACAAGCGAAGCACGAGAGTCCTGTTGCCAACCCAGCAATCGATATCGAGAAGAACTGTCTGACCGGACTACCACCAGTGTCGAACGGGTCAGAAGTCTGCACGCGCGCTGGCAACGCCGCTACTGTCTCTCACCCGCCGGCATGATGCCATTACGTCAAGGTCCGGCTTGTAGCTCGAAGTCCGAACGGACATCATTCCCAGTACGGTGTGAAACAGATTGTCATGTGAGGCGGGTGCAGCCGCTCGGGAAGAGAGGCATTGCGGATCGGTCGTGGTTTTCAACTCCGACCCTTGCCACAGCACAAAGGGCACGTGGGTCTGCTGCGATGGCGCAACGACATACGGAGCGCCGTGCAGATAAAGGCCATGCTCACCGAGCGACTCGCCGTGATCGGACATGTAGATCATGGCTGGAGCGATGACGTCCTGACGCGCCTTCAAACTGTCGATAACCGACGCGAGGATGTGGTCGGTGTAAAGGATCGTGTTGTCATAGGCGTTGACGATCTCATCGGTTTTGCAATTGCCCAGTTCAGCATTGCGGCATTCCGGCTTGAAGCGGGCAAAGGACTTGGGATAGCGCTCAGAATAGGCGGGGCCATGACTTGCCATCTGATGGAGGACCAGGACGCTGTCGCCCTTGACTGTCGAGAGCCAGCCATCGAGTGCCGCGACCATCCCCTCGTCGAGGCACTCCCTGTCTTTGCAGTAGCGGGGATCGTTGGCATCGGAAAACGAGTGGTAGGCGGTACGGCTTGCAACGTTCTTGCTGCCGGTGTTGTCGTCCCACCACTCCGTTTTGACACCCGCGTGACCAAGGACATCGAGCAGATTTTCATTCGCGAGGCCGGCACGATGGGAATAGCCGCGCCGTGTCAGGTTGGAAAACATGCAGGGCACGGAAACCGCTGTTGCCGTGCCGCAGCTTGATGTTTCCTTGAAGTAGGTAATGTCTCGGCGGGCGAGCTCCGGATTGGTGTCGCGGCCGTAGCCACCGAGCGAAAAATTCTCGGCACGGGCCGTCTCGCCGACAACGATCACCACGACGCGCGGTCGGCCGGAGGATGTCGGAGCGATGACGCGGGCATCGGTCCCGAGCGATTTCACGACGACGGTTTCGTCCTCGCCGGTCGCCATGGCAAAGCCGATGGCATTGCCGATCGGCACGAAGGGGTTAAGTGTCATCATCAGGTCTTTGTGAAGCCGCGTGACCGAGGCAATGCTGCGAGCGCTGCTCATTCCGCAGGCGAGCGCGACCAGCAGAAGTGGAACGATTGCTGCGCTGTTCCACAAAACTTTGCCGAAGAAAGGCCTGTGTTCGATCTTGACCCAGCAGACCAGAAGCGATGGCAGGATACCGAAAACAGCCATGTGCAGCACGAAGGCCGGTGTCAACAGATGCCCGGCTTCGGACGACGTCGTCTGGACGGCGTTGCGGATCATGTCGACGTCGATGATCGTTCCGAACCTGTCCATGAACCAGGAGCCCGCAGCAGCGCTCACGAAAAGAAAGACCAGAACCGGCTTCAGGACATACTTGAGCGACAACGATACGATCAACGCTGCGAAAAGGCATGCGAGACCGAGTATGAAGGCAGCAAAGGCGAGGTGACTGTCGAAATAGGCGAAAGCCCGCGTGAGAAACATCCGGTTGGTAAAGGCCGCCAGATAGAGCGCACCTGTCACAGCCAGGGTAACGCTACCCATCCGCGGGCGGAAGAAAGGAGGTGCGGTTCTGGACAGACTGTAGATCGGCACTGGTTGATCCTCGGCGAACTCGATTGCCACGGATTTGCATCGGATCCTGACACGCACCTGAATGCCCTAGACCAACGGCCACCCTTCAGCTGGGAGTCAGCTTCGTTCGTCATCATTGCCTGAGTGAGAAGCAACAAGGCCTATACTCGGTGAACAGTTTTCGTCTTCGGCCCGGTCTAATTTTCGTGGGCATATTCGTACTGATCGTTTGCTCGATCTCGGTGCTGCGCGATCCCCGGCACGTTCGCAATCCCCAGACGCTACCGGGATCGAACGTTCGACAAACACATATGCCGACGGGTTGAGCCACCGCATCTTGACCGGCCGATGTCCGGTGCGCCATGTCATGGGGTGCATCTTTACGGACGACGGGGACAGGCAGTGGGCGATATCGATCGGGACAGGGCAGAGCGATTGATGCAAGAGGCCGATCTTGACGGCCTGCTGCTATTCCAACCCGAGGCATTCCGCTACGCAATCGGCGCACCCGCTGGCGTCGCAACGATGTGGGGCAGGGCAGGGGCAGCAATCGCTTTTGTCCCCGCGGATGCGGGGCTCGCGCTTGCCGCCGTCGTCAGCGATCACGCCCTGCCAAGCATCCGCAAATCCGCACATGATGTCGAGTTGCGCAGTCATCGGATCTGGATCGACACCGTCGATACAACGGACGCCGGCTCCATCGCGCAAATCGACCAGTGCTATCGCCGAGGTGGGTCGACGGGGGAAAGGCCTGAAACCTTTGATCGCGAAGTGTCCTTCGGCCTGCTGGGGGAACTGCTTCGTGAGCGCGGTCTATCTGAGGCCCGTCTTGGCGTTGACATGGAGTTCATGCCCGCCGCCGATTTTGCCGCGCTGAAGCACCATCTGCCCCGCGCCTTGTTGACCGATGGATCTGCGGTTCTGCGCCGCCTGCGCTCGGTGAAGACGCCGGTCGAGATCGCTCGATTGCGTCTTGCGGCCAATGCGGCAGAGGCAGGCATCGTCAGAATGGTCGAGGCCATACGGCCTGGCTCCTCTGTAAAATCGCTTTCCGACGCTTGGAAATCCGGCGCGAAGGCGTTCGCAATAGGGAAGGGCGTCAGCCTGTCCGGGTCATGGGACTACATCTCCGTTGGCCCGGATCTTTCAGACGCGAACGCAACGGTTGTTCCGGGTGCGCTCATCAAGGCAGATGTGGGAACGCTGGTGGAGGGATATTCTTCCGATAGCGCACGAACCTTCGTCTACGGCGAGGCGTCGCCGCTCGCGAACGATCTCGACAAGATCCTCCTCGAGGCATTTGAAGCGGGCCTCGAGCAGATCCGGCCCGGCAATACATTCGGCGCGGTGCATCGGGTTGTCACGGCCGCCATCCGCCGTGGGGGATTGAGCGAATATCATCGTGGGCATTTCGGGCATTCGGTCGGCGGCAGTGCCGGCATCGAGGAATGGCCATTTTTCTCGATGGGAAATGAGGAACTGATCCAGCCGGGCATGGTGGTGGCGCTCGAGACGCCCTTCTACGGGAATGGCTTTGGTGCCCTGATGATCGAGGACCAGTTCCTTGTGACCTCTGACAGCACGGAATGCATGAATAGATTGCCGCGCGGTCTTCAGAAGATCATGCATTGAAGCCTGACGACCGAACGCCCGCGAACGACATTCTGCAGGAATCAGCGGCCCTCCGCGCACGCCGTTCGTCCTGGTTCTTGCGATGGACACGCAATATTGCACACCCAGACAGTTGCCAAAACTCGATCATTGTTGCACCACCATTGCGCAAAACGAACCGACATCGCAATTGGAACATAGCGGAATGCGTCTGAGATATTCTTTCCTTGGTCTACTTCTTGCCATCGCACCAGCAGCCTATGCCTTGGAACCGGGCACACCCCCCGTCTTGGCTCCGCTCGATCGGCAGGCACAGGCGGCCAATATCAGCGCACAGTTTCTCGGCCGCTACAGCTACAAGCCCGTACCGCTGGACGACGCGCTGTCGGTCAAGATCATGAACAGCTTCATCAAGTCGCTGGATCCGGACCGGAGCTTTTTTCTCAAATCCGATATCGACAGCTTTGCCGCGAACAGCAAGAAGATCGACGATGCGATCGAGGACGAGGACCTGAAGCTTCCCTTCTCGATTTTCAACGTTTATTCGCAGCGCGTTTCAGAGCGCCTGACCTATGCACGTGAGTTGCTGAAGCAGGGTTTCGACTTCACCCAGCGGGAAGAGTATTCCGTGCTGCGAGACGACGCGCCGTGGCCGCAGTCGCAACAGGAAAGCAACGACCTTTGGCGCAAGCGTGTGAAAAGCGACTGGCTGCGCCTGAAACTGGCGGGCTCCCAGGACGCGACGATCCGCGAGACGCTCGACAAGCGCTACCAGAACGTCCTTGATCGGACCTACCGTTATAAGAGCGACGATGTATTCCAGTCTTTCATGGCTGCCTACACGACGTCGGTTGACCCGCACACGGACTATTTCGGGGCGAGGGCAGCGGCTGAATTTGACATCTCCATGAGCCTGTCTCTCGTCGGTATCGGCGCGGTTCTGCAAGAACGTGACGGTTACACCACGATCCGTGAACTCGTGCCTGGCGGCCCGGCGCAGCTCTCCGGCAAGCTCGCTGTCGGCGATCGCATCGCAGGCGTTGCGCAAGGTGAAGATGGCCCGATGAAGGACGTCGTGGGTACGCGCCTCGACGAAATTGTGCAGATGATCCGTGGCGCGAAGGATTCTGTCGTCCGTCTGGACGTGCTGCCTGCAGATACCGGTGAGACCGGAAGCCATCGGGTTATCAGCCTCGTGCGCGACCGGGTTAGTCTCGAAAAACAGGCAGCCCAGAAAAGCATTATTCCGGTCGAGGACAAAGGTGTCACCCGCCGCATCGGCGTGATCACTCTGCCTGCCTTTTACGAGGACTTCGAAGCGAGACGCAAAGGCGAGAAGAACTACAAGAGCGCCAGCCGCGATGTCGCCAAGCTGCTCGTTGAACTCAAACAGGAAAACGTTGATGGCGTCCTGATTGACCTGCGCGATAACGGAGGCGGATCCCTGTCTGAAGCGATTGAACTCACCGGGCTCTTTGTCGGCAAGGGACCGGTCGTGCAGCAGCGCGATGCCAAGGGTAAGGTTGAAATCCTGAAGGACGATCGGTCTGCTCCCGCTTGGGCGGGCCCGGTCGGCGTGCTCATCAACCGCGGTTCGGCTTCGGCCTCCGAGATCTTTGCTGCAGCTATCCAGGATTATGGTCGAGGCGTTGTGATCGGCGAGCCCAGCTTCGGCAAGGGAACCGTGCAGACCGTCGTGGATCTCGATCAGGCGACGCGCAGCAGCGAATCGAAATACGGCGAATTGAAACTGACCATCGCCCAGTTCTTCCGCGTCGATGGCGGTACGACCCAGCTTCGCGGTGTGACGCCGGATATCAGCCTCCCGGGCCTTTCTGACCCGAAGACGCTGGGTGAGGCGAGCTATGACAATGCGCTCCCATGGACACGTATCAAGCCTGCCAAATATGCCGCAGTCGGAAATGTCGCATTGGTTCTGCCACAACTGCAGACCCAGCACGAAGCCCGAATCAAGGATGACCCGGATTTCCAGCGGTTCATCGAGGACGCTGCCGAACTGAAGCAGCAGCGCGAGAAAAAGGTCATCTCGCTCAACGAGGCCGAACGCCGGGCAGAACTCGCAGCCGTCGCCAGTCGTCTGAAGGCTCGCGAGCAGATCAACAATGGCCTGGTCGGCAGCGAAGACGATGGTCTGCAAGCAAATGAACGTAGCTTGAGTGCTGAGATCGCTCTTGAGGATGCGCGCAAGAATGCCAAGGACGTCCTGAAAAACGAGGCGTCTGCGATTGTCGCCGATCAGGCGACCTTGCTGCAAGACAGCAATGCACAGCCCGGGCGCGCCAAGCGGAACTAGTCACCAGCGGGCTGCGGGGTCGTCGGGGTTCAAGTGAACCTTATGACGGTCAGTGGAGCAACGTAAAAAGACGTTGACAGCGCGCGGTAGAGATACCGTGCGCTGTCGTCAAAGCGAAGGGGATATGCAGTTTCGCCGACGTGGAAAACCCGAGTCACCCAACACAGCGCATCACCCAGTTATCAGATAATATGCATTATGGAACCATCGCGTGTCTCTGTCCCAGATGGGCTTTAAGAAGCAGCTCCCACTCTCCCAGCTCAAGAACGGTAACAGCAGAACGAACCCTCAATCTTGCGAAATTTAAGGCCTACAAATCAAGGCTTGGCACAGGTGGATTTCCTTCGGCACTATCTGTGTACCGTAAGTGTCATTACGCGATTTTTTTCCAAGAGATTGATTTCGCTATATTTACCTCCCGTGTTGCCATTGTTCGGGAATCGAAAAAAACCGCTGACCGCCGACAATCGTAAGGTTCGGGCCCTCGTCCGCAACATTCTTTGCCCCGCGCCAGTGCGCCCTTTGTGGATGACAGATCCGGTGCTTTTCGTTGCAGCGAGGACAGCGCTGAAGGCTGCCATATGCGGGTGAACGGTTTTCGTATCGCTTTGCCTGAAGGAGGTCGATCTCTCCCCCAACTCAACACGAAGCCGTCCAGCCCGCCACAACCGCTTTGAGACGTATTGCGCACAGATGGTCTTGCCTGATGCTTTGCTAAAACAATCTACCTGTCAAAATGACCCTTGAGACGTTTCAATGGGATGGGGCCAAGCCATGAGTGCGGATGCGGAATCGACCATTTTGAGTTTTGTCGGGCCGGCTCAGTTGACGAGTGGCCGAGTTAAAAAATGGCTGAGACAATGGACGCGCGCCGAAGCACTAAAGCCGAGCTTCGGCCTTCGCCCAGTTGACCAGCTGCGCCACGCCTTCGGCAAAGGACACGCGCGGCGTCCAGTCGAGCGCGGCAAGCGTGCGGGAAATATCGGCCACGGCATAGCGCACGTCGCCCGCCCGGAAATCGCCCGTGACCGTCAGTTGGTGGTCGGGCAGGCAAAGATCGGTCAGTATCATCCGGGCGGCGGATAGGATCGAGGTTTCGTGGCCTGTTCCCACGTTGAGAAGCCTGTCGGCCTGCCCGCCATCCGCGCAGGCCGCGACGAATGCGGACACAACGTCGTCGATGAAGACGAAATCCCGGTAGATGAGGCCGTCCTCGTAGATGTTCAGCGTCTTGCCGGCCATGGCTTGCTGGCAGAAGATCGAGAGCACGCCCGTATAGGGATTGCGCAGTGACTGCCCGGGACCGTAGACGTTCTGGAGACGCAGGATCGTGGTGTTCCACGCGGCGGGAACCTGCAGGAGAAGATATTCCTGCATGAGCTTCGACGATCCGTAAACGGAGCTCGGCGCCGGTGCCATCGTCTCCAAGGTCCGTTCCGGCGTCAGCGTCGCACCATCGGCGCCGTGGACGTCGAAGATGCCTTTGGCCATGTCCTCCGGGCGACGGGGGCTTGGAATGACGATGTCGCCCGTTGCGGTCCTGTAGGCGCTTTCCCCGTAGACGGCGCGCGTTGCGGCCAGCACGACGCGCTGCGGCGGCTTGTCCAGACGGCGCATCGCTTCGATCAGCCGTGCCGTGCCGCCGACATTGACATCGACATAGCGCACGGGCTCGTCGGCGGACTGGCCGGTCCCGGTTTCGGCGGCCAGATGCACGACCATGGTCGGCTTGAAGGCCGTGATCGCCGCACTCAGAGCGTCTCCGTCCCTGACATCCGCGATCGTGACCTGCGCGGGCAGATTGACGGAAGGGGAGGGGCCATGCACCTGCGCGAGGAGATTGTCGTAGACGCCAAGCTCTGCACCCTTTGCCGAAAGCTGTCTGACCAGGCGTGACCCGATAAAGCCGGCACCCCCGGTGACGAAGATGCGGTGTCCGCCAAATGTCGTTTCCGTCGTCATTCCTGTTCCCCTGCCTGCTGAATGGCATTTTTCGATGGCTGTTGTGGTGTCTCGACGGATGGGCTGCGCGCAACGGCGGTCCTTGCCCGATCGATGACGGTGTTGATCTGGTGTTCCAGCCGCTCATGCGTGTAGCGGGTCAGCAGCTTGCGGCGCGCCGCCGTCACCTGGTCGCGCCGGGCGTCGGGATCGGCGATTAGCCTGGAAAGGGCGGCAAGCCATGCGTCGGGTGATCGCGCCAGATGTCCGGCGCCACCCTCGCAGGCCTGTTCGTAGACGGGGAGATCCGACGCGACGGTCGCCATTCCCGCAAAGCTGTACTCGACCCATTTCGTATCCGCCTTGCAGCGGTTGAAGGCCGTATCCTCCAGCGGCGCGATGCCCACCCACCAGCCGAGAGCGCAGAGCTTCTCCAGGAAGGCGGCGTAGTTGCCAACCGGTCCGTGATGCCGATGCCGCGCGGCAAGCTCGCCCATCTCGGGCGGCGCGATCGTCCCGAAGGTCTCGAACTGCAGTCCGGGAACCGCCTTCATCAGCGTGCGGATCGTGGGAAGCACGAGATCGAGATCGCTGCTGTGGCCGCCCGTTCCCATGTAGCCGATCGTCGGCATGGTGGAGGGAAGGGCAATCCGCATCTCGGCTGCGGCAATGGTGCAATAGAGGTCGCCGGCGACGATCGGCGCGCGGATGCCATGGCCGGCCAGCGCCTCCCTGAGAGCCGGGGTGGAGGCGTAGACGACGTCGCAGAGATCCATGTTGCGGCGGAGCGCGGCAAGACGCGCCGGAGCCGTGTGGAACGCGTATTTCTTCGGCCCGAGGTTCTCAGGAATATTGAGAAGGTCGTCGTCGATGTGAAAGATCGTCGGGATGCCGCCCGCCCGTGCGCGCGCGATCAGCGCCTCGCCATCGGCAAGCGCATAGCGCGATAGGACGACCGCTGCGGGAGGGTTGGCCGAGAGCGCGGCTTCCGTGACGGCGTCGGCCGCCGTTTCGAACGCGAGGCGAAGCTCTCCGCGTCCAACGGCTGCGGTCAACGGGCGCAGAAAGCTGATGAACTGCGTGGCGCCAAGGGGATCGGCAACGACGAGCAACCGGTCAGCGTCCATGGGCGATGTCCCCCGTCGGCCCCGCCGCGTAAGGGGCCGTCTCGACAAAACGGGAGAAGCTGCCCTGCGGCATCCAGGCCTTTTCGGTGGCCGTGTCGGCAATGAGGGAACGGGCTCGCGCAATCGCCTCCCCCAGTTTGGTTGCGCCCGGTTTCGGCGGTCGGGCCCGCGCGGAAGAGGGATCGGCGGCTTCGGAAGACAGGGCGCTTGAAGACAGGGAGCCGGAAGACATGACGCCGGCAAAGCCGCGTCGCCTCAGACTTTGCTGGACCTCCTCCCGGGTGCAATAGATGAGGTCCGCCCTTGAGAGCAGGCGCTCGACGGAGGAGGGATCGCCGTCGATTGCCGTGAAGGGATCGCTGTCGATCGACAGGATGACGGGGATCTCGAGCGCTGTGGCCGTGTCGCCCAGCGCTGCCAGATGCGGGCCTGTGTAGCCGGCAAGAACCAGCACGTCCGGCCGCGCGCTGCGGATCGCGTGGTCCAGGCGCTGGAAAAGGCCGAGGCTCGGACGCTGCGGCCGCGCACCGGGCACCATGTCGCCTTCGCAAAGGACCGTGCAGTCGCCTGTCGCTTCGGCCTCCCGGGCAAGCGCCGACCTGGCATAGGTCTGCCTGTCGTCGGCGAGAACGCAGATGCGCCAGCCACGCCCGGCCTGCGTCTCCGCCAACACGCAGAGGGCGGGTCCGTCGCTCCCGGTGGCCAGCAGGCGGGCGAAACGCGTATAGATTTCCGCGGGTTCGGTCGGCATCGACAGGCCGTCGAGAAACTGTGCCTGCTGCGCCAGAATGGCATCGGGACGCAGCACGGCGTCGCGCGCAAAGGCCAGCCAGTCCTCCAGGGTTGAGACGTCCGTCAGTCCGGCATACTGGCTGTCGTCGATCAGGCCACCCGCATCGTGCCAGACGGCGGTGGGAATTCCGGCCAGCAGCATGTCGATCAGGATGCTGGAGGGCGCCGATATGCCGAACCTGTAGCGCTGCAGACCGGCTTCGTAGATCGGGACATTGTTGATGACCACGTTGGACGGTAGGTCGTGAACATTGTTGACGACGTACTGGCCGGCCGGATGCGAGCGCAGGGTGACGCTGCGACCATAGGCGCCATACAGCTCGGCAAAGGAGCGGAACGTCTCCATATAGGAGAGGCCAAAATTGAAGTTGGCGTGCATGCGCACGGAATGCAGGTTCTCGCACACGATCCCCATGTCGAGGGGAGACGGTCGGGTCGTCGTCGCAACGGTGTTGAGAACGGTCGATGGTCCGGTCACATAGAGTTTCGGCCGCTCGGAGAGGGCCAGCGCCGTCAGGGTCGGCGCCTCGCACCAGCCGCACACGACGTTTGCGGCAAAAGTCACGTTGCGCCCATGGGCAAGATCGTGCTCGCGCGTCTGGAGAAACCCGACGCACTCGAAACCGTGCTGCAGCGTCACGGTCAGGAAGGACGGGGGCGCCGCGCGGAACACATGATGGGTTTCGGCATGGGCGCTGAGGTTGGACTCGCTGCCTGCCAGGATGATCCCGCGACGGTTCTGGAGGACGGCAAAGGCCTCGCTTGGCGTCTGGTAGAGATGGATGGAGGCGCCGAGATCGACGCGCAGCTGGGCGAGCTCGCGCTGCCAGGTCATTCTCTTGTCGCGACCGAAAAACAGGTGCGAGACCATGAAGACGATCTCGCAGTCGAAGTCCCGGCGCGCCATCATGGCGATGGGACGAAGAACGCTCACATCCTGAACGAGATTGAAGAGGAAAACGATCGTCGGCCGCGTCATCGCGTGGCTCTCCCGGAGAAAGGGGGCGAGGCGGGCGCTGAGTCTGCAACACCTCTTCGCGGGTCTCGAGATCCGGGGCGCTGAGTCGTAAAGGGTGCACCGGTTTCGGAGACGAAGACTTCTGCAGCTGGAAATAGGTCGCCGAGAAGTCGCAGGATCGTCCGCATCGTGTCGGCATATTGGGAGAGATCCACCGACAGGTGGCTGTTGGGTTTCCGGCCGTTGCGCAGACGCGTCCGCATCGGCAAGGCGTCGCCCGGCAGCTGACGCAGCCCGCGGGGGCTCTTGGGCACAGGCTTGAGGAACGGCTTCACGTCCGCGGCAAGGTGCGCGACGGCCCGCTCCGACAGGAGCAGATCGGCGTAGCCCGTCTTTGGGTCGGGTTGAAAGACGACGTCATAGTCCTGCCCCGGCGGCGCAAAGGGGCTTGCGACCGAAAGCGACGGGGTCGCGCGGACATAGGAAAAGGCCGGCTCCGGCGACTGCCGGCCGAACAGGACGATGCCGCCGACACTGCGGGCCATGGCAGGGCGGGGCTGGGCAGGGCGGGGCCCGAGGCTTTTCAGGAAATCCGACAATCGTCCGGCTTCGATGTCGGGGTCCGCCATGTCGGACAGCGTCTGCGCAAGGCTTGCCGTCGTCGCCTGCCGCAAAGCCGGGGCTCCCGCCTCGATATCGGCAAGCAAGGCGTCCACGCGGCGATAGACGAATGGTTCCAGCGGCGCATAGAGGGGAAAGCCGGTCGAGAGAACCTGGCTGCCGCCCGTCAAGGTCGTGATGGCGCGATTGATGGATTTGACGATGCTGAAGGACTGGGCGTTGACGGGAAGCAGGCAGGCGACGCTCGAGCCGATCAATGCTTGCTCCAGCGCTTCGCTCCACTCCTCCAGCCGGTAGGGGACACCCAGGCGTGAGATCATCTCTAGACCATCCGCCGACAAGGCGCGCCGGTTGGTGAGGATCGTTAGGCGTGGCCGGTAGCCGGCGCGGCGCACCAACCGAATGGCCTCGCCATGCGCCGTCAGATCGTGAAGCCCAAGCGGGAAATGGGGATTGTCACCCATTCCGAACCAGCCGATGTCGAGCTGCCGGGTCTGGCGCGCGCGATCCATGTTGTGCGCGACTGCCTGCCCGATCGCCTCTGCATCGAACTGCTCGTAGGGATCGTTTAGGATGTGCAGCGGCACGCCCGACAGGACGGCGTCGAGCCGGTCCCGCATGGCCGCGGTGGAGCAGAGCGCGAAGGAGAGATCCGGCCTAATGGCCCGAAGCCAGTCGCGCATATGCACGAAGCGGCTGTTCGATGTCTGCGTGTAATAGTCGTCGAAAAGATCGATGCCGACGCTCGCGCCCGCAGCCTTCATCGCATCCGCGAGCAGGAGAGATCGGATGTCGTGGCATTTGCAGAAGAGATAGACCTCGTAGGCGAGCGGGTGCGACGGGTCGATCGTCTCGATCGGCATCAGGTCGAGCGTGTGGCCCCGGGCGACGAGCCAGGGACGCAAGCGATCATAGCGGATGCGAACGCCTGCCGACTGTCGGCTGTCCTCGCTTTGCAGGATAACGCCGATCCTCATCAGCTTATGTCCCGCAGAAGCGTGGCTGCGGCCAGAAGCTTCTCCCATCCCGCCGGCTTGACGAAGTGGGCGCCAAGGGGATCGACAATGTCGCGCGGCGGCGGCGGCGAGAGCCGGGTCGCACGAACGACGGTGGTGGCGAGATGGCGATATCCGTCGGTGATGGCGTCGAGCGCGAAGCGAAGCGCGAACTGGCTGCCGGCATGGACGCCGGCCTGGCGCAGGCAGGCCTCGACCAGCAGATCCTTGCGCACCAGCGTGGCGGCAAAGCTGTTGGCGAGGACTGGAAACGTCGCGGCCGGTAAGGCGTCCAGCGCGTCGGGCTCCGACAGAACGAGGCGCGGCGCGCCGAGGAGCGAGACCCGGGAGGGGAAGGATCCCGCCGTTCTGTTCTTCAGCGTCCGCCCGTTGCGCACGACACTTTCGTGAACGAGCCCACAGCTTGCGGATGCGACGGCATCTGCAAGCATCATGGTGTGAAGGGTTTCTACCGTGCGGGCATCGTGAAGGATCGTCGTGCCCTCGATGATCAGCAGCAAGGGCGACGCAGCCTGCGCGGCGGCCGCGCGCAGCGTGTCCTTCAGATCCGCACAGGGCTCCATCACCCGGTGCCGATAGGCAAAGAGGCGCTCCAGATCCGCCGCAAGCGCGGAAGAGGGGGCGCGCATAACCAGCGTCACGTCCATCCGCAACGACAGGGTCTGGTGCCGAAGCGCGGCCAGAACGTCGGCGGCGCGACCTGTTCCATCGTCCACGACGATCGCGGTGATAAGGCTTCCCGGGTCCGCGGACGCGATCTCGACTGGCGGCGTTTTCAGAAGATGGCCGAGGGCGTCCGGCGCGCCCGGCATCAGGATGGACGCGTCTCTCGGTTCGATGGCGATCCGGTAGCGCAGCGCAAGGGGAAGGTCGGGACCCTCAACCGGCTCCGGTCCGGCTGCATCGGACTGCGCGCCGCGCAGGATCGGGAATGGCGCAGGTAGCCCGGCCGGCTGCAGGGCGATGAGATCGGCTTGCGCGCGCGACGGAACGACCAGCCAGCGGGGGCGATGTACATGCAGGTCGGCAATGACATAGGCGCCGATGCAGTGCGCGTCGCCTGACAGCGGCAGGCGCCGGCTGACGATCGCCGACAGGGTGGGCAGAGCATCGGCCGGCATGTGGAGGATGCCGGTCGGGCGGCGAGCCGGGGCTGCGACGCCGGGCCGAAGGTCGGCCTTGCCCGCGATCATGCCCGCCAGATACTGCGTTCCCGTGTCCCTGGCATTGATGGACATCACGCCGAGGCCGAAGAGGCCGGAGAGCCATTCGCGCGCCGTGACGGAAAAGATCGGCTCGATGCCGACGGCCCCTTCGAGGTCGAGGCTCAGGCCGGAGACGGACAGAGGGGCGGGCTCGGTTTCGTCCCAGCCGAGATATTCGCGCAGCAGCGCATCCGACAGGACCCGCAGGGTGTCCATGGGATCGCCGGCCGTCGAGATCGCCACGAGCTCGGCATGATGATGGCCGCCGCGCGCAAGAGACGGGAAGGGCAGCAATCCGAGCTCGATCAGCGTGCCATCCTGTTCGGCAAGGCACAGAAGGATCGGCGTGAAGGGATTGTCGAGGGTGAGGGGGATGATCGACAGGCCGGACGGGCTGATCAGACCCTCGCCGATGAAAACGGGATCGTGGCGCCTGGCGAGATCGGTCTGGAAGGCGCGAAGCGTGAGGGGGCGTGGCGACAGCGCGCGGCCGTCATCGCCGAAGCGCAGCATCAGCCCGACGTCCGAGGCGAACCAGGCGTCGGCGATCCGGCCATGGCCCGTCGTCAGCATCGTCCCGAACCCGCGATAGCGGGTCGGGCTGAAAGCCGTGAGCGCTAGCGCTTCCACCCGGTGTCCGCCGCGCAGCCGCAGGGCGATCGGTGCGTCCGCCTCGATGCCGAGGAGGCGGCACAGGGCGACGAGCGTCTCCAGCCCGATGCCGTCGCCGTTCACCACGCCGAGCGCCGTCTGCCCGAAGAACAGCACGGGCTCGTCGTCCTCATGCGGCAGGAGTTCGCCATACCGCGCCCATGCGACGTCACGCTCGCGCGAGACCGCCAGGCCGAGATCCGCGCCGATCCCCGCCGGCAGGGCGGATAGAAGACGGGACGGCGGGGAAAAATCGGCAAGCGTGGAGGGCTTCAACCCGGCTGCCCGCCCGGTCTTCAGATAGTGCAGCAACGTATTGGCCGGTTGCTCCGCGGAAGGCGGTAATTGCGCGAGATAGAAGGCAGGATCGAAGAAGAGGCTCGGCTTGCGCTGTTCCACGCCGCCATAGCGCAGATAATGGAGGGCCGGATCCATGCCTGCCCGCGCGACATCGGCATTGGCATTGACGTACCAGGTCGCGTCGAACAGCGGCGACCCGGCGATCAGCTCCCGATCGTCCGTGGACTCGTCCGGCGCATCGACGGCCACCGCAAGCGGCGGAACGGGGATGGCCGCCCGGCCCTCGGCCTTGCCATGCGTGAGATAGTGCATGACCGGATTGTGGCCGCTGGACATCACGTCGGGATTGGCATCGAGATAGGCCCCGGCGTTGAAATCCGGCCCGGGGCTCAGGCGCTCGGAAAAGCCGTGGCGCAGCAGATAGACGATGCCGCAAAGACCGGACGCCGAAATCTGCGGGTACCGCGCATCGAACCACTCGGGATCAAACAGGCTGCTGCCGGCAATGAGCGCCACGGCCCGGCGCATCGGCTCGGCGTTTTCCTCGCCGAAGGATACCGCAAAATCGTCAACCGTTTCGAAATAGCGCTTTTCGGTCTCGGGCTGTTGCAGGTGATGGGCGAGGGGGTTCAGCCCCGTGCGCGCAACATCCACATTGAAAGCGAGATAGGAGGCCGAACAGAAATGCGGGCCGGCGGGGCGGCCTTCGCTGCCGCCAAAGACTAGGAAGTGATAGACGGGGTCGAGACCAGCTGCGGCGACATCCGGATTGTTGGCAAGATACCACTCTGCTTTGAACAGGTCGGAGCCCGATACAAGTTCGAGCATAATCTCCGACGCGTGAGACGCTGCCACTGCTGAGTTGTCCTTTTCGATCACGCCACCTTTACCTGTTCATTCGCCCGTCGCACAGGCTGAGGCTTCGTTGCCTCCCGCTCTCCAAGTTTGTTAGTGAGATCCTCCTCTTAGTCAAGCGGAGAAGCAACACATACATCAGTCATGTCTTATTAAATGAATCGCAATGTCACGATATGTCTTACCGTAAGCCCCAATACTACCCAAACGTCGCAATGGTTGCAATTGTGGATTTCCGACCAAATCCACCCTGAGTTGCTTCGATCGAGGGGGGAGTGCCGACGGGGCGCCCGAAATGTTCAGCGAAATCCGGCTGTAGCGCAACTGAAGACATACCCTTGAGTTAGGTAAGAACACAGGTTAGCTTCGGCGACCCCTAACTTCGACGCGGTCTCCGCCGACCGGTTGCGGGCGTCGCCAAGCATTGTTAGTGACCCGCTGGCGCCAGATCGCGCGAAGGTTCCTGCTTTTTGAACTGAGGTTTCCATGCGTCTCGGAATTTTCCTGTTTTACGACGGCGAGGGACATGTGAGCGATCACACCGTCTATCTGCTCGCAAAGTTCTCCGAGCACCTGGACAGATTGATCGTGGTTGCCAATGGCCCGATCCGGGCAGGGGACGACGCGCGCATCGCGCACTATGCGGACCAAATCCTGGTTCGCAACAATACCGGCTTCGATGTGGGCGGCTATATCGACGGCATCATGTCGGTCGGCTTCGACGACCTTGCTGACTATGACGAACTCGTGCTCTTCAACTACACCGTCTTCGGGCCGATGTTCGACCTTGCGGAGATGTTTTCCGAGATGGGGAAACGCGACGTCGATTTCTGGGGCGTCACCGAATTTCGCGACCGGAACAAGGAATTCCTCCAGTCCTACTTTCTCGTCACCCGCAAACGGCTTCACGCCTCGCAGGATTTTCGCGATTACTGGCTGAACATGCCGAAGATCGAAGCGGTCAACGATTCCGTGGAGCTGCACGAATTCCGCTTCACCCCCCACTTCGTCGAGCGGGGCTACAGGAAAGGCGTCTATATCGAGAACGAGGCGAGCTGGCAGGGCAACACGACGCTCCTGGAGCTCGAGGCGCTCCTGGCCAAGCGTCTGCCGATCGTGAAGTATCGCGCCTTCAACTTCGATGCCTCGGCAATCGAGCGGCGTGGCGGCGTGGCGCCGGCGCTGAACTATGCCCTCATCGCGGAGAAGACGGAGTATCCCGTCGATTTCATCTGGGACTATATCCTCTCTCAGACGTCGGTCGACCAGATCATCGACTCGATCACGAGGGTCGCCATCGCCGAGCAGACCCTGCCGGCCGATACGGGCCCTGAGGCCTTTCAGCGCGCCGTGGTGTTCCTGTCCGTGGAAGACGTGTCCTGCCTTGAGCGCGTCGCGTCGTATTTCGCCGCCTACGACAGCCGGAAGCTGTTCGTGGTGTCGTCCCGCGAGGAGATCTGCCAGTTTTTCGAGAGCCGCGGCTGGACGACGCAGCACAGCGCGGTCCCAATGACCGGCGCCCCGATCTGCGCCTTTGCAGATCGCCTCGCCACCTTCGTGTCGGAAGACGACGTGGTCTTCAACCTCTCCTGCTTCTTCCAGGAGCGCGATAATTATCGCTTCCGCGAGTTTCTCATCGAGAACTACTGGGATCCGCTTCTGTCGTCCCCCGGGACGATCGGCATGGTGTCCGACACGTTCCGGACGACGCCGCGGATCGGGCTGATGTTCGCGCCGACGGAGAGCGTCTTCGGACGCACGACCCGCTTCGAGCCCTTGTGCCCGCGGGCCAGCAACTGGACGTTCGACGACTATCCTCCGGAGGTGCGTCGCGCCCTCAACCAGGCCAACTGGCCCTGGCGCGGCAATGCGGCTTTTTCGGCAACACTGGTCCTCGATCAAACCTTCATCGCCGCGCTGATTGCGCTGAATGCCCAGGTGAAGCGCGGCAATTTTGCGCGGATCACGGGCATCGAGGGCGTGATCGCCGAACTCGCGCGCCGGGCGGGCTATGCGCCGAAACTCGCGGTCTCGCAGCCGCAGGCGATCAAGCTTCTGGCGCGCGGCACGCTGAAGGCGCGCGATTTCCGCGATAGCCTGCAGAAACAGGCCCTGGCGTTTGCCGAGGAGGTGGCTGTTCTGAGGGGAGAGGTCGCCGAGGCGAAGGCGGACGCTGTGCCGGGCAAGCAGGACAAGCCGGGCAAGGCCGACCCGGGCAAGGCGCCTGCCCCGGCAGACATGAAGCCCGATGCTGCGTCCCCGGACCTTCCCGCGGTGATCGCCCGCGCCGAAAAGCGGGCCAACGCCGCGGAAGCGGCCTTGGAACGCAGCAATCGTCTGCTCGAGGAGCAGAGCGCGAAATGGGAGACGCTCCTTGCCAACCTCACGCCGCAGGTCCTGCGCAGTGCGGTCGCGATTGAACGGGGGAATGCCGCCGTTGTGATCGTCTCGCCTGCTGGGGAGGGCGCAGACGTCCGGTCTGTGGCGTCCCCGACCTTTCCCGTTCTCGGCGCCATCGACGTGCTGCGTCATCAGCCGCACCGTGTCCAGATCAAGGGATGGACCTATCACGGCGAGAGGCTCTCGGAGATGACGTTCGTCGCCGTTGCCCTGGGAGACCGGATCATCAAGAGCTTCCGCCCCTCTATCCTCCAGCGAAACAGTCTCGGGTCCAAGATCGGCATGAATCTTCCCCACGAGCATTGCGGGTTCGCGCTAACGGTGCCGCTGCCTGAAAACCGCAGCGGCCTCGACACGCTGTCGCTTCTCGTGTCGAGCGGAGAGGGCGATCAGATCTGTATTGCGCCTCTGGTGGAGGGTCCGATCGCGTCGGTTGCACCGCAGTCCCCGGTCGGCGCTGTCGAGGCGGCCGCGACGGAAGAGCCGCCCGCGGAGGCCGTGGACGAGACCCGCTTGGACGGGGCCCATGTGGAGAGGCCCCATGTGGCGGAGACCGCGTGATGTATGCCTATCCGAAGACACAGAACGGGCGCGCCAAGCGCAGCAAGCCGCGCGTTCTCCTTCTACTTCAGGGTGTCCATCATTTGATGCTCTACGAAAACATGTTTCGACACTGCACGACGGTCGAATGGTGCTGCCTCCTACCCGCGCGTCCGAAGGATTTGCCGGCCGAAGGTCTGGCCGAGGTCGAGCGTCTCTTCTTTCGCCATGGCGTCCGCTTTTTCAGCGACAGTCAGTCTGCCTTGGCCCATGTCACGGAGATCGATGCGGTTGTCACGACGTGGTCCGTTCCCCACCCGAAGCATCTTGTCGTTCTGCCCTTCATCGCTCTGGCCTATGAGGTGGGCCTTCCGGTCTTCGAATTGCAGCATGGCCTGTTCCAGATCGGACTGACCTACAGCGAGGATGGGGCCTTTTCCGGCTCGGGCGACGGCGTGGCGACGGCATTGCCGGAGGCACGGAACCTCGTCTGCGACAGCCTGGAATGGTTCGGAGACGGCGGCATCGGCTATCCGCGCCTTGATGGCGAGGAGAGGGACCGGGAGGACGGCATCACGCGAAAGCGAAGCGTGACTTTCGTGACCAATCATCATTGGAGCATCATCGCGGACGGCGAACGGCGCAACTGCTACCGGATTATGGCGGACGCGATCTCTGCGGTGCCTGATGCGGACTTCGTCCTGCTTCCCCATGGCGGGGAGATGAAGAGCGAGGACTTCCAGGCGATGACGGCGTCGCTCGACAGCGCCGGCATCGCCAATTACCGGATCGAGATGCGCCGCTTCGACGGCGTGTACGACACGCTGCTGCAGCACACCGACCTGATCGTCGCCAGCATCTCGACAACGCTTCTCGATTGCGAGATGGCGGGGACGCCGACGGTGCTGTTTCGCAATCCCTCGCAGCAAAGCCTCCTGGACGCGCTGCAAAGCAAGGTGACGGTCGGAACGTCGCAGGAACTGATCGGGACGATCCGGGACGTCCTCTATCGGGGCTACCGGCCTTACGTCACCACCGGCTTTCTCACGCCGTTTCGCGCGGATGTCCTGGAGGACAGGATCCTGACGGCGATCGACTGGAGTGCCCGCAAGCCCCGCCCGGATATTCTGGTGGCCGCCGCCCGTTATCTCGGACTGCTGACCAGGACGTAGCAGGCCCTGCGTGACAAGCGAGCCGGGCCGGTCTCGCGGCGATCACCGCGTCTGCCGGTCGAGAAGCGCCTCGTCGCATTCAACCTGGACGACCTGTTCGGCCAGGGATAGCGTTCCGACCTTCGGCGCGACCGGTGCTACGACGGTTACCTCGGCAGGGTCGTAATCCGTTGCATGCCGCGTGAACATCGTCATGACGTGCGAGACGCCACTCTCCGTCACGCTGCGCAGGTCTTCGGCGAAATAGCTGCCGCGCGCATGGGCGCCCGTGATGATCTCGTAGGAGGGAAAGTAATGCACGTTGGCGAACCGCTTCGTCAGCATTTCCGCGGCCACGCGCAGGACAGACTTCGAATAGGTGGTTGCCGAGAGAACATGCGCCTGCGCTTCAGCGGTGGCCGCCAAGGGAACCGGCGAGACCGTCAGCACCACCTCGGCGCGAGGATTGACCGCTTTCAGGCCGAGCACGAAGTCCGAGAGATCGACGATCACGTCCTCCACGGTCTGGTTGACGTAGACATGGCGATCCGGATCGAACTGCCCCCCTTCGACACCCGGGCAAAGCGGGAAGACGGCGCCGTCGATGCGCGAGGCCCAGCACTCCGTCAGCCCCAGCGTGAAGACGAAGACGTCGAGGTCGGCAAACATGCGCCGGACGGCTGCCAGATGCTGCCGGCGGTCGAGCCGCATCTCGTCTTGCGACAGGAAGCCGCCGGGCTGGGAGGTCGGCCGGAACGGATCCCTGACAGTTCCATCCTCCTCGATCCAGCAATCTTCGCGCGGCACGAAGGTGCCATGCGCGCGCTTGAACAGCTGACCCAGCTGACGGGCGGTGTAGATATTGCCGTAGCGGGCGGAAAAGAGCCCGTAATTGTTACGGGCGCGCACCGTTTCCGTGAGGATCGGATGGCCGGGCTCGGTCACGAGATAGTTGAAACCCAGCGCGCTAAGATGGCGGGCGATATGCTGGGCAAAGCAACTGCCGGCCGTTGCGACCTTCGTTGCCTTGGTGATGCGCAGAGCGAAGCGGCCGACGGGATCGACGGCGCCGGGCGCGACGCCGGCAACCGAGCGACGCCAGAACGCCTTTTCGGAAAGAGCCTTGTAGGGATGCTGTTTGCCGCTCATCGCGCCTCTCCGGTTCGGGCCGACCCTCCAGCGGCAAGTCCGTCCAGTTGCTCAAGGACGAGAGCGCCATAGGCCGCGTTGGCATGGGTCGCATCGGGCGCATAATATTCTGGTTTCAAGAATCCGCTGCGCGTTCTCGCCGCATCCGGCACGGCCAGGAAATGCACCCCCCACTCCGCGCAGACCTCTTTCAGAGCCTCCATTTCGATCTCCCATAGACGCAGGCGCACAGGGGCCGGATTGAGGATGGCGCTGCCAAGCGCGATGCCCCGATACCGCATCATCTTGGCGCGGATATAGGCCTCGTCCTCTTTGGGCGGCGGCGTGGCGATATGGTAGATGGTTGCCGGGGAGAGCTGTTGGAAGCGCGGGGTGGTTCGCCGCGTCCCGATATGTTCCAGCATCTGGTCGTACATCAGCTTGTAGGGCACCATGGTCGCTTCCGGCGCCATATCGGGCGCCAGAAGATCGAACGGCTCGTCATGTTGCAGCAGGCCCATGATGTTGTGGCAGGTTCCCGCAAGCGACAGCGCGACGCGATCTCCGTGTTCAAGACGCTGGGCAAGGGCAAGCGCCTCTGCCATGGTCACGCCTTCCGGCGGTGGCGTTTCGGTGGGCGAATAGATGCGACGCACATCGAGGATGTGGCCCGCGTTCTGGCTGCGGCCCGGATCTTCGGCCAGTGCCACCTGAAGAGCGCTCACGTGACTGTTGCCGGCCACCAGACATGTCGGAAGCCTGTGCGATGGCGGGGACGTCGTTCCGTCAGGTCGGCGATCAGCTACCATACTGCATCCTCACACATTGCATCCGACGAACCTCCGCAGAGTGCTTTGTGTTCCCCTATAAACGGAAACTTCGGGCTTTGCACCCCCGAAAGCGGGGGAGGACTCTGGTCCTCCGGGGTTGTCGAACCCAGGCCAAATGTTCGTCAATATTGACGCACGTCCGGTCCTATGCTCTATCTCGACGCATCGGAATGAGGACTGGGACGGCGCATGACAATCGCGATCATCGGCCATTGCCAAGCGTCATCCCTGGCTCAGCTTCTCGGCGTAATCGCGCGACGCGACGATATCCGCGCCATTTCGGCAAAGGATCTTTCAGGTCAGGCGGCAGAGGACACCGCAAAAACGCTGGAACGCGACGAACAGATCATCGTTCTCTCGACCTGGCGCAAGGCCGTCGAGGCGCTTATCAACCCCAGGTTCCATGCGAGGATCACGGTCGCGCCGACTGTGTATTTCACCGGCTATCACCCGGATTTCGTCTATGCGAAGGGCGGTGCCGTTTCGCCGCTGGGCAACCCGCTCTCGGCCCTGGCGCTCTACGGCTTCCGGGAAGGGTTCAGCGTCGAGGAGACCGTGTCGCTGTTTCGCGACGAGGTCTTCGAGCATCTCGGTTACTACGATCATTGGGCCGCTTCCGTCGCAGCCCTCCAGCAGGAGGGACGCAAGACGGGGATCTCGCTCGACGCGATGCTCACGCAGTGGATGGCGCTGGGCTGCTTCGTCTACACCCCCAATCATCCCGTCCTGCCGGTCATGATCGACATCGCCGTTGCCATGGCCGAGAAAATGTCGCTCGATATCTATCTTCGGCGCCCGCACCGGCTGGTGGCGGACCCCTTCGTCTCCGGTCCGGTCTTCCCCGTCTTTCCGGAGGTCGCGCGCCGACACGGGATCGACGGTGATTATCTGTTTCGGGTGCCTATCCGAAACATGGATCTGAGCCCGTGGAAGGCGACGTTCGATCTGCCCGCCTTCGTGGCCCGGTTCTACAAGCAGAACGAAACCGTCGATCGCAGCGCCATAGAGTGCAAGCGGTTTGACGATGTCCGGTACGCGCGCCTTGCCGACTTCCGGCAGAAGCCCGGGGCAAGAGCCAAGAGCCGTCATCCCTATCGCGGCTTGCCGTCGCACCAGTTCTGGAAAAATGCCGTCTCGCAGGTGGCCATACCGGACATGGATCCGGTTGCGGGCAGGAGTTTCGAGATCCGGAAAGACCAGAAGGTGGCCGCCGCCGGGAGTTGCTTCGCGCAGCATGTGACGAAGAGGCTCGAGCGCGAAGGGTTCAACTACCTGGTCGTGGAGGACGGCGGCGGCCTCGATCCGGGCGAGGCGGTCCGCCGCAACTACCGCGTCTATTCGGCGCGTTACGGCAATCTTTATACGGCACGGCAACTGCTTCAGCTGTTCGACCGGTCGGAGGGAAAGCTCGTTCCGCACGACAGCGCCTGGGCGCGGGGCGATCACTTCGTCGATCCTTTCCGGCCGGAATTCGAGCCGGACGGGTTTGCCTCCATCGAGGAGCTCGAGGCCGAGAGAGACCGACATTTCGCGGCCCTGCGACGGATGTGGCGGGAGCTGGACGTCTTCATCTTCACGCTCGGGCTGACGGAGACGTGGCGCTCGAAGACAGACGGTTGCGTGTTTCCGCTCGCGCCGGGTGTCTCCGGCGGGGCCATGAACGAGAGCCTCTACGAATTCTATAATCTCGACACGCAGGACGTCATCGGCGACCTCATCGCATTTGCAGAGCGTCTGAAGTCCGTCAATCCGAACGCACGCATCATCCTGACGGTGTCGCCAGTTCCGCTGGTGGCTACCTATGAGAAGCGCCACGTGCTCGTGTCCAACGCCTACAGCAAGTCTGTCCTTCGCGTTGCGGCGGATGCCGTTTCCAGACTGCGAGATGACGTCGAGTATTTTCCGTCCTACGAGATCATTACCGGCTCCTACAACAACGGTCTCTATTTCGAGGCCGACAAGCGCAACGTCACATCTGCGGGCGTGGACCACGTCATGGGGGTCTTTCTGAGACACTACCAGTCGGCGCCCAGCCCGTCAGCGCCCAGCCCGTTAGCGGCTTCGGTGGCAAGCTTGTCGGCCCTGCCGGTCATCGCGCGTGAAATCATCGACGGACAGGGTGTGATCTGCGAGGAGGAATTGCTGCACGCCGGGGATTAATGGCGTTCGTTTCGTCTAAAAAGCCGACAGGCCGGAGATGCGGGCGGTCGGACTATTTCCTCCAGTGTCAAAAAATGTATTTTCGTAAGTGGGACCTTCACTTCCCCATAGGGATTTTTTTGGGGTGGGGATTTTGGGAGGAATTGCAGGATCAATGTCAGATACGTCAGTGCGCGATAACGGGTCGAGCCGACTGTCAGAGAGCCGGGACGCGAGCGACATCCAGGTCGCAGACGTCGGCTTTGGCCAGTGGCGGGCTGACGAGGGCGATCGGACGCGCCTCAATGGGCTGAGGGTATTTTGCGCGCTGCACGGACTGCCGATCGGCAGATCGCAGACCGGGCCCGTCCCTGACGAGGTCCTGACGCCTGCGCACCTTGCCACCGGCGTGCTGCGGTTTGCGCAGGACAAGCTGATCCGCATCGCCGATCTCTGGTTTACGAACAGTCGGTGCCTGCGGTTGCGTGTCGATGTGCCGCCGGCGTCCGCCGCTGCGCAACCCTTGACATGGGATGTCTACCAGACCGATCTGAGGACCGGCGGCCTCCTGTGCCTGGCGTCCCGGCCGATGAGCGGTGCCCGCCTCGGTTTTCTCGACGTCGTGCTGCGCAATCCGTTTCTGCCCGTCCTAGTGACCGTGCGCACCGGCGGTGGCGAGGTGGTGGAAACGGGCGTCCTGCCGTTCCCGTCGCTGTGCCGGGGCGGCCTGCACTATGCCGAACTCTGCGACTTTGGCTCCGCAGCCAGCCTCTTAACCGATCTCGCAGCCTTGTCGCAGCGTCTCGTGTCCAGCTTGCTCGCCCTCCGGTCGGGTGCGACGAAACCTCTGATCGGTGATATCGCGAGCCTGGCACGCGGTGTGGACGATGTCTACGCCCTGCTGAGTTCCGACATGCGCGCCTGGCTCGGCTGGCTGGTGCCAGGCCGGCGACTGACGATTTCGACCGTGGACGAGAATGGCAGGATCGAGCCGGGCGGCAGACGCGACGAGGAGAACGATGGCGCCCTGAGCGAAGGTCTCACGCTCGACCTTCCGCAGGCGTCGCTACCATCGCTGCAGGCCCTCTTGGCGCCCAACAGCGGCATGGCCTTGGGAACGGCGATCGGCAGCTTCCTGGTCGCGGAAGGCGAAACCGGCCATCCCTTGTGGGCCGTGGGCATGCCCCGTGTCGGCCGGGATATTCTGGACCTGCAGCCCCTGGGGGCGGCCCGCCCCTTTCCCCTGCTGCGCGGCGGCGATGCGGACACGGGCAAGTCGGGCATAACGGATATGCGGGCCCCGTCGATACCTCTGGCGATTAAGTTCGTCGACACCAACCCTTTGGGCCGGAAGATCACGCTTCTTGCGCCGGTTTCGCCGGCTGTCCTGATGCTGCTCCCGACCTCGCTTGAACCGGTGGAGGGGCGAATCACCGTCATCATTCCGGCCTGCGGCCGCCTCGGCGATGGGCTGAAGGCCCTCGTCGAATCGCTCGCGCAGCAGACCGCCTCGAGCCGCATGGATGTCGTTGCGATCGTGTCCGCCGATGATCCGTTCGAGCGTCTCGACGCCGAAGGGCTCCTCGGCCGGACATTCCCCGGCCGCTTCGTTCTCCTTGCCTCGACCGAAGACATGGGCCTTGCGGAGCGGCTTGCGTTGAGCGTGGCTCACCTTCGCAGCGACTTTGTCATGGTCGTCCATCGCTCGGTCACGCTTCATGATCGGCGGACGGTCTCGACGCTCGTTTCGCTCGCGTCGCAGGAAAGGATCGGGTCTGCGAGCTGCATGCTCATCCGCGCGGGCCTGTCGAAAAAGGAAAAGGAGATTGTCTTTCATTCAGCAGGGCTGTTTCCTGTCGTCACGCCCGATGGCGACGTGGCCCGTGCGCTGGATTGCCAGCAGGCCTTTCCTCTCGCGACCTATCCGGTCGCGGCCAACGCACCCGTGCTCCAGATGATCTCCGCGCGAGCGCTCTCGGCCTGCGGCGGTCTGTCGGCGGGATCCGGAGACGAGACCGGCTTTCAGGCCCGCGCCACGGCGCTCGGCCTGTTTCACGTCTGCACGACGGGCGTTTCCGCCGGGCTGCGCGTCGAGGCTGCGCCCGTCGCAGACCGCTCGGCCATCGACAATGCCGTGAGGGCGTCTGACCGTTTTCCGCTTTCCGCCGGTTTGAGGGCGCTCAGAGGATGAAGATCTGCATCATCATTCCGACCGAGGACGTCACCCAGCAAGCCGGCGTCCGCATCCGCTACAACCGCATCGAGAAGGCGCTGGCGGCGCGGGGCGACCGCATCCGCGTGACGAGCTTTCAAGCCTTTGCGCAACGCGGCGATGACGACGACGTCTATATCTTCAGCAAGTGCTACGATGCCCGCGCCCTGGTTCTCGCCCACACGCTGAAGACGGCCGGCAAAATCATCGGGATCGACCTTTTCGACGACTATTTCAGCCAGAGCCGGGACAGCCGAATGGCTCGATTCCGGCATTGGCTGGGCGAAATGACCGGCTGGATGGATTTCATCCTCTGCTCGACGCCCGCCATGGCCAAGGTGGCCAAGGCGCTCGCCCCGGCGCTGCCCGTCCATATCATGAACGATCCGGCTCCGGGTCTCGATCCGGATCGCCTGAAAATCCTTCTCCGCGACAAGATCGAAAAGGCAAGGCGGACCCGAAACATTGAGGTCTGCTGGTTTGGAATAGGCGACAACCCGTATTTCACCGTCGGGCTCGCCGATCTCGTTGCATTCAGCCACAAGCTGACGGAGCTGGAAGCCTCCGGTTACGAGGTCAGCCTTGCCATCCGCACGAATGCCCGCGCCCTCACGGTCGACAGCCTGTCCCGGCTGCGCCGTATCCCGGTGCCCTATTCGCTGCAGGAATGGTCGGTCGAAAGCGAGGCCCTGCTGATCGAAGAAAGCCTGATCTGCTTCATTCCGACCACAGGCCAGAACTTTTCCACCGCCAAATCGCTGAACCGCGCCCTGACTGCCCTGACGCATGGGGGACAGGTCCTGTCCGTCGGCCATCCTCTCTATGCGCCGCTTTACCCCTTCATCTATCGCCGTCCCGCCGATCTTCTGGCCGATCTCGAAGGCGACAGGCTTGCGCTCCGACCGCAGACCGTCGACGATATGGGGGTCCTCATCAACCGGCTGGGCAATATCGGTGCGGAAGCCGCGGCTCTCTCCGGCTTCCTGAAGGCGCATCGTCCCCAGTCCTCGCCCGTGTCCGTCTCGCCCGCAAAGCTTGCCGTCGTCCACGGCGTCCGATCCGACGACGACGTCAATACGAGTGCGACCGCCGCCGGCGCCATCACCGTGGCCAGCCCCTATTGTCGGGATCCCCTCAGCGTCGACGTCCTGTTCCGCTTCGTCGCCAAGGCGACGCGGATGGAGGTCCTGGTCTGCGAGCGGACGATGCTCCAGCTGCCGGCCTCTCTCGTCGCCGGCTCCGGTCTGCCGGAAACCGTGGGAACCCGGCGTTACCGCAGGCTAAGCCTGCCGGCCAACAGGCTCGAGGTCGCCTGCGCACTTTCCGGCCGCGGGGGGAGCACGATCGAGATCATGGCGGGTTACGGGGCGGTCCTGCGCCGCATCGAGGCCGTGATTGCGCATCTTTTCCCGGGCATGACCTGCGTTTTTTCCGAGAAAAGCGTGTTTCCCTTCGCTGTTCTCACGACACCGAATTGTGAAGTCGAGGCCTGAGCGATGCGAAGACCGTCTGCCATTTTTGTCGTCAACCTCATCCAGGACGTGAACATCCTGCGTCCGCTCGTGCTTCTGGCCGTCCGCGACCTGAACGTCGAGGTGGGGCTGCTGGTGTCGCTGCGGTTTCGCCAGTCGGACACGACGGGTCGGTGGCTGGAGGAAGTGTCCGAGCTCGCCGCGCTCTGCGGCATCGAGATCTTTCATTTTCGCGATCTCGCCGACAGCATAATGGTTCTCTCCACAAGACGCGGCATCCTGGTTGCAGCCAGCGAGTCGAACCTGCCCGCGCATGCCGAAACGCACGACCTTTTCAGGGCGGCACCACCCGGCTTCGTGACGATGACGCTCCAGCATGGTTTCGAAGGCGTCGGCTTCCTGCACAGCAGGGAACATGATGCCGCCCATGGACGCGGCGTGACCTTCGCCGCCGATATCGTCTGCGGATGGTTCGATGCCGACCGGCAAGTGTCGATGCTGCCGTCGCAAAAGCCTAAACTGGTGGTGACCGGCCCCAGTTGCGTGCTGAATCCGCCCATTTTAGACGGGCCGCACGTTGAAGATGGGCCGCAAGGCGAAGGCGTGCCCGATGCAATGATAGCTCCGATGACGGGTCTCGTCTGCGAGAACCTGCACTCCGTGCGCTTTACGGCGAATGCCGGTACGCAAGGCAGTTTCGTCGAGCATTTCGAAGCCTTCTGTCAGGAGCTCGCGAGCGACGACGGCAAGGTCGTTTTGCGGCCGCATCCCGCCGGGCAGTTTTCCGTTCGCAACAGGCTGAAATTGCCCTTCAACGCCCGCATAAACAACGATCCGATGTACAAGGTGCCGCTGTCCAGCTATGCCTATGGCATCTCGGCGGCCTCCTCGGTGATCATCGACATGCTCCTGGCCGGTATTCCCGTCGCCGTCTGGCGGGACGACGGCGATGCCATGGATGCCAGCGCCTATGACGGTCTGACGGTGGTGAGGACGGCGCAGGACTGGATCGGGTTTGCCCGCGAGGCGATGGCCACGCCGGAGATCTTCCTCGAGCGGCAGCGAGCGTTTCTCGATCGCCAGCACATGCCGTATGAGGCCTGCGACGTGCGCGAACGCTTCATCCGTCTCTTTTCCGCCGCCTGCGACGCGTCGCCCGCGCCGCCCGTGCCGCCACGGGCCGTCAACCGTCTGCTTCTGGCCTCGCGGGCGCCGAACGTCGGGATGACCGGCTTCTTCAATGCGGCCTTTCCCAACCTTGCCGCCGTGTCCGCGTTCTCCTTTCACCCTTTTCCGATGGCCGGTATCCGCAAGGCATTCGGCATTCGCATGTCGCCCTCCGCGGTCGCCGCATGGATCGAAACCCGCCTTTCGGCGATCGAGCCGACACTGATCGTCGTCTGGGAAAAGGACCTGTCCTCGCTCGAGGTGAAGACGCTGGTTCATTCGGCCCGCCGCAAACGCATCCCAGTCGCGGTCTTTCTGGCGGCATCAAACATCGAACCGGGCGTGTCCCAGGATGTCAGTGGCGATGCCGCGCTCATGCAGGACATGAAGGCCCTGGCCGATGTCGTCTGCGGCCCGCCCGCCCGCCTGTCGCGTTTCCGGCCCGCACTCGAGGCGGCCGGCATCCCATCGACGGAAATCACCGGGATAGAAGGGCATCTCGCCATTGCGACGCGCCGCGGGTCGGGAAACGCGATCGAGCGGCACGCCACGCAAATTCGCCGCCTCTGCAATCTCGACGCGAAATCGCGACGAACACGCGTACTGTTCGTCAGCCCGGCCTTCCTGCCGACGCTGCAGCTGAGTTTCGTGAAGCCGTTTGAAAGCCCGGCGGGCAAGACGGCGTTCGCCTATCACATCATCACGCAGGAAGACGTCAACGCGCATCTGAAGAAGCGCGGCTCGCCGGCCGAAACGCGCCAGTGGATCGCTGAAACGGCTGCCGATTTCGCGCCTGATGTCATCGTCTTCTGCCGCTATGGCGGGCCTTATGAGGACGTCTTTCTCGACTATGCGGCGCACGCGCATGTGCCGACCCTCTACCACATCGACGACGACCTCCTGAACGTGCCCGCGTCCATCGGAGAGAAGAAGGCCGTCATTCACAACGATCCGGCCCGCATTGCCGCCGTAAGGCGCCTGCTCGACGAAACCGATCTTGTCTACTGCTCGACGGACAAGTTGAAGGACCGGCTGGTCGGCCTGGGCGTGAGGGCGCCCGTGCGGGCCGGCGCCATCTATTGCTCGTGCCGGGTCATTGCGCCCGCGGTCCTCAGGCCGGTGCGGACGTTCGGCTACATGGCAAGCTCAGATCACGCACAGAACCTCGACATGATACTGCCGGCTGTCACGGCCTTCCTGCGGCGCAATCCGACGGTCCGTTTCGAGCTCTTCGGGTCCATCCCGAAACCGGAGGCTCTTGCGGAGTTCGGCGAGAGGGTCGCGACCGCGCCGCCGATCCGCAATTACGAGACCTTTCTGGAAGAGTTCGCGATGCATGAATGGGACGTGGGCATCTGCCCGCTCGTGCCGATCAATTTCAACATGGTGAAGGCCAATACGAAATGGGTCGAATATACCGCGATCGGCGCCGCCGTGATCGCCAGCAGCGGAACCGTCTACGACGCCTGCGCCTCAGACGGATGCGGCCTTTTGGCCGACAGCACGGACACCTGGCTTGCGGCCTTCGAGGCGCTTCTCGATCCGCAGACCCGTTATGCTCAGGTTCAACGCGCGCAGGATCGCCTTTTGGCCCACTACACCACCGAAAAGCTTCTCGAACAGGTCACGGCTGTGATCGGCGGCGTTTCTGCGCGATTTGCTGCGAAAGGGCCGATGGCCTCGGGCGTAAGTAAAGCATGACTCGGCGGCCGCAGGCAGCAGGGGCCATGGCGAGACCGGGATTATGTCGACGTCAAAAGCCTGCTTTCCCACGACCGGATTACGTTGTAAGGAAACAGACTACGTCTGGTGATCCGACGGCTTTCAGAGGAACGCGATCGATGGTCGAGCGCAGACCATACTGACAGGAGACAAGGTTCCGTTTCACGGCGGTGCCTTGATGACGGGTCGAGATGGCCCGGTTGGCAAGGACATAGCGAAAGAATGTGATGACGCGATGAATGCCACTCCCAGAGCTCATTTAGAGCGCAGACCCTCCGACGACGACCAGGCGATCAAGTCCACCGCGCGGCGCGTGATCACGACGGAACAGCGCGCGCTCGGCCTGCTCGCCGAGACGATCCCGGCGGATTTCTGTGCCGTGGTGCAGCTGATCGTCGGCATCAAGGGCCGCGTCATCCTATCGGCCATCGGCAAATCGGGGCACATCGCCCGCAAGATCGCCGCAACCTTCTCCTCCACGGGCACGCCCGCCTATTTCGTGCATCCGGCCGAGGCGAGCCATGGGGATCTCGGAACGATCACAGGCGACGACGTCTGCATTCTCGTGTCCAATTCGGGCGAGACGGCCGAGCTCTCCGACATCATCGCCTATACCCGTCGGTTCAAGATCTCGCTCATCGCCGTCACCAGCCGGGCCGAGAGCACGCTGGCGCAGGCTGCCGACCTCAAGCTCTGCCTGCCGCCCGCGCCGGAAGCCTGCACCATCGGCATGGCGCCGACGACCTCCACCACCATGGCGCTGGCGCTGGGCGATGCGCTGGCCGTGGCTCTGATGGAGCAGCGGGAGTTCGCAGTCGAGAATTTTCGCACCTTGCATCCGGGCGGACGGCTGGGCGCGCGGCTCGCGCGGGTGAGCCAGCTGATGCGGGGAGCCGCGTCGCTGCCGCTGGTGCAGCCGGAAACTCCGATGAGCGACACGATCCTCGAGATGACCCGCAAGGGATACGGCGTTGCCGGGCTGATGCAGGACGACCGGCTGGTTGGCATCATCACCGACGGCGACCTGCGCCGCCACATGGACGGGCTGATGACGATGACCGCCATCGAGGTCGCAACGCCGTCGCCCACCACCGTGCCGCCATCGATGCTGGCCGTGGAGGCGGTGGCGCTGATGAATGAGAAGAAGATCCACATGGTGTTCGTCGTGGAGGACGGCGTCAAGCCGATCGGCATCCTGCATATCCATGACTGTCTGCACGCCGGGGTGGTATAACCCCGAAACCGGTCGCAGGACCCTTCGCAGAGAGGGCGATCGGGATGCGGCGGCAAACGCGAGACGAGAGACGTGCCGGCCGCCCAAACGGCCGGGACCCCAAGGGAACCAGACAGAGAAAGACAGCGAGATGAGCGACCATATCAAGATTTTCGTCGGCTACGATACGCGCGAGGACATTGCCTGGCAGGTGTGCCGCCACTCCATTCGCGCGCACAGCGGCACAAGCGTCGAGATCTACCCCCTGAAGCAATCCACTCTGCGGGAACTCGGCCTTTACACCCGCGACACCGACAATGCGGCGACCGAATTCTCGATCACGCGTTTCCTCACGCCTTATCTTGGCGCCCATGACGGCTGGACGATCTTCGTCGATTGCGACTTCCTCTTCACCCGCGACGTGGCCAGCGTTCTGGAAAAGGTCAGTCGCGACAAGGCGGTCTATGTCGTGCAGCACGATTACACCCCCGCCAACATGGTGAAGATGGACGGCCAGCAGCAGGTGACCTACCCGCGCAAGAACTGGTCGTCCTTCATCCTCTTCAACAATGCCCATCCCGAGGTGAAGGCGCTGACGCCCGAGATCGTCAACACGGCCGCCCCCGCCTTCCTCCACCGCTTCCAGTGGCTCTCCGACGACAGCCTCATCGGCGAACTGCCGCTCGCCTGGAACTTCCTCGAGGGCGAATATCCCAAGCCCGAGGAAACCCCGGCCGCGATCCACTATACGAATGGCGGACCCTGGTTTGAGAACTGGCAGAATGTCGACTATGCCGATCTGTGGATCGCCGAGCGCGACCGCTATCTGGCAAGCGTGAAGTAACAGCCCACCGCCTTGCACGGGGCATGAGCTGAAAGGGTGGGGCTTTGCGGTCTCGCCCTTCTTCATTCCGGGTGCGCTCGAAAAGCGCATCGACCTCAATGACACCGATTTACGCGCTGCCTCTTCTACGCCCGCCGTGCCGCCCCGAAATTGACTGCGGAGATGACGAAGATCGCCGATTATCTCGTGTCGATCGGTCGGAGCTATCCGCCGCCGGAGGGGTCCCGGCATAGTCTGCCGGGGTCTGGTATCCGAGCGATGAGTGAGGCCGGATATGATTGTAGTTGGTCACCCATTCGGCAATGGCACTTCGGGCATGATCGATGCTGAAGAACTGGCTTTCATTGAGCAGCTCGTCGCACATGCGGCCGTTGAAACTTTCGACGTAGCCATTCTGCGTCGGCCTTCCCTGTGCGATGTAGTGCCACTCGACCTTGTGATCCTTCGACCATGCAAGAATGGCATTCGAGGTGAGTTCGGTCCCTTTGTCGGAGACGATCATGCCGGGCTTGCCTCGCCGCTCGATCAGCATCGTCAGCTCTCGGGCGACACGGCGACGGAGATAGACGTGTCCGGGACCGCAGCAAGGCATTCGCGTGTGACGTCGTCCACGACATTGAGCACGCGGAAGCGCCTGCCACATGCGAACTGGTCGTGAACGAAATCCAGTGACCATCGCGCATTGGCCTTCGCCTCCACCAGGATCGGCGCACGCGTGCCGACAGCACGCCGCCTCGTTTTGCGCTTGCGGACCGAAAGGCCTTCCTCGCGATAAGCCGGTAGATGCGGTTAACGCCGGACGGCTTCCCTCCTGCCGAAGCAGGATGAACAGTCGCCGATATCCGAAGCGTCGTCGCTCGTTGGCGAGATCGCGCAGCCTCGAGCGCAGTTCGACTTCCGGCGGGCGGCAGGACCGATAGCGGTCGTCTTTCGGTCAGCGGATATGATCTGGCAGGCCCGCCGTTGCGAAAGGCCCATGATGGCCGTCAGGTGCGCGACAGCGTCAAGCTTGGCGGTAGGCCCTACCATTAATGGGCTGGTCCGCCGCGCCCCGCGGCTGTCTACGGAATTGATATCGGCAAGAACATCTTCCACGTCGTCGGCCTCGGAAGCGATGGCGTGCCAGTCCAGAAGGTTAGTTTCCGACGCGACACGCTGCTACAGTTCTTCGAGCGCGCAGCACCGGCGATCGTGAGGATGGAATCGTGCGCAGGATCTCAGTAGATCGCCAGGAAGATACAGAGGCTCGGAAAAAGGTACGCTTGATCCCCGCGCAATTTGTGAAGCCCTACGTAAAGTCGAACAAGGCCGACCTCATATGCTGAGGCAGCCACGCGACCAACGATGCGGTTTGCTGCACTCAAGAGCGAGGAACAAGCCGATCTTCACGCTTTGCATCGGGTGCGGGACCAGATGATCGGAACGAGAACGCGGCTAGCCAATTGGCTTCAATTGGCGAAAGGCGTCGCATCACGGCGATGCTGCACCAGACGGGTTGGATCGTGAACGTCAAACGGGTTGAGAGGTTATGGCGAAGGGAGGGGCTGAAGGTTCCACCCAGGCAACCCAAGCGCGGTCGGCTGTGGCTGAACGATAGTTCGTGCATCCGGCTTCAGCCGGAATACCCCAACCATGTCTGGTCCTATGATTTTGTCGAGGACCGGACGCATAGTGGAAAGAAAATCCTTATGTTAAACGTGATCGACGAGTTCACGAGAGATTGCATTGCCATCAGGGTCGAGAGGAAGCTGAAGGCGGTCGATGTCATCGATGTGCTCTCTGATTTGTTCATCCTGCGCGGCATCCCGGCACATATTCGTTCCGACAATGGTCCTGAGTTCATCGCCAAGGCTTTGAGGGAATGGATTGCGCTGGTCGGTGCCAAAACGCCATACATCATGCCGGGCAGCCCGTGGGAGAACGGCTACTGCGAGAGCTTCAACTCGAAGCTCAGGGACACTGCTCAACGGAGAGATCTTCTACACGCTCAAGGAGTCAAGGATCATCATCGAGGGCAGGAGGCAGCACTACAATGCCGTACGTCCGCACTCATCACTTAACTACAAGCCACCAGCACCTGAAGCCACCGTTTGGCCCCGTCAGAACGGACCGGCATCAACCCCGGTGGTAGCGGCTCCCAGCATGCACTAACGTCAAACCCGGATCACCCAATGGGGGCAGGCCACGTCCACCCTGCAAACAGATACGCGCGATGAAATCAAGTAGGACCGAGTGTGAGCAATTTAGGCTTGTATTCCCACCCTTGCGTTTGTTTGATCCGGTCTATCTCGTCTAGAGTTTTTTCGACGTCTGTGAAGTCCAAGCCTTTCAGCGAGCTAGGTTTGACATCCCACCATCCTGACTCAAGTAAGCGATCAACAGTTGGGTCGTTGAAGCGTTTGCGGATAGGCTTGGCAGGTACACCAGCGACTATGCAGTACGGATCAACATCTTTTGTAACGATCGCACCAGCTGCGATGACGGCGCCATGACCTATCGAAACACCTGACAAGATGATCGCTCGGCTCCCGATCCAGACATCATTGCCAATCTTGATTTGACGTGAGTCTGTCGTGAACGCTGGCTGTTCGCCGGAATAGAATTCGTCTACCTCAGGATGTCCGGCGAACATCTTCTTGCGGTAAAAGAATGTGCTGGTCGAAAGCCAGTTTGTAGGATGCGGTCCCGCCCCGGCCAGTATCTCCTGACCGAAGGAGCAATAGCGGCCAACACTCTCCGTCGAGTAGATTTCACAGCCTCTACCAAGGTAACTGAAGGATCCAAAGGATCTGATCATCACAATAGTTTTGCTCGCAATTACGACGTTTTCCTCAAACCGTGTTGCCCGTCTGAGCTGAAACGTTGAAAGTGGCGGAAGGCTAACGTTGAATTCCTTCAAGGCTCTGTCCCTGGCAGTAGCGTCCATTTTTTCTCACAGCCCTCAATTATGTCATACTGCCCGCGGACTGCATCCATCCCGCAGAACGATACGCGTGCGGCGACACAGGTCGATTACCAAATTCATACGTCCTAAGCTATCGGCGCCGTTTGTAGCGCTGAAGTTGCTGCGAAGATTGTTTTCAAACTCTCCCTCTTCTCCAACATGGACATAGCCCCGGAAGTCTGACGTCTTGATGAACTCGACGCGCCTAAGTGAACGCGAAAATATCCCGCACGGCTGTAGACGAGGTTCGGCGGCAGGTTCGCGTTAAGATCTAGTTCCCGCTCGACGCCTTGGCCGATAAGCACCGTCCCGCTATCCAGGTCTACGGCGACAACATCGTATCTGTTCTTGCCGGCGCCTGAGATCTTCGAAACGCCACGCAGGTGTTGCCCCGTCGTGCCGGTATCGATGGGGCCTGGCTGAATATCGGTGGATGTTGCAGGCAGATTGTAAGCCCAGGCGCTGCTGACGGCACCCTGCGCAAAAGCGAAGCGTTCGGGCTCTGTGATTATCGCGATCTTGCGCGGATCCTGATCGGTCCTTAATGCCGAAGGGACAAAGATACCTTCGTGAAGGGCGCCGCTAACCATGGTGGTCGCAACAGAGCCGCCTGCACCCGCCATCGTATCAAGAGAAGTGCCCCCAACTAAAAATAGGAAGCAGTACCCTTCACCGAGTTTGTTGTCATAGCGCCTCTCAAATCGCAGCCAGCTCGTATATGGGATGTAGCACGACATCATGCGCTGCTACAATCTATGACCGCTTCTGGCGCGAATTGGTAGATGGCTGTCCGCCCTTACTGGGCATAAACTGGCTCGGCCGGCTATTTGCCGCCTCCATCCTTCGCCAGGCCGGCGTCACCACCGGTGTACATCTCGCTGCCATCAACCTCGAACTGAAAACCATTTCCGTTAATCGCCGACGGCATCGCGATCGCGAGAGCCGGCTGCTGGCGATCGCCCACGGCATTCTGGCGGCCGCCGAGATCGGCATGAAAGAGCATGACCGGCTAGTTTTGGCGCGCACGCTGTTCGAGCGGAAGCTGGAGGGAAGACGGACGTCGTCACAGCTGCCGGAGCTGGTCGAGCTGGTGATGGCAAAGCCGTTGGCGTCGGCCGGCATGGTGGCGAAGACGCTGGAAATAACGCCGCAGGCGGCGCGGCGGATCGTGACAGAGCTGGGTCTCAGGGAGATGACGGGGAGGGGGCAATCCAAAACCCCAGGAGCGAACTCAAACTGGAGAAAGCTTGGCGGCAAGGTCACACCGTTTCCCCAGAACGCAGCTGACGCTTTCGCAAAGAACAGTCGAAGGAGGGTTGGTAAGGCAGAAGCTTCATTAATCTGATGCTCATGAACGAGAGCGGGGTGCTCTCGTTATGGAGTAACACGAACAAAACCGTGAACATTAGCCGGCTAAATAAAATCGCGTAAGTCTTATTATGGAACCAACGGATATTGATGGCAAGTAGCAGGCTTAGCGGCCTTGGCTGAGACGGTAGATACGTCCGCTACGGTTCAACGTGCCGCCTCTGAAGCGCCGATATCAGCACGCCATTTCCGGCTATCTTTGCCGACGCGTGAGAGACGAAGCGAGAGAGACGAAGCGTGACAAAGCAATGGCCGCGGGTTTGAAAAATGCAAATCCTAGCTCAGCCGCGACCTTCGGTAGCTTGTAATCCCGACTGACCTTGGAGCCTTACCAGACAGCGGCTAAAACTCCTCCCACGCCTCGGCGACAGCTGCACTTGTTGGAAAAGAGCTGTTCACTCTCGCCATCAGCTTTCTGGCTGGGGACCGCATATGGGGCGCGCCGTTGGCGTTTCCGGTTCGAGGTTGAAGGTCATGTCCTTTGCTCAACGTGAACCGACCAATCATGGTGAAAAGGTTATCTGCTTCGCGGGCAAGGCTGTTGCTGGCTGCAGTCGATTGTTCGACCATGGCCGCATTCTGTTGCGTGCCCTGGTCCATCGTATTGACCGCCATATTGATTTCCTTGAGCCCGACCGCCTGCTCCTTGGCCGCTTCGACGATGGCGGTGACATTGACGCTGACGTCTTGGACGCGGGAGACGATCTCAGTGAGCGATTTTCCGGTTTCTGCAACAAGCTGAACCCCGTTTCGAACCTGCTCGCCTGAGGTGTTGATCAGGGTTTTGATCTCCTTGGCCGCCTTTGCAGAGCGTTGAGCAAGTTCACGGACCTCCTGGGCGACGACGGCAAATCCCTTTCCGGCCTCCCCGGCGCGCGCCGCCTCGACGCCGGCATTCAATGCCAGCAGATTTGTCTGGAAAGCGATATCATCGATGACCCCTATGATCTTGACAATCTCGTTCGACGAGCGCTCGATTTCGCCCATTGCCGAAATCGCTTTTCGCACGACGTCGCCAGACTTTTCGGCACTGTCCTTTGTCTCGGTGACAAGGCGACCAGCGGCTTCGGCACGCTTGCTCGATCCGGCAACGGTGGTCGTGATCTGCTCAAGGGCCGCAGCCGTTTCTTCAACAGAGGCAGCCTGTTGCTCGGTGCGCTTCGAAAGATCATTGGCGGCCGACATGATCTGGTTGGAACCCGCCGCGATCGTCTGCGCGTTCTGGCCGACAGTGCGCAAGGTCTGCTCGAGCCTTTCCATGGAGCTGTTGAAGTTCGTCCTCAACACATCAAGCTGCGCAACGAATGCTGCATCGATCCGATGCACGAGATTCCCATTCGCAAGCTGATCGAGACCATGTTTCAGGTTATCGACAGCGAACTCCATCGCTTCGGCTTCCGCGGCTCTGATCCGGTCGCGTTCGATACGCTCCCGCTCTGAAACGCTCCGGTTTGCATCGGCCTCGGCCTCAAGACGAGCTCGATCTTTCGCACTTTGCCTGAAGACACCAACGGCGCCTGCCATCGTACCGATCTCGTCGCGGCGGCCCTCTCCGAAGATGCGCACGTCAAGTTTGCCGCTCGCCAACTCGGTCATGGCCCTCGTCATCTCGGTCAACGGCCGGATAACCGCAGAACGGACCGTCCACACCGAAATCACCACGACGGTAAGACCCGCGAAGGCAATGATCGCCATGACCAATGTCAGGCCAGCCTTCATCTCCTTTCCTGTCGCGAGCGTTTCGGCTGCGACGCGAAGCTGAAGCTTCACCAGTTCGTCGATGGGACCACCAAGCGGATCGATTGTCGGATAAAGATCGGCGTCGGCGAAGCGTCCCAAGGCATCCAGATCGCCGGATGCAATCAGGGTCAGCAGGCCTTTCAGCTTTGCATCGGCCGCTGAGCGAGACGCCTCGAAGGTCGTAGCGATCGCCTGCTCTTCGGCTGTCATCTTCGTGTTGCGATATTCGCGCCATCGCAGGTCGATGACCTTCATGGCGGTCTCGATGTTTTCGGTCGCCTGCCGGGCTGTCACCGTTCTCGCGCGGGCCTTGTGGACCGTATCGACGATGTTTACCGCGTAACTGTCGGCGACCTGCTTCAACTGCGCCAAGGGGATGACGCGATCTTCAACGATGGAATTGGCAAGCTTGCCTTCTTCATCGAGTGCATAGAAAGCAAAACCAGCCATCGACAGTAGCGCCGTAGCGAGGACGAAAAGACAGGCTAGAAGCTTTGTTCGTATCAACATTTTCAACCTCTCATCGGGCATCGACCCGCCACCGGCACAACGGGCCGGAAGTCAGTATGGTCGCAGATTGTGGATTTTGGAGAAACTGACCGTATGCAGTGGCAAGGCGTCTTGCTCGCCGGTACCGCAGGGGTCGATCGGAAAAGGAATTCTAGACGATTGGCCCAAACTAAAATTGTTGCCGTTTACCGGGCAGTGCAAATCCTGAAATCGGTCTCGCGCTGACAAAAGACGAGCGCCTACCCACTCCCTCGATTTGTAGGGCAGATTCGTTAAACTGTGGTTACGATGCGAAAATCAGCAATTCGTCTTAATCAAATACTCATACGTTGTGCGATTGAGGCGTAAGTTGCGTTTCAGGTTGTACCTGCTTCCGCAAGCCAAGTTTGGTCGTGCACCGAACTGTCATCTGACAGTCACGGAGCGTCTAGGCGGATGCGTGCGAACGGCGCAGCTATCAGGCGGCGATGAGGCCGGCGGTATTCAAACCTTCGAACATTCGTTCCAGGTTCAAAAAACAGATCATTCCTGTGGGCTGGACGATGATGCCGTCGGAATAGCTCGTCGCGGCACCCGCGTTCATGTCAGGCACAGGCTGCATGTTTTCGACGGGAATCGTGAGGATGTCCGAGACCCGGTCGACAACAAGACCAAAGGCCATTCCGTGGACTTCCGCCACGACGATCGCACTCCGCTCATTGGGTTCGGTACTCCGCATACCGAGCTTGCAGGCGAGGTCGATGATCGGAATCACTGCACCGCGGAGGTTCATCACTCCCAGAACCTCTCTGGGTGAATGCGGGATCGGCGTCGCAGGGCCCCAGCCGCGGATTTCGCGGATCGTCACCGTCCTGACGCAGAACTCCTGGTCGTGAAGGCGGAACGCGATGATTTCCAGGGTCTCACCGGAACGTGCAGAATTGGAAGGATGCAAAGTGTTCATTTCATCGTCCTTGCAAAGCGGTCGGTTGATTTTCGAGTTCGTAGTTCTGTGTTGTTGGTGACGTCATCATTGCAACAGTCAGTGGACCGTCATTTTTCTCCACGCGGGTATCGCTGATGGCGCGGCGGCAGCGTTCAAAGGATTCCTGCGACTGCGAGCACCCAGCGTGAACCGGGATGCAGCTTGTAGGCACTGAAAGCAGGCTTTCCCTGCGATCGGTCTCCATGATTTCGAGAATGACGGACAATGCCTTGTCGAAGGCATCGACGCAGCGGGGGTCGAAGTGACTCCCCGATCTTTCACGTATGTGCGCCACGGCGCGATCCACGCTCCACGCCTCTTTGTAGGGCCTTGCGGTCGTCAACGCATCGAAATTATCGGCAATGGCGACGATGCGACCGGAAACCGGAATGGTCTCACCCGAAAGACGGAACGGGTACCCCTGCCCGTCCCAGCGTTCATGATGACTGCCAGCAATTTCTGCAGCAAGCTGCAGGAGGCTCGACTTCGACTCCCGGAGAATATCGCAGCCGACGACCGTATGCCGCTGCATGGCCGCGAACTCCTGTTCGGTCAGCTTGCCATTTTTCAGGAGGACGGCATCGGGAATGGCGACCTTTCCGATATCGTGCATCGGCGAGGCAAGCCTGATGTCGGAACAAGCGCGCGCCTCCATGCCGTAGGCCCGCGCGATTGCCTCGGAATAAAGGCCTACGCGCCGCGTGTGCCGGGCCGTCTCGAAGTCCTTGTAGCTTGCTGCAATCGTCAAGCGGTCAATGATTTCCTCCTCGCGGGCACGCAGCTCGACGACCGCTTTCTCGACCTCGATACGAAGCCACTCGGCCTTGTCAGCAAGCTTGTTGCGCGCGTCCACGAGGGCGACCAGGTTCTTGATCCGGGCCTGGAACTCCAGCGGGTTCACGGGTTTCGTCAGAAAGTCGATCGCGCCTGCATTGAGCGCCGCCATGCGCGTCGCCGTATCGGTATCGGCCGTGACAAATACCACGGGCTTGTCGCGGTAATTCTCGAAGCGAACAAGTTCGGTCAACAGCTCGATGCCGCTGTAGACAGGCATCTGGAAATCGATGACCGCGATGTCGAATTCGAGCGCCGGGGCATCTGCCAGCACGTCTTCGGGGTGAAGATAGGGAATGGCGACGCAGTCCGGCAGTTTCTCGACGAGTCTCGTCAGGAGAGAGAGGTTCGTTTTATTGTCGTCGACAAGTAGAATGCGCATGTGAACGTCCCTTATGCGACAAGGAGCTGCCTGTAGCGGGTGACTGTGTCTTCAAGGTCTGCAAGTACGGTTTCGGTGATTGATGCATGACGGAGGTCCTGAGACCGGTCAGCCACGTCTTGAAGACCGACGCTGCTTGCTGCGCCCTTCAGAGTGTGCAGCAGATGATCGGTATGACGGTGGTCATTGACGGCCAAGGCGGAGTGAAGATCTGTGAGGAGTAGGCTTGCGTCTTCGAAAAAGCTCGACAGGAGTTCGTCGAACGTCTCTTCGCCCAGTGCCTCCACGATCTCCAACCGCCGGGTTTCGAACGCGTTATCGATGCTCGGACTTTGGATAGGCTCCACAGCAGTTTCCGCAGCCGCCTCCAGAGACCCGATGATACCCCGAAGCTGATGCATCGAGACCGGCTTCGACTGGAACCCCGTCATCCCCGCCTCCTCGCAAAGCCGCCTGTCGTCGTCAGAAGCATTCGCGGTCATCGCGATGATGGGAGCGTTCCGGCTAAGGCCGTTGGAAGCGCGAATTTGCTTGGTAGCCTCTATGCCGTCCAGCCTCGGCATCTGCATGTCCATGAGGACGAGATCGAAGCGGGTCGTCTCCGTCAGTTTGACGGCTTCCAGCCCGTCGTTCGCGATCGTGACCAACTGGCCGAGATGGGCGAGAAACCCCGCCGCGACCTGCTGATTGATCACGTTATCCTCGACAAGAAGGATATTCCATGACTGAAACTGTTGGGGCGCGGCCTTTGCCGCCAAGGCGTCGACAAGACCCTTCTCGGCCGGGTTGGCAGGGATTACGAACCAAAAGATGCTGCCCTCGCCTTTGCGGCTGTTGACACCTATTGTTCCCGACAGCGCCTCTACGATCTGCTTGCAGATGGTCAGTCCCAGTCCCGTACCACCGTATTTCCGGCTGATAGACGCATCGACCTGCGAGAACGGCTGGAATAGCTTGCCAAGACCTTCACCGTCGATCCCGATGCCTGTATCTTCAATCTCAAACCTCAGCTGTGCGTCTTGCGGATCGCCAATCTCCAGCACGCGCAACGTGACGGTGCCCTCGCTCGTGAATTTGATGGCGTTGCTCAACAGGTTGAGAAGAACCTGACGCAGACGGGTGGGGTCCGATGATATGACCGGCGTGGTGAACGAGATCGGCAGTTCGAGCGCAATGCGATTTCCGTGTTCAGTTGCCCTGTCTCGTACCATTTCGACCGTGGCTGTGACGACGGCCCGAACGTCAACCGCGCGGGTCTCGACGTCCAGTTTTCCGTGTTCGATCTTTGCGAAGTCTAGGATTTCGTTGATGATCTCGAGAAGCGCCTGACCAGAACGCCTGATGGTCTGCAGGCCAGGGGCAACTGACGGCGGTAGCGGAGACAACTCCAGTAGTTCCGCAGTTCCGAGAATGGCGTTCAGAGGTGTGCGGATCTCGTGTCCCATCGTCGCCATGAACTGGGACTTGGCGCGGTTCCCGGCTTCCGCCGCGAGATATGACTCCTTCAGCTGGTTCGAAATCGCCTCCAGGCTGAGACCGGCAAGCTGAACTGACTTGAGCTGACGTCGCAGCGTAAGAATGAGGAATACCACGCAGCAGACAAGAAGTGCGACGAGACCCGCCGATTTCATCTGAAGGTCAAGGACTGCGTCCCGAGCCTCAGCCCGTTCGATGCTGACGGTGCTGTTCGTATAGAGAAGCAGTTTTTCCGTGTTCTCTACCAGCCTCTCAAACTCTGAATCTGCTGTCTCTAGCTGCACCGGATCCACGGGGTCGCCTGCGGCCAGTCTGTCGAAAACGGCGCTGCGACCGAACACCGCGTCGCGAATGGCAGTGACCTGCTCGGCAACAGCCGCATCCAGCTTGAACTTTGTCTCGAACGAGGTTTTGTCGAGAATGTTCATTCGCGAGTACAGAATGTCGTAGCGCGTCCCGAGAGCCTTGATGCGCTCCGGAGTCAGGTCGTTTTCAACGAGCATGATGTGCAGGGTCTCGTGCAACCGGCGCGCTTCCCGGTCGAGCTGGTAGACGGACCACAAAGCGTTCTCGCGAATGCCGTCCTGCAGGGCGGAGTATTTCCTTGAGATATCGGCAAACAGAAAAACGAGGCCCAGCAACAGCAACACGGCAAAGCACTGCAGCACGACGGTCGCCTTGCTGGCTTTCCGGATGATATCGCCACTCTGCTGGGCGGCAGTGATCATTCAGTGACCTCGATATCCTTGATCTGCCAGACCGACCGGGAGAAGTATTTCTCGTTGAACAGACCTTGGTCCTTATCGAAAGGATACACGAGGAAGAGCGGGCCCTTGTCGCGGACAGACATCAGCTTGCCGTCCATGCGGGTGGCGAGCATTGTGTCGAGCGAGGTTGCATCTTCCATCGGCAGGTCAGCGGCATAATCGTTGAGCGCAATGACCTTGAGCTTGTTGCCATGGGCCCCCGCTGCCTCGAGTACAGACCGCAGAAGCGGGCCGGAGAACTTGACCACGCCTTCGGTCCAGGGGGTCTCCATTTCACCCGTGCGGCCCGCAAGGGCTTCGAGCATAGGCATGTCGAACTGGGCTTTGCCACCGACGTTGGGATGATCGAGCTTGGTGCCAGTCACCGTAAGCACCACCTTGCCTTTCGGCAAGTCAAGCGCCGTCGCCTGAAGAGGAAGCAGCGCGCCGGCGACAATGACGGCTGCGATCATGATGCGGTTTATCACTTGAAACTCCAAGATACGAAGTAGACTCGCGGCGCGCGCGACAAGCTGTCAAAACGGGGGGTGCCTATTGGCCAGCGTCCCATCGGGGCATGCGTGGTGGAATACACCGCGCGCTCCTCCCAGATCGGCGTCATGCCGATTGCGTGTTCAACGCTGTGGACGCCTTAATTCTAGGGCGGAGGCATTTATATTAGGTGAATCTTGAAATGAGAATTGGAGTAGAAAGAGACGTTACGAGACGTATCGCTCAATTCTTACTTCTTTGCTGTTGCCTCAGGCGCTTACGGTCGAAAAGATGACCGCGCCCTGTGGCAGATCGCTTTTTAGCTAGGGCGATGCGATCATGCGATGAGCCGGCGGCGTATAGCTTCGGCAATGGCCTGCGTTCGGTTGGTCGCGCCGATCTTCTTCACGGCCGACTTTATGTAACTGTTGACCGTATCGTTCTGGTATCCGGTCGCGACCGCAATCGCCTCGCTCGTAAGCCCAAGACTGGCCTGGGTCAGGCAGGCAATTTCACCCTTGGAAAGCCGAAGCTGGTGGGCAGCGAAGCGATCCATCAGCGGCTTGGTGACAGCCGTGTGAATGGATTCCGCTACCAGCGAAAGGAAGATCAACTCTTTTTCGTCAAACGGTGTCGAGCGGGAAAAACAGATCGCTCCGTAAATGACATCGTTCCTGAGGATCGGGATAAGCGTTCGGTTGTGCAGGCCGAAGGTTCGTTGGAGGTAAACGAGCCTCTGCGGCGGCGGAGTTTCCGCGTAGACCTCGCTCTCGACCACGATCACGTTCGAGGCCTTCGCGGCTAGCACGAACGGGTCGGTCAGATAGAGGCGATCCGCGTCATAGGCGTCGAGGAATGCAGGAGGCATGTCGGTGTCGATCGAAAAACCCTGACCGAACCTGTAGTGGTCGACGTCGAGACCGCTGATGGAGATGTAGTCAAATGGAACCGCCAACCGCAGGCGGTCAACGATGTCGTTTTTTCCGAAATGACGATGCTTCGGCACCGAACGCAGGTCGCAATAGTCGTCGAGAGCGTTTGGATCAAGAATGGAAAGCGCGCTGACGGGCATATCAGAATCCGTTGGAAGATCGTCAACACGAGTTTTGGCGTCTCAGCGTTAACAAAAGGTAAAGACTCAACCTTGGATTTTGCAACCAACAGTCGGGCTCTTTCAAGCGAGGGCTTTTCTGAGGTCGATATATGGGAGGAGCCGCCCGTCCGCTGACCGAACCATGAAGTCTCCCAGGATCCGGTGCTCGAACCCGCTGGAGTCCGTAGCGTCCGGTCCTGTCGCACATTTCGAGGCCATTTCGATCCGTGCCAGACTGTCGACCACCAGGCCAGTCGTCTTGAGGCCGTCCGACACGAGCAGAACGCGACCTTCTTGGCCGGGAGGAACTGCAGGCAACCGGAGCCGTCTGGCAAGGGAGATGAGAGGGATAGCTGTGCCACGGTGGACAAACAGGCCCATCGTGCCGCGTCCGACATTGTTCAACGAAACGTAGTCTTCCGGCATCTCGACGATCTCCCGGACATCGGCAACCGGCGTTGCCATGTCTCCCCCTGCTCTGAAGACCAAGTATGGCAGCAACGCGTCTCCGCGCTGCCCCGGCGCTCGACCGGCCGCCGCTGTCTTGGGCTTGGTGGATGAAAGTCGCGAAAACATCAGCAGGACATCGTCACTCATCATTGTGCGCTCGTCGAGGACGAGAAACAATGTCCGTCCGTCGACGGAATAGACACCGCTGAGAACAGACCCGGTCTCTACGGCATTATCAGGCATCGCCATAATGTCGCCCAACGGTATCGGCCGTATATCGACGACGGTATCGAGCGCAAAGCCCAGCAGCCGGTCGTCGGGGTAACGCAGGACGAGGACGGACGACTGCTTGCGTTCCGACAGGACGCCCATGCCAAGCACCCGAAGCGTATCAAGAACCGGCACCTGGGTGCCATGATGATCGATGACACCGAGGCAGGTCTCCGTCTTCATCGGCGAATCCTTCAACTGCGCGGTCGGCGCGGTGGCCTCGACCACCCCGGCCGCAACGCCGAAAGAAAACGCGCCGCACGTGAACAGCAGAAGCGGCTTCGCATTCGAGCTCGTCTTTGCGACCGCCTCCGCGACTGGCTCTTGCACCGACGGAATTCCCGGCAACGCCAAGATGCGCTCCGCTGCCAGGACCGAGATTACCTTTCCGCTGTGGAAGAATGAATGCGTGACCAAAGGTCCCTGTACGGCGGGTCGCGACACGCCCAGTTCATCGAGTGCCGCGACGTCTTCTGTCGCGATGCCGCGCACTTCGTCAGCAAAAATGCATATCAGCCTCTGTCTTACCCGCAGGACCAGAATCACGGCGCCGTAGGCCTCCGTCGCCGGCAGGCCGAGCATCGGTCGGATATCCATAACCGGGATGGTGCTGCCTCTCAATTCGAACAACCCGCACAAGCCGGTTGCCGCGATGCCTGCATTCGATAGCCCACCGGGCGCCGGAACGACTTCTCGGATATTCTCGACATTGATGGCAAGCATCGCCTCGCCAATGCGCAGGAGGCCGAACTGCTGCGTTGCAGGGCGACTGCCTCTCAGCACTTCCGGCATCGCAAGAGATCTGACCATCTGGTTCATGGGTTAACCCACTTTGCGCTGCTGCGCCGTCGAAGACGTCAGGTCATTGATGAGTTCGACAACAGTCTTCGAGACACGCTGCTGAGCATCCGTCGATTGCGCAATCTCTCGGATGGACTCGCCGGTCTTGTTCACGCTGCCGACGATGCGTTCGAAAGCCAGTCTCGCATGCTGCGACCGGTCCGTTCCCTGGTTGACGCGCATGGTCGATTCCTGGATGAGCTTGGATATCTCGTGCGCAGCTTCCGAACTTCTCTCGGCGAGCTTCCTGACCTCGCCCGCGACGACCGAGAATCCGACCCCATGTTCCCCTGCCCTTGCGGCTTCGATTGCCGCGTTGAAGGCGAGAAGGTTGGTCTGACTGGCGATCTCGCCAATCACCTTGACGATATCGGAGATTTCCGTGGAGGACTTCTGGATGAGATCGATTGCCGCGATCGCGCTGCCCAGCGCTTCTGAACCCTGTTCCGCATTGCCCTGCGTCTCGGATGCAAGCGTGGTAGCCGTGCGGGTGTTAGCGGTGATTCCAGCGATCGATCCGGACAGTTCTCCGACAATGCTGGTCATTTGCTGCGATTTTGAACGGATGTCATGCTCGAGCTTGACCTGATCGGTGATGTCGCTGGCATACTTGACCACGCGCACCGTCTCGCCCCGCAGATTGACGATCGGGCTGTAGATCCCCTGAATGTGCACTTCGCGGCCATACTTTCCAACGCGGGCAAAACGCCCCGAAAAGAATTCACCCTTGTTGAGGCGCAGCCAGAAATCCCGGTAGTCTTCCGAGACGATGTAATCCTGGCTGCAGAACATGCTGTGGTGCTGCCCCGTGATTTCGCGAAGTGAGTATCCCATGACCCGTAGGAAGTTCTCGTTGGCGGAAACGACATGTCCGTCGAGATCGAATTCGACGACCGCCTGCCCCCGCGAGATCGCGTCGACCCTTCCCTCGAACTCGATGTTGCGCAGTTTCGCCTGCGTGATGTCAGAGGCGAACTTTACGATCTTGATCGGGCGGCCTGCGAGGTCGAGGATCGGATTGTAAGTCGCCTGAAGCCATATGTCGTTACCGCTTCTGGTGAGGCGTGGGTATTCCCCTCCTTCGAACTGGCCACGTCCCAGCCGGTCCCAGAAGGAAGCGTATTCCGCTGTCTGCGTGAGGGCAGGGTCGCAGAACATCCGGTGGTGCTTGCCCCGGACTTCCTCCAGTGAGTAGCCGACGGCGGCAAGAAAATTCTCGTTCGCGTCAAGGATATTGCCGTGCAAGTCGAACTCGATGACGGCCTGGGCCCGGCCGATCTCGTTGACCTTGCCTTCGAACTCGGCGTTCCGGATCTTGCTTGCAGTCACGTCATAGGCATACTTGACCACCTTGCAGGGGTTGCCGTTGAGATCGAAGATGGGATTGTAGGTCGCCTGGATCCAGACATCCTTTCCGCCCTTGGCAAGACGACGGTACTCTCCGCTCTCATAGCCGCCGCGTCCCAACCTTTGCCAGAATGCCTTGTAGGCGGGTGTTCGGGTTTGGTCGGCTCCGCACAGCATCCGGTGATGCTGACCGATGACTTCTTCCCGAGCATATCCCATCAGGGTGAGGAAATTTTCGTTCACTGCGAGGACGTGGCCTTCGAGGTCGAATTCGATCACGGCCATTGCGCGGTCGATCGCCGCTACTTTTCCCAGGAGTTCCGCCTCTACCGACTTGGTCGCTGTGACATCCATCGCGTACTTGACCACCCCGATGGTCACGCCGTTGTCGTCGAGGATCGGATTGTAGCTCGCCCGGATCCACACCTCGCGTCCGCCGCGTCCAATGCGCTTGAACTCACCGTCGTGGAGCTTGCCCTCCGCCAGATCACTCCAAAACGCGGCATATTCGGGAGCTTCCACGATCTCCGGCTCGCAGAACATGGAGTGATGCCGGCCACGCACCTCGGCCAGCGAATAGCCCATGAGGGAAAGGAAGTTCTCGTTAGCGTTCTTTACCGTGCCGGTCAGATCAAATTCGATGACCGCTTGCGCACAGTCGATTGCGCGTGCCTTGTTGCGCAGAACGGCGATCTCGTTGAGGTCCGAAAGGGTGCTGACAGAAGACTTTACAGTCATGGGAGAGCACTTTCGGTAACCAGGCAAACTTCGAATTTCATCACGAACCCCCTCCATCTGAAGAAACGGCACGACCGCGACGGTCTGATACCCGAATTTTAGAGGCAACTAACTAATGAAGGATTAATGCTAAATTAGAGCCTGCGTCGTTATGCGTCCGTTTCCGGTCGTACTTGCTCCGTCGCGGTAACCAAATCGCTGTAACCAAATTTTGACGGGTTAGCGCTCATCCTTGTCCTGAATTGTAGTGAGTACGGGATAGGAACATGCGTTTCAGCGCTCAGCGGCTTGGCGATCTCGCCGGTATCATCCGGCATCTGAACTGGCGCCTCAGCCCGCTCAGCCGGATGGGTGTCGCCCGGATGGTCAACGACACGACGGCAGCGCTGGAAACTCTTGCTCGCAGCGAGGCCGATCTCTCGATATCGGAGCAAGCTGAAATACGGGCTATTGCCTCGCGGCTGATCGTGATCCTCCAGGACGCGTATTCCGGCAAAACACCGACAATCCACTGACGTCGGCAACCGGCCGTGTCCCTCCCGCCTTTTTGATCGGACCGGTCCTGCTGATCCCGCCACCCGAATTTCGAATGCCGAGAGCGATCCGCCGGCAAATTGACAATTGATAATAATACTCGATGAAGTCGAGCAAGCCACGAACTTCCCGCAGAGGTAGGCATTTGTGCGCACGCATGGCAGCATCGCTAATTAGCGCAAAATTTTTCTCATAAATCGTACCTCATAAGCATTGCATACTCAAACCTTGCGGGTTTAAAGGTCAGCAACGAATGAGGCCATATGTCGCAGCGACGGGTGCCTCACGTTTCCAGCCTATTCGGTTCCGGCCCCCTGTCGGGACACCAAGGAGCGATACAATGAGAGATGTCCCGGGGTTACCGTCCCGCCGTAGCTTTTTGAAAGCTTCGGCGGCAAGTGCGGCCGTCGTCGGCGTGGTGATGCAGGCGAAGGCGGAGACCCCGCCGGCCCCGCCACCGATCGAAGAATACCAGCCGGTCTGTCTCAAGCCCAATGAGTGGGCCTTCGTTATGGCTGCCACGGCGCGGCTCATTCCCTCCGAAGGCGAAGCTCCCGGTGCCATCGAGGCCCGCGTCCCCGTCTTTATCGACAAGGAACTGGCCGGTGGATTCGGTGAGGCGGCAGACTGGTACATGGAAGGTCCGCACGATGCCGCAGCCCATCCGTTCCGCGGCTGGCAATCGCCTTTGACGCCGCTGCAAATCTATCAGCAGGGTATCCCGGTGTTCGACGCATGGTGTCAGCAGACGCACGGCAAGATATTTGCCGAGCTTGACGCCGCAACCCAGGACAAGGCCCTGACCTCCCTCCAGAAAGACGAGATGAAGATCAAGCCCGAACTGCGCGACTTCTTCACGATCCTCTTGCAGAACACCAAGGAGGGCTACTTCGCAGACCCGATATATGGCGGCAATCACGGCATGCAGGCCTGGAAATATATCGGTTTCCCAGGTGCCCGCGGCAGCTACAAGGAGTGGGTGTTGAAGCACAACGTCGCCTACCCGCTCGGTCCCGTTTCGATTTCCGGTGAGAGGGCATAACGATGGCACGCACGGCAAAGAAGAAGGACGTCGTCATCGTCGGTCTCGGCTGGACCGGCTCGATCCTCGGCATGGAACTCGCCAACGAGGGTCTGGAGATCGTTGCGCTCGAACGCGGCCATGACCAGAACACCGTTCCGGACTTTCAGTATCCGAACATGATCGACGAGCTGAAGTACGGCGTTCGTCTCGGCATGATGCAAAAGCCGCGCAACTCGACCCTGACGATCCGTCGCAACGTCGATGAAGCTGCCCTGCCCTATCGCAGCCTCGGTTCGTTTCTGCCGGGCATCGGTGTGGGCGGTGCAGGCACCCACTGGAACGGTCTGAACTGGCGTCCGCAGCTCTCGGAATACCGTCTGCGCTCGCATGTGGAAGAGCGCTGGGGCGCCGGCATCATTCCGGAAGACATGAACCTGCAGGATTACCCCGTCAGCTACGAAGAGCTGGAGCCGTTTTTCGATCGGTTCGAGCATGTCGCGGGGATTTCCGGCAAGGCCGGCAATCTCAATGGCAAGAAAATCGAGGGCGGCAATCCGTTCGAGGCACCGCGCTCGCGCGAATACCCGATGCCGCCTATGCCGGTGACCTGGGACGGAGCCAAATTTGCCGAAGCCGCGAAAGCTGCCGGCTGTCACCCGTTCCCAAGCCCGGGCGGCATTGCCTCGCAGGCCTATGTCAACGAATACGGAATGCAGATGGGCCCTTGCAACCACTGCGGTTTCTGCGAGCGCTACGGCTGCTACAACTATTCGAAATCCTCGCCGCAGACGGCGATTCTCGACGCGTTGAAGCGCAAGCCGAACTTCGAATACCGCACCCATGCGGAAGTGTTGAAAATCGAAATGGCGCCCGACGGCAAAACCGCGACCGGCGTGACCTATTTTGACGAAAAGGCCGGCGAAGAGGTGTTCCAGCCCGCGGATCTGGTAATCCTGGCCGCCTACCAGTTGCACAACGTCCATCTGATGCTGCTCTCGGGCATCGGTCAGCCGTTTGATCCCGCAACGAACGAAGGCGTCACCGGTCGCAGCTATGCCTACCAGATGAACGGCGGCTACACGATGTTCTTCAAGGACGAGGTGTTCAATCCGTTCATCGGCACCGGTGCCAACGGCATGTCGATCGATGATTTCGGCATGGACAATATCGACTTCGGTCGTGAAGGCTTTATCGGCGGTGCCTACTGGCGTGCCGGCCAGTCCAACGGTCAGCCGATCCGCTCCATGGCGCTCCCCGCGGGCACGCCGACCTGGGGTGCCGGCTGGAAGAAGGGCATCGGCGAGTGGTACGGCCACTCGATGTCGATCGGCTCGCACGGTTCACACATGTCCTATCGCGGCAATTATCTCGACCTCGACCCGACCTACAAGGATCGCCACGGTCGTCCGCTGATGCGCATGACGTTCAACTGGCAGCCGAACGACATCCGCATGACCCAGTTCATGAAGTCGAAGATGGAGCCGATCGCCAAGTCGATGAACCCGACCTCAATGCAGGAAGGCTTCAAGAAGGACGGCGCCATGTACGACGTGCGTCCTTACCAGACGACGCACAATGTGGGCGGCACTGTGATGGGTGACAATCCGAAGACCTCGGCAATCAATCGATATCTGCAGGCCTGGGACAAGCACAACATCTTCGTGATGGGCGCCGGCGCCTTCCCGCAGAACACCCAGTACAACCCGACCGGCATGGTCGGCGGCCTGGCCTATTGGGCGGCGCATGCGATCCGGACGCAGTACCTGTCCAATCCGCGGCCACTGGTGTGAGGAGAGCAACGATGAAAACCTTTCTTCGCGTCATTCTCATCCTCGCCGTTCTCGGCGTCGTCGGCCTTCTCGCCTTCATCTTCGTGCCGGTCCAGCGCACTGCCGCGGTTGCCCAGCTCCCGGCTGATTACAAAGCACCGGCGGGCAGTGGCGAATACGCCATGCGGGCCGGTGACTGCATGGCCTGTCATACCGCGGAGGGCGGCAAGCCCTTCGCCGGCGGCCGGCCTATCCACAGCCCGATGGGCACGATCTGGGCCACCAACATCACACCGGACAAGGAAACCGGCATCGGCAATTACACGCTCGATGATTTCCGCGCGGCGCTCTACGACGGCGTTCGCAACGACGGTGCGCATCTCTACCCGGCCATGCCTTACGAAAACTATCGCAAGCTGATGGAACAGGACATCCAGGCCCTCTACCAGTATTTCATGACCGAGGTGCCTGCAGTTTCCAACAAGGTCGAGGAAACGGCACTGTCCTTCCCGTTCAACCAGCGCTGGGGCATTCGCGCCTGGAACTGGCTGGCGCTGGGCAAGCCGGGCTTTGAACCTGTTTCGCAGGACGAGCAGTTCAACCGTGGTGCCTATCTCGTGCAGGGCGCCGGACACTGCGCCGCCTGCCACAGCCCGCGCAACCTGCTGATGGCGCAGGACGGTACCGACGAGAGCAGCGCTGCCTTCCTGACCGGCGGCGAGATCGACGGCTATACGGCACCTGACCTGCGCGGCCCGCAAAGCGCACCGCAGAAATGGTCCACCGAAGAGCTCGCGGCCTATCTTACGACTGCCCGCAACGCGCATTCCACGGCAACCGGCGAGATGATGCTGGTGGTGCGCGATTCGCTGCAATACATGACGCCCGAGGACAATCTGGCGATCGCAACCTACCTCAAGAAGATCGGCAGCACTGGCGGTTCCACGGCACCGGCAACGCCTTCGGCGGCGCCTGAAAAGGCCGAGGTTACCGACACCGAGAAAATGCTGACGGAAGCCAAAGCGGATATGCCGCTCGGTCCCCGCCTCTATCTCGACAATTGCGGTGGCTGCCACTTTGTCAACGGCAAGGGTGCCGCGGAAATCTTCCCGGAGCTTGACGGAAATTCGCTGGTTACCGCGAAGTCTTCAAAGGGCCTGTTGGATGTCATGCTGCACGGAGCGGAACTGCCTTCGACCAAGGACCGTCCCATGCGCGTGCGCATGCAGGGCTATAACGACCGCCTCAACGACGAAGAAGCGGCAGCACTTGCCACCTTCCTGCGCCAGGCCTGGCATAACGACGCTCCGCCGGTCACTGCGGAAGACGTCAAGGCTGTCCGCCGCTAGACCATGACATCAGACCCTGCCGGTTCGTAACCGGCAGGGTCTTTACACGTCGCCATGGGTGGCATCAGCCGTTGGCCGTTGCCAAGGCCTCCGGCGGCCCGAGGATCGCAATACTTCGCCGCGTCAGTTTGGCGTGATACATGCGCCGATCTACGAGAGCGACAAGAGCCGTTCTCGACCACTTGACCTCGCTTGCAAAGCCAAAACCCAGCGCCGCACCGACGCGCAGCGTTTTGCTTCCGATCGTGACGGCGGCCAGCACAGTGTCCATCATCACGGCGAGCCTCTGCTCCTGCATTTCACTGTCTCCCATGTCTGACTGGAACAGGAGGGCAAACTCGTCACCGCCCAGCCGCGAGACGAATTCGCCCGCTCTCAGGGACGACAACAGCCTTTTCCCGATAACCGCAAGCAACTCGTCCCCGACCGGGTGACCGTGCATGTCATTGACGATCTTGAAGCCGTTGAGATCGAAGATTGCGAGCCCGAACTCCTCATGGTTGGCGCGATCTTCGATAAAGTGAGCGATCCGTTGCTCGAACCCAAGACGGTTCGGCAGCCCGGTCAGGCTATCGGTGACGGCCGCGGCTCGCAACGCCTCTTCCTGTCTGATTTGCGCGCTCGTCTGTTCGGTGACATCGGTCAGCGCCTCGAGATCGTAGAGGTCGTTTCCGATCGTGATCCGGCGTGCGGAGATCATCACGGAAATCTCCCGCCCGTCACGATGCCGGATCTTGCCCGACTGCGCGGAGTAATACCCAACCTCGTCAAGGAGTTTGATCCTGGCAACACGGTCTGAGCCATCGACGATCAGGCCGACATCTGTCAGTTTGCGACCAACCAGTGCCGTTTCGTTCATCCCGACGAGGTCCATGTAAGCCTGGTTGACCCGCACATAAACGGAGTTTGGCCCGGCCATCGAAATGGCATAGGCAAGTGGAGAGATGTGAAACAGCGTCTGCAACATTCCGTCCAGCCCATCTCCGCCTTGTGTCACATTGGAAAAGAGTGAGGCTGCCGCCCGTTCATCCGAAAGCATCGGCCTAACCCTTATTCGCTTTAGGGGATTGCCACAGCAGGACGACCGGTGACGGCAAGAACCGCAGATCCACCCGATATTGCATGTCGCAGGTTCTGTCTGTCATCATTCCCTCGCCGCAACCTCGCCCGATGGAGAGGTTCGCGGGTGAAAAACCTCCAGCTAGTTTTGCGTCCACAATACGAGTCATAAACTCGACGACTTCCGTGATCTCTATCCATTCGGCCCCGGCCGCTTTGGATCCCGACCTATACCCTCGGCGACCCGCAAACCCCGTGAGCATGTTCAGATCGAACTGCGCCGTATTGCCGATGTCCAGGTGCTCGAGATTCCTCCTGACCAAAAGGATCAGTTTATCGAGCGCTTGTGCGGTGGAGAGCCCGGCAGCCAGCAGTGCGAGTGGTATTGCGATCAGCATTTTCACAAAACTACCCTCATGATGTGGCGTACCGGGTCGCCAGGCTCAGAATTCCGACCAGCCTTCATTGGCCGCCTTCGACCGCTGTAGTTTGCCAGGAAGCGACTGGATCATTTGTCGCGAAGGCGAAGCTGCAGGAGACTGCGCCCGACCGTTGCTTTGCCCCACCGCGCTTGGCGTCGTTTTGAATCCGGCGACAAGCTCGGAAAGTCTCTCGGCCTCGTTGGAGAGTTTTATCGTCGCCGCAGACGTCTCTTCCACCATGGCAGCGTTTTGCTGCGTGATCGTATCCATGCTGCCCACGGCAGAGTTGATTTCAGCTATCCCAGTCGCCTGTTCGCGCGACGACATGGCAATCGATACCATGTGTTCGTCGATCGTCTGCACCTGTCTACCGATGCTTCTCAATGCCTTGCCCGTTGTGTTCACAAGGTCGACGCCGCGCGCGACATCCTGAGAAGATCTCGAGATGAGATCCTTGATTTCCTTGGCGGCCCGGGCTGAGCGTTGCGCGAGCTCCCGCACCTCCTGCGCCACCACCGCAAAGCCTTTCCCCTGGTCACCGGCACGGGCTGCTTCGACCCCCGCATTGAGTGCGAGGAGGTTCGTCTGGAACGCGATTTCGTCGATGACACTAATGATGTCGTTCATTTGTTTGGATGACTCGACAATGTCGCTCATCGCCTTGACGGCCTGCTCTACGATTTCTCCGGACGTTGCTGCCTCTGTTGCAGAGGCCGTCACGACCGCCTGGACTTCTGTCGTCCGGGTTTGAGACTGCCGCGCGATTGAACTGATCTGTTCCAGCGCTGCCGCTGTTTCTTCAAGCGCCGTGGCCTGCCGTTCGGTGCGCTTTGCCATTTCGTCGGTCGCAGTGGCGATTTCGGCCGACTGCGAGAGAACGAAGCCGACCGTGCTTGAGATCTCGGAAAGAGCACCGTTGAGGCTCGATACGGAATCGTTGAAATTATGCTTGAGCCCGTCGAAACTGACCGCGAGGGGCTGTTCCAAGGGCCGGGTCAGATCACCGCCGGAGAGAGATCTCAACGCACTTTCGAGGGCTGAGAGCGCTGTGTCTTGTTCCGCTTTCAGCGTCGCCTGCTCCGCTTCAGCCTTGGCTCTCTCGTCCGCAAGGACGTCGAGATAGACGGAGATCGCATAATCCATGTCCACGAGGGCCGCTTTGACAACCGTCGTTACGTCGTCTCCGATCTTCTGGCGTTTGCCGCGCACCAGAAAACTACCAAGCTCGTTATCGATGACGGCGCGCACGATGTTCTCGATCATCAACGCATAGCCGCCAATGTACCAGCGCGGTTGAAGCCCAAGCCTTGCATGGGCTTTGCCGATCATGGTGACTTCATCAACATAGGCTTCGTCGAACTTTGCCGAGGAAATCGTTTCCCAGTGTCGAGCCTGTCGTCCTTTTGCCTGGGTGATGTGATTTTCACCGGAAAAGTATTTGGAGGTTTCCGGGTGATGACGGACCTTGGCGTAAAACACATCGAGCGCGCTATCGAGCGACCCGTTGATGATGGGCGCCAATGCTGCGAGTGTCCTGCGCTGTGGATCACCAAGACCGGCGAAGTCCAGTCGGTCGTTAAGCGTTGCCTGTGCTGATTTCTGCGTACTCATGTATGTCCCCTGCTGCGGTCCCTTGGTAACAAGGCATGGTTGGTCTGCCCGCTAAAGCGAGTGCGATCTGTTGCTGACGGGAACGCAGTCCATCACCGGCGCGCGTGCTTCGAAGCCATCGCGGGGCAAGCAAGGGGGCTCAAAAACCCAGATGTCTACCGAACAGGTGTTAGACTGTCAGGTGGCGGCTGTTCCTGATCTTCACGGCCATAAAACCCTCATGGGTATGCGGCGCCACGGCGCCTATCTGGCACCACAAATCTAGGATTCAGGGGATAAAAAACCGTTAATAGTTCGCCCTGTGCTATAGTAGCAGAACTTGATTTAAGCACCTCCATCGTTTGACCGAGGCTATATCTGGCAATCGTCAAGTATAGAGCCAAAAATACGAGTTTTTGCCTTAAAATTCATGCCGAATGTAAGCGCTGCTATGACCGGCAGCGTGCTCATTGCATTCTCAAGACAGCGGTCGATATTGACAGAAGAGAGCTGGGACATCGTCAAGGTCATTGCGTAGGGTCTAAGCGTAGGCAACCGCCACAGCATCGCGAGTCTCTGCGACGGGACAGAATATGCTTTGCATACAGTCAAGAACCTGGCGGACACCTTCCTCGTGAGAGCGATAGAAAACCGTCTGCGCTTGTCGACGCGCCGAGACGAGGTTCGCGTCTCTGAGAATCTTCAGATGTTGAGAGAGTGCCGATTGGCTGAGATTCACCGCCTTTGCGAGTGATCGCACGTCGCGCTCGCAATCCTGTACCAGACAGAGGACTTTGAACCGTGCGGGGTGCCCCATAACCTTCAGTAGATCGGCGGCATCGCCCTCATCGAAGGGAAGAACTTCTCCCGACAGACCGATGTCCATAACGCCTCCAACCACCATTGAATAAAATCGCGTATCTTCATGGACCGAACCAAGTCCGGCGCCACATAAGCGAGCAGGAATACAAGCAAGATATAAGCTTCGGTGGCTAAGCATCTCCGCATTCCGTCTCTGCTTCAATACGCAAATTGTACGTTATTTTATCGCAGTCCAGACGTTTTACGCATCTTAACAATACTTAACTCTGATAACCGCCGAATCTGTATTAAGGCAGATACGAAACGCGGTCTCGCCGCCCACTATACATTCAATGCTGGTGTAAAATGACAGAAGCAGACGCGTTGGGGATCCTGCGGATCTCTGTCTGGGCAATGCTCCTTGCGTCAGCGCCTGCGGTTTTCACCGCGATGGCAGTCGGCCTGGTTATCAGCCTTGTCCAGGCTCTCACGCAGGTCCAGGAAAGCACGCTGAGCTTTGCGCCAAAGATTGTTGCTGTCTTTGTAGCGCTGGCAGTGGCCGCCCCGTTCATAGGCGGCCAACTCAATCTTCTCGTTGTCGAGATTTTCTCTCACGTACAGTCGGGTTTCTAGGCCGGCTGCGATCTCAAGAGGTCAGGCGTCTGCAGTCTCTCGCACTTCGTCGAGCAGGAAGAACACGACCACATAGCGGGTCGCATAGGATCGGCCGCCCTCGGCATCGCCTGCGTCCGAACCTCCGTCGGCCGGGTGCCATTGCTGGTAGTGCGGATTGTTGGCGATCAGCGTGATCGCTTTGCCAGTACGGCTACCGCCAAGACGATAGCGTGTTTCCGCCAACGGCCAGACACGTTCGTAATCCTGTTGCGTGAGACGGACCTTAAGAGCATGGCGCGTTATCGTTTCGCCCTGCGAAACATCTCCCTTGCGGGCCACTGGAACCTCCAGCGAAACCTCCTCAGCCCCATCCAGTATGAAGTCAAATTCCTCAGGCCACGTCCGCTTCATGTAATCGCTCCTCCAAGCTATACCGAGGGTTGCCGACGACTGTATCGTCGTCTGCCGAGACAATATGCAAACATTATCCCCTTCTGAAAAGCATCAAACCGCCTACGGCCGCACTATTTCGTGAGGTTGCGCTTGGCGCCGACAAATGTCTTACCAAGCCGCCACAGGGAAAGCGTCGATCGGGATCTTCAGGTACCTCACACCGTTCGCCTCCTTTGGCGGCAGCTCTCCTGCCATCAGATTGACCTGCAGGGCATGCAGCATCAGTTTTGGAAACGGCAACGTTTTGTCACGGCTGATGCGGGACTGGATAAACTCGTCACGCCCTGACCGGAGGTGGATGTTCTGCGCCTTCTGTTGCGCGACGGTGCTCTCCCAGAGCGCTTCCCGCCCGCCATGACGATAATCGTGGCCGGTGAACAGCCGGGTGTCGTCGGGCAAGTTCAGGATTGCCTCGATCGACGACCACAGATCTTCAGCGCTGCCTCCGGGAAAATCGGCGCGGGCCGAACCGCTGTCGGGCATGAACAGCGTGTCGTGGATGAAGGTCGCATCACCGACCAGATACGTGATCGATGCCAGTGTGTGGCCGGGCGAATGCATGACGCGGCCCTCGATCTCACCGATCATGAACCGGTCGCCATCCGAAAACAGCCGGTCCCACTGGGATCCGTCGGTTGGCATCGCCGGTGCATTGTAGATGTCCTTCCAGAGCGCCTGGACCTTGACCACGTCGGCGCCGATCGCGGTCGGCGCGCCGGTCTTCGACTTGAGGTACGCTGCTGCGGTGAGATGGTCTGCATGGGGATGCGTGTCGAGGATCCACGCGACGTCCAGTCCCTGCATCTGGATATGTGAAAGGAGCGCATCGGCGTGACGCGTGGCCGTGCTTCCGGATTTCTCGTCGTAGTCGAGAACCGGATCGATGATGGCGCATTTCTTCGTGGCCTTGCAGCTTACGACATACTGGATGCTGCCGCTACGCGCGTCGTAAAAACCAGCGACTTCGGGTTGGGCACTCATGGTGTAAAATCCGGCTTGTCAAACGCCTGCACTGGCGCGGCTTTATGATGGTCTGGCCACAGGATGCCCACGAGGCAGGTCTGATTGCAGCAACGCTGTGACAGCGGGCAACACGAGGACATCAAGCGTCACGGCGGCCCCTCCTAAGTCAACCTCTCACGAACGTCAACTCGGAGCCCTTTGCAGCAATCTTGCTCACCAAGCGATAGGGCCAACCCGATAAGCCGCGCCCTTGGATCGAGACCAGCCGAGCAGTTGTTCGCGCGTGGCAACGCGCTTGATTTTGCCCGTCGCAGCCATAGATCCACATCGTTGGCCAGCAAACAAACTGGTTGTGCCTGTGGCGCATGTCTCGGCGACCCTGAATGCGGCTGATGTGTGGTTCCGTTTGGCAACAGCGAGTACTTCCGCGGGGAGTACGGTTGCCTCGAGATCACGCGGGATCGGCAACCGACAGGATGAGCATATGCACAATCTTATCAGACATCTCAGCTTGCACTTTATCACATGCCTTTTCGCGATCGGCGTCGTATCGCAGGCCCTCGCCGCTCCCGATGTCGTCAAGGTCGGGCCGGATCATTACCAGGGGACATGGCTGGAAATCGGGAGGACCCCGATGTTCCTGACCGACGGCTGTGTTGCCGGTTATTCCACCTACCGCAAGGGCAAAACGCCTGACACGGTCATGGTCGAAGACGGTTGTCGTGTCGATACTCCAAACGGTCGCCTCAAAACGATCAATGGGACCGGGAAGATCCAGGATTACGGAACGACGAACGCAACGATGCGCGTCCGCTATCCACTGCTCATTACCTTCACCTACCGCGTGCTCTACAAATCGCCGGATAAATCCTGGTTCATCAGCGCCAACCCGTCGATGTCGGACCTGTGGATCTATTCGCGAACCGTACCATCGAAATCCAAGCTCAACCGCATGGTGCGCAAGGCGAGCGAACTCGGCTACGACGTAAAGAAGCTGGAATTTCCGCCAGCCCGCTAGGCTGATTGGAAAGCATCCGAACGGTTTGGCGTCCACGCGACAGGACAGCCGTTCGGAACGCGAGCTTCTTTGCGGCTTCGAGCCTTGGTTTTATAAAGCTCGGCCCCTACCCTGCGACCAGTTTGAGAGACCGAATGGAGTTATGGGATCGAGCGCGCGGGCTTCGTCACGCGGATTATTTTCGACCAATATTTCAATAATCCTTGAAGTCTTGAATAATTGTTGTTCTATAGCCTTTACAGGGCTTTGAAGGCCGGGCAAGCGCTCGCGCCTGGTCACTATTGGACAAGGAACGAACTGGTGAACGAGCGACAGGTCCTTGATGCGTTTGGCGCATTGTCACAGCAGACCCGACTGCAGGTCATTCGCAAGCTCGTCGTCGCCGGCCCCGGCGGACTGGCGGCGGGTATGATTGCCGAAGCTGTGAACGTGTCGCCTTCCAACATTTCCTTTCATCTCAAAGAACTGGAACATGCGGGCCTGATCAGCGCTCAGCGGGAGTCACGCTCCATCGTCTACAGCGCGAATTTCGAGACCCTCAACGGCCTCGCACATTTCCTGATGGAGAACTGTTGTTCGGGCCAATCCGACGCCGGTTGCGGGCCTACAGAACTCGCCGGGTCTGGGTCATAGGAGCCCCAAATGCGAACGTTTCAATCTCATCCGATGGAGTATCCAAATGGCTGATCTGCCAGCCGCCTCGCTTGATCTCATTTCCCAGCCCGACCTTGAGGCACTTCGACCACCCTATTCGCAGCACAAGCCGCGGATCCTGATCCTCTATGGATCGCTGCGGAAGATTTCGTTCAGCCGTCTTTTGGCGGAAGAGGCAGCACGGCTCCTCGAGCACCTTGGATGCGAGGTGAAGATCTTCAATCCCGAAGGTCTGCCCCTTCCAGATGGCGCACCGGATACGGATCCGAAGGTTCAGGAATTGCGCGCGCTTTCTCTCTGGTCGGAAGGCCATGTCTGGGTCAGCCCCGAGCGGCACGGTGCGATGACCGGCATTATCAAAGCGCAGATCGACTGGATCCCCCTCACGACCGGTTCGGTGCGACCGACGCAGGGCAAGACGCTCGCCGTCATGCAGGTCTCCGGTGGCTCGCAATCCTTCAACGCGGTCAATCAGTTGCGCATTCTCGGTCGTTGGATGCGGATGATCACCATTCCGAACCAGTCGTCGGTTGCCAAGGCATGGCAGGAGTTCGACACGGATGGCCGCATGAAACCCTCGGCCTACTACGATCGCGTCGTCGATGTCTGCGAGGAACTGGTCAAATTCACACTGCTGACCCGCGATGCGTCCGACTACCTGACAGACCGCTATAGCGAGAGGAAGGAAGAGGCCGCAAAGCTCGAACAGCGCGTGGATCTGAAGTCGATATGAGCGAGCGGCCGCCGATCGGCACTATCCTTGCCCTGGGCCTCACCCAGATCATCGGCTATGGAACTCTCTATTACAGCTTCAGCATTCTTGCACCCGATATGGCGCGAGACCTGAACTGGTCGACGGAGTGGATATTTGCCGCACTTTCGGCGGCACTTCTTCTGGGCGGCTTGACCGCTCCCTGGCTCGGCCGGGCCATTGATCATTTTGGCGCAGGACGGGTGATGACGGCCGGATCCGCGATTGCCGCGGCAGCGCTGGTCGCTTGTGCCTATGCGCCGGGCAAAAGCGGCTTCGTCGCCGCTCTGATCGTGATCGAGATCGCCGCCAATCTGGTACAATATGGCGCGGCCTTTGCGCTGCTGGTGCAGGCAAGCCCCCGCACCGCCCAGCGCAGCATCACCTATCTGACCCTGATCGCCGGCTTCGCCTCGACGATCTTCTGGCCCATCACAACGGCTCTGCACGCCCATCTGTCCTGGCAGAATGTCTACCTGGTGTTTGCCGGGCTCAATCTGCTCGTCTGCCTGCCTCTCCACGCCTGGCTGTCCTACGGCCTTGCCCAGGGGAAGTCGCAGAAAGAGAACGGCACGGCGCAAGTCGTCGAGGGGTGCCTCAGCCCGGACGTCCGCCAGTTCGGGTTCAAGCTGATGGTGGTGGGGTTTTCACTGCAATCTCTCGTCAGTGCGGCGATCCTGGTGCATATGGTGCCGCTGTTGTCGGGGCTTGGCCTTGGGGCCACTGCCGCCATTGTCGGCACGCTGTTTGGTCCGTCACAAGTGCTGAGCCGGTTTGCCAATATGATGCTCGGCGGCAATCTGCCGCCGCTGGCTTTGGCAACGATTGCCGCCACGTTGATCCCTGGGGGTGTATTGATCCTCACCCTTACCGCTCCGTCGGTGGCAGGCGCCATGGCGTTTGCCGTTGTCTTCGGTTTGGGCAACGGTCTTTTCAGCATCGTCACCGGCACCCTGCCGCTGATGCTGTTTGGCAGCGCTGGCTACGGCAGGCTGCAGGGCAAGGTCATGGCCGCACGATTGATCCTGTCCGCGACCGCACCGTTTGCGCTGGCGTTTGCCATGGCCCATATCGGTACGCTGTGGTCACTGACCATCACAACAGCGCTCGGGGCCTGTGCGATTGTCGCCTTCGTCGGGATTGCGCGACTGGAGCGCCGCCACAAGTCTGGCGATCATCTCGCGAGCCGTCCGGCCTGAACTAGTACGCTGGGATCCGTGCGTCCTTGGGTGCCCGCTGGGAGCGCTACACGGCCGGGCTTCCTGCCGATTTGGCAAAATATCTGCGGCCCATCCACAGTGCCATCTGTACCAAAAGGATCAGCACAGGAACCTCGACGAGCGGGCCGATGACGGCCGCAAATGCGACCGGGGACGCCAGGCCGAACGCGGCAATGGCAACCGCGATGGCCAGCTCGAAGTTGTTGCCGGCCGCAGTAAAGGCAACCGCTGTCGTGCGCGGATAATCTGTCCCCACCGACCTCGCCATCCAGAAACTGACAAGAAACATGATGAGAAAGTAGATCGTCAGCGGAATGGCGATCATCACCACATCGCCCGGCAGGCGGACCACGTCTCCGCCCTTCAGGCTGAACATGGCGACGATCGTGAACAGAAGGGCGGCCAGGGTCATCGGGCTGATCTTCGGGAGGAAGACATTCTCGTACCAATCCCTGCCCTTGCTCGCGGTCAGCAAGCGGCGCGACAGATATCCCGCGAGGAACGGAATACCGATATAGATCAACACCGCTTCCGCAATCGTCCAGAACGAGACGTCAATCACACTGCCTTCAAGACCAAACAGCGGAGGCATGACGGACAGGAAGAACCACGCATAGACGCTGAAAAACAGGATCTGAAAAATCGAATTGAAGGCAACGAGACCCGCGACATACTGGTTGTCGCCCCGGGCAAGCTGGTTCCAGACGAGAACCATTGCAATGCAGCGGGCAAGACCGATCAGGATGAGGCCGGTCATGTATTCCGGATAGTCCCGCAGGAAGGTCACCGCCAGCGCGAACATCAGCACCGGACCGATAATCCAGTTCTGCAGGAGAGAGATCGCCAGAACCCGCTTGTCGGCAAACACCTGCGGCAGTTCCTCGAAGCGCACTTTCGCCAGAGGCGGATACATCATCAGGATGAGGCCGATGGCAATCGGAATATTGGTGGTGCCGACGGACAGGCTGTCGAGCGCTGCGGGCAGGCCGGTAAAGACAGTTCCGAGCAGCACACCCAGTGCCATGGCGGCAAAAATCCAGACGGTCAGATAGCGGTCGAGGAACGACAGACGCAGTGTTGGTTCTTCGGGACGCATTTGCGGCCTCCTTGGCAGATAGATATCGTCCGCAGCCTTGCCATGAAGACTGCAGTCGCACGGGTTCGGCTTGCATGTTTTGTGTCAGAAGACGCGACGACCGGCCTGGTCGACGACGACTTCGCCATCTTCCTTGGCAAACGCAGCCTGCTGGCCAGCTGGAAGAATATCCAACACCGCTTCCGATGGTCGGCACAGCCTGACACCGGCAGGCGTGACGACGATCGGGCGGTTGATCAGGATGGGATGGTCCATCATGGCATCGACCAGTTGCTCATCGGAAAAGGAAGGGTCGCCCAAACCGAGTTCGGAAAATGGCGTTCCCTTTTCGCGAAGAAGATCGCGCGCTGAAATTCCCATCCGGTCGATCAACTGCTTAAGCAGCGCGCGCGCTGGCGGGGTTTTGAGATACTCGACCACATGGGGTTCGATGCCGGCGTTGCGGATCATCGCAAGCGTGTTGCGCGAGGTCCCGCAGTCCGGGTTGTGGTAGATGACGATATCGATAGGGTTAGTCATGTGACGTCAGGCCTTTTGTTTGTCGATCCTTCGAGCTGACCGATTTCCTGAAGCTTGGCGGTCAAGCTTATCCTTTCGAGGCTTTGCAAAGGCAGCGCGGCGAAAGCCGCAATACGCAGCTTCATGTAGCGAAGCGCTGTGGTGAAGGCGATGCGCTTTTCCGCGTCGGTCCCCTCCACCGCAGCAGGATCCTCGATACCCCAATGGGCGGTCATCGGTTTTCCCGGCCAGACCGGGCAGGATTCGCCAGCAGCGTTGTCGCAGACCGTAAAGATAAAATCTAATTGCGGAGCCTCGGCACCCGCAAACTCGTCCCAACTTTTTGACCGAAGTCCCTCCGTGGGAAACTTGTGGCCAACAAGCACATCGAGCGCCATTGGGTTGACGTTGCCTTTAGGCTGGCTTCCCGCCGAGTAGGCATTGAATTTCCCAGCGCCAATTTTTCGCAAAACACTTTCCGCGAGGATCGATCTCGCATAGTTGCCGGTGCACAGAAACAGGACGTTGAATGTCTTGTCGGTCATGAGAGCGCCTTTTCCGGAGGGCAGCACGGGGTGAGTTCCGCAATCAGCGGCGCGCAGAGCTCTGCGTTTCCGCCACAGCAGTCCTTGAGAAGGAAGAGCACCAGTTCCCGTAACGTCTCCATCTCCACACGGTAGGTAACGACGCGGCTTTGGCGCTGCGAAGAAACAAGACCCGCGCGTGACAAGATGTTGAGATGCGCAGACATCGTGTTTTGTGGCACCGCGAGCGCGCGCGCTATGTCACCTGCGGGCAGTCCATCCGGTTCATGCCTGACAAGCAGGCGAAAAGCTTCGAGCCGGGTTGGCTGAGCAAGCGCAGCAAGGGCGAGAATAGCGACTTCTGATTCCATATATCCAGAATACTGGATTTATGGAATCAGTCAAGATGCGTGTTCCGGGTCGTCTTCTTACGATCGACGGCAGGTACTCGTGTTCAGAACCAGGAAGTCAGTGCGATTTCCGCCGGCCAGCGCTTGCGTAGATCAGCGCTGCCACCACAACCAGCAATCCCTGGAAGAGATACTGGTAGGTCTGGGTCAGCCCCAGGAATGTCACCGCGTTCAGCACTTCGGTCAGAAGCACGGCTCCGAGAAGGGTTCCGATGAAGGTTCCCCGCCCGCCCGAAAGGCTCGTTCCGCCCAGAACGACTGCGGTGATGCTGGCCAGCGTGTAGTTCACGCCCTGGCGCGGGTCACCGACACCGATCTGCGTCATCAGCATGATGGCACCGACAGCGGTCAGCAGCGAACAGGCGATATAGCCGCCGATGAAGGTGAGTTCGACAGGAATGCCGGCCCGCCGCGCAGATTGTTCATCGGATCCGACCGCCCGCAGACGCCATCCGGCCCGGGTCCGGCGCAGCAAGAATTCGGCGCCGACCGCTGCAACAACCAGTACCAGAAAGGCGACCGGGAAAGGACCCAATTGCCAGTTGACCCAGTCGGTGACCGTCGCGCTGATATAGCCATCCGGATTGTCACGCAGCAGGAAGCTGCAGCCCTGGATCGCGATATACATGGCGAGCGTCGCGGCAATCGGGGTGAAATTCGCAAATCGGATCAGCACACCGTTGATAGCCCCGGTCACAAAGGCGCCGGCAAACATCAGGAGGAAGCCGACCGCCATCATCGCAGTGGAATTGTCGTCGGTAATGAAAAATGACGCGACCACGACCAGAAATCCGGCGAGAGGACCGACCGAAAGATCGATCCCGCCCATCAGCAGCGCCACTGTCTGGCCCATCGCAATAAAGCCGAGTGCGGTCGCCAAAAGCAGGATGTTGTAGATGTTGTAGACAGAGAAGAAGTTCTCGTTCTGGCCATAGACATAGAGCCCAAGGAGCACGGTCACGATGGCAAGCGGGACCGCCGGAGCATTGTCCGACCGCAGCAGGTCGCGCCATCGGCTGCCGGTACTCGGCTGTGCCACCGTCAAACTGCTGTCGCCATGCGTCTCCGCTCCAACGGCCGCAGCGACTATGCGTTCTTCGGTGACGTCGTCACCTTCAAGGATCTCGACCACATGCCCGCGCGACAGCACGACGACCTTGTCGCACAGACCTTCGAGCTCCACGGCATCGGAGGAGTTCACCACAACCGGCGTCCCTGCCTCCGAGACTTCGCGCAGAATTCGGTAGATTTCAAACCGGGCTCCGACATCCACACCTTGCGTCGGTTCGTCGGCAATGATCAGTCCCGGCTCGGACAAAAGTGCGCGGGCCATGACCACTTTTTGCTGGTTGCCGCCCGACAGCGCAAAAATCGGCGCTTCGATCCCGGGCGTCTTGACCGCCAGCTCACTGAAGATCGCGCCGACCTGCGCCAGTTCCTTCTTGCGGCTCATCACGCCACCGACCGCGAACTTCTCAAGCGCGGAATAGGTTGCGTTTTCCCGAACGGTCAAACTGCCGGCGACACCTTCGACGTGGCGATCCGACGGCATGAAGGCCGCCTCATGGAGGAGTTCCGGTTGGGCGAGTGCGCGCCCGCGTAAGACGATCTGCCCCTCGGCAGGCCTCAGCCCTGCAAGAACCCGCATCAGTTCCGGCTGACCGTTGCCGGCGACACCGGCGATCCCAACGATCTGCCCGCGCGGCACGTCGAAGCTGATGTTCTTCAGGTCCCTGTTGGTGATGCCCACCACGGACAGACCGGTCTCCGTATCGGCCGATGACGCTTTCGGCGGGAATGCCGATTCCAGAGTACGCCCGACGATCAGCCCGACCAGATCGGAATCGCTGATCTCGCCGATGACGGCGGAGCCGCGCACGCGACCATCCCGAAGCACGGTGACCCGATCGGCAATCTGGCGAAGTTCGGCCAGGCGGTGGGTGATGTAGATGACCGATGTGCCAGCGGCCGCCACCTCGCGGATGCGGGCAAACAGCATGTCGGTCGAATCCTGGTCGAGCGAGGCGGTGGGTTCGTCCAGGATCAGCACCTTCGGCTCGAGCGCCAGCGCCTTGGCGATCTCAAGCAAATGCTTCTGCGCAACCGTCAGACCGTCGGCGCGCATGCCAAGAGGGAGATGCAGGCCGACCTTGGCAAGCACGCGCCGGCCCACATCGTCGGGCTTTGCGCCCGCAAACACCGAGGCTGGCAAGGCCACGCGCAGGTTTTCCAGGATCGACAGATCGTCCAGAATGGCAGGATGCTGGAAGCAGATGCCAATCCCGTGGGACTTGGCGATTTCCGGGGTCATTTGCTGTACGGCGCGGCCTTCGAAGTGAATCTCTCCCTCGGTCGGCTGCAGCGTTCCGGAAATGATGTTCATCAGGGTCGATTTGCCGGCGCCGTTCTCGCCGAGAAGGGCATGCACTTCGCCGGCGCGGAATTCCACACTGACATCGGCCAGTGCCGCGACAACCGAGAAATATTTCGAGATGCCCGAAAGGCGGATCACCACATCCCGAGCGTCCAGCGCCACGTCTTGACTGTTTCGTGCCAACATTATTTGCAATCCGTCCTGGTGACAGAGCCCCGGAAGGTAAACCCTCCGGGGTCAGCGATGCCTAAGTTTCAGTTACTGGCCGACGGCCTTTGCCTGGTCTTCCGGCTTCAGCGCCGAGGACATATAGATGGCGCCCGGCAGATCCTTGCGGCACTGAACGGCATTGGGCTTGCCCGATACGGAATCCTCATAAGCAGGCGCCTCGAAGATCTGCTCCTTCGGCTTTTCGCCGCCGGTTGCAAGCGCGACGGCCCACTGCACGGCCAACCGGACATTGTCGTTACCGGTGGCAACCGTGAACAGCTTGAAGTCCGGGTTGCTGGCGTGATTGTCCTGCCAGAAGCAGCCGAGCGAGTTGCCGTCTGACGTAGCCAGCGCCGGGATCGATTTGCCCTGCTTGGTGAAGGCCGGCAGAGCACCAACCAGCGACGGGCCGAAATCGGACACGATGACGTCGATCTTGGCGTTCTTGGCGATTTCGGCGGTCAGCACCTTTTGCGTCAGCGCCGGATCCCAGTTCGTGACGGCAAAAGGCGCCTGATTGACGAAGACATACTCAGGCCCGAGCACGCTCTTCAGCCCTTTCAGCTCATCCAGACCCTGGCTGTTGCCGGCAGGTCCGCTGAGGAACAGGACATTGCCGCCCTTGGGAAGCACACCCTTGATCCATTTGCCCCAGGTGACGCCGTCGTTTTCGAAGGACGAGCCGATGAACTTCGAATAGTTCATGCCTTCCTTGCCGCCAACAGCGACGCGGTAGGGCACAATGATCTTTCCAGCCTTGAAGACGCTGGTAATGGCCGGCAGCATGGCCGGGCCGGCGTCGCCAAAGACGACCAGCGCATCGACGCCCTTGGCGGCCATACCCTTGATGTCGGAGATTGCCTTCTGGGTGTCGCCCTGGCCGTCGGCATACTCATACTTGGTGATACTGGGGCACAGTTCGACGGTCTGCTTGCCGGATGCCGTCGTCACCTGACGCCAGCTGTTACCGCCGTAGCCGTCGAGAAGGGCAAGCGTCGCCTTCTTGGGCCCGCACCAGGACGGTGTCTCCGCCTTTGCCAGACCCGCACCTCCCAGTGCGATGACCGCAGTCGCAACCGAGACTGCCAGGCCCTTCTTCAAATTTGCATAGTTCATGTCTGCTCCTCCACTTGTTATTGTTAGGTTGTTTTTCTGACTTTCCCGCTCCACCGGAGCGAGTAGACGCCGATGCCGAAACCGAGGGCCAAGGCCTGGATGATGGTTTGTGCTGAATAGGGCACACCGACCGACAGCGCGAACTGGCTCAGCTGGTTGAGGAAGAAGGCCGCCAGCACCGTCGAGATGGGAAATCCGCGCCCGCCGAGCAGCGACGTGCCTCCCAGCACGACGACGGCAACCGACGGCAGCAGCAGGCTATCGCCTTGGAAGGCCGTGGGTTCGCGGGTGATGCCGGCAATCAGGACGCCGGCCAGGCAATAGAACAGCTGGGCATAGACATAGGCCATCATCTGATAGGAGCGCACTCGCAGGCCTGCGGCCTCTCCGGCAGCAGGGCTTGCGCCGATCGCCTCGAACCGGCGGCCGCCCACGGTCTTTTTCAGCATGAAGGAGACCAGCGCGGTGGCGCCGAGGGCGAAGTAGACGGCATTGGGCAGGCCGAAGGTTTCGCCGCCGGCAATATTGGCGAGCAGGCCCGTCGTAACAGACGGCACCCCGCCCGACATGGCAAAGACGGTCGCATAAAGCAGTGCGTTGGTGCCAATCGTCGCAATGATCGAGTTCAGGCGGAAGATGCTGACGAGCGCGCCATTGAGAATGCCGATCGTCAGATTGAAGGCCAGCGCCAAGAGCACCGCCTGATACAGCAATCCGTCATTCTGCTGAGGGTAATGGGTCGAGACCACGACGGCGAGAGAGACGGCACCGGGAAGCGAGAGGTCAAAGCCGCCCTGCTGAACCACCATCAACTGGCCGAGGCCGACAATGGCAATGATCGCCGCAAACGGAAGACTGCCTGACAGGGCACCCCAGGATACGCTTGAGGGCGCAAAGACCAGGCAGGCGACCAGAAGGACCATGGTTGAGAAGACCACGGTCACGAAACTCCGCGTCAGCTTCATCCGGCCTGGGGCATAGCTGTCCGCCCGTGTGGGGATTGTTGAGACTGCACTCACCGGTCGGCTCCTTTTGATGATCGCACCTCACCCGAAACGATGGCCGGGCGGCGCAAGCCGATCTCTTCGGCGGCGCCGGACGCCGCCTTGAAGTCTGCAAAGAGACACGTCGATTTGTCAGCAAAATCAGGCATCGCGTCCTCCTCCCAGAGCCGGTTATGGTTCATACCTGGAGGAAGCAATCTGCTGGACAGATCCTTAGCATCGTCGGCCTCAGCCTCAAGCTTCGGCAAGCCTGTAGCTGGCTCCGAACCGCTGCGCGGTCAGAACTTCACAAGGCACGATGATTTGCGGATTGCCCAAATTCTTGCTCCTCCAAGAATTTGTCACTCTGACCGGTCGGCATCTCTTGCTAAAACAAGTACGCAATCCGGCGATTCAAATACGTCAGGAAATTCTCTCCTCCGAACTCCTTCCGATCAACTGTATGTATTTTGAAGACTACGAAAACCCTGAAAATATCCGCTTTGGATAAGTGTATTCGAGACGGGAAACATATCAGTGCACCCTCAGCCCGCCGGGATGCTGGCCGCATAGGTTTCGATCAGCAAAGCGGCGTTTTCTGGTTTCGCCTCAAGCGTGTTCGCCTCGATCTCATAGGCCAGGTCTACGACCCGTTGATTGATCGGGGCCGTCCGGCCATGCGCTTTCAGCGTGTCGATGACCCAGCCGTTGACCTCCTGGATCTCGGCCCGCCGGCCCTTCCGCCAGTCCTGCAGCGAGGTCGTGAGCGTATCGGCTTGCGAGAAGACGGTGAGCACCTCCTCGAAGATCTGGTCGACGTAGCGCTCTGGATGGTTTGTGGTGACCGGTGGCATGCCGATGATCGGGACGATCTTTGCGCCATCGGCAATCGCCGCCTGCATGGCCTCATATCCGGCAGCTCGCATCACCTCTAGCATTCCCGGGCTGCGGGCTGCATCGCCGAGCGGCAGGTTGACGATGGCAGACGGAATAAGTTCGGCGGCGTTGACGACGAGCTTCATCCATTTGGCGGAGCGGATATCATCCGTCACCTCGACGGTCCCGGTGCAGCGCAGCAGGTCGGCCACCGACTCCACCCTCTCCTGGGTCTGCGGGTCTAGGGCGCCGAGCGCAAACCAGGAGGTATCGTGGTCGTTCTGCCGGTTGGTGACGCCGGGTACGAACATGTTGGAAGCGATTTCGATGACGGCGCCGATAGTCCGCTGCCGCCCGACGATGGCCGCAATGTCCTCGTGGGTCATGCCGTTTTGGAGGCCGATGACCAAGCCGTCCTTGGCCAGCACCGGCTCGATCAGTTGGGTCGCCCATTTCGTGTCGTAGGCTTTGACCACCAGGAAGACGAGATCGAACGGCTCCTTGATCTCCGCGACTTCGCAGAGATGCAGGGCCTTGACCTTGGCGTTGATCGTCCGGCTCGGCAGATTGACGGTGATCCCATTTTCCCGGATCGCGTTCACATGGTCGGGCCATTGCTCGATGAAAGTCACGTCATGACCGGCGAGAACGAAGTCCGCCCCGATCGAAGCGCCCTGAGCGCCGGTTCCGAGAAAGGCAATTCTCGGCGTCTTGGTGGAATGGGAGGTCATGCGATGGTCTCCTTGAATGGCATGAAGGCGGGGCCGCGCCGCGCTTGTCGCGCGGTCAGGCGACACGCGTGGTCAGCAGATATAATCGACCTGATGGCGGGCGATCCGGATGCCCTCGAGCTCGGCCCGCACCTTCGCGTGCGCCGGATGGTCCGCGTAAAGCTTGAGAGCGGCTTCGTCGTCGAACTCGGAGTAGAGAACTACGTCGCAGGCATAGGAGATGCGGCTGATGTCCAACCCCACCTCAATTGTACTCAAACCGGGGATCTGTCCTTTGAGGCCTTCGAATTTGGTCTTGATCAGACGCGCAGCCGCCAGTTTCTCCTCGGGCGTCTCGCCGCGCACGTTCCACATGACGATGTGCCTGATCATGGCTTGTCTTTTCGCTCGGATGAGCCGTCGTCCACGACGTGGGCCGCGCCCAGGTCACGAAGCCAATCCGATATCACCTGCCAGTAATCACTAAGCCACTTGCTCATCGCCACCCCCTCCCAAGGGCCGTTCATTATAAGACGTTATTCTGGTCGCTGGCCCTCGTAAGCCCCGGCTAGGAGCTGGTGCAAACCATCCTTTTCCAGCACTCGCGGGTTCCAATAGGCGTTGGCCATGGCCTGCTCGACGGCAGGATCGATGCCGTCGTCCGGCATGCCCATAGTTTTAAGAGCCATCGAAGCCCCCAGTCCTTGCGCCAGATCAAACAGCCCCGTTGCCGCATCCTTTGCACCGAGCGCCTGCGCAATACGCGCCATGGCTTCCGGCGCGGCCGGTGCGTTATAAGCGACCGCATGCGGCAGAAGGGCCGTATGCATGGGTGCGTGCGGCAGGTTGAACATGCCGCCGAGCGTGTGGCAAAGCTTGTGGTGCAGCGCCATGCCGACGGACCCAAGGCATACGCCGCAGAGCCAGGCGCCATAAAGCGCGTCCGCCCTTGCATCCGGATCCTCCGGTTGCCGGGCAATGATGGGCAATGCGCGGGCTATCGCGGCAATCCCCTGCTCCGCCATCAGCGAAACAATCGGGTTGGCCTCGCGGGCATAAAGCGCTTCAACCGCATGCGCCACGGCATTGATGCCGCTTGTGACCGACATGGCAACCGGCAGGGTGAGAGTGAGGTCCACGTCGTAGACGATGACCTCGGGAAGGATGCGCGGGTCGGATTTCGTCACCTTACGGCCATTCTCCGTCTCACCCAGAATGGGAGTCGCTTCAGACCCGGCATAGGTCGTCGGCACGACGATCTGCGGAAGGTCGGTGCGAAAGGCGATCGCTTTACCAAGCCCTGTCGTGGACCCGCCGCCGATCGACAGAACCGCATTGGCCCCGAGCCGCTCGACCTCACGCAAAGCATCGGCCGTCACGTCGACCGGCGTATGCATCTGCGCCTTGGAATACAGCCCGGCAAAGCGCGATCCCAGAACCTCTGCAATCCCTTGCGCCTGGTCTGCCTGTTCGGGCGTTGAAAGCACCAGCACCCGGTCGGCCGACAATCGCTCGGCCTCTTCCGCCAGGCGAGAGATCGTTCCACGCCCGAAAATCACGCGGGCCGGATTTCCATTATAGATGAAATTGTCCAAGCCTGGCTCCTATCTTGACTGGTCAGGTCGCACGAGGATGAAATCGAACTCCGAACGCCACAGCGTGTCGCGTTCTTCAAGGCGGTCGAAGGGTGCGACGAGGGTCGATTTGACGCCAAACACCGCGTCGGATTCGAGATACGCATCACCACCGACAAACGTATGCGTCACCAGCTTCTGATAGCCTTCGGCTCGCACCATGTAGTGCATGTGAGCCGGGCGATATGGGTGCCGTCCCAGATGCGCGAGCATGTCGCCCACAGGACCGTCGTCGGGAATGGGGTAGGACACCGGCTTGATGCCGATGAAGCTGTAATGTCCGTCGGCCCCGGTGACGAATACGCCGCGATTGTTCCATTTCGGCTGAATGTCGGGCTGCTGGACGTCATAGTAGCCGTCGGCATTGTCGGACCACACGTCGATCCGCGCCCCCTCGATCGGCTTGCCCTCGAGATCGAGCACACGGCCGAGGAACAGGCAGCTCTCGCCCTTCCCGTCCAGACAGATCTGCGCGCCCATCTCCCTCACCGGGGCGCCTTCGACATGGAACGGCCCAAATACGGTGTTTTCCGTTGCACCCTCGGGCCGACGGTTGTTGATCGCATCCACCAGCATCGACAGACCGAGCGTATCGGACAGAAGAATGAACTCCTGCCGCTCCTGCGTGCAGATCTGGCCGGTGCGGGTGAGAAACCCGATCGCCGTCTCCCACTCGTCCTGCGTCAGTTGGACCTCCCGGGCAAAGTCATGCAGATGCTTCACAAGGCTCGCCATCACTTGCGCAAGGCGCGGATCAACGTCAGCGCCCATGCGCGCATTGACGGTGTCGACCGAGTTCGTCTCCGTAAAGTAACCGATGTCCGCCATGGCCTGTCGATCTCCTTGCTGGTCGCGTGGTCCTGTCATTACGGAATGATCCGGTCGGCGCGCAGGCGATCGAAGGCGTCCGTGAAGGACTCCGTCGTGTCCTGGTAGGCGAGGAAGCCTGCCTTGCGGCTGCGGCCCATGTCGTTGAACGTTTCCACCTGCCGTCCGAGGTCGGCATCCGTGTGCCAGAAAGAGGCGACGCGCGAGAGCGCATTCTCCTTCAGACCGTGCTTCTTCACGAGCGCATCCCAGATCGGCGCGGCATCGGCCATCTTCGTCTCGAGCGGCTGCGGAGAGCCCGGATAGTCCGCGGCCTCGATTCCGAAATAGGCGGCGATGCGCGGCCAGAGCCACTTCCAGCGGAAGACATCGCCATTGACCACGTTGAACGCCGTGTCGGCAGCTGCTGGCGTCGTTGCGGCCCAGGCCAGATGGTTGGCGAGGATGCGGGCATCCGTCACGTCGGTTGCCGCCTGCCATTGCTCGGCGGATCCGGGAAACACGAAGGGCATCCCGGTTTCCTTGCAAAGAGAGGCATAGACGCCAAGCGTGGCCGCCATGTTCATGGCGTTTCCGACCGCATAGCCGATCAGGGTGTGCGGCCGATGCACTGACCAGGTGAACCCCTCGCGGGCTGCCGCCGCAAAGACCTCGTCTTCCTGCACATAGTAGAAGTTCTGGTTGGGAAGGCGCTCCTGCTCTTCGCGGAACGGCGTCTGCGGCGCGACTTTCGCATAGTTCTCGAAAGGCCCAAGATAATGCTTGGTGCCGGTAACGAGGGCGACATGGTTCACACCTCGGCCACGCAGGGCATCGAGAACGTTGCGGACGATCGCACCATTCACATTGCAGTTCTCGTCTTCCGTCTCCTGCCGCGACCAGGCGGTTATGAAGACATGGGTGGGCCGGATACCCTCGAGGGCGGCAGCGACGGAAGCAGCGTCAGTGAGGTCGCAGGACAGGGTCCGGACGGCGGCAATCGGGCTTTGCGACCGGGACAGACCGGAAATCTCCCAGCCGCCTTGGGCCAGCAGGTATTCGGCAAGATTGCTGCCGGCAATGCCGGTCGCACCGACAATGAGAGCGTGATGTGTCATGTTCTCATCCATTCAAAAGAGTGATCTTGATGCTCTTGGTCGCGTCCTTGCCAAAGGCAAAGGCTTGCACCGCATCGGTCAGAGCATAGTCATGGGTCTGGATCGGCGAGAGGTCGATGCCCGTTCGCTCCAGGAAGCGGATCGCGGCCGGCCAGACGCCGGGCGAGCCGATACAGCCCCGGACCGTCAGATTCTTCATCTGGATCTGGCCGATGACAACAGGGACTTTGCGGCCGATGTTGATGCCGACCATCGACATGCGCCCGTCTTCTCTTGCGTAGTCGAACGCCGCCGCAAGCGAGGCATCATGTCCGGAGGCTTCGACCACCAGATCAGCGCCATGACCACCGGTCATCTCTCGGATCCGATCTGCCGCGCCGCCATCGGATGGATCGATCGCAGCGTCTGCGCCGAGTTTCAGCGCCACATCGCGACGGGTTGCGAGCGGATCAACGACGATGACGCGTGCACCCATGCCGATCGCAGCCGCCGCCGACACCAGGCCGATCGTTCCGCCGCCGGAGACGACGACCGTCTCGCTGGCATTGGTGCCGCCGGACCGCAGCACCGCATAGAAGCCGCAGGTAAACGGCTCGATCAGCGCCGCCTTCTTGTCGTCCACCGCGTCCGGCAGCTTATGCAGCCACTCCGGATTGACGGCGAAGAACTCCCGGTCGGCGCCGCTTATCGAAAAACCGAAATGATGAAGCCGCTCGGGCGTGCGCACCACGCATTCGCCGACGACACGGTCTCCCGCCTTGAAGCCCGTGACGTTGCGACCGACCTCGACGATCTCGCCGCTCCACTCGTGGCCGGGCGTCACCGGATAGGAGATCGGAATGATGTAGCGACCGGCCAGAAGTTCGTAATCCGAATGACAGATGCCGACGGCACGGGTTCGGACGAGGACCTCGTTTGCGGAAATCTCCGGCATGCCCAGATCGGCAATGACCGGCTTGTCCGGTGCTTCGAATACCAAGGCTTTCATGATGCTCCTCCCAAAGCCAATCTCAAAGTTGCTCGACTGCGCCCGAGCGGGCAGACAGGATGATCGCTTCGAGCAGCGCAATATTGTCGATCATTTCTTCGCCGCTAATCGGATAGGTCTCTCTGCCGCGGACAGCGCGCGCAAAAGCCCGCAGGTTGTCCCGGACCGGCTCGGCCGGTGACACTTCGCGGGTCGTGATCGGCTGGCCCTTCCAGCCCTCGGTGACGATCCACCCATCCGGCGATTCCACATGCGCTTTGTCCCGCACCTCGATCCAGCCGAGCGTGCCGAACACCGCAAAGCGCGAGATGAACGGCGTTGCAAGTGTGGCGGACACATAGGCCGACCCGCCGGACTTGAAGCGGATATGCGCACTCATGGTGTCGCCCTGCGGGATTTCCGACGCGAGGTTTTCGCAGATGACGCGGACATCCTTCGCCGGCCCCATCAGCTTGACGGAGAGGTCCGTCAGATGGATGCCGGTGGCAGTCATGCCGCCCGCCGGCGCCTGTTCGGCATTGAGCCGCCAGTTGGACGGATCGAGCCCCAGGAACTTGTCATGGCTGAAATTGGCTTCGATCTGCAGCAGGCGGCCAAGGCGGCCCGTGGCCGCGGCATCAAGGATCTCGGCAATCGGCGGTTCAAAGCGGCGCTCGTGGCCCATGCCAAGCACCAGACCGGCCTTCTCGCACAGCGCGACAGAGGCTTCGGCGTCCTTCCTGGTCATCGCAAGCGGCTTTTCGCAAAAGACATGCTTGCCGGCGGCAACCGCCTGCGCGATCTGGTTCTGGTGCAGCGAATGTGGCGTTGCCAAAATCACCGCCTCGACCTCGGGATCGGCAAGCGCCTCGCCGAGTTCGGAGGAGAAACGCATGCCCCGTTCCGCGGCAAAGCCCTGCTCTGCCGGGTTGGGGTCGACGCCATGCACGAAGTGCATTTCAGCACCTCCGGCATTGACCAGCGTCGCCATTTTCTTGCCCCACCAGCCAAGGCCGACAATGGCCGCCTGGACGGGTTTTCCCTCGTAGCCGCTCATCGGTTGTCCACCCGCTTGGCAAAGGGATGGATGTTTACCGACGCCCAGACGCCGGCAGCATTGAACGGATCTGCCTGGTTGAAGGCCACCACCTCGTCCTTCGTGTCGGCCTCGAGCAGGAACAGCGAGCCGATCATCGTCTCGTTGTCGTCGGCGAGAAGAGGACCGGAGATTACGGTCTTTGTCTTGGCAGATGCCAGATAGGCCTTATGGGCATCGTAATGGGCGAGGCGCTTGTCAACGGCGCCGGGATGATCGAGGCAATGAACGATGTAATGCATGATAACCCTCTTGGATCAGGCTGTTTCAAGTGCTGCAGACCGCCCGCAAATCACCTTTGGTCGGACGGATCTGCGTGGCGGCCGCGCTTGTCACGGTCCGCGGCAAGCGCAGGGTGTCAGCCCTGCATGTTGACCAGAATCTTCATGTGTGACGCATTGGGATCGAGCAGAGCCTCGAAACCCTTCTCGACCACATCCTCCGGCGAGATCTGCGCGGTCACAATCTGCTCAACCGGAAAGATGCCGGCGCCGATCATCTGGGCTATGCGTGGCCAGATCGTCACCGGATAGCACCACGTCGCCTCCACTGTGATGTCCTTCAAGGCCCAGAGCATGGCGTCGATCGAGGCAGGTTTGACATGCAGGCCGACCTGGACGACCGTGCCTCGGCGCTTGACGGCCTTGACGCAGAGATTGAGAGAGGCTTCCGCGCCGACACATTCGAGCGCCACATCGACGCCGACGCCGTCTTCGGTATGCTGTCGGAAAAGGCTTTCCGTATCCGTTTCGCGCGGGTCGAAGACGATCGCCTCCGGGACCAGCTTCTGAGCCAGCGCGCGGCGGTTTGGATTGAGTTCGGAAACGAAGATCGTCGTCGCACCGGCTGCGCGGGTCGCCAGAAGGACCAGAGCTCCGATCGGCCCGACACCGGACACGAGGACCGTGCTTCCGGCCTCGACACCGCCGCGATCGACGCCATAGAGCGCGACCGCCGCCGGTTCGATCATGGCCGCCTGAACGTCGCTGACGCTGTCAGGGACCGGAAAGACGTTGTAGCTGTTGACGACAGCGCGCTCGCCCATGCCGCCCCAGTCCCAGGACAGGCCGACGCAGGCCATTTTCTCGCTGAGATGATATTGACCGCGGCGCCCGTAATAGTCGTCGCGTGGGGAGATGAGTGGCTGCACCGACACGCGGGTTCCGGGCGAAACATGCGTTACGTTGCGCCCGACTTCAAGGACGCGCGCCGAGAATTCGTGGCCGAGAATCTGTGGCAGTGTTGCGCCCGAATAGACATGAGGCGTGCTCGGCGTGACGATCGGTCCGGCAATGTATTCATGCAGGTCGGTCCCGCAAATGCCACAGACCAGCGGCTCGATCAGCACCATGTCGTCCCCGAGCGGACCCGAAGGCGCCGGGACATCCTCCACCCGGATGTCTTTCTGTGTGTAGTAGCGAACGGCTTTCATCTGACTGTCCTTCCCGAAATAACTGCATCTGCCTGCGCTGCCAGCCGCGCCCCGCCAATCTCTGATGTCACGAGGCGACATGGCGGCAGTGGCCTCACCAACGCATTGCCGAGGTTTGCTAGCGGCGAATATCCAAATTTCTGAAATGATCGTCTTGCATGGCGGATCCTCCTCCGATCCTCGACATATCCTGCGAAACACACGGCACAGGGGAACGACGCTCGACAGCGCGCGCACCATGATCCTTGTTGTCAGCTAAGTTCCTCCCACGGAACGCTGAACGGTCCGACTTCAGGCTAGTAGATAACGGAACCTGTCACAGCCCCCCTTTTGTCCAGAATGGATATTTTGCAGAGAGCATTCGATAGACTGTCGCCCTAGTGTTTTGGAGGGAGGAAATGTCTGGTCCGCGCTGATCGATGCGCGCGCTGGGCGTATGGATCCCCAGGCGATGGCCAGATCGGTGGTCCGTCACAGCCTGTTGTCGATTGGGACGGGAGGACGCAATGAACGAAGAAATTTCAGTCGGCTGGGCTGGCATAGGCAAGATGGGCGCTCCGATGAGCCGCCGGGTGCTGGAAGCCGGTTACCGGCTTCACGTCTATGAACCCTTGCCCGAAAATCGGGCGACGATCGTTGCGGAAGGCGCCAATGTCGCCCACACGCTTGAGGATCTGGCCGCGAAATCCGACGTCGTGATCCTGACTATTCCCAACGACGCCGTTTTGCGGGACCTCATCTTCGGCAAGGGCGGCCTTGCGAGCGTCATGAAAACCGGCCAGACGCTGGTGGAAATGAGCACTGTGTCGCCCGCGATCTCCGCCGAAGTGAATGAAGCCATGAGCGCATGCGGCGTCCATTACCTGCGCGCACCGGTCTCGGGCAGCACGGCGACCGCGTCAGCGGGAACCCTTTCGGTCATGGCGTCAGGTCCGGAAGACGCCTACAAGCGCCTCGATCCTATCTTTGGTTGCTTTGCCTCGCGTCGCTTCTATGTCGGCCAGGCCGAGGAGGCCCGCTATCTGAAGCTCGTCCTCAACGCCCTGGTGGGCGCCACATCGGCTCTGCTGGGCGAAGCGCTGACGCTCGGCCTCAAGGGAAACCTCTCGGTTGAGACCATGCTCAATGTCATTTGCGAAAGTGCAGTCGCGTCGCCTTTGATCGCCTATAAGCGTGACCTTCTGGTCCAGCGCAATTTCGACCCGGCATTTTCGGTGTCGCAGATGATGAAGGACTTCGACCTGATCCTCGACGCGGCCCGGGCAGACCATATCCCGATGTACATGGCATCGATGATCCGTCAGCAATACGAGACCGCCTTTACGGAAGGGCTGGCTGAAAAGGACTTCTTTGTGCTGTTCGAGCAGTCCGAACGCCGCGCGGGTCTGCTGCCGCCGGCGGAAAAATAATCACCACATTCGCGTCAGCACCTGGAGCGCCTAGCCAAGAGGCGCTGCAATGGCTACGAACATCGTCTAGTGACGCGACGGACGGGGGGCCGACGTGAACGACTACGAAATGCTGCGGGTGATTGAGTTCCTGGACAAGACCCGGCGGCCCTTCGGCGACGTGATCGGCGGATTCGACGAAGACCCCGGCTGGAAAATCGTGGTCTTTCTCATCAAGGCCCATATCCACAGCCAGACTGTCGCCATCTCAACGCTCGGCCAGGAATCCGGCCTGCCCTACGCAACTTCCATGCGACTGATCAATCGCATGGTGGACAGTGGCTACATTTTGAAAGTCCCCAAGGGGCCCGGCGCCAAGACCTTTTCCCTGCAACCGAGCGAAAAGCTCCTGCAGTCCTTCCAGGCTTATGCCGGAAAGACGAAGTCCCTGCTTGCCCAGACGCTCGGCCTGCGCGGCGGCGAGCAGGAGGAAGACTATTACTTTGGCGGGACCCCGTTGGGCTCGCAGATCATCCCGCCCATGCGACTGGTGCAGAAGCGGGTCGAGTCGCATATCGAACTGCGCTTCCTCCTCAACGACGACAACTACTTTTCGTCCATGCGCAACATGTGGGCCGACTTCCGCAACAACCTCGCATCGAAGAAGAACTTCGACCTTCTGCCACTGCCAGATCTCTATCGCCGCATCCTGGACAATCGCAACAAACCGGTCTCTGACTACGATGTTCTCGCCATCAACATGCCCTGGCTTGGCGAGTTTGCCGAAAAGGACATCATCCGCCCCTTCGATGCCCTCATTCAGAAAACCGGTATCAACCCGCTCGACTTCCATCCCTCCATCTGGTCGACGGCCCGTTGGGATGGCCAGGACTATGGCGTTCCGGGCTACTGCACGATCGAGATCCTCGCCGCCCGGCGGGACCTGTTTGCCGATGCCGGGCTGGATTTCCCGCGAAAGTTCGAGGACGTGCTTGCCGCAGGCCGGCATTTCCACGCCCCGCAGCACGGCATGTATGGCGCAGTCTGGGACGGTGCCCGCGGCATGCCGATCGCGTCGAGCTTCATGTTCTTTCTCGGCGCCTGCGGCCAGCCGACCATTTCACTGCGCAAGTCCCGGGCGGGCTTTACGCTGGAGGGTGTGAACCTCGAAGAACTGCACTGTACCATCCAGTCGGATGCCGCCCTATCCGCGCTGGACTTCATGCGCCGCCTAATCGAGATCTCGCCGCCCGGCATTCTCAACATGGCGTGGGACAAGACGCTTGACGTGTTCATGAAGGGAAAGGCCAGTCTCGGCTATTTCTGGACGATGCGCGCGGCAAGGTTCGAGTACGACGTCCAGTCCGTGGTCAAGCGGCGGGTCGAGTACCTGCCACAGCCCTCCGGGCCTGGCGGTACCCGCGCCTCGCCGATCGGCGGTTTCCTTTTCTGCATTCCGTCCAATCTGCCCGAAGCCCGGGTGGAACTCGCCGCAGACGCAATCGCCTGGATGGCGTCGCGCGAGGCCATGAAGGCCCATGTCAAGAACGGCTTTCCGATCGCCCCGCGCTTCTCGGTGAGTGCGGACCCGGAAGCTGCGGCGAGTTCGCCGATCGTGCGTTTTGTCGATCAGCTCGCGAAGAAGAACCTGCTGCACACCTGGCAGCGCCCCAATATTCCGCAATATTCAGCGATCGAAAGGATCCTTGGCGAGGAAGTGCATGACGCAATGTCGGGGGCAAAGTCAGACAGGACAGCATTGGCGGATGCGGCCGATCGGATCAACCGGGAGCTTAAAGCCTCAGGGAAATGACGCACCGGGCCTGCGAGCTAGAAAAGGACGGACAGGCGGTCTTGAGACGGCCACCGGAAGTGTGCCATCGAGATACCTGCGGCTTCGCCAACCTATCGAGTTGATGACACTTGAGAGCGCAGTTCCAGCCACCCGTTCAAAAGGCGTAGCGGAAAAGCATGACGCCATAGGCAAGCGCGACAAGCGCAGTGATCCGAATGCGCAGTTTCCAATACCACTGCCGTGAAAGATCCGTAGAAAGGGTCCTGTGGTCGGCGATCAGCAGAAGGGCAAACAGCAACACCTGTACCAGCAGGGCTATCGGCAAAGGACTGGCAACCAGTGTCACAAAGGCAATGAGAGCCAGCACGTTACTGGCGACAATGATCACCAGGTCGCCCCTGCCGGTTTGAGCGCTTCCCCAGAGGGCTCCGGCCATAAAGGATGCGATGACTGCCCCGTAGGACAGGAATGCGGGTGCCGTTTCAAAATCGAGAACGGTCGAGGGGGCAAATGCCAGCAGCCAGAACGGCAGGGCCCCGCAATAGGTCAGAAGCGTGGAGATGGTCCGCGGGGTTATTGTCATGGCGCTACCTTTACGATCTGTTTGAGCGCATCGCCAAGGGCCGCGGCGCTGAGGAACGCTGCCTCGACCCGCCCTGCGATGCACCAGTCTCCGCAAGCCGCCAATTGGGACACATCATCGAGAAGGAAAGCCTGTCCGGCCGGCCGATCGACATTGGCATAGCGCCAACGATGGATGGTTGCAGCCTCAGCCTCACTCGGGGAGATCGGAATATAGCGCTGGAGCGCCTCCAGCATCGTCCGACGAACATCTTCCAGTGGCTCCTCCAAATGATCGTCGGACCACTTGGCCGTCGCGTTGACCACTAGACAGGGGTCGTCAGGCCGTTCCGGCTTGGAATTGTTGCGGGAGATCCAGCCGATGACCGGATCATCGACACGGGCGGCAGCAAAGGGAAGCTTTGCATCCTCGGTCTGGCGAATCATCAGCGTGAAGCAGGCATTCATCCGGGTTTTTGCCAGCGCCCCGTGATGCGTAAACTCGTCAGGAAGAAGCAATGCCGACTGCGGGGCTGGCGCCGCTAAAACCAGCCAGTCGAACGGGCCCTCGCGGCGATCGCCGATTTTCAAGAACCACTTACCCGCCGTGCCGCTGATCGCCTCCACAGGCGCGTCGGTCTGGATATCAAGGTCTGCCGCCATCGCTTTCGCAAGCGCGTTCATCGAAGGGCTCCCGACATAACGCGTGGTGTCGCCCCCCGACAAAGCCGCGAGATTGCCGTCGGGCAGCGTTGCAAGCGCACCGGTCCAGGGCTCAATCACTCTGTCGGCCTGCGCCGTCTCCAGCGCTGCACGGAAACGTCCGTCCCTGATGGTGAAATACTGCGCTCCATGATCAAAAGTCACGGCATCGGTTCGCCGTGTCGCCATCCGTCCGCCGACGCCTCTGCTTTTCTCGAAAATCCTGACATCGGCACAGTCGGCCATGGCTCTGGCCAGAGTCAGGCCGGCGATCCCTGCACCGACAATGCCCAGTCGTATTCGTCTTGCCATGTCTGTCGATCTCCGGCGGTGGCTGAGGCCATCAATGCCCCCTAGGTTCCGCCGCCGCAAGCCGATCAGGCTGCGTCTCTGGTTTCCATCTTGGATGCGGCCTTGGTTGAATACGTGGGCGCTCGTGGGCGCAAGGTGCCCTATATCGGGGATAGAGGGCACCGATCCAGCAGGTAGGCTGTGATGTGACCTTTGCTTGCGGAACATCTGTGCAGATGGGATGGTTTGGAATTCTTCGCACTCGAGGTATTAGCCATGCTCATCAACACTACGAAGCACACGTCATGATGGAGCAAGTCACGGTCTGGTTTGACAGCGGCTGTCCGCTTTGCCGGCGCGAGATCGCGATGATCCGGAGGCTGGACCGCCGCAATGCAATCCGCTTCATCGACGCCTGCGATCCCATGGCATCGTGTCCTGTCGATCGTGTGGAGATCCTGTCGCGGTTTCATGCCGAAGAAGGGGGCAAGCTTTTGTCGGGGGCGGCAGCCTTTGCCGCAATGTGGCGGGCGATACCCCTTTTGCGCCCGCTCGGTCTCATCGCAGGCTGGCCTCCCGCCACACCATTGTTCGAGATGGCCTATCGGGGGTTCCTGCGACTGAGGCCGTCTCTGCAGAAGTTTTTCCGGTGAGAGATACCGTGGTCACGGCGCTGTCTGAGCGCGGCTCGCTGCCGACCGTCTGGAAATTTGCCGATTAGAGCGGGGGAAGCCAGGCACGCCTTCATCAAGAGCGTGCCTGGCTATGAAACCGGGTTGTTAGGCCAGCCAGAAGATGATCCCGGAGAGCGCAAAGCCAACGAGGCCCACTAACGTCTGCATCGCGGTCCAGGTCTTGAACGTGGTCTTGATGTCCATGTTGAAGAAGCGACCGACCAGCCAAAAGCCGGAATCATTGACATGCGACAGCATGACAGAACCCGATGCGACGGCGATGACGATCGCTGACAGCTGAATACCTTGATAACCGGCAGCCTGTACCGCAGGCTGCACAAGGCCAGCAGCCGTGATGAGTGCAACCGTCGCGGAGCCCTGTGCAACGCGCAGCGCGGTCGAGATCAGGAAGCCTGCCACCAGTATGGGCATACCGATATCGGCAAGCACATCCGACAAAGCATTTCCGATCCCCGAAGCACGCAGAACGCCGCCAAACATGCCGCCCGCGCCGGTGATCAGGATAACAGAGCAGACAGGTCCAAGAGCAGAGTCAACGATGCGCTCCACCTTGATGGGATCGCGACCGCGCATTGGCCCAAGAACGTAGCCGGCGACGAGAACCGAAATCAGAAGTGCGATTGGAGTAGAGCCTACGGTGCGGGCAAGCTGGAACCAGCTGGCATCCTTGCTGACCCATTCCTGTGCGCGCGCGAAATCGAGGCCGGTATTCATGAAGATGAGAACGAGCGGCAAAAGAAGAAGTGCAACGACGAGGCCAGGGCTCGGCAGGGAGATTCTCTCGTCGTCGGAGGATTGCTCATCAGTGACGTTGTCGGGCACCGGCAGGTAGATGCGTTTGCCGATCCAGCTTCCGAAAAAATGGCCCGCAACGACCCAGGTCGGGATGGCGACCAACAGACCGACGATGATCAGGAGTCCGACGTCAGCGCCCAGCAGTTCGGCTGCGGCGACGGGCCCGGGATGCGGCGGCACGAAAACGTGCATGCACGAGAAGGCGGTCGCGACCGGGATGCCGTAGAGAAGAAGGCTTCCGCCAAGGCGACGCCCTACCGTGAACATCACCGGAAGCATGACGACGAGGCCTGCATCGAAGAAGATCGGGAAGCCGAAGAACAGCGACGCGATGCCCAACGCCAGCGGTGCACGTTTTTCGCCAAATCGGCGGACGAGGTCATCCGCAAGAGCCTGCGCACCACCCGATACTTCCAGCAAGCGACCCAGCATGGCGCCAAGGCCGACAAGCAGAGCAACGCCCCCGAGGGTCGAGCCAAACGCGGACGTGAGGGTGGTAAGGATATTCCCCGCCGGAATTCCCGTCACGAGCGCGGTCAGGAAACTGACGAGAATGAGCGAGACAAAAGCGTGGATGCGAAACTGGATGATAAGAACCAGCAGCAGCGCAACGGCGCCAGCCGCAATGGATATGAGCGTACCCGCTCCCAGGGTCTGTTCGAACTCCGGCAAAATTATACTCCTACAGGGCTTAGCGGTTGTGTCTGCGCGATGTACGGAGGTATCGCCCAGAATGCAAACTCAACCTCAATCGACGTGCACGACCACGTTAGGGCCGCTGCTCAGCGCGGCTTGCAGGAATTGCCTGCGAAGGCTCTATTCAACTTGAAATCGGACGTTCAACCAGAACGGCTGGTCATCACGCAGTGTCAGTCGCGTCGCGCATTTGCCTGCATCCTGCGGCGAAACGCGGATGGCCGGTCGGCGAAGCGGTCGGTGAAAGCTTCGTAGAAGCGCGAGACCGAGCCGAAGCCGGATTCGAAGGCGACATTCGTGATCGACATGTCTGTCGAGATCAAAAGCGAGCGAGCCGTGTCCAACCGGTGGCGGGCAATCGCCTGGTTCATCGTCTGGCCGACCGCCCGCTTGAACAGGCTCATGGCATAATTTGGATGAAGTCCCACATCCCGCGCCACGTGATCGACGGAAATATCGCCGAGGGCGTGTTCGGCAATGAAGCGCAACATCTGCTCCACATGACCGGCGCGCCCGCTGTCACTGGATGAGAGGCCGGCAATGGCAGGGGCGTGTTCGCGCAGATCCCGCCAACCTTCCCGCTCGATCCTCAAAACCCGGGCCGTGAGCTCGGTTCGGACGATCTCTGCCAGTCCCTCGTCACCCTGCAAGAGTTCCTCGCGCCATCTGAGAAAAACGTCCTCATCGAAAGGCCTGATAACGGTCGCTTCGATGACCGCACCACGGAAGACGGCATCCCGGAACCGGCTGAGAGTGGCAAGACCAAGAAAAACGGACATGGGAACATAGAGACAGACAAACCGCGTACCTTTTTCGATCTCCGTCACCTGATGCGGTACCATGCCCCAGAAAAGGCAGAGACGACCCGCGCCGATCGTCAGTTCCCGCCCGTCGAACCAGTAGGTCATCTGGCCCTGGGTAAGAAAATTCAGTTCGATCTGACTGTGCATATGCGGGCCAGCCATCCGCTGCACGACAAGAGTTTCGCCCGCGCAGAACCGATGGTCGCCGAACACGACAAGCGGGTGCCGCGGATCGAGATCGGGATGTGCCGGAACCGATCCGTCCTGTGAAATGGTTGATGCGGCCTTATCCATCTTAGAATCCCGGAAAACATTCCCTGAAATACGGTGGAACTCTACGGGTTTGTGGCGGAACATCAAGACGGGCTGGAGGAGCTCGATCGGTAAGGCTGAAATCTAGGACTTCATCCGGTTACCGATGGTCACAAGGGAGGAACACATGACCGTTCTAAGAAAGAGGCTGCTTGGCCTCGTATTGTCGACTTTTCTGATTGCGCCATCGGTTTTCGCGGGCGAAATCACTGTCAATTCAGACCATTCGGATCCCGTGCCGAAAAAGGCGATGGGCGATCTGATTGCCGCCTTCGAGAAGGCCAATCCCGACATCAAGGTCAAGTGGAACAATTTTGACCACGAAGGCTACAAGGCGGCTATCCGCAACTTCCTGACGGCCGATGCGCCCGATGTCGTCGCCTGGTATGCCGGCAACCGCATGGAGCCCTTCGTCAAGGCGGGATTGTTTGCCGATGTGAGCGACGTCTGGTCGGCCAATGGCTACGATCAGCAGATGAAGGCTGCCGTACCGTCGATGACGATCGACGGCAAGAAGTGGGGCATGCCCTACACCTACTACCAGTGGGGCATCTACTACCGTAAGGACATCTTTGCCGAAAAGGGCATCACCCCGCCAAAGAACTGGGCCGACCTGATCGCCGCGAGCGCCAAGCTCAAGGCTGCGGGGATCACGCCCTTCACGATCGGCACCAAGGCGCTCTGGCCGACCGGCGGCTGGTTCGACTATCTCAATCTTCGCGTCAACGGCTACCAGTTCCACATGGACCTGACGGCGGGCAAGGTTCCTTACACCGATCCCAAGGTAAAGGCCGTGTTCGAGAAATGGGCCGAGCTCGTCAAGCCCGGCTACTTCATCGAGAACCATGCGGCGATCGACTGGCAGGATGCAGTCCCGCAGCTCGTCCAGGGCAAGGCCGCCATGTATCTGATGGGCAATTTCGCCGTCGCCACGATGAAGGACGGCGGTCTGAAGGAAGAGCAGATCGGCTTCCTTCCCTTCCCTGAAATCACCCCCGGCCTGCCGAGGGCCGAAGAAGCGCCGACGGATACGTTCCACATTCCGGCCAAGGCCAAGAACAAGGAAGACGCCAAGAAATTCCTCGCTTACGTCGGCTCGGCCCAGGCACAGTCGACGATGAATGCGACGCTTGGCCAGTTGCCCGTCAACAATCAGGCGGAAAAGCCGAAGGACGTCTTCCTCGAGGCGGGCTTCACGATGCTGTCGGGCGCCCAGGGTCTTGCGCAGTTCTATGACCGCGATGCCAATGCCGAAATGGCAAAGGCCGGCATGGAAGGCTTCCAGGAATTCATGGTCAAGCCGGACAAGATCGACGCCATCCTGGCGCGGCTCGAGAAGGTCCGCGCCCGCGTCTACAAGTAGCGCTTCCTCCCAGGAATCCGGGCGCAGCGACCGAGAGGTCCTGCGTCCGGGCGCAATTCTTACAATCTGCAGGGGTATCGTCGTGAGCTATTCCGCAACGCCGCCGTCGCGCCGCTCGAAGAACAACAGAGAATGGCTCACGCCATGGCTGTTTCTCGCCCCCGGCCTTTTCATGTTCATCGTCTATGTTCTTTTGCCGATCTTCCAGTCGATCTGGATCAGCTTTCATGACTGGGACGGGCTTGGCGAAAAGGTCTGGATCGGACTTGGCAACTACAGCGAACTTCTGGACGACGATTCCTTCTACGTTTCCCTCAAGAACAACGTCATCTGGCTGCTGCTCTATCTTCTAGCGATCCCTGCAGGCCTTGCCGTAGCACTTTTTCTCAACCAGTCGGTCACCGGCATCCGGCTCTACAAGTCGCTGTTCTTCTTTCCGTTTGTCATCAGTCAGGTCGTGGTCGGCCTGATCTTTACCTGGTTCTACGCACCGGATTTCGGGCCGCTTTCGAAACTGCTGGAATGGCTGACGGGCGAGCAGGTGGCGGTGCTGGCGGATGAGCACTACGTCACCTACGGCATCATCATCGCCGGCCTGTGGCCGCAGACGGCCTATTGCATGATCCTTTATCTCACCGGTCTCAACAACATCAATCCGGAACAGGTCGAGGCCGCACGGATGGATGGCGCCAAGGGGTTCAAGCTTCTCTGGTACGTCGTCCTGCCGCAGCTAGCGCCGGCGACTTTCATCGCGATGGTCGTCACCGTCATCGGTTCGCTACGCTCCTTCGACCTCGTCTCGATCATGACCGCCGGCGGACCTTACGGATCGAGCCAGGTTCTCTCCTACTTCATGTTCGAACAGGCATTGTCGGAATACGGTTTCCGCATGGGCTATGGCGCCGCGATCGCCGTCGTGCTGTTCCTGATCATGATGGTGTTCATCTCGCTCTTCATCGTGCGGATGCTTGTCCAGGAAAGGAACGCCTGATGTTCCCCTCTCCCATTCAGAACGCATCGCCATGGATGCGGACCGGCTACAAGGTGCTCTTGCCTGTGTCGCTCGTCCTCTGGCTCCTGCCGCTGATCGGCGTCGCCATCACCTCGGTGCGGCCGGCGGGCGATCTTGCAGCCGGCAACTACTTCGGCATTCCCTCCGGTTTTGCCGGTGTCGAGAACTATACGGCCGTCTTCCGGGATTCTCCGATCGGTCTCTACATCCTGAACTCGTTCAAGGTGACGATCCCGACGGTGATCGGCGCGGTCGGCATTTCCTGCCTCACCGGGTTTGCGCTTGCGGTCTATCGCTTCAAGGGCAATCTCGTCCTGTTCTTCATGTTCGTCGCGGGCAATTTCATTCCGTTCCAGATCCTGATGGTGCCGGTTCGCGACCTGACGCTGAAACTCGGTCTCTACGACACCGTGACAGGACTGGTGCTTTTCCATGCAGCCTTCCAGACCGGTTTCTGCACGCTCTTCATGCGCAACTTCATCAAGGGCCTGCCCTTTGCCCTGATTGAATCCGCGCGCGTCGAAGGCGTGTCGGAATGGAAGATCTTCCGCCATATCGTGCTGCCGCTGATGCGGCCGGCGATCGCAGCACTGTCCGTCCTGATCTTCACCTTCGTCTGGAACGACTATTTCTGGGCGACCGTGCTCGTGCAAGGCCAGCACGCCATGCCGGTGACTGCCGGCCTCTACTCGCTGAACGGCCAATGGGTTGCCGCCTGGCATCTCGTGTCCGCCGGATCGATCATCGCGGCCCTGCCGCCGGTCGCCATGTTTTTCCTGATGCAACGGCATTTCATTGCCGGCCTGACACTTGGAGCAACCAAGGGATGAGTGACATCGTAACTGTCGGCTCGGGCGATTTCGCGCTGAGCCTGCGCATGCCCGAAGCCGGAATGCCCGAGTTTCTGGCCTTCGGCCGACCGCCGGTTGTCGCCGATCCGCTGTTTGAGATCGAACGGTCGAGCCGTATCAACGGCATGGACATCGCCGTCCCCTCGGCCGTCCTGTTGCCATCAGGCGGAATGGGCTTTTTCGGCTGGCCGGCGATTGCAGGCCACCGCGCCGGCCGCGATTTCATTCTCGCGTTCAGCGGCTGGTCGGCATCACGGAACGGGGCACAGACGGTGCTTTCGGCAAGTGACGCGGTCGCCCGGATCGGGATCGCCATCACGCTTACGGACCATGCTTCCGGCGTGCTGTCGATCGCAACCCGGCTCTCCAATTCAGGCGATACCGACTACCAGCTCGATCGCTGCATGGCCGCGAGCTTCCTCGCGCCCTCAGGTGAGACAACCATCACCAGTTTTACCGGCTCATGGGGCCGAGAGTTCCAGACCCGTCGTGAAACGCTCGGCAATGGCCTGTGGATGCAGGAAAACCGCCGCGGCCGCACCTCCCACGACCGGTTGCCGATGCTGTTCGTCGAGACCGGTGACCATCGTTTCGGCGTCACGCTTGGCTGGAGCGGCAATCACCAGATCGCCATCGACCGTACCGATGACGGCCAGCGGCTCGTCCATCTCGGCGAACTATTCGAGCCCGGCGAGATCATTCTCGCGCCGGGCGAGAGTTACCAAAGCCCGGTCGCCTATGCCGGGCCCCACAGCGAGGCATTTCATGCCTTCGTCCGCTCCGAGCTTGTCCAGTGGCCGGGCGGCTCCATGAGCCCAAGGCCTGTCACGCTCAACACCTGGGAAGGCAACTATTTCGACCACCTGCTGGACTCGCTCAAGGCGCAGGCGTCTGCAGCTGCAGCACTCGGCATCGAGCGTTTCGTTCTGGACGATGGCTGGTTCGGTAAACGTGACGACGACACGACGAGCCTCGGCGACTGGGATATCGATCCGCGCAAATATCCGAACGGACTGAAACCGCTCGTCGATCACGTGACAAGCCTTGGCATGCAGTTCGGCATCTGGTTCGAACCGGAAATGGTCAATCCCTTGTCCGACCTATTTACCGCCCACCCGGACTGGGTGCTGCAGGTGGAAGGGCGGCCCCTGCTCGCGTCCCGCAACCAGCTTGTGCTCGATCTTACCCGGCGGGACGTCTCCGACTATCTGTTTTCGAAGATTGATGCGGTGCTTGGCGGCCACGCGGTTTCTTATGTCAAATGGGACATGAACCGCGACCTGACCCATAGCGGCGGTCGCGACGGCAAAGCAAGGACCGCCGCCCAGACACGCGCCGTCTACGCGCTGATGGATCGCGTTCGCGCCGCTCACCCCGATGTCGAGATCGAAAGCTGCGCGTCGGGCGGTGGCCGGATCGATTATGGCGCGCTCGCCCGCACCCATCGCGTCTGGACATCGGACTGCACCGATGCGCTGGAGCGGCTGGAAATCCAGCGCGGCGCCTCGGTTTTCGTACCGCCGGAAATCCTCGGAAGTCACATCTCCGCAGACCCCAACCACCAGACCAACCGTCGCCATTCCCTGAGCTTCCGGGCGCTGGTGGCGATGGCCTATCATTTCGGCGTCGAACTCAACCCGCTGGAACTCTCAGTCAAAGAGCGCGGCGAGCTGGCGCTCTATATCGAAACCCACAAGCGGCTTCGCCCGCTTCTGCATGCGCCCGGCGCCAACTTCCGGCTTGAGCCAATCGATGGCCGTTATGTCTGGGGTGCCGCAAGCGCTGAAAAGATCGTCGTCATCGTTGCGCAGGGACCGCAGATGGTGGGCGAACAACCCGCAACCCTGCGGTTGCCTGAACAGATCATACGCTTCGGGGGAACCTGGCGCATCGAAACTGTTCTGCCCACAGAGCCTGATTTCATCCGCATATCGGACGGTCAGAAGCGACTGCTTTCCGGCGAGATCGCTTTCGATCTGGCAAATTCCGGGCTTGCAGGCCTGCCCTTGCCGATGCTTCGGCCCGAAAGTGCCCTGCTTCTCGAACTAACACCTCACAATGGGAGACAGACGCGATGAGCGACGTCAGCCTGCGCGCCGTCAAGAAAAGCTTTGGCGCCGTCAATGTCATCAAGGGTGTCGATCTCGATATTGCCGATGGCGAGTTCTGCGTTTTCGTCGGCCCGTCCGGCTGCGGCAAGTCCACGCTGTTGCGGATGATCGCCGGCCTTGAGAGGATTTCCGAGGGCACGCTGTCGATCGGCGGCCAGGAGATGACCGATGTCGGCCCGTCGGAGCGCGGCGTCGCCATGGTCTTCCAGTCCTATGCGCTCTATCCGCACATGACTGTTGCGGAAAATATCGGTTTTGGCCTGAAGATGACGGGCCATCCGAAAGCACTAGTCGCGGAGCGGACGGCCTATGCGGCCAAGATGCTGCAACTGGAGCCGCTGCTGCAGCGCAAGCCTGGGCAGTTGTCGGGCGGCCAGCGCCAGCGCGTCGCGATCGGCCGCGCGATCGTCCGCAATCCGGACGTCTTCCTGTTCGACGAGCCGCTCTCCAATCTGGATGCGGCGCTGCGCGTGCAGATGCGCTCGGAGCTCTCGAACCTGCATCAGGATCTGAAGGCGACGATGATCTACGTGACCCACGATCAGGTCGAGGCGATGACCATGGCCGACAAGATAGTCGTGCTGTCGGCAGGTCGCATCGAGCAGGTCGGTGCGCCGCTCGAGCTTTATCACCGGCCGAAAAACCTGTTCGTCGCCGGTTTCATCGGTTCGCCGAAGATGAATTTCCTCAACGTTCCCGTGACATCAGGAGAGAACGGCCGCGCCACCGCAAGCCTTCCCGGCGGCGCATCGCTTTCGCTCGACACGCATGGCGCCTCTGTGAAAGGCGCAACGATGACGCTTGGCATTCGCCCCGAACATCTGGATGCGACCGGCGCGGGCGACGTCGTTCTGGACGGCCGCGTGAAACTTGCCGAACATCTCGGCTCCGAGACCCTGTTCTTCGTTTCGCTCGCCGATGGTGCAGAAATTTCGGTAAAGGCCGACGGCCTTGCAAGCCAGCGGGCGGGCGACCCTATCCGCATCGGCATTCCGGCCAGGGCCTGCCATCTGTTCGATACCGACGGCCATGCCGTCGTCAATGGAGATCTCACACGATAATGCTTGGCGTCTGCTACTATCCGGAACACTGGAACGAAGACCGCTGGGAAACCGATGCGCGGCGCATGCGCGAACTCGGCATTTCCTTCGTGCGCATCGGCGAATTCGCCTGGTCACGGCTTCAGCCGAGCCGCGGCAATTTTGACTTCGCATGGCTCGACCGGGCGATGGACGTTCTGACGAAGGCTGGCCTCAAGATCGTGCTGGGTACGCCGACGGCGACACCGCCGAAATGGCTGATCGACGAATATCCCGAGATTCTCCCCTATGACGAACAGGGGCGTCCGCGTGGTTTCGGCTCGCGGCGTCACTACACCTTCTCCTCGGAAACCTGGTGGCGCGAGAGCGCCCGCATCGTCGAGGCGGTCGCGAAACGGTACGGCGACCATCCGGGTCTCGTCGGCTGGCAGACTGACAACGAATACGGCTGCCACGACACGACGCTGTCCTTTGGACCTGAAGACCTGAAGGCATTCCGCCGCTGGCTGCGGCTGCGCTACCAGTCTACCGAGCAGCTCAACGAAGCCTGGGGCTCGGTGTTCTGGTCGATGGAAGTCGCGAGCTTCGACGACGTCGCGCTGCCGAACCTGACCGTGACCGAAAGCAATCCGGCGACGCGGCTCGATTTCTGGCGTTTTCACTCGGAGCAGGTCGCAGCCTATGACGCAATGCAGTGCGAGATCATCCGCCGGCATTCGCCGGATCGCTGGATCACCCATAACTTCATGGGCTTCGTTCTCGATTTCGACCATTTCCAGGTGGCTGACAATCTCGACCTCGCCTCCTGGGACAGCTACCCGATCGGCTTCGTCGAAAAGTTTCCGTTCTCGGAGGCGGAGCGCAATCGCTGGGCCGAGACGTCGCATCCGGATATCGCGCCGTTTCACCACGATCTCTATCGCGCGGTGGGCCGTGGCCGGTTCTGGGTGATGGAACAGCAACCCGGCCCGGTAAACTGGGCGCCCTGGAACCCGATCCCGAAGCCCGGCATGGTGCGCCTCTGGACCTGGGAAGCGCTGGCCCATGGCGCAGAAGTCGTCAGCTATTTCCGCTGGCGGCAGGCACCCTTCGCTCAGGAGCAGATGCACGCGGGTCTGAACCTTCCCGGCCTAGACGAACTTTCGCCCGGCGGCCGCGAAGCTGGACAGGTAGCGAGCGAGCTCGCCACTTTCGGAACTCTGCCGGAAACACAGACGGCTAAAGTTGCTGTTGTCTTCGATTACCAGAGCTACTGGACGACGGTGATCCAGCCGCAGGGCAAGGACTTCCGTTACGAAGAACTGACCTTCCGCTGGTATGAAAGCCTTCGGCGCCTCGGCGTCGATATCGACTTCGTGCGCCCCGGCGCGCCGCTGGATGGCTACGCGCTGGTTATTTTGCCCTGCGTCACGGAAATATCCGCGGATCTGGAGAGGGAACTCCGCCAATTCGACGGTGTAGTCCTGATCGGCCCCCGGACCGGATCGCGCACGCGCAATTTCACCATTCCCGACAATCTGCCGCCCGGTCCGCTCTCCGATCTCACCGGCCACCGCGTGTTGCAGGTCGCCACGCTGCGGTCGGGCCTTGCCCACCCGGTGACCGGCCAGGTCTCGGGAGAGGCGATCCGCTGGCGCGAAGATATAGAAGCGAGCGGCGATGTTCTTGCCCGCTTCGGCGATGGCATGCCGGCCCTCACCCGCAAGGAGAAGATCCATTACTTGGCCTGCTGGCCGGATGAGTCACTCCTTGCCGCAACGATGAGCCTGGTTCTGGACGCTGCGGACATCCCCACGTTCGAGCTGCCGGAACATGTTCGTATGCGGCGACGCGGCGAGCTCGTCTTCGCGTTTAACTACGGTGCGGAGGACTGGACGGTTCCAACCGGGATCCGCATCGTGCTCGGCGAGCGCACTCTTCGCCCGTATGAGGTTGCTGTCTGGCGGGCGTGAGCGAGCCAGACAGACAGAAAGCAAACACGCGCCTGCCAAACGGTTGCTCAAGAGCTGAACGGGCCCTATTGAACGGGGCGGAACTGACCGAAATGACGCGAGCGGATCTCCACTACGACATTCGCTGAGCTGCATCAGGATTCCGGCTTAGGCCGGTTCGCGGCAGGGTGTCGACCCGACATCCTGTTTCGATCTTCAGGAATGCCAGATGGCCCGCATCAACGGATGCTGAAGGGGAAATATTTCGCGTTAATGCTGTCATAGACTTCGCCAGCCTGAAGCTCCGCCAGGGCCGCATTGATCTTTGCCGTCAACGCAGCATCGTCCTTGCGGAAAGCGATGCCCGCACCTTCGCCGAAGATCGATGTGTCCTTGACGTCGGTGCCAACGAACTTGCAGCAACGTCCTTCATTCGTGTTCGTGAGCCAGTCGTACACGGCAAGCTTGTCTTCAAGCATGACGTCAACGTCCTCGTTTGCCAGCGCCTTGTAAAGCTCCGGCGAGGAGCGAAACACCGTTGTCTCGGCGCTTGGGAAAAACTTCTTGATGTATGCCTGCTGTGAGGTCTCCGCCGCGATGCCGACGCGCAGGCCCTTGAGGCTTTCGTCCGATATGGTGGTCAAGACCGAGTCTTTGCGTGCGATAAAGACGGAGGGACTGTCGTAGTATTTGTCCGAGAATGTCACGAGTTTGCGTCTCTCTGCACTCATCGACATGGACGATACGATCATGTCGTATTTGTTCGAAAGCAGATTGGGGATCATGTCGGTCCATTCCTGGACGACCAGTTCGCAGGAAAGCCGTGCCGTCTCACAAAGGGCCTTGGCGATGTCGACGTCGAAACCCTGCAGTTGACCGCTGGAGTCCACGTAGTTGAAGGGAGGAAAGCCTCCCTCAAACGCAACCTTGATCTTCTGATCTCCTGCCCGGTCGGCAGCGACTGCCTCTCTAAGGTTATGTGTGGGCAAAAGGAGCAACGAAGCAGCTATACACAGTGTGATCAGCGCTCTGGGGTTCATTTTCGGCATCTGGCTCTCCTCTTGTCGTCCGGGCTCGATTCCCGTATTGGGAATATTAGAACATACAAGGATTAAGAGCTTCTCTCGCATGCTTGTCAGCGGCCAACCAGAAGCTCATCTTGACCCCGGCCGCCTCCGGCATTGCGTGTTTTCGTCATCAATCGCGAATGCTTCAATTTTGAGACATGCTTTAAAAGCATTTCGTAATTAATCCCCTCTACACTTCCCTGGGCGAGGGGAGATTCCGTGTCTTCAAACTGGGTGTTTTCATTGTTGACGCGACTGTCGGCTCGTTCGTCGTCGCAGTCGGTTTTGATCCTGCTGACCGGAACCGGTCTTGCAATATTAGGGCTCGTTGTTCTCGCAGCCATTTGGGCCGGAAGTGAAAGCGACTCTGCGGCGCGCGACAGGCAACGAGAGCTGGTTGACGGCAGGCTGCAAAATCAGGTCGACCGCGTTGCACAGGATATGCAACTGCTGGCGGAAGGCTATGCTTCATTCTTATCGCCCGGCTCTTCGGACAGCGGCACGGAGATATCCAGAAGCGCGTCGATCCAGACGTTTGGTCGGATCGCCACATCCGTCTTTGGCTACAGCGCCGTTTTTCTGATTTCGCCCGACGGAGAACTCGTACTCCAGCCTGACCCCGATAGCGTGCGTCGTTTCAAATGGGTTCGTCCCGTCCTTTGGCCAATGATCTCGGCCGTAACAAAAGGCCTGGAAACCAATGGGCAGCACGCTCCCGCTCCCCAAAAGAATCAGGTGGAGTTGCTCCGGCTGGAAGGCAGGCCCTCGATTGCGGGCATCGTTCCGGTGGTTCATCAGGTGCAAGATGATCCAGGTAAGGTGAAGGCGGAATACTATCTGATCGCCATCCGGTTTTTGGACGGCCCGACGCTCGATATGTTGAGCAGGGAGCAGGGTCTCGCGGGGGCACGTTATGCTCGCACAGCGGATTACGAACCGGGTGAGGTCGCGTTCCAGGTGGCGTCCACCCGCACGGCAGAGCCCATCGGATTTATCGTCTGGAAACCGGATCTGCCTGGTTCTCGCGTTATCGCGCGTCTCCTGCCCTTCCTGTCTGCCGCCGGACTTGTCGTCACCATCTTGTTTTCCGCCCTGCTGCTGCGCCTGCGCTATAGCCTGAAACAACTCGCTGCGAGCGAGACCCATGCGCGGCATCTTTCCCATCACGACGTGCTGACCGGTCTTCCCAACCGCGCTTTGTTTGCGACAAGACTTGAGCAATGTCTTACCGAACTCGGGACACAAGACCGCGAGACTGTCGTCGCGCTGATCGACCTCGACCGGTTTAAGCAGGTCAACGACGTCTACGGCCATCTCGCTGGCGACGAGCTGTTGCGTATCGCCGTAGAGCGGATGAAGTCGCTTCTTCGGCCTGGTGACACGCTTGCGCGTTTCGGCGGCGACGAGTTTGCCCTCCTCATCCCCTCTCTCGGCCACAACCGAAGCATCATCGGTTTGTGCAACGAGATCATGGTGCGCATCAGCGACCCGTTTCATCTTGTGAACGGTACTGTCGTTGTCTCTATCGGCGGCTCCATCGGATACACGGCCCCTGAGGGCGCGTTTACCACTGCCCGGGAACTCCTTCGTCGGGCAGACGTCGCACTCTACGATGCCAAGGAAAGTGGCCGCGGCCGCGCGGCAGAATACAATAGTTCGCTGGACACCCGCGCAAACGAACGCACCGAACTGCGGAACGAACTGCGCATCATGCTCGAAAGAGATGAAGGTCCGGGTGACACGCAAGGGGTGATCCGCGACAACCGGGTAGGTCATCTGGAAGTTTTTGCCCAAGGGGTCCATCAGGCAGACAGGTCAGGTGATCTTACAGGTGCGGAAGCTCTTGTCCGATGGCGCCACCCGACAAGGGGGCTTCTGTCGCCCGACAAGTTTATTCCGATTGCTGAAGAAGCCGGGATGATCAACCAGCTTGGCCGATGGGTCTTGCTCACGGCGGCCGCCGCTGCTGCGTCCTGGCCGGCTCATCTCTCGATTGCCGTCAACGTTTCCCCGTCACAAATCGGACAGCGCAACTTTGCCCAGATGGTTCTGTCGATTCTGAGGGACTGCGGGCTTTCCCCGGATCGCTTGGAGCTTGAAGTAACAGAGGCTGCCATTTTCAACCTCGACGAAGGCGCGGCCGAGAACCTGAACCTACTCAGGTCACGCGGGGTGAGAATTGCGCTCGACGATTTCGGCACCGGCTTTTCGTCGCTGAGCCATTTGATCGACCTCAAAATCGACCGCGTAAAGATTGACAGGTCCTTCGTCCAATTGCTGGGCTGCAAGGCAGAAGGTGCCGCCATCGTATCCGCTATCGCCAGTCTGAGCCGGACATTGGGCAAGGCAACAACGGCCGAGGGTGTCGAAACCGAGGAGCAGAGGGAGTTCCTGATCGCAGCGGGATGCGACGAGCTGCAAGGTTACCTTTTCTCGCGACCCATACCGATCGAGGCCTTCGGCCACCAGGTGCGGCCGAGCCAAATACGCCTCTCGTTATAAACGGAACACGAACGGTGGCAGAATTCCATCGGTCGTTTCGGATCTGCCACAACTCTCGACAGTCGATGACGTCTTGCCTACAACGGATCAGGTCGTATGTTGTCTTGCTAACGTTACGGCGCGCGAAACAACTCCTGAGGAGGAAAGCTGGAATGAATTTCTTCCCGAGGATGGCTTTGGTGGCCGTCGTCTTGCAGTTGGGTCTCGGTCATGCGCGAGCAGACCGTCCTGATCTGGATCAGTCGGTGATGGTGTTCGGTGGCGCTATGGTCGATGAGAATATGCTCGACGCTGCCAACGTGTTCGGTTCTGACTACGAAGATAACGCGTTGATTGGGCTGGGGTACCAGGTGTTCCCATACCAGTTTGGGACGTTCAGCTTCGGCCTGGAGGCGGGTCTTGCTGGTCGGTTCGGCGAGAGCACGAGCGGCGAGGTGTGGGGCGGTGTCGTAGGTCGACATGACGGCGTCAGGCTCGGCCCTGTGCGTGTCTCGCCATCTTTCACGTTCGGCCTCAGCCATGTCACCAAAAGCCAGAAAGGTCGGGAGCGGGATCACGAGCAGGAACGGGACGGCAACGCACGCACCCTGTTCTACCTTGGACCCGAGCTGAGCCTTTCGAGCGACAAGCTCCCGAACACGGAAGTGTTCTGGCGGCTCCACCATCGCTCAGGCGCATGGGGAACGCTTGGCGACATGCACGGCGGCTCGAACGCCAATGTCGTAGGGGTCCGGTACAAGTTCTGACAAAAAAGGCCCGTATCAGGCTCAGCCTGATCGCATAGCCTGACGTTGGAAATGTCGGTCAGCAGATACAGGCTGCAGATCACACTGACTTTGGGAACAGTGGAGTCACATTCGTGGTTGCATTCCCGGTGGCGGGTTGGAGCTTGTTTGCGGTCGCCTTATCGAGGCCGTGCAGAATCTTGGCCAGCCCTTCCGCCTGACGATAGTAGTCCGGTTTTTCAGGAAGGGTCAGGTCGAACTCGCTGCTGATCCGAGCAATCAGATCCATCGCTCTTGCAGCAAGCCGGGCGTAACCCTCAATGCGGCGCTCGAAAAAGCCGTCATGCGCGGGTTTCGACAAATCGAGGCTTTCGAGAGCGTTCTCGTGGTTGCTAACACGGTTTGAAAACCACAATATCTCTTCGCCAAGATCCGCCCCGAAAAGTTGCCAGTCCGCGTCGTCAGGAAGGATCAGCACTGGTTCGGGAAGATGGAACGCGAACTCTTCCTGGTCCATAGGATTGAACTCAGGCCGGTCATGGACGGCTGCATAGGCGGCCCCGACGTAGTCATCGAGAGCCAGCATCGTTCGCATTGCAAGGCTGCGCGCGTTCCGGTTTGTCTGTCCCGGACGGACGAGAACGCCGAGTTTGTGGATGGACCGACTGGCGGATCCCAGAGCAAAGCTACCAGCGCCAATCAGCGCTCCCAACGTCATGAAACCTTGCGTTGTGCCGAAGAAATCAATCACCGAGTACCTCGTTAAGTAAGCCCGTCGTGGAGTCGACTGAAGAGTAAAAACCGGAATCGTTCCAAGTGACAGTCTGCACCGAAGCGTGCAGAAAACAAACGTTACCGTTCCAGTTTGATGAGTTTTTCAAGATGGAGCGGACTTTACCGGCAATAGATGTGATGCCGAGCAGCCGTGTTCAAGTCTGCGGGCGATGCCCATCCTTCAGCGCGGGGCCTACGTCATAGAGGTTCTCCGTGTCTCCTTGACGAGGCATTGTCACGCGAAACAGGCTTCGTCGCCGGCAACAAGAACCGCGTCCATGCGTTATCGTCGCAACGGTCTCATGGTAACTGCGAAGAGATCGATAATGGAGACGAAGATGGCGGCGGGTGTATTTGACGTTACGCAACTCAACTTGATCAGAGACGCGCACCTCGACTGGTGCGCCGTTAACACCGTTGAGCCGACCAGCGTGTTGGGGGAGGAAGCGGTTGCCTATCTGTTGAGGGCATATGGCGCTGGCTGCGACAGTCCCCAAGAGATGATCGCGTCCCTTGATCGTCACATCAGCGAACGGGCGAGCCACGTACAGCTGGGATCGCCTGCTATACCATCATCCGGCGACGAACATTGAGACCAGCGGCTGAGGCAACGCTGCCCGGCGACCGACCACGCAATCTCGTGCGTAAGTCTTAGACGATCGTTCGAGCGTCGATCACAAGGCTTTGCCTTCCAAGCGGGCGCGCAGTGTCGCGTTTTCGGCTTCCAGCTGGTGCAGTCTTTGACGAAGGGGTACTACCGCTTCCTCGACCTGCTGCTCGGTATAGCGCGGGATGATGTGTTGTGGGCAGTTCCAGTCGTAAGCCTCGAGCCGAAGCTTGAATAACCGCTCAGGCCTGCCTTTGTAGGTGGGATCGGAGACCAGATCTGTAAGAGCTTGATCGGCATCGAGCGTTAGCCGCTCGACATGCGCGTAGATTTTGAGCCGGGCTCGTCGGACGTAGTCCATAAGGAACAGGCAGGCCCGGTCGTTGGCTGCGAAATTTCCTGCACTGATGTACTGGCGGTTACCTCGATAGTCGGCAAATGCCATGGTTCGAGGATCGACGACCTTCAAAAAACCAGCTCTCCCTCCACGGTGTTGAACGTATGGCCACCCGGTTTCAGACACCGATGCCATGTAGAAGCTGTCGCGCGAGGCGATGAAGGCGATTTCGTTTTCCGTGAATGTATCTGAGGGGCGGTCGTGGTTGCCCAACCATATTTGATCCGCACCCATATCCGCCTGTGCGGCTCTGACGCTCGGCGTCACGGCGACTTCCAGGAAATGATACGGCACGTGAACCCCCATATTCAGGCGGGCCCGCATGGTGACCGGACGGTGCGGCGCCGCGGATCGGACTATAGCTCGACCAAATCAAAGATTGGAATGCTCATTCTTCCGGCCGGTGGACATTCCGGCCGCAGTTGATCGGGATCACACTCTTCGGTTCGTCTCTATCGATGCACGCTTTCTCCCGTCAAATTCTTCCTGTCCGATCTCCTACCGCACAACAGTGAAAACCGAGACTTCCTCGCTCTTGCCTTTGACGAGGATGCGGCCGAGCTCCCTCACACCGCTCGTGTCGGCCAGGCTGGCCGCCGTCCCTGCCCCGATCAATAGGGAGACGCCGAGGTTCTTGGATTCCCCCTCGAGACGTGCTGCCAGATTGACGGCATCGCCGAGCGCGGAATAGTCAAAGCGCCGGGTCGAACCCATGTTGCCCACGACGCAATCACCCGTGTTGATGCCGATGCCGATACGCAGCTCGTGATGCGTTCGACCGGCGATCTCCGCCTCACGCGCGAGCTCGGCGTTCAGGCTCTCCATTGAAGCGAGCATTGAGAGCGCGGCTGAAACCGCGTGATCGGCATGGTGGGGATCGTCGAGCGGCGCATTCCAGAATGCCATCAGGCAGTCGCCGATATATTTGTCGATCGTTCCCCCATGGGAGAGCACGATATCCGACAGCGGCGTCAACAGCCGGTTTATCAGCTCGGTGAGGTGTTGAGGGTCATCCTTTAGCTGCTCGGCGATTGTCGTGAACCCGCGGACATCGCAGAAAAGGACGCTCAGCTTCTTCTTCTCGCCGCCAAGCTTCAAACGGGTCGGATCGCTGGCCAATTGAGAAACAAGGTCAGGCGATAGGTACTGAGCGAACGCTTGCGTGATCTGGCGACGGCCCGCCCGCTCCTTCGCGTAATCGAGCCCCGCCTGCGCAGCGCTCATGCTGAGCATCGCCAAAGCGGGTGAGACCGGAGACACAAACACCCTCCCGAACCGCAACGCCGCGTAAGCTCCACCCAGCATCACGACAAGCGCGACACTGTTGTACAACACGGTTTTCCAACCCGTATCCTTGCGGACCAGCAGCGCCCCGATGACGACCGCACCAAACAGCAGAAGTTGACGCAGTGCCTGGTCAGCTTCTGTAACGGAAGATCCCAGTCTTATGTTGTCGACGATCGTCGCCTGGATTTCAGCGCCGGCCGTCAGGTGACCGGTGTGGACGGTATAGGGTGTTGCATAGGCGTCCGCTCCGCCCTTCTCCACCGTCGCTGCGGTTTGAAGGCTTAGACCGACCAGAACGATCCTATCCTTGAAAAACCCTTCGGGCAGGAACCGCTCCGGCTCGAGCGCCTGGTAATAGGAAACTGTCGGGTATGTGCGGGCTGGCCCGTAAACCTGAAGCAGTTTGTTCGGCACTCCCACAGGAATTTCGAAACCTGCAGCAGTCGCAACCGTGGCGGCGAAGCCATCGTCATAGGGTGGCAGACGACGCAGAACGCCGTCGCGATCAAGCGTAATCGAGGCAATGCCCGTCAAAGCATAGGCGTCACTGAACATTTGCAGCGGCAGAACCCGCACAAACTGATCCGCCTGCGCAGACGTCACAAGCGTTTCGTCACCGGCGAGCACGACGTCTGGTCCAAGCGCTGCGGCAAGGGCGGCGTCGTCTCCCGGATTGGACGGCTCCGCGAAGATGATGTCCATGCCGATCGTCTTGGCACCGGCCGCGCGCAACGCCGTGATCAGTCTGGCATGCAGGCCTCGTGGCCACGGCCACTGGCTCTGGATTTCGGCGAGAGAGGGTTCGTCGATCGCAACGACGATCGGGCTGTCCGAGGCAAGCGGCAAAGGGTTCAGGGTCGATAGATAGTCGAACGCACGGTTGTCGAGCAGCGACCAAGCTGGAAGCTGAGCGATCAACGTCAATGCGACGTAGATTATCAGTGACAGCGCCGTGAGCTTTAGCTGCCGAGACCGGAGCATGGGCCCGCCGCGGGCATTCGACCGACTACCTGACATCTAGAAACGAACCTTCAACGTACCCTTGAAGGATCTTCCCCAGGCGGGAACGCCGGCGTCGACTTCGAACTCTTCGTCGAGCAGATTGAAAGCCTCCAGTTCCAGCGCCATCCGCTTGTCGAGAGGCTCCCAGGTCAGCTTGCTGTCGAGGGTCCAGTAGTCACCAAGGCCAGTCCCGGCACTGCCTATCCGCTCGCCAATGTAGTTGGCGGCCAGCGAAACCTGGACATTGGCCGGATTGACATAGGTGAGCGCCAGCTGGCCTGCCCATTCCGGGATGAACGGCAAGGATGAGCCGGCGGGCAGGCTGCCGCCTTTTTCTTCCGAATCCGCGTAGGCGATCGTGGACGAGAGACCGAAGCCGTGCCCTAAGAGAAGATTGCCTGTCAGACTCGCCCTATCGATGCGTCCCTCGCTGGTGGTGAAGGGAACGGCTGTCAGTGGAACTGCGATCTGCATGTCGCGCACGTCCTGGTGCTGGAACTCCGCAGCCGTGAAGAACCGGTCTGTCCACTCGGCATCCCACCGAAGTGCGACCGTATCGGCACGTCCTTCGGGTGCAACGTCGAAAGCATTCGGCTGCAGGCCGACGACAGAGACCGGCGACAGGGTCGGCGTCGACAGATCCGTGCTGCTGCGCATCACGGCAGCGCGGAGCCACTGTCCCTCGACCGGTGACCAGGCAAGGCCGAGACGCGGCTCAAGGCGAACACCGTCAGATGCGTCGTTGCTGAGGTAGTTACCGAATACGGCGTACTCAGCCTTCAAGTTTGACTGGATCTCGTGGAGCAGATCGACATAAACGCTTGCGACGCTCGTGCGATCCGAGCTGCTGGCGGTCCCGGAAGCCCCGCCGATAAGGTCTTCTATCGTCTGTGTCTGAGATTCGGAGATCCAGCCACCTTCCAAACCATAGCGCCAGGTGAGATCACCCGTTTTGAACGTATGGCTGAGAGCGGCAATATAGGCATTTTCTTCATACTCATCGCGTTCGCGAGCATTTGGAATCGTCGGAAACGGAGTTCCAAGGTCGATCTCGCTGTACCGTATGTCATTGCGCCGCGTGCCGCTGTGAAGAATGGCGGCATTCATGACATTCTCGTAGGCGAACGTGTGGCTCCAGCCCAAACCTCCGTTGCGGCTTCGGCCGACAATCTCGTCTTGCCGCGTTTCCGTGACGACGGGCAACGTTCCGGGGATCGTCACTTCCTGCTCGAAGGTACTCTTTGCATCGTTATAGTAGAACACGATGCGGTCGTAATAGGTCGGACTGGTGGTCAGGAAGACATTGCCGCCGAGCACCTCCAGCTCTGTCCCGATATCCGTGATCAAGCCGGCATCGCGGCCGTCGAGTGACTTCTGCCATTCGAAATTGGCATAGTAGCTCGTCGGGTTCGGGAAGTTCGTATAGCCCTGAATCTCTGCCTCGCCCGTCCCGCCGGTGCCTCCGCCCGCCGCAGTGAAGCCACCTCCGACAGACACTTCGAAGAACGGCCGGGTGAGAATGTCAAAGCCGCGACTGGGAGACGAGATCAGTGTCGGCTCCAGCAGGAGCCCCTGAAGCGTTGATGAAAAGAACTGCCCGTTCGGAGCGTTGTTGATGACGTCCTCACCATAGAGGTAGCTGTTCGCGAAAGGGTTGACGCTGCCACGGATGCTTTCATCGATATAGGCAGCACCGGAAAATGGATCGAAGACGGCATCGCTGTAGAATTCGCCCCAGGCGTTCAGGCCTTGAAAGCGGAATGCACTGTTGAGAATCGAACCCGCCTGCTGGTTTGCGCCAAGCGACGTGTACTCACCGCCGCGCGCTCGCGCACGCAGGACGTAGTCTCGCGCATGTTGGATCGCACCCGGCGCATCATACTCCGAAATGGCCACCGAGGCCCGAACCGCCGAGATGACGGGATCATTGTCATCCAGTCTATCGGCATTGTCGATCGCCTGTTCTGCAGCGACACGGTCCCCTTTCTGGTAGTAGGCTGCGCCAAGGACGATCTGCCCTTGGGCATCCGCCGGATTGGAAACAGTGCCTGCGAGCAGGTCTTCGACCGCCTTGTCGGGCTCGCCTGTCTGAAGATAGTAGCGACCTCTCGCAATCAGAACCTGATCCAGCGCCGGATCCGCAGCCATGGCAAGATCGATCTCGCGCTTCGCCTCCTTCACCCGGTTTGTGTCCAGATAGGAGATCGCCAGATTCGAGTGCGATATAGGATCGATCGGATCCAGCTCGATCGCCTTTCGAAGCGCTGCCTCTGCCTCTCGATTGGCACCTCTGGTCGAGTGGATGTCGGCGATCGCATTCCAGGTGGTGCTGCTTCCAGGCGTTACCTTCAGAACCTCGTAGAGATCTGCCAGCGCTCCGTCGTTATCGCCCTGCAACCCTGCCTTGAAATGAGATCGCGCCTCCAGCGCAGTGGGCTCATGCGGATCGAGAGACAGTGAGCGGTTTATCGCCTCCTCCGCCTGCATGCGGTCATTCAACAACAGTGCGATCCAGCCGCGATAGGCCGGAAGCGAGGGGTCGGAAGGGTACTGTCGCTCCGCTTCGCGAAGAGCCTCGATCGACGCGTTCAGGTCCTTCAGGAAACCGACCGCATAGGCCCGCAGAAATGCGGCTTCCGGTCCCCCATTGCTCGGTGGCAGCGGCTCGACACGGCTCGGATCTGCCAGCGACCGTGCGTAATAGCCACCCCAGAGCGCGATCGCTCTCCTGCGCGGATCGAGGCGGTGAGAAACCTGCGCGAAAAGGGCCGCCGCTTCACCGTATCGCGCTTGGTTGGCTGCGATGATGGCCTTGATCAGGATCAGCCGGTCCCGTTGGGTCGATGATAACTGCGTGCGCTCCAGCGCACCAAGCATCCCCATTGTCTTTGCCGGGCCTTCAAGCGACAACTGCGCTTCCGCCAGATCGACCAGGTCGGCGGTCGAACGTTTCTCAGGTGGAATCGCCAGAATCCGATCGGCATTTCGGCGCATGTCTGCAAATGGGACCGCTGCTGGCGGCATACGCTCGAACGCTTCTCGCGGCGGAAGGTAGAACAGCATTTGTTCGCGGTCATCGGAGTCGACGATAACCACCTTGCGAGGCGCCTGACCCAAGGTGGCTGCTGCCGCCTCACCCGCACGCACGTCGACCATGCCTTGTGGATTGGCGAGTTGCACGATCCCGTCGAGAACCGTCAGCGACGTGTCGTTGCCGCTGACCGTCATGGTCCAGTCGGTCCCTCGAATAGCGGCAGCCGCTGCGGCAGTCTGGACCTGTACGCCAGGCCCTCCGCGCTCGGCCCGGGCCCAGATCGTTCCTGACTGAAGCTGCAAGACCGTGTCGGAACTCGTTTCGCGGGTGATCTGCTTCACGACCATCGAGGTGTTGCGGCCGAGCCTGACCTGGGTACGGTCCGAGAAAACGATGGCGAGCTGGCCGACCTCGTTCGTGCGCAGGATATCGCCGCTCATCAGGTCCTGTTTGAGATCGACGGACTGCCAGTCGGACACGTCAATAAAGCGGACTTCCTCGCCGGTCTTGCGTGCGATGACGGCCCCAGCTGCAGTACCTGAGCGCGGAACGGGCTCCGCACCCGCAGGCTCAAGTGCAGCCGATAACAGAACAGCCGTCGTCATCGACAGCACTGTTGCTGCCTTAAAAAGTTTCACTCTACAATCCGGCATCCCCCGCCGCTCCACCCTTAAGCAACCAAGTGTCGTAGTCGCCCTAGCAAGACTATTGAATAGCCGCCAGAGTCTTATTAGAGAGGATACTTTGTAAGCGGAGAATTTTCACGTGAGTGACTTTGATAGCGCACCTACGGAGATGCTTGACCTGACCATGGCGAGCGGTGAGGTGACGGAGGAGTACATAAACCACATCCGAAAAATCAACGACGTCTTCTATGACCAGATCAAGATAGCCGACCAAAAGGCCGCCTATATCTTCACGTTCATGCTGGCTTTCTTGATCTCTTCTGCGGAAGGGCGAAGTGTGTTCGACTGGGCGCTCTATGCAAAGGCAGACATTCCGGAGGCATTGCTTCGCGCGATACTGGCCTGCGCGTCAGTCTTTTCAATCATTTGCGCAATCCTGGTTGTCCTCCCCCGCAACATCCCCCGCTCGACGTCTCTCTTCTGGGGCACCTGGCCGCATCATCGCCCGCTGTTCGAGCTCGCTGCGGCGAACCGCGATGTCTCTTACCTGTTCAACGAATATCTCGATAACGCCGACATCCTGTCGCTGATCTCGCGCCGTAAGTACAAGTGCGTGTCGTTCGCCTTCCGCGGACTGGTCCTGACGGTCCTCGCCTATGTCATTCTCCTGCTAGCGACGCAGAACATCCGCTAATCACGCCATCTTGAGGCGATGAGCAGTACTCAACCCCGGTCCTGTTCATCGTCACATCGGCACGGCTGCGGCACCCACCAAGCGACCGCGGAATCGGTCTTTCGAAAGAGGTCGATCCCTTCCGTTTTTGACGTCGATTTGGATCAGGTGTGATCGCCGCTATGCCACATCGTGTTGGTGTCGATCTCGGACCGATGCGAGGGAAAGTCTTCGCCGCGGTAGCTGATCAGCAGCTTGAACAGGTCGCTGCGCAGCCTTTTGCGGGGTTCGAGACGGTGCTCGATCTGCCGCGTCAATGCGGCCTGCATGACCGATAAAGCTTCGACGGAGGTTCCTTCGGCGATGATGACAACATTGACCGTATCAGGGTCGGTCGCTTCATCCTGCTCGAAAACCTCGTACACCTGGTTGGGCTCGGCGAGTACGACCTGGAAGCCCGTTATGCGGGTCTGGGTCATCAGCTGGCGCAGAATTTCTTCCATTGTCGGTATCGATGCATGGGCCTTTCCGCTTTCGACAGAATAGGCCTGCACGAGTGTTGCGCCTCCGATACCGCTTCCAGCTTTCACAGCGATCTCGCCCGGGATCCGCAGCACGCTCGAAAAATGCTGCCGCATTTTCTGAGACCAGGGCGTCGGATTTCGCACAAGATCGAGATAGGACGGCTGCTCGATCACCGCGAGACTTTCAAGCTCGTAGAGGGTGAAATAGCTCTCTTTTCTGGCTGCCGAAACGTATCGGCTGGCGGCACGCATGCCGGCGACCGTCAATCGCTCCGGGACATGCTCGAATGTGTGCCAGGCTTCGTATTCCTCCGCCATGGCGGCGGGATAATCGTTCCAGAGCGCGAGAATGGCGGGGCTCATCAGGGCTCTCCCATGCGAAGGACGACCTTCGATGCGATACGGTCCTGCGCGGCCTGGAACCCCGTTAGCGCGTCCGACAGTGTGAGCGTGTGCGAAATCAGCTGTCGCATCAGCGGCTGATTGGCGTCAAGAAAGGCAATGACGCCGTCCCAGTCGGCAGCAGGTGCCCGGTAGGAGCCGCGGATCTGCTGATGCATGCGCACGACGGATGTGAGGTCGATTTCGGCTGGCCGAGGGTGGATGCCGACAACGGTGAAGATCCCGCGCTTCTTGAGATACGGCAGCGTCGCGCTGACGAGCGCGGGTACGCCGGCCGCCTCGATGATCGCGTCGAACGGCGCAAGGTCCGCCAGGGCGCTCGCCATGTCTGTCTTCGCCGTATCGATCAGTTGCTCGAAACCGGCCGCGCGGAGTGCATCCAGCCGCGGCCCGTCATCGCGGCCGATCACTACGACCTTGGCACCTTTCGCCCGTGCCATGATGGCGATGCCCTGTCCGATGAAACCCGGACCGATCACCAGAATGGTTTGCCCCGACTGGACCTCCGCAGTCGCGACCGCCTCGGCGCAGACGGTCATCGGTTCTGTCAAAGCCGCAACATCCATGTCGAGACTGTCGGGAAGGGTGTGGCAGTTATCGTAGGGCACGCACACGAACCCTGCGAATGCGCCGTTGCGGCCAATGCCGATCCCTTTGCGCGCCGTGCAATTGTCTTCGTCGCCGCGAAGGCAGGCATCGCAACGGCCGCAGGTGGTAGAGGGTCTTGCGGTCACGCGGGTGCCGATAATCGTTTCCGACAAAGCCTCCCCTACCCGTTCGATCGTGCCCGCAAACTCGTGGCCAAGGGTGACGGGCATGGCGCGCTCCATCGACTCGTAACCCGGGGTCCACTCCGCGATGTGCAGGTCTGTTCCGCAGATGCCGGCCGAATGGACACGGACCAGAACGTCGCGCGGAGCAAGAGCCTCCGGCACGCCGATCTCGCGAAACTCCACGCCTTTGGCGGGCCGGACCTTTTGCAATGCCAGCATGGTGTCGTTCCCTTCGATAATATTTAGGTGTTCAGCCGCGCCAGCTCAGAAAGCGCTTTTCGACCTGCCCGATTACAAAATTCACGAGCAGTCCCATGACCGACAGGATGGTGACGCCGGCAAAGAGCTTTTCCAGGTCGTAGAGCGAGCCGGCCTCAAGGATGTAAGAGCCGACGCCGTATTGCGCACCGAGCATCTCTGCGGCAACGAGAAGAATGATCGCGATCGAAATCGAGACGCGCAGACCCGAAAGGATCGCCGGGAATGCCCCGGGCAGGACGATCTTGCGGACGATCGACCACCAATTCAGCCCGAAGCTCTGGCCCATGCGGATCAGCGTGCGATCGACGTTGTCGACGGCGCCATAGGTGGCAACCACGGTTGGCGTAAACGTGCCAAAAGCGATCAGTGCGTATTTCGACATTTCGTCGATGCCGAACCAGATGACGAACAGAGGCAGGAGCGCGATCTTCGGAATCGGAAACAGCGCGGCGACAAGCGGGACCAGTCCGGCGCGGACATAACTGAAAAGACCGATCAGCACGCCGACCGCTATGCCGACGCTGATGCCCATGAACGCACCGACGAAAAGCCGCTGCAGTGAAGGCAGAAGATGCTTCCACAGCAGACCCGTCTGCCAAAGCTGGACAAAGGTATCGAGGACCGCCGAGGGCCGTGGCAGCGTCAGGTTCGAGATGAACCCGCTACGGGTGCCGATTTCGGCGAGCGCGATCAGAACGACAAAGACTGCAATGCCGACGCCCTGCACCGGGATCGGCGCAAAGCCGCCACCGCGGAACGATACGGTCGATATCTTTCCTGTTTCACCCTTGCTTGATGTCTCTACAGGGCTGGAAAACGTGGTGACGTCAGACATTGACCAACTCCTTGTCGGCCGCCATGGCCTCTTCGCGCATCAGGTCCCAGAGCTGCTTCTGTTTTTCTTCCAGTACAGGATCGCCGAGATGCCGATCCGACAGTGGAATGTCGATATCGACGATCTCGCGGATCCGGCCTGGCCGGCGGGACAAGACGACGACGCGGTGCCCGAGCCGGACCGCTTCGTTGAGATTGTGGGTTACATAAACCGAGGTGAACGGCTGGCGCGTCCAGAGCGAGATCAGGTCATCCATCAGCAGTTCGCGGGTCTGGCTGTCAAGGGCTGATAGCGGTTCGTCCATCAGCATGACTGCGGGACGGACCGCAAGCGCCCGGCTGATTGCCACACGCTGGCGCATGCCGCCCGACAGTTGCTTGGGGAGCGCTTTGCGGAACTCGGAAAGGCGGGTGCGATCGAGAACATCCGTCACGATTTCGTCCATCTGACGTCCGCTCAGCCCATGGTCCTCGAGGACCAACCGGATATTGCCCTCGACCGTGCGCCAGGGCAGCAGAGCGAAATGCTGGAAGACGTATGTCAGCGGGTTGAGCGAATCTGCCGGCGGATTGCCGACCTGCAGCACGTTGCCAAAGGTCGGCCGCTCCAGGCCACCCAGGAACCGAAGCAGGGTCGACTTGCCGCAGCCCGACGGTCCGATCAGGCAGATGATCTGCCCTTGCGGAATGTCGAGCGAAATATCCTTCAAAACCTCGACGGCTCCATAGGAGTGGCTGATGTTGTTGAGCTTCAGATCCATGGGTACTCCAGGCAGGCCGCAGTGCTGCCGCGGGTTCGACCGGTCAGATGATCTTGACGTAGGACGTATCGAACAGCTGTTCGTTGGTGATCGCGTCCTTGACCATGCCTTCGGACTTGAACCATTCGAGCTGTTCGACACAGCTTCCAAGCGACAATGCGAGGCCCTCGTTGACGCGCATGGCGCCTTCGATCAGGTTCTGCTTGGCCGTTTCGAATGGGCTGTCGCTTTCCACATATTTGTGGACGATCTTGGCCAGGGCGTCGCGCTCGGCGTCATCTGCCTTGTTGTCGACGAAGGCCGCGTTGTAGTCGGCGATCGCCCGCGAATAGGCCTTGACGAAAGACGCTGTCATGTCGCGCTCGTTGGCGGCGTTTTTGGTCGAGGTAAAGGCGGTCGTCACCTGGTAATCCGGTGCGTAGTCCGACACGAGGCCGATTTGCTTGGCAGCGCCTTCGCGGATCATCTTCTTGGCGACATTCGGCTGAATGGCCCAGGCATCGATCTGGCCCGTGGTCAGGGCGCCGACGATTGCGCCAAGCTTCTGCAGCGGACGCAGCTGGATGTCGGACAGCTTGATGTTGTTGGCTGTGGCAATCTTGTGCGCCATGAAATGGAAGGAGGATCCGGCCGTTGTGATGCCGAAACTCTTGCCGGACAGTTTCGAAGGGTCGGTGAGACCGGCCTCATAAGCCTTGTTCGACGCCAGGATGATCGCGCCGGTAACGCCCTTCTGTTCGGTCAGCGCGCCGCCGATAACCTTGATGGCGTCCTTTTGCGCGAGGCTGATCAAGCCACCGCTCATCGCGGTAACGCCGAAGTCGGCATCACCCGAAGCGATTGACACGGCCATCGGCTGCGCTGCTTCGAAGAACTTCAGTTCGATGTCCAGCCCTGCGTCCTTGTAGTAACCGCGTTCGAAGGCAATGAAGCTCGGTGCGTGGCTGGCAAGGTGAAGCACGGCGAGGTTACGGGTTGCAGCCCGCGCAGGCAGACCAAAAGCCGCAGCGCTGCCGAGTGCACCCATGCCGATGAGTGCCTGACGGCGATTCATTTGAAACTTCATGATTATCCTCCTCCAAGGACGGCGTTGCGTTACGCCAGTGCCCCTCATTGCCACTCACCGCACCAGAAGACAACAAACAATGATTATGCCTCCCATGCCTTCAGAGCATGTTATCCGGCCTCTCAGGGCAGCGGCGGCAGGGCTGACAGTCGTGCGGCGATGATCTCGATCAGTTTGCGCAGGTTGGCAGAGTGCGAGCGACGACGGTTCCACAGGACGGATATCGAGAACTGGGGTGCGTTGTGGATCGGTCGGATGACAAGATTGCTGCCAACCGGGCCGAGAGTCGTGACGTAGTCGACAAGGACGATACCCATGGCTTCGTTCGCCAGCGCCAAGGCAGTGTCGGAAAAGCGCGCAACGGCACGGGTGTTGACCTTCAGTTTCTCGCGGCTGAGGAAACGATCAACGATTGTCTGATGGGCACCCCCGGCGGCAAAGCTGATGAAATCCACGTCGGCAAGATCCGCTGCATGGATGACGGGACGGGCCGCAAGGCTATGGCTCTTGGGAATGACGGCCACCAGATCGACGCGCCCGACATGTTCCCTTTCGATCAGCGGATGGTCCAGCGAAGCAATCGTCACCACCGCTTCACCGCGGCCGGTAATCAGATATTCCTCGATCTGGTCGACCGGCAGCACGTCGAAGAACAACTCGATACCCGGCACTTCGACGGAGAGCGTCCGCAGCGCCTGCGGAACCAGCGCCCGCGCCACGCTGGCCGTCGAGCCGACCCGAAACACGGCGGTTTCGCCGCGCGCGATACGGCCGATCTGCGTTCCAACACCGGTCAGCTGGCGGATCAACGGATCGATTTCCGCGTATATTTCCAGCGCCTCGGACGTCGGCACCAGCCCGTTACGATCACGGGCGAAAAGCGCGATTCCAAGCAGGTCCTCAATCCGGCGGATCGTGCGGCTGAGCGCCGGTTGCGATATGGTGAGAACCTTGGAGGCGCCGGTGATCGAACGCGCCTGCATTACCGCATGGAAAACCTCCATCTGGCGCAGGCTCAGCAATCCGTCGGTGGTGGCCGGCACCCTGTGCTGGTGGTCGTCGTTCTCAGCGGGCATCGGTGATTTTCCCAAGGAAGGCCAGCAACCTCTCGATCATCTGGTCAGCCGCCGTTTCGAGCAGCAGATGTCCGCCTGGAAGACCCTCGCATTCTACCGAGACCGCCCAGTCAGCCCAGATGTCGAGCGGCGTGCGTCCGCCACCGTAGAGCCGGCCTTGTTCGGAGAGCACCAGCACCGGCGCCTGTATCTTTCGACCGGAGTTGCGATCGGCAAGGTCGTCTGCCTCGTCCACCGACGCGCCAGCCCTGTAGTCTTCGCACATCGCATGACGGACCTCGTCACTGTCGAAGGCCATCCGGTAGTCTTCCAGCGCCGCAGGATCGATCAGGCGGATGTCGCCGGCCATCTTGGCGAGCGTCAAGTCGATAAGAAAACGCGGATCGGCCGCCATCAGCGTTTCAGGCAGCGGTGCGGGTTGCGCCAGCATGAACCAGTGCCAGGCGCCAAGCCCGAAAGCCTTGCCTGCCCCTTCCCACATTTCCGGCGTCGGCACGACGGTGACGGAAACCAGTGCGCGCACCTCCTCCTCGAAATCGAGCGCGAGCCGATAGGCAACCCTTCCGCCGCGATCGTGGCCGACGACGACGAAGCGGTCGTGCCCAAGGGCTCGCATCATCTCGTGCAGGCTCTTCGCCATCCGGCGCTTGGACCCCATATCCATGAGCGTCCCGGTGACCCGGCTATCGCCGTAACCCGGCAGGTCGGGCACGACCACGGAATAGGAAGCAGCGAGCACGGGCGCGATCCGGTGCCAGGCCGAACGGGTTTCCGGATAGCCGTGCAGCAGCAGGATGGCAGGGCCGGAGCCTGAGGTGAGGACGGCGAAATCGACATCAGCCGTCTGGACGCGACGGTCCTTGAACCCCGGGAACAGGGCGTTTGCCGGTCTACTCATCGGTTTTCGCTCCTGCTTGCGTGTTTGTCACAGCTGCCGCGATTTCTCGGAGCGCGGTGATCAGGCTGTCGACGCCTTTCTGTCTTGGACGACGGTCGCAGACGTGAACATAGGCGGAAACGCTGGCGCTGTTTTCGATCGGTATTGCCACCAACCCATGGACATCGCAGTCGATTGCCGAAAAGGCATCGAGAACGCTGATGCCGATACGTTCGGCGACGAAGGCGAGAGCGGCGTCGACAAAATGGACGTAGACCGCCGTTTTGCGCGTCTCGCCCCAGCGCTGATAGGTCTGATCGATCAGAAGACCGTGCGTCGTGGTCGCGCCAAACGAAATTAGTTGTTCGTCCGCAAGATCCGCTGGCCTGACAGACCGTCTACCTGCCAGCGGATGGCCAGCAGGCACCACGCAGACCAGGCCAGCGGTGGCGATCGGGACAGTCTGGATAACCGGATCGTTAACCTCCGCGATCGTCGCGACGCAGGCCCCCTGGCCAAAGAGGAGGTAGTCACGCACATCGCGCTGCGACAAGGAATCGCTGTAGAAAGTGCCGGCGGTGCCCTGCTGCTGCAAGCGCTTCAGTGCCTTCGGGATCAGCCGGGCGCCAAGGCTTGGCGTGGAGCCGAAGCGGAAGGTGGACGCGTCGCCTCGGGCAATCGAGTAGATGACATCGGACAGTATTTCCGACTGCTGATGAACATGCTCGACCTCGGCAAGAATGAGTTCGGCCTCCTGCGTCGGGACCAGCCGGCCGGAGATGCGGGCAAACAGCGCGATGCCGAGCTGGTCCTCCAGACGCTTGATCGCGGTCGACAGGCTGGGCTGAGAAACGCCGAGATGTCTTGCGGCAACCGTCAGCGAACCCGTCGCCATGATCGTCCGAAAAATCTCGATCTGCCGTTCCTTGAGCTTGGGGTTCGGCATCCGCCACGGGTCTCCGTCCTATAAATCCGGGTTATACCCTGGTTCGGAAACTGTATTGGCGTCAATACCCGCGGCCGCCTATCGTCGCCTTCATGCTCGCAACCGCAGTGAGCATCATCGGTTGAGATCCATAGGATGAGCATTATGCGTGGTGGTCGATATGATGTCGTGGTGGTCGGAGGCGGTGCAGCCGGCATGAGCGCGGCGGTGGCCGCATCCCGGTTTGGCGCACGAGTTCTGCTCGTCGAGCGGTACGGCTTTCTCGGTGGCGCAGCGGCAAACGCGCTGGTGCTTGCCTATTGCGGCTTCTACCAGAAAGGCCCCGAACCGGTCTTTGCCGTGCGCGGCATAGGTGCGGATCTCTTGCACACCCTCGGCACGCTCGGCCAGGAGGTCGCGCCGATCAGGTCGAGCAGCGGCAACTGGATCGTCATGCTTGATCCGGAGGCAATTAAGTTCGGCTTCGACCAGATGACCGACGCTGCCGGTATCGACGTGTTGCTGCACTCTCGCGTGACAGGCGTCGCAACCGGCTCGGACGGCCTGACCGCAATCACCGTGACTGACCACGCCGGTTGCTACGAGATCACTGCCGCCGCATTCGTCGATGCCAGTGGCGAGGCAGCGCTCGCATCGCTCGCCGGGTTCGAAATGACAGTCAACAGCATGGCAGGCGACAAGGTTCAGCCGGCCTCCATGCCGGTTCGCATCGGCGGAGTAGCGCCAGGGGTCTCATTCGACCGGGCGCGGATGGCAGACCTGATTGCAAGGCACAACGAGAGCGGCGATATGCAAATTCACCGTTCAGACGGGGGCGTTATGCTGCGGCTTCCGACATCGAACGACTACTGGTGGATGACGATCGACCTCGACACGGACGGTTTGAGCGGCGCAAGTCTTGGATCAGCGGAACGCCAGGCACGACGAGAAGCGTGGCGAAACCTTCAGTTGTTGCGGCAGCTACCGGGCTTTGAAAAGGCCTTCATCGCGGCGACCGGACCGCAGATCGGCATCCGCGAAACGCGCCGGCCACGGTCGCGCGACGATCTGACCGGCGCGGCCTTGGCAAAAGGCGAGCGGCGCGAAGACGGTATCGGCCGCGCGGCCTGGCCGATGGAAGTTCACGAGGCGCCTGGAAAAGTTCGTTTCGCCGATCTTGGGGGAGAAGGATTTGCAGACATCCCGATGGGATCGATCGAGGCTGCCGGAGCATCCAATCTTTTCCTCGCGGGCCGCGTCGCCGGGGCCGATCAGGCAGCCTATGGTTCGCTGCGGGTGATGGGAACCGCTTTCGCAACAGGGCATGCAGCCGGCATTGCCGCAGCATTGCGCGCCTCGAGCACCACAGTTTCGGCCGACGACGTGCGGGCAGCGCTTACGCTCCAGGGCGCGTTGATTTGAAATCCTGCAGGTTCACTGGCGGCCGGAAATCTTCGGGGCAACAATGACTTTGATCACCGCAGTGCCGGGGCCGCGTTGAGTTCAACACGGCCACGGCGTTTATCGTCGCGGAAACAGGAACCGTTTTACCCGCGAGCGCAAAGATCAGGGCTTGCAGGTCTGTACAGCGCCGGGGAGCGTGCACCAGTCGGCATACCAGGTGTCGAACAGCGTCAGCTGGGCTTCCACATAGCCGCGCTGGCTGTCGCTGAGCACGTCCGTTTCGATGAAGTTCAGCGCATATTCTGCGTCGCCCTTCAGGACCATCATGTGCTTGAAGTAGAGAACCAGATCCGGGCCTTCATCGAAGGAGGAAAGCACGCCGAGCGCTTCTTCCAGTTCCTTGGCGCGCAAGCGTGCATCGGCGTTACCCGTGGCCGCGGCTTTCGCGAGGTTGCACAGATGCAGCACTTCCCTGGGAAGAACGTTGCCGATGCCCGTAATGGCGCCGGTTGCGCCGCAATTGACGTAGCCGTGGTAGACGGCGGTATCGACGCCGATCATCAAAGAAACGTCGTCATCGCGGCTGGTGATGGTTTCGGCCGCATAGCGCATGTCGGCCGGACCGCCGAATTCCTTGAAACCAACAAGGTTGGGGTGTTCCGCGCGAAGTGCGAAAAACAGATCGGCGCGCGTGGCAAAGCCGTAATAGGGGCTGTTGTAGATGACCGCAGGCAGGTCCGGTGCCGCGGACAGGATTGCCTTGAAATGCGCCTTCTGGGCGGCGATCACAGAGCCGCGCGACAGAACCCGCGGGATGACCATGAGACCATTTGCGCCGACCTTCTGGGCGTGTGCGGCAAGCGCGACGGCAGATGCGGAGTTGATCGCGCCAGTGCCGACAATCACGGGGATGCCAGCCTCAACCAGACGCGAGACGCCTTCCATGCGCTGCGCATCGGTGAGAAGGGGCCAGTCGCCCATGGATCCGCAATAGACCACTGCCGACATGCCCGTTTCGATCAACTGCTGTGCCTTACGGACCAGCGCGTCAAAATCCGGCATGCGGTCTGCGGTGCACGGTGTCATCAGCGCCGGAACGACGCCCGAAAATATGCTTGCAGTCACGGAAAGCTCCTTCGTTTCGGCGCACGGAAACGCGCCCCTGTCCCTATCGACGAGCAGCATAGCGTCTTCTTCAATCTTGTCGACAAGAAAAATACAAGGACCTACAGGAGGATGTCGAGCCTGTCATGGCGGGTGAGCAACCGCTCGATCTGGGCTTCGATCTGCTCACTGTGAGCGCGGCCGAGCCTGTCCGCGGCCTCGACGTCTCGCGCTTCGATCGCCGCGATGATTTCTTCGTGTTCGTCCACAAAGCGGGATGGCAGCCGATCATCATAGGATTGGTAGTAGAGACGCAGCATTCTCCGCCCTTCGCCCAGCAGACGCTCAAAGAAGCGCGCATAGTATTCATTGCGGCCAGCCGCAGCGATCGCCGCGTGAAAGTCCGCATTGGTTGCGATCATGGCCAAGGCGTCCTGGGCTTCGACAGCCGCTTTGAATTCTGCCTGATGAGCTCGAATGATGTCGAGGTCACCTGCCTTGTGGTGCTGCGCGGCGAGCCGCGTCGTGACCCGGTACATCAAACCCAGCGCATCGAAATAGGCGTGCATGCCGAGAAAGTCGATGTTCGACACCATGGTCGACCGGTTCGGCAGGGTCTCGATCAGCCCCTCTCCGGCAAGCCGCACCAGAGCTTCACGGATCGGCGTGCGCGACATGCCGAACCGCGTTGCCAGTTGAACTTCGTCGATCGCACTTCCAGGGGCGAGGCGAAGATCAAGGATTTCATCCCGCAAGAGGTCATAGACCTGCCTCGCGCCGGACCCCCTCTTGCGCTCCAGCGCATGATTTTGATTGCTGTCGTCCATGCCGGCACCCACAAAGTTTTTATCTGTCATTCATGCACTACTGCATCCTCTCCTCGTCGTCAGCCCGTCCGGCAATTCGAACGAAAGTCTTGACGACCGTCGCCAGCAGCATATTCATCGCCAAACGCTACCGCTACGCCAACTGCGCACGCTCAAAGATCTCACCCCTCGCGTAGGCCCCGCCCGCCGAACAGCGCTTTCAGGAAAGTCCCAGCATGAGTGCCCCTGCCTACATATCGTTCGAACAGTCGCTTGCCGGTTTTGACAATATTGCTGCCGCGGTTCCGCCGATCTCGAAGGAGGAACTGAACGCGCGCATAGCCAAGCTGCAGGGGCTGATGCGCGACGGAGGCGTCAAGGCCGTCTATCTCGATACATCGACGAGCCTTACCTATTTTACCGCCATGACGCTTGGGGCGAGCGAACGCATGCATGGTGCGATCATCCCTTCGCGCGGCGCTCCGATCTATGTCAGCCCCGCCTTCGAGGAGCCGAAGACCCAGACGCTGATCACGATCCCCGGCGAGATCGCGGTCTGGGAGGAGCATGAGGATCCGGCCCGTTTGGTCGCTGACCTGATCTGCAGCCTTGCCGCAGACGGGAACATTCTGGCCTTCGATCCGGCGACGCCGTTCGCATTTTCCAGCCCGATCACCACGCATCTCGGCGACCGCCTGACGGTTACCGGCGCCAAGGACTTGATTGCCCAGTGCCGGCAGATCAAGTCGGCGAACGAGATCGCGATCATCCAGGCCGCGATGACCGCGAGCCTTCGTGTTCACAAGGCCGTCTGGGAAGGTCTCTACGAGGGCGTGAAGACAACGGAAGTCACCGATTTCATTGCCGCTGCGCATGCCAAGCTCGGTATGAAACACATCTTTGCCGCTGCGCAGTTCGGCGAAGCGACCGCCTATCCGCACGGCGTTCCCTATGCGCAGACGCTGAAGGCGGGCGACATGGTGCTGATCGATCTCGGCGCGCATATCCACCGCTACTGCTCTGATATCACCCGCACCTATGTCTTCGGAGAGCCGACGGAACGGCAGCGCGAGATCTGGTCGCTCGAACAGAAAGCCCATCGCGCCGCCTTTGACGCGGCAAAGATCGGGATCGCCTGCGAAGAGGTTGATTTTGCCGCCCGCAAGGTGCTGACCGATGCCGGCTACGGTCCCGACTATCAGGTTCCCGGCCTGCCGCACCGGACCGGACACGGGCTCGGCATGGACATGCACGAAGACCCCTACATCGTTCGCGGCAACAAGACACCTCTTGCTCCAGGCATGGTGTTTTCCGACGAACCGATGTTGGCACTCTACGGGGAATGCGGCGTCCGCCTGGAAGACATCATCTACATGACCAAAGAGGGGCCCGCCTTCTTCACGCAGCCGTCGTCCTCTCTCGAGCGGCCGTTTGATTGACGAGGCGAGTCTATCCGAGGCCGTGAGCCGGGGCCGGCGTCACCTGTGTCGGCCGGCGCAGCCTTCTAGCCAGTCGTCATCCTGCGCAGAACATTTGTTTTCCAATAGAACTGGTGGACAAGAGCGCCCAGCACATGGCCGGAGATCAGCACCCATAAGGCGACTTTGAGGACATCGGCATGCAGTTCCCCTGCACTGCCGTAGCCAAGATAGTATGCAGCCAAGCCAGTCAGCGGCATTGCGACGAGCAGAATGTAGAGCGCGGCATGCGCGGCTGTGGCAGCCATCCGAAAAATCGGGGGTTCCTGCGGCGGGGATGCCGGAACGCCACGGGTGAAGCGGATGATCAGGCGAAGCACGACGAGAGCCAGAATAGAAATGCCCACATAGGCGTGAATATTGGCACTTGCCACTTGGTCGGCAGAGGCCATCCCGTCTCGCTCCATACTCCGGTTCCAGTCGCTCATGCCATCGGGCAGGACGAGGTTGAAAGTGACGAGCGCAGCGGTAAGCCAGTGCAGGACGCGTTGAGATACGGAAAATGATAGAGGTCTAGACGTTGTCATTGGTGATCCTTCCATCGTGGTTGTCTCAGACGTCGCATGGGGCGATCGGATGGTGAGCGTCGACGGGGCATTGGGTTTGATCATCGAGATCGCTTGGTGTGGGGACTTCAGTCTCACACGCACCGTTTCATTCCTTCGGTTGTCACGATGATCGACTAGAGGCCGAAGCTGACATTGAACTGAAGGCGGTCAGGTCATTTCCCAACGCCTGCCTCCGCTGCCATGACGCGGTCTCGAAGCGTTTTGCGACTGCATCAGGTAGAGAGAACCAGCCGCCACGACGTCCCGTTCCGGACGGCCCGAACACCGTGCCGGTCGCCGTGGAAAGGTTCATCCGCGCGAGCCGTTGCGGTCACGGATAGAGTTACACGGGGTGAAAGACCGATCATTCAAAGTGTATGCGAAAGCAGAAGAAAAACGGACGCCGTGTTCAGGGGAGTTAATCCAAAAGTTCGCGTAAGACCGTCGCGAGCTCCCGAGCAGTATGTGGTTTCCGCAACCATCGTCCTGACTGAGCCAGTTCTTTACCTGCGATGGTTGGCTCAGCGTATCCGGACGTGAACAGAACCTTTATCGTCGGCTTTGCCATCCTCACTTGATCCGCAAGCTCGTTGCCTGTCATGCCGCCTGGCATGACGATGTCGGTAAAGAGGAGCGAGATGTCATCGTGCTTTTGGAGGAGTTCGAGCGCCTCAATTCCAGTTGCTGCCTCGATGATTTGGTAGCCGAGGTCTGCAAGCCGTGCGACCACCACTCGACGCACCCTCGGATCGTCTTCGACGACCAAAAGCTTTTCCCGGCCTCGGGGCAACGGAGCGGTTTCTGCGGTGTCGAAATGCGTGATCTCTTCGTCAGCTTTTGACCGAGCGGAAGGCAGAAAGAGCCTGACGCTCGTTCCCTGCCCGGGCTCGCTGTAGAGCTGAATGTTTCCACCGGATTGCTTGGCAAAACCGTAGACCATACTCAAACCCAGACCTGTCCCGGCACCAAGGCCCTTCGTTGTGAAGAACGGGTCAAAAGCCTTCTCGCGAACCTCGGCCGTCATTCCCGAACCCGTGTCCGTTACTGAGATCAAGACAAAGTCACCAGTCCTTACCGACGGATAGGTTTTCGCGTAGTCAGCATCGAGTTTGACGCTGGAGATATCGATCGTCAGCCTTCCGCCTTTTGGCATAGCGTCGCGCGCATTTATCGCCAAGTTCAGGATGGCATTCTGAAGCTGCGATCCGTCGACCGAAGCCTCGATGGCCGCGCCTGATATAACCGTGCGAAGCTCAACGGCTTCTCCAAGGGTTCTGCGCAACAGGTCCGAAAAGCCGCCGACGAGTTGCCCTATGTCCACCGTTCTCGGATTGAGGCTTTGACGCCGTCCGAATGCGAGAAGCTGGCTTGTCAGTTTGGCACCGTCATCTGCCGCGCTTTGCGCCTCACGCAGGAGCACTCGAAGCTTTGGATCCTCAAGCTTGTTATCGATCATTTCCAGATTGCCGCTGACCACGGTCAGGAGATTGTTGAAATCATGAGCCAAACCGCCGGTCAGCTGGCCAATTGCCTCCATCTTCTGCGATTGGCGCAGTTCTTCCTCGATCTTGTGTCGGCTCGTCAGGTCCCGGATGAAGCCCGTAAAGATCCGCTTGTTGCGGGTTGCTGCTTCGCCCACCGAAAGCTCCATCGGAAAGGTCGAGCCGTCCTTGCGTCGTCCGGTCACAACCCGGCCATATCCGATGATGCGCCGTTCGCCGGTCGTCAGGTAATTGGAAATGTAGCTATCGTGCGCCGCGCGGTCGGGGTCGGGCATCAAAACTTTGACGTTCAGTCCGCAGACTTCTGCTGCCTTGTATCCGAACAGCCGTTCCGCAGCCGCGCTGAACGATGAAATGATGCCCGCTTCATCAATGACGACCATCCCGTCAGGAACGGTATCCAGGATAGAAAGCTGGTGGGCCTCGCGCTCGGCGACGGTTTCCTGCATCACTTTCATCGCCGTGACATCGTTGTTTGTCTGGACCACGACCTGCTCGGCCGAGCCCAGCGGCGACAGAAGAACCCAGTGGGTCGCAATGAAGAGAGGGCGGCCATCCTTGTGGCGATGGATGACTTCGCCGCTCCAAGACTGCGCAGCCAAGAAACGGTTTCGTTGTTCTTCAACAGATTCAGGGAACTGCGTGCCGAGAAGCTCGTGAACCTCTTGACCAACGGCCTCGATGCGTGACCATCCGTAGAGGTTTTCGCATCCTGCAGTCCAGCTGCGGATGATACCATCCGTTCCGTGAACAATGATGTTTGCCGCATCCAGCAAGCCTGTAACAGCAGAAAGCTGTCGTTCGAGCTCATCTCGACTGCCTCTATATGACATAGCTTTCCCATGATCGCACGCTCAGTGGGACCGTCCCCCGCGGACGATCGTTAACCGGGGCTCGCGGGAACGATCATCTTCATCTCCGGCCATCTGCGCAAGCAGAACCGGACGGCAGATCGTTATCGCGTTTCGAGCCGCCACACCGTCGATTTGGATGGCACCCTTGCCGATGAGCTTTGTCATGGTGCGCGAGACTGTTTCGATTGTCAGTCCAAGGTAATCGGCTATGTCCTGCCTCCCCATGGGAAGCTCCAGCGTGGTCCGGTTGCCTGAGGAAGCCGCTTGGCGCCGGAGTGTCGCCAGCAGAAAGGAACAAAGGCGTTCCTCCGCGTTCTTGGATGACAGGAGCACCATCTGATCCTGCGCTGCCGCCATCTCGTCGGAGACCAGAGCGAAGAGCTGTGGGCGCAAGTGATCACTCTCGGTCACCGCTGCATCGAACCGGCGTCGTGACAATCGCCTCAGGGTTACAGACGTCACCGCCTCGGCACTGTAGAGATAACGCCCGCCAAGCGAGATGCCGACGATATCGTTTGGATAGAGGAAGCCGGTAATCACCCGCCGTCCGTCGGCGATGATCCGAAAAATTCTCAACGTACCTTCGAGAATTTCGAAAACATCGACCGCATCGTCGCTCTCAAAGAAAAGCGCTTTTCCCGCTGTCAAATGTTCAAACGGCTGCTTGCAGAACAGGCTGTGAAGGCTGGTTTGGTGATGGACTGCGTGAAGAGCAGTCGTCCCACTTTCATAATTCTGAGTTGTACTGAGCATAACCGTGCCTCCAATCTCAATGCGCGCAGTTGACTCGCGTGGCGTGACGGGCGGATGCTGTTTCCGTGACAATCTATGGAATTGCGTAACACATTGTAACAGGAGGGGATAATGGCGCGGCAAAATCCTGCGACAGCTCACATCCTCATCGTCGATGATGATGTGAGGATCACTCAAATGTTGAAGCGATATCTCAACGAAGAGGGCTATTTAACCAGCGAGGCCAAGGACGGTGAGGAGATGCGCCTGCAACTTGCGCACACACAGGTCGATCTCATCCTGCTGGACGTCTCTTTGCCCGGAGGGGCCGATGGTTTTGATCTTGTTCGGGAGGTGCGAGCGGCGTCCGATACCCCGATCATCATGCTGACCGGTCGAAATGACGTTGTGGACCGGATCATCGGGCTTGAGATGGGCGCCGACGACTATCTCGCGAAGCCGTTTAACCTCAGGGAGCTGCACGCCAGGCTGAAAGCCATTCTTCGCCGGCGAAACGTGCAACCTCCCGAGCAGGAAGAGACCGACAAGATCGTCCATTTCGACCGCTGGGCTCTGAACCTTACGCGACGCGAGCTGTCATCAGCGGATGGCGAAGGTATCCATCTGACAACAGGCGAATACGACCTCCTTGCTGCCTTTGTGGCCCATCCAGGACGCGTGCTGTCGCGAGATTTCTTGCTAGAGGAAACAAAAGGGCGCCATCTCGATGCCTATGATCGGGCAATCGACGCTCAAATCGTCCGGATCCGGCGCAAGGTGGAGATCGACCCCAAACAGCCGCAAATAATTCGCTCCATCCGGGGCGTCGGCTACATGTTCGCCGCACGCGTCAGCGTGGCGAAGGTTGCTTAGAGGGCGATAGGTCATACGTTAAACCGGCCCGCGGTACTTTGAAAGTCGAGGTGTCGCCCAGAAGCCAGTGGTCCGTTTTGGCGACGGGCCAGACGTGGATGCGATTGCATCCTTCCTCTGCAGCGCGGCGTTTCGCATACTCCAACAAGCGCCCTGCCACGCTGTGCTCATTGAGGAGACTTACGGACGCGATAACAGGAACTTCCAGCTGTTTGCTCAAGCCACTTTGCGGGCTGACAAATACCAGGGAAATCCCGCGGACAACCCCTGCCGGGTCGATTACAGTAAGCCAATTTCTCCGGAGGTCTTCTGTGGAAGTCGCTGCCTGCCACTCGGCAAGATCAATGTTCGGAAAGAGATGCCGAACGATTGCGTAAGCACGAGCAACGTCCGAGGCTCGAAGTGCACTGACCGTATAGTCCGCATCCATCTCCATCCCCCCATTGCACCGTTACTCTTTGGTGGACCGGCTGAGCCTGCATTGACGGCGGTCAACGCAACGACTGCAGATGTCGAAGGGTCAGCGCGGGTGAAGAAAGACGCAATATGGACGCTGAAGCGCCTTCTTCAGCGCGTAGCGTGAGGATCGAAGGAGAGCGCAAGGATGTGCTTATCCATTCGCCCGATGAACCTGGAAGGCATGCCTGCTCGGAAATCAGGCGACGGTCTTCAACTGGTCCTCTGCCAACATCCGCTGCGCCACAAACGCCTGACCCGCAATGGCTCAACGATCAACGCCCCGTTGCATTGCGCTTTATCAATGAGAGCCGCACCATTCCGGGTGAAAGAGTTACCGGAGGCGAGCCACCGAGAACGACCGTTTTGAACACGCGGCCCCAAAGCCCAGCCATGCGGTCGCAGGACTACTGAATGATTGCCATTACAGCGCCGTGTCGAGCCGCGGGCTGCAAGAGGACGTGAAACAAGGACGCCTTTATGACGGACAAGCTTCTCCTCACCTTCAATGCCGGATCTTCATCCGTGAAAATCGGCATCTTCAGAGTGGACGGTGAAAGGCCTGAGCGGATCGGCAAAGCCGTGGTCGATTTTGCAAGCGACCCCGTGTCGCTGCATCTGAAGGAAGGTCCGGCGCAGTTCGAACTGTCGCTGGAAGGCGCTTCCGGCGACGATCTTGCCGGCCTGATGGACAAGGTGTTCGGGGAACTGAGTTCCCATTTCGATCTCGACGCCGTCACCTCCGCCGGTCACCGCATCGTCCATGGCGGCGACGTCTTCGACGGTCCCGTGGAACTGACCACCGCGACTGCTGCGAAGGTTCGGTCGTTGACGGCACTTGCGCCACTCCATCAGCCCCAGGCGCTGCGGATGATCGAAGCCGTCCGGCACCTGCGCCCTGATCTTTTCCAGACCGGTTCCTTCGATACGACTTTCCATGCGACACAGTCCGATCTCGTGCGGCGTCTCGCAATTCCGCGCGCCTATCATGACGAGGGCATCAAGCGGTACGGCTTCCATGGACTGTCCTATCGCTACGTCGCCGGTGCACTGGCCGCCAAGGCGCCCGGTATTGCGGACGGCAAGGTCGTCATCGCCCATCTGGGCAGCGGCGCCAGCCTCTGCGCCATCGAAAACGGTCTCAGCCGCGATTCCAGCATGGGCTTTTCGACGCTGGACGGAATCCCGATGGCAACGCGACCCGGCTGGCTTGATCCCGGTGTGCTGCTGCATTTTCTGGGGCCGCTCGGCAAGTCGGTCGAAGACGTGGAGGACATGCTCTACCACAAGTCCGGCCTGCTGGGTGTTTCAGGCCTTAGTGGCGATACGCGCGAGCTCCTGGAGAACGACAGTGAAGAAGCGCGGGAGGCAATCGATCTCTTCACACTGAGGATCGCCGGCGAGGTCGGGAGGCTTTCATCCACGCTCGGCGGGCTCGACGGCCTCGTCTTCACCGCCGGCATTGGCGAGAACCAACCGGAGATCCGCAGGCGTATTGCAGACCAGCTTTTGTGGCTGGGCGTAGAGCTGGACGGTTCGGCCAATCAAAACAACGCGCCCACGATCAGCACCGCGGCAAGCCGCGTTGCCCTTCATGTCATCGCTACGGATGAAGAACAGATGATCGCAGAGGAGTGCCTGTCCGTTTTTCGCGGGAGGGAACATCCCGCCACCTGACGGCACCCCGGAGGCGTCGCTCCCAGTCACGACAGTAATTTTCGATCACTCGCCCTTTCAAAGGAGCAAGAAGATGCAGCTACGTAACAACCTGCCCAACACGCCCGAGATCAGCACTGAGGAGCTGACGCTCATCGACCGCTATTGGCGGGCGGCAAACTATCTCTCCGTCGGGCAGATTTATCTTCTCGACAACCCACTGTTGAAGGAGCCCTTGAAGCCGGAGCATATCAAGGCACGGTTGCTCGGCCACTGGGGCACGACGCCCGGCCTCAACTTCATCTACGCGCATCTCAACCGGATGATCCGCAACCGCGATCTCAGCATGATCTATGTCTGCGGACCCGGCCATGGCGGTCCCGGCATGGTGGCGAGCACCTATCTCGAGGGCACCTATAGCGAAATCTATCCGGACATCTCCGAGGATGCCGAAGGTATGCGGAAACTGTTCCGGCAGTTTTCCTTCCCTGGCGGCATTCCGAGCCATGCGGCCCCGGAAACCCCGGGCTCGATCCATGAAGGCGGCGAACTCGGCTACGCTCTGGTGCATGCCTATGGCGCAGCCTTCGACAATCCGAACCTCATTGTCGCCTGCGTCGTCGGCGATGGCGAGGCAGAGACCGGACCGCTTTCCGCAAGCTGGCAGTCGAACAAGTTTCTGAACCCCGCCCGCGACGGTGCGGTGCTGCCGATCCTGCATCTGAACGGCTACAAGATCGCCAACCCAACTCTTCTCGGCCGCATGGCGGACGAAGACATCGAGCACCTTTTCCGCGGGCACGGCTACGAACCGTTTTTCGTGGAGGGCCATGAGCCTGCCGATATGCACCGGCAGATGGCTGCGGCATTAGAGACGGTTTTCGATCGCATCCGCACGATACAGGCCGAAGCCCGCGACGGTACGGTGTCGGAAGGCTTCCCACGCTGGCCGATGATCGTGTTTCGCAGCCCCAAGGGCTGGACGGGACCAAAGGAAGTCGACGGCAAGAAGGTCGAGGGTTTCTGGCGCGCGCACCAGGTGCCGGTCTCCGGCTGCCGCGAGGACGACGGGCATCGCAAGGTCCTTGAGGACTGGATGCGGAGCTACAATCCGGACGATCTGTTCGACGCCAACGGCCGGCTGAAGGAGGAATTGCGGGCGCTATCGCCCGGCGGCGAACGCCGCATGGGTGCCAACCCCCACGCCAATGGCGGCCTTTTGCGCAAGGAACTCATCGTCCCCGACATCCGCGACTATGCGGTTCCCGTAAGGGCGCGGGGCGCCGACATGGTGCAGACGACGGAGATCCTCGGGAAGTATCTGCGCGACGTAATGAAGCGCAACGACGCGAATTCGAACTTCCGCATCTTTGGTCCGGACGAAACGGAATCGAACCGGCTCGGCAATGTCTTTGAGGTCACCGACCGCGTCTGGATGGAGAAGATCGAGCCCTACGACGTGCATCTGTCCCGTGACGGCCGTGTGATGGAGGTGCTTTCAGAGCATCTTTGCCAGGGCTGGCTGGAAGGTTATCTGCTGACCGGCAGGCATGGCCTTTTCTCCTGCTACGAGGCCTTCATCCACATCATCGATTCGATGTTCAACCAGCACGCCAAGTGGCTGAAAGTGTCGAGTGAACTGCCATGGCGCAAGCCCGTCTCTTCGCTCAACTACCTGCTCACCTCGCATGTCTGGCGGCAGGACCATAACGGCTTTTCCCACCAGGACCCGGGCTTCCTCGATCTCGTTGCCAACAAGAAGGCGGATATCGTGCGCATCTACCTGCCGCCGGATGCCAATACTCTGTTGTGGATCGGCGACCATTGCCTGAAGACCTGGGACCGCGTCAACGTGATCGTTGCCGGCAAACAGCCTGAACCGCAATGGCTGACCATGGACGAAGCGATCCGGCATTGCGAGGCCGGCATCGGCATCTGGAACTGGGCTGGCAACGAGGACGGTGCGGTCGAACCCGACGTGGTGATGGCCTGCGCCGGTGACGTGCCGACGCTCGAGACGCTGGCGGCGGTTTGCCTGCTGCGGGACGCGATCCCGGAACTCAGCATCCGCGTCGTCAATGTCGTCGACCTGCTCGCCCTGCAATCGCAGGACCAGCATCCCCATGGTCTCTCAGACGAGATGTTCGACAGTCTGTTTACCACCGACAGGCCGGTGATCTTCGCCTATCACGGTTACCCCTACCTCATCCACCGGCTGACTTACAAACGCACCAACCACCAGAACATCCATGTTCGAGGCTTCATCGAAGAAGGCACGACGACAACTCCATTCGACATGACGGTGCTGAACGAACTCGATCGCTTCCATCTCGCGATCGAGGCAATCGAACGCGTACCCGGTTTGAAGGACAAGGCAGGCAGCGTGATCGCGATGCTTGAGGACAAGCTGGCGGAACACACACGCTATGTCCGCGAACATGGCGAGGACATGCCGGAAATTCGCGACTGGAAATGGAAAGCCTCCAAGACGGTCGGATAAGAGGCCGGACGTCAAACAAAGCAGCCCGACCTCATCACGCTCGGGCTGCTTTGAGCGGAAGCACCAAGTCCGCTTGACCACGATCAATGCCCTTGCCTGCGAGTGGAAGAATATCCGGTCTCACACTTAAAACTCGGGGACACGATGACGACATTCTCATTTGAGCAGCGGGAGCAGCGCGAGACGAAGTTCAAGGCGATCCTCCTCCAACGACAGCAGTATCTGCAAACACGCCTCGAAAAAATCGAGCATGACTTTGAACAACCTCGTAATCGCGACGACGACGATCGTGCGGTCGAACGCAACAACGACGAGGTTCTGGATGAGCTCGGCGAGGCGGGGCAAACGGAGCTGTTGGCGATCGAGGCCGCCCTTCACCGGGTAAAGGAAGGCACTTTCGGTATCTGCGCCAAATGCGGCAATGCCATCAGCGACCAACGTCTCGACGTCGTCCCGCACACGCCGTTCTGCCAATCCTGCGCACACGCGCTTCAGCATCTCTAGACAGCCCTATGGCGGCGTTACGGGCGAAGGCGTGAATTCCGGCAGTGGCTGCGTCTCGGGCGCCTTGCGTTGCGCAAGATCAAAGGTCTCCAGCATCGCTTCTGTCAAAGTGAACAAAAGCTGCGAGAGGATTGTTTGATGTTGGTTAGGGACTTCATGACACAGAGGCCGATCTGCGTGTCGGCGAACACGAGTATCAAACATGCGATCCAGCTGATGCTCGATCACAAGGTCAGCGGTCTGCCGGTGATCAGCGACGATGGTCAAGTCGTCGGGATGCTGACGGAAGGCGATCTCTTGAGTCGGAGCGTCTTCAATCTCGGCCCGCAGTCTCCACCGAAAGATCCTGACGATAGTTTCTTCGAAAATTACGTGCGAGCGCACGGCACTACCGTGGCAGATTCGATGACAAAGGACGTTATCTCCGTCTCGCCACAACAATCGCTTGCGGATGTTGCAGCGCTTGTCAGGACGCATGGTATCAAACGGTTGCCCGTTCTTCAGTCGGGAAGGCTCGTGGGGATCATCAGTCGGAGCGATATCATACGGGCCGTGACTGCAAACCGCGATGCGGTGGCAAAAGGAGATGTCGCGTTGCGGCTTGCAGTTTTGACGCGGCTGCGCTCGGAGCTCGGCCTCGAGCCAGAGCGACTTACAGTTGAGGTCAGGAATTCGATCGTCGAGATCTTCGGCCCTGTCCCCTCGCCTGCGCAAAGGCGTGCCATGCAAGTGGTGGCAGAAAGCGTTGCTGGTGTAGCCGGCCTGATTTTCGAAACCAACTGCGTTGAGACAATGGACCACTGACGCGACGTTCGCCCTGTCTGACGCCTGTCGGTTGTCCACATAGGCGGCGCAGGCGGCGACCGCCCCGCAAAACAAAGACGATCATGCGCGAGCGATTTCGTACGGTCCGTCCTGCGCAGGCACTGTTTGGCTTAAAATCCTGGAGGTGAGACTGGCATCTCCGGTAGTCCGACAACCAGAATCTGATCGATCACCTTGGTGACACCCAGAGTGTTCTCAGCCGCGACCCGCGCAGCCGTCTTTTCGCGTGCATCCAGTACCCTGCCTTCCAGTGTGACCACAGTCGCGTCGACGGCCACCGTGATGGTGTCACCCCAGCGTTGCCGGTCATATTCAGCCTCAAGTCCGGCTTTGATATCCGCGTCGATTCGATCGACGGCGGACGCTGACATCTGTCGGATCAGGGTGCGCATGATGTCGGCTCGCGTGACGATGCCGACGAGCTTGTTATTTTCGACAACCGGCAGGCGTTTGATGCCGCGATCGCCCATCAGGTTCGCGGCATCTTCGACGGTTATCCATGGCTCGACCGTGATCGCCGGCGAGGACATGACTTCGCTCACCTCTTTCCCGAAAGCTTTCGCGTAATCCTCCGCCAACGCACCGCGTGACGAAAACAGCCTACGCCACATCCCGGGCGAAGCCTGCGACCGAAGCTCCCCGCGTCGCAGGAAATCGCTTTCACTGATCACGCCCAGTACCTGCTCGTCATTATCGATCACCGGCAGACCGCTGAACCCGCAATCCAACATGGTGTTGGCCGCCTCCCAGATCTTGGCGTCTGGGTGAACAGAAATCGGATCTGCCGTCATGATGGATCGCACGGTCTGCATGGTCTTTTCTCCCTCGTTGTCGGGAGGTTAAACCCGCGGCTCGGGCCGTCCTTGATCTTCATCAACGATCACCGCTTCGAGCGCCCCAGTCCGGGCAACGCGTGTGCGAAGAGGCCGGTCTGAAGATAATGGACCTGTTCGGTCTCCCGAAAGCGCTTTCGTACCCATCGATTGACAAAGATCATCGCCATCTCTTCCGAGGCTTCTAGGCTTGCTTCATCCAAAACCTCTGAAATGGATGGAGCCAACCATGTCGTTCAAAACTATTCTTGCTGTCGTCGGTGAACACGGCGCCAACGCCGATATTGCCAAGGCCATCGAGCTGACAATTGAGTCAGACGCGCATCTTTCGATCATGGTCATCGGCACGGCGTTGCAGCCGATCACGTCCGACTATCCCGTGGGGACCGCCTGGCTTGAGCAACGGCAGGAAGAGATAAAGGCGCTGGTCAACGTCAAGACGGCCGCCGAGGCGCTGTGCAGCCAGAGCGCCATTTCCTTTGATATCGATCACTTTTACGACGACAACTTCATTCTTCAGAGCAATATCGGCGTGCGCGCCATGTATGCCGACCTCGTCATTCTCGGCAACAGCGTCCGGCGCGAAAGAGGGTTGCGACGTCTTGTGGTCTCGGCTGCAGCCTTTGACGCCCGCACGCCGATCCTGCTGATCCCTTCCAAGGGCAACATCACTTTTCCGCCCAAAAATGTTCTTCTCGCCTGGAATTCCAGAGCGGAATCCGCAACAGCCGCCAAGGATGCACTGGATATTCTGAAACGAGCCGATGCCGTGCATGTCGTTCTCGTCGATCCGGATGGTGCCTACTTCAAAAACGGGGGCGAGCCTGGCGCAGACGTTGCCGCATTTCTCTCGCGACATGGCATCAAGGTTGTCGTCGAACAGCTGGCGAGCGGCGGCCGAGCAACCGAGGACATTCTCACGCAGCATGCATTGGAAACCGGCTGCGACATGATCGTCATGGGAGCCTACGGCCATTCGCGGCTGCATGAACGTATCTTCGGCGGTGTGACGGCTACCTTGCTGGAATCTTCGGATTTTCCGATATTCATGGCCCGATGAGCGGCTGTCACGCACAGTCTCCGAACCTTAGGGGCATCGGCTGCGGTCGGGCCTCTCGTTCCGTCCGGCGCGTTGACGGCCTCATGGCCGTCGCGCGCCCGATGGTTCTCGTGGTTCAGGGCTTGGTCCGTCCAGCACGTTCCCGCGTCGCTGACCTGGTCGATCCTATACAAATCGTCTCGGCGGCAACCGGGGTTGGGAATACCGAACTCTTAAGATTGCAATCCTGATCATGCGGTCGGTCCCTGGTAGCGGATCCCGGTGACGGTCCCCTGCCTCAACAACAGGCGCTTGAAGACGAGGATGACTATGCCCCTGGAACACTGGCTCCGGCCGTTACGGCCCCTTCTCGTCGCGGCCCCGATCATAGGGCTGACAATTGGATTGATCGCCTGGCACGGCGGATTTCAGGATCTCTATGTCACATCGCTGGCGCTTGCGACCGGTCTCGTCATGGTCGCCCTCGTTGCCCAGATCATCGCGCGGATTGGCGCCGGTGAAATCGGTCTGGATGTCATCGCGCTTCTCTCCATGGGCGGAGCCCTTCTTTTTGGCGAATACCTTGCGGCGACGATCGTTGCCTTGATGTATTCCGGCGGTCAATATCTCGAGAATGTCGCCGAGGGCAGAGCCCGACGGGAGATGACCGCGCTTCTTTCGCGTGCACCTCATGTGGCAACGAGGCGCCGTGAAAGCCAGATGGAGGAAGTGTCAGTCGATTCCATAGCAGTTGGCGACTGCCTTGTTGTTCGGCGTGGCGATCTGGTGCCGGTCGACGGTACCGTGAACGACGGGGAGGCTGTTCTTGACGAGTCCGCACTGACAGGCGAACCGCTGCCTGCCAAGAAACGCCCGGGCGATATCGTCATGAGCGGGGCCGCCAATGTCGGTGACCTCTTTAATATGACCGCCACAAAAGCAGCCTCCGACAGTACCTATGCGGGCATCTTGAAGCTTGTTGAGGCGGCCCAGCAGAGCAAGGCGCCGATGGCCCGCATGGCAGACCGGTATGCGTTGGTCTTCCTGACCGTCACAATCGCAATCGCTTTGCTGGCTTGGTGGATTTCCGGGGATCCCGTCAGGTCCGTCGCTGTCCTCGTGGTCGCAACACCCTGCCCACTCATCCTCGCCGTACCGATCGCTTGGGCTGCTGGTGTCTCAAGGGCGGCAAGCTCCGGTCTTCTGATCAAGGGGGCAAAAATCCTTGAAGAGCTAAGCATGATCCGGACGCTGGTGCTCGACAAGACAGGGACGCTGACCGATGGCAGACCGACCCTGCGAGAAATTTCTACATCTTGGCCAGAGGACGAGTTTCTGCGCCTCGTCGCCTCGCTCGATCAGGCATCGAGTCACGTGGCCGCCAAGGCGCTGGTTGATGCAGCGCATGCCCGGAACTTGAGCCTTGTTTCGCCGGAACAGGTGAGCGAGGAACCCGGCGAAGGAATTGCCGGGACGGTTGGCGACAGAAAGGTTGCCATCGGTGGCATCAACTTCATCGCCTCGGCCTACGGCGTTGAAATCAACGACGCACACACACCAGGAACCATCGCCGCAGCGGTCGCGATCGACGGGAAATTTGCCGGCATCTTGTTGTTTTCGGATCAACTCAGGGCGGGAGCTGCTTCGGCGTTGAACGGTTTCAAGGCAATTGGGGTAACGCGGATCATTCTGGCCACGGGCGACCGCGCGATTGTCGCACGCCAAATCACCGCCGGCCTGCCTTTCGATGAGGTCAGAGCCGACCTCTCGCCAGGCCAAAAGATCGACATCGTCAAGGATGAAAAGACACGCGCGCCGGTGATGATGATCGGCGATGGCGTGAATGACGCGCCTGCCCTTGCTGCAGCGAATATCGGACTTGCCATGGGTGCGCATGGCTCAGCTGCCGCCATCGAGTCGGCCGATGCGGTTCTGTTGGTCGAGAGGCTCGACAGGATTGTGGAGGGCATCGCGATTGCGCACGCCTGTCGACGGATCGCGCTACAGAGTGTTTTTGCGGGCATCGGTCTATCGGTAGGCGCGATGATCCTCGCCGCAGCGGGGTATTTGACGCCGGTGCAAGGAGCACTGTTTCAGGAAATCATCGATATCGCCGTCATCCTCAACGCCCTGCGTGCCCTAAGAAACCGACCTTCCGCCTCGCGTCTGTCATAACGCGATTGGCGTCGCGCCTGTCTATTCTACCGCCACTGCTTGGTTTGGCTTGGATCGACGACCCGATCTACAGAGGCGGCAGTTCTCAGCTGCTCTCACCTTCAATCAGGTCCATGGGCCATACCAAACGTTTGACGGCATCAGGGTAGTGCAGCTTGTATTCCGGCATGACAGATAACAGACCCTCGGCAAGGCTTATGCCGAGATCGCGAAGAGAAAGACTGAAGCAGGTTAGGCTTGGTTTGAGAAACTGGGCCTGCGGGCTCTGCCGCCCGATGATGGCGATGTCCTTGCCGGGCATCAGCCCGACCTCTTCCAGCCCACGGTAGAGCCCGGTCACCAACGTCTCGTTGACAAGGACAACAGCCGTCGGACGGGTTTCGCAGTCCATGATCTGACGAGCCACGCCATAGCCACCCGTTTCGCTCGGCGTGGCACGAAAAATGTGCTCCGGCGAAAGCGACAGATTGTGCCGGGCAAGAACCTCCTGGGATCGGTGAACGAACAGATGGCCGAGGTTCAGATCACCATTCGGCCAGATCAGGCCGATGTGCCGGTGACCGCTTTTCACAAGCCGCTCGATGGCGACCTCTGCCATGCCCTCGAAATCCAGATCGATCCAAGGCTGGCCGACATCGGTCTGGCTTCGCCCCAAGGTGATGAAGGGAATATTGTGGCGAGCGAGCAGTTCGAAACGCGCATCGTGGAGACGGGTGGCAGAGAGAATGACAGCATCCGCGAAGCCACGCGCGACGACGCGCTGAAGATAGGCGTCCGGGTCTTGGTCGGATGAACACAGCAGTGCGACGAGATCGAGCTTGTGACGGGCAAGGACGGTTTGCACGCCGTCAAAGACACTCATAAAGAACGTGTCGCCCTGGCCTGTAATTTCGGGTCCCGTCTGCATCATGAAGCCGATGACGCCTGTCGAACCCTTGCGCAGAGAACGCCCCGACTGGTTGGCGACATAGCCCAGTCTGGTGGCCGCTTCGAGAACCCGGCGCCGCGTCTCCTCATTCACGTCCGCCTTTCCGTTCAAGGCGCGGGACACAGTTCCTATTGATATATCTAGATAATTTGCCAGCTGGCGAATGCCCTTCATGAACTGCCTTTCCGCGGACCCGAATGCGTCGCCCAAAACAATATTGACAAATTCTGGCTCCTGTCCATACTACCGTAAACGTTTACGGAAAATCGGAAGAGGAGTTTCGATTTCCGTAAGGAGGAGGATACCAGTGACATACAATGCTGTTTTGTGTGGATGCGGAGCTATGGCCAAAGGCTGGCTCCGGGCGGTGCGGGACACGCCCCACATCAAAGATGCCATAGAAATCGTTGGCCTCGTTGATCTCGACCGAGCGACAGCTGAGGCGCTTGCAACCGAATTCAATCTTCAACAAGCGGTTATCGGGACGGATCTGGAAGTTGTTCTCGCGGAGACCAGGCCAGACATCCTGTTGGATGTCGTCATCCCCAACGCTCGCCATTCGGTGGTCAGCGCCGGCCTCGCCCATGGCTGCCACGTCTTAAGCGAAAAGCCGATGGCAACCTCCATGGAGGAAGCGCAGGATCTGCGCCGTGCCGCCAGCGCAGCGGGTCGTATTCATGCCGTCGTTCAGAACCGACGTTTCATTGCAGGCGTCCGCCGCATGCGTCGTCTGGTCGAAAGCGGCGCGATCGGCGAGGTCACGGGCATTCATTCCGATTTCTTCCTCGGCCCACATTTCGGTGGCTTTCGAGAAGAGATGGAGAATGTCCTGCTCCTCGACATGGCGATCCATACGTTTGATGCAGCGCGTTTCGTGTCCGGCAAGGCGCCCCTCTCGGTCTATTGCGTTGAAACCAATCCGACCGGCTCATGGTACGCCCATGGCGCTGCGGCCAATGCGATTTTCCGTTTCTCGGACGATGTGGTCTTTACCTATCGAGGTTCCTGGTGTGCCGAAGGCGAGCGCACCAGCTGGGAAAGCGCGTGGCGCATTGTCGGCTCGAAAGGCATGCTGACCTGGGATGGCGAAGATACGTTTAGGGCTGCCGTTGCCGGGAACGATCCCGGCCTCCTCCCGGGCTTTACGTCAATCGACGTCCCTGCCCCTGCCAGAGACGAGGAAACCCACGGCCACGCCAGCGTGATCGCCGATTTCCTCGATGCCATCAGCACCGGGCGCGAACCCGAAACAGTCAACCACGACAATATCAAAAGCCTGGCCATGGTGCTTGGCGCCATCGAAAGCGCCAAGTCGGGCCAATCCGTCGACATTTCAGCATAGGGACCGTGACATTGATCAACCAGCAGGAAAAATCCATTCGCATCGGCACCATGGTCAGCGCCTCGAAGGGGCAGGCTGCAGAACGCATTTCGCAGATCGCCGACATGGGGTTTGAAAGTTTCGAGCCCTTCTTCTGGCAGACGACCAATGGTCAGGACATCGCCGAGCTCGGCAAGCGCTGCCGCGAGGCGATTGGAGATCGCGACGTTACGATGTCGACACTTGGCATGTTCGGTAACCCGCTCGAAGAGACCGACATGGACCTTCAGACGTTGCAGGGTTGGAAGGATTGCATCGACAACGCCCACCATTTTGGAGCGACGTGCGTTGCCGGCTTTACTGGCCGCATCCGCAACAAGCCCCTGCCCGACAGCCTTCCACGTTACAAGCAGATTTGGAGTGAGCTGGCCAAGCGGGCGGCGGACAAGGGTGTGAAAATCGCTTTTGAGAACTGCGCCATGGACGGCAACTGGGCGACGGGCGACTGGAATATCGCTCACAATCCGGATGCCTGGGAACTGATGTTCAACGAGACCCCCGATGACAATATCGGGCTTGAGTGGGAACCCTGCCATCAGATGGTCTACCTCATCGACCCACTGCCGCAGATCCGCAAATGGGCTTCGAAGATCTTTCACGTCCACGGCAAGGATGCGACCATTCGGTGGGACGTCATTCGCGAACATGGCATTTTCGGCAAACATCCGTTCGTTTTGATGCGCACACCCGGTTTCGGCGACAGCAACTGGACGGACATCATCTCCGAGCTGCGACTGGCGGGCTGGTCCGGCTCCATCGACATCGAAGGCTGGCACGACCCGGTCTATCGGGATGGGCTGGAGATGACCGGACAGGTTCACGGTCTCAATCACCTGAAACAGGCGCGCGGCGGCGATTTCGTCGTCGACCCGGTTTAGATCGTTCAATGTTGGCGCGGCAAGGAGGAGGCCGCGCCGCGCGAAAGTGCATTCCGGAGAACCACAAAGGAGGACAAAATGGGTATCCGAACATATACGATCGCCATCGCTACGGCGTTTGCAGCAACTGCATCGCTCTTTGCGCTCAGCGCTCAGGCAGAAGACGTCAAGCTGACGCTATGGTCGCTCGACCGAGACATTCAGCCCGCCCCCAATCTCATCAAGGAATTCAACGCGCAGAAGAACGGCATCCAGATCGAATATCGCCAGATTCAGTTCGACGATGTGGTCAGCGAGGCGATGCGAGCCTATTCGACCGGTAAAGCACCTGACATTATCGCAATCGACAATCCAAATCATGCCATGTTTGCGTCCCGCAAGGCATTTCTGGACCTCACCGACATGATTGCCGGTTCAAGCACGATCAAGCCGGAAAACTACTTTCCCGGCCCGCTCGCCTCCGCCACCTGGGACGGAAAATATTACGGCGTGCCGAAAGCGACCAATACGATCGCGCTTTATTACAACAAGGACCTGTTCAAGGCCGCTGGTCTGGATCCGGAAAAGCCGCCGCAGACCTGGGACGAGTTGCTCGAGACCGCCAAGAAGCTGACCGACCCATCCAAGAATGTTTACGGCATCACCTTCTCGGCCAAAGCCAATGAGGAAGGCACGTTCCAGTTCCTGCCCTGGGCACAGATGGGCGGCGCCACCTACAAGTCCATCAACAGTGATGGGGCTGTCCGGGCGCTGACGATCTGGAAGCAATTGCTCGACGGCAAAATGACATCTCCGGACACGTTGACGCGCAGCCAGTGGGATTCCACGGCAACCTTCAATGCGGGCAATGCGGCGATGGCGATATCCGGACCTTGGGAAATCGACCGCATGGTGACCGATGCCAAGTTTGACTGGGGAACCGCGCTCTTGCCGGTGCCGCAGGAAGGTGCCGAGCGCTCTTCCGCTATGGGCGACTACAACTGGGCGATTTTCTCCAATACCAAACATCCGGAAGAGGCGTTCAAGGCGCTTGAGTTTTTCGCCTCCAAAGACGTCACCATGTACAAGGATTTCGGCCAGATCCCTGCCCGTTCCGACCTGCCGATCCCGCCGACCGGAAATGCGCTCAAGGATGCGGCCCTCAAGACCTTCGTGGAACAGCTGAAATATGCCAAGCCACGCGGCCCTTCGCCAGAATGGCCGAAGATTTCCAAGGCAATTCAGGATGCCGTCCAGGCGGCGCTGACCGGACAGATGGAGCCTAAGGCCGCGCTCGATCAGGCTGCAGAGAAGATCAAGCTTATCGAAGGCTGAGGCAGGACTGCCTTTCTCAGGAGCCGATGGCACTCGTGCCATCCACCTTTTCCTCCCGGAAGGAGCTGTCTCGTTCGTCAAGAGCGGACAGCTCCACACCGGATCTTATGGGGTTTCCATGAAAAGGATACTTTCCAGCATCACGGACGGCCGCGGCTTCGACATTGGCCTGGTCGGAGTTCCCTTTGCCTTCCTGTTCATTCTTGCGGGCTTGCCCCTGCTCTACAATATCCTGATAAGCTTTCAGGAAGTGGACATGTTCAGTCTGGGAAGCATCATCAGGCCATTCGTCGGCTTCAAGAATTACATCGATCTGTTCAAGCAGCCCGAAACCCTGCCTATTCTCTTCAACACCGTCATTTTCGTGGTCGGCTCGATCACTGGCCAGTTTCTCATCGGGTTTGGCCTTGCGCTGTTTTTCTGGGTCAACTTTCCGGGATCATCGTGGCTTCGTGGATTGTTTCTGGTCTCTTGGGTCATGCCGGGTCTGGTCGTCGGTGCGATCTGGAACTGGATACTCTCGGGGGACTTTGGCGTCCTGAACTTCTTTCTGCGTGAAAGCGGCCTGATCGACAGCAATATCTTCTGGCGCTCAGACCCCAATTTCTCGCTCTGGGCGGTCGTGCTCGCCAATATCTGGCTTGGCACATCGTTCAATATGATCCTTCTGTCCGTCGGTCTTTCCGCCATACCCGGTGATCTCTATGAAGCAGCCGAGCTGGACGGTGCAAACGCCTGGCAGCGCTTCTGGACCATCACCCTGCCCATGATGCGCTCCACCATCGGCGCGATCATTTCGCTCGGGCTTATCTTCACACTGCAACAGTTCGATCTGTTCGCGGCAATCACGGATGGCGGGCCGAACAACTCATCCAATGTCGCCCAATACTGGGCCTGGGACCTCTCCTTCCGGCAATACGACTTTGGCAAAGGTGCCACGATCTCGGTCATCATGACTGTGTTCGTGATGTTTGCGGCTATCGTCTATGTGCGCTCGACCCGTCATGAGGTGCGCGGATGACTGAAACCAACCGAAACCGCCTGATGCTCGCCATCGCCATCATCATGGCGGCGATCTACCTGTTTCCGCTCTACTGGATGTACGTCACGGCTCTGAAAACGGGCTCGGAGATGTTTGCCACCCCGCCCAGCTTCTGGCCATCGACAGCGCAGTGGAGCACCTTCGCGTATGTCTGGGAAAGCCGGAACATGGGCCGTTACCTGTGGAACTCAACGCTGATCGCCTTTGGGTCGGTGGCGCTCATCGCCGTTCTCGGTACCGGCTGTGCCTATGTACTGGCGCGGTACCGTAACCGCTGGGTGGATGTGGGCCTGTTCCTCATTCTGATGCTGCAGGTTCTGCCCGCATCGCTGATGATCACCCCGATCTTCGTCGGGTTCTCTCAAGTCGGTTTGCTGGACTACCCGCGCTTTGCCGTCATCCTGGCGATAGCGGCAAAGAGCATGCCGTTCTTCGTGGTTCTCGTGCGGGCGACATTCATGGCTGTGCCGATGGAGCTTGAGGAGGCCGCATTGGTCGATGGCAACTCGCGCATCGGTGCCTTCTTCAACATCGTGCTCCCGCTTGCCCGCAACGGTATCCTTGTCAGCGCCATCCTCATCTTCATGCAGGCATTCGGCGAGTTCGTCTATTCAAAGTCGATGATCCAGAACATCGAATTGCAGCCCGCAAGTGTCGGTCTCAACTCGTTCATGGGTCCAAACACCAGCGAATGGAACAACATCATGGCGTACGCAACGATGTACGTAACCCCGATCCTTGCCATCTTCGTCCTTCTGCAGCGCCGCATCGTTTCCGGCCTCACATCGGGAGCTCTCAAATGACCAATCAAATCGAATTGTCGGGTGTCAACAAATATTACGGTGCCTATCACGCACTGAAGAACATCGACCTCACTATTCGCAAAGGCGCTTTCGTCGCCTTGGTGGGACCGTCCGGATGTGGCAAATCAACGCTTCTGCGCGCCCTCGCAGGGCTTGAATCGATCTCCGAAGGTAACCTGGTTATTGCCGGCGACCGCATGAACAATGTACCGCCCCGCAAGCGGGATCTGGCCATGGTGTTCCAGTCCTATGCGCTTTACCCGCATATGACGGTTGAGGAAAACCTCACTTATAGCCTGCGCATTCGCGGCACCAAGAAGGCAGAAGCGAAGAAGGCGGCAGACGACGTGGCCGCCATTACCGGCCTGTCGGACCTGCTGCATCGCTATCCCCGCGAACTCTCGGGCGGACAGCGACAGCGTGTCGCGATGAGCCGGGCCATTATCCGCAATCCCAAGGCCTTTCTGTTTGATGAGCCACTGTCCAACCTCGACGCCGCCCTGCGTGTCCATATGCGCAAGGAAATCAGGGCACTGCATGACCGGCTTGGCGCGACCTCGGTCTATGTCACGCACGACCAGATCGAAGCGATGACAATGGCTGATCACGTCGTGGTCATGCGCCAGGGCGTGATCGAGCAACAGGGCCGGCCGCTTGAACTCTATGACCGACCGGTCAGCCGTTTCGTTGCCGGATTTATAGGATCGCCGGCCATGAATTTCATTCCGGCAACGACAGGACCGGATGGAAAAAGCCTCATCCTGGATCTTGGCCGGCCACAGACGATCGGTCTCGACAGAACCATTCCGGCCAATCGAAATCTTGTCGTCGGTCTGCGGCCCGAACATCTTACCATCGCCGAAGACGGCAAGGGTTTGTTGGAAGCACCGGTGGCCTTGGTCGAGTCGACAGGGTCAACGACCTTCGTCACAACGGCAACGACGCCCGAATGTGTCGTCGTCGTAAATGGACGAGTTCCAATAACCGGCGGTCAAACCGTCGGATTGAATTTCCAGCAGGAACACATTCATCTGTTCGATGCGGAAACGGACAGTCGGATTGAATGATTGATGCCTATGGCGACAAGCGTAACCGTGCGCTTGAGCCGGATGGCCGCGTCCGACGGCTTGCAGAAATCGCTCTGGCCGGTTTTGGTGAGCGCAGCTGGCACCGTTGTTTTTCCGCTGCGGCTTTCTTCTCTGCATTTTCCCCTTGCGGTCCGCCAATTCTGACCCGCCACACCCCCATGTTCATGGCTGGCGCGGTTTGGGGATTTGCTCAATAATCCTTTCTGGCCAAGCCGAGGCCTGAAAGCGAGTGTTATCTTGAACACCCAAACGGAGAGAGCCGGACCTATATCCGTTGTCATCGTCGAGGACGATGGACCAACACGTCGGCGTATCGCTGACGGCCTGTCCGACGCTTCCGCATTTTCGGTTCTTCAGGCGGGAACGCTCTCGGAGGCGCGCCAAGTGCTGGAGTCTGGTTATCCTGATGTGCTTCTGACTGACCTCCAGCTACCCGATGGCCATGGCATGGACCTGATCCGCGACGTCCGGCAGCATAGCCAGACCACCGAGATCTTGGTCATCTCCATCCTGGGCGATGAAGAAAGCGTCATTTCGGCTATTTTACTCGGCGCCAACGGCTATCTGCTGAAGGACGCTCTGCTGACCGACATCGCCGACACGGTGCGCGATCTTATGCGGGGCCACTCGCCAATCTCGGCCTCGATAGCCCGTTTCATCGTCAAACGGACCCAAGGCGTCAAGGATCCCGTCGTCGGGACGGACTTGAATACCGCCAAGCTGACAGCGCGCGAAATCGACATTCTGTGGGGCATCGCCAAGGGTTTCAGCTACGCCGACATCGCGGATTATCTGGGTATTTCACGCCAGACCGTTCCCGGCTATATAAAGAACATCTATCGCAAGCTCGAGGTGAATACCCGCGGTGAGGCCGTATTCGAAGCCTTGCAGCAGGGCTTGATAAAGCTTTAGGATGAAAGCTGCCGCTCACCAAGTTGGAAGGATGGCTCGACCGCGTGGCAGGATCGGCTGGCTGCTGCTGTACCTGGCGCTGCAACCTGTCATCATCGTCCTTTGCATCCTGGCCCGCCAGATCGGCCCGCCCCTGCCTCCCGCGGTCTATGAACTGAGCGGCGTTGAGCTTCAAGACGCGACAGGCCAATTCCGTTCTGTGGACCTCCCGGACTTTCGCCCCGTCTCCGAAGATGCGACCTCCTCTGCGATTTATCGCGTCTCACTCGAACGACCGACCACGCAGAAAGATGTGGCATGGAGCATTTTCGTGCCGCGCTTTACCACGGGCGTACAATTCGAGGTCAACGGCTCAATGATCCACGATACGCACCGGAATGTTATGAGCCGCAGACCCGACCGCAATACGTCCGCCATAGCGACGATTCCGGAAAGCCTGCTGCATGAGGGGCGCAATGAGCTGATCATTCACCTCGTCACATGGGGGCCGGTCGGCGGCTATCTGGACAGCGTTTATGCCGGTCCGGACAAGGTCCTGAGACCGGTTCACGATCAGCGGTCGATCATGTTCGAGACCCTGCCCCTCATCCTTGTTGCCGGACAGGCGACATTGGGAGCGATCCTCGGCCTGATCTGGATCAACCGCCGGAACGATCGCAGCTATGGGCTGCTTGCGCTCGCCATGCTGATCGGTTTTTTTCAGTATTTCGTCTCGATGCCAGCATCGCCACAGACGCTCGGCCTCGTCGGCGCTGCCGTTGTTACGCAAGCGCCGCTGGTTCTGCACTTCATCGTGCGCTTCATCGACATGCCGCCACCGCGATGGCTTCATCTCACATTCGTACCCGGCATTATCATTGCCTTTGCGGGCCTTTCGGGACAGCATGATTTACTTCACGCCATCTTCCTGCCGCTAGGGCCACCAACGATTGCTCTCTGCGCCGCCGTTGCTTGCGTGCTCTTGGGCAACGCAGCTCTGCGCGGAAACCGAAAGGCGCTGATAATGGCGCCTGTATTCTCAGTCATGCTGGGATGCGCCCTGAACGATATCCTGACGGTCAGCCGGCTCCTTCCGGGTGAACGGATCTTTATCGGCTGGTTCGGTTATTCGATCGTCCTGATCGTCATCGGAGTTTGGCTGACCTGGCGTTTCGTCCAGGCTTTGAATGATGCCGACAGTTTCGCCGACCGGTTGGTGAAGCAAGTGTCGGAGGCCGAGGTCAAGCTCAGGGCAAGTTTTTCCCGCGAAGAAGAACGCGCAAGGGCGGCGGCTTTGGCATCGGAGCGGACGCGATTGATGCGGGACCTGCATGACGGGTTGGGCGGGCAACTCGTCAGCATCGTCGCTCTTGCCGAACAGCCGAGAGATACAACGAATACAATCGGAGATGCCGCTCGCGCTGCGCTGCGCGATCTTCGTCTGGTCATCAACGCAATGGAAGAGATCGATGGCGACCTCATGCTTGCCCTTGGTTCTTGGAGGGAGCGGATATCAGGCCAGTTGCGCGCCCACGACATGCAGCTCGTTTGGAGCGTACAGTCGTCACACGGACTTCCCGTCTATCCGGGCCTGCGTCCAAGGCACGTTATCCAGGTGATCAGGCTGCTTGACGAAGCTGTCACCAATGCGATCAAACACTCGGGCGCATCGATCGTGACGATCATGATCGAGACCATACCTGGCCCCGACGGCGACGCGAGGGGCCAGATCTCCGTCAGGGACAACGGTTGCGGCTTTGCGGTCGATGCGGTGAATGGGGCGGGGACGGTGCAGGGCCGAGGCTTGCTCAACATGAAAAAGCGCGCAGCCCTCTGCGATGTGACCTTGTCCGTCACAAGCGCACCGCTCGGCACAACGGTCTCGCTGCTGCTACCCGCCGACTTCCCCGAAGCCGGCTAAGGGGGCTGATGCCAGCGGGGAGCGCGCGGATAAGGTCATAGGAACCGAGCGCGGAGACACTTTCATCGCCTGGACTATCTGATGCCGAGACGGTTCCTCGGGCCACCACGATTGACCGGCGCGACACCGAGACCGGGTGCGCGAACGCCCGGCCTGCGGACACAGCCAACTGGCAAGCCCGGAGCAGTACAATAGATCGCGGTCCTTGCCACGGGACGCGCCACGCAACCAAGCGGAACCCCCGGCGCCGTGCAGTAAACGACCACCGCGGCTGGGGGGCGCACCACGCATCCTTTTGGGACGCCGACGGCGTTGCAATACACGACGGCCGCCGCCGGCGCGGCCGTGAAAATTGGCGCTGCCAGCACGGCAAGATAGGTAAGGGCCAATGCGGCCTTGAAACCATTTGGGCGATGTTTCATGGCGAATGTCTCCCGGATTCTAAACTGCGCCGACGGATACCGGCTTGACCCCATCATGCCCGTTTCCGGTGCCGCGAATACGCCATGAACATGGGGTGGATGCGCACCTTAAACGCACTTAATGGTTGAAACTATCGATTGCTCGCCAAGCCGGTTTGCCCGGCGAGCCGTAGTTTCTCTGCAAGTGCGAACGGGACTGGCACGATGGACGTCTCCGCGACTGCAACAGGCCCGTCCCCGGCCCCCGATCAGTCTGTCGTCAACGTCGCGGACTGGATCGTCAGTGCAGAGCAGGTCGTCGATCGTCTCGAGACGGCGTTGGTGGACACGGCGCTCGCCCTGCCACATCTTGATCGGGAACTGTTATGGGCGGGCACGGTGTCCATGACCTCGGCGCCCAGGGTTCTTGCCCTCAGCCTTGGCGCCGGCGGTGTCGTCATGCTGATTTTTATGCTGAGCAGTTACGGGCTGAGAGGCCGACGCGAGGCTGCCGCGCGCGAACGCGTCCCATTCCTCGCCGTCTTGAAACGGACGGCCTGGAGCCTTGTGCCATTGCTGGCCGCCATCGCGGTGGGGCGCGCAATAGCCGTTCGACTGCTGAGCGCCGATCCGCTCGGGGATGGTTTTGCCAGGGAGTTTCTCGTTTCCGTCATCTACTGGCTGTCTGCCATTACCTTTCTCTGCATTGTCTTTTCGCCCCGCACTCCTCAATTGCGGCTTCTGCCGCTGGACGAGAGCGGCGCGGAAAAAGGACTTAGGCGAAGCGCCGTGATCCTGGCGTGCGGATACCTGATGGTGTGCCTTCTGGCAGCAGCCGCCCGCGTCGGCATGCCGCCGAACTCAGTGCGGCTGCTGGCGATACTCGGCGCGTTTGCCATGACGGCGGCGGCTCTTCGATTGCTGCATCTTCTGCGCCGGCACGGCCTGACGCCGCTGCTACACATGGTCGCCGCCTGGATGATCCTGCTGGTGTCAGGCTTGTGGATATGGGGCTGGCTGATGCAGCAGTTTGACCTGTACCAGGGGATCAAGGGAACAACGATCGCCCTTATGCTGGCGCTGGCCTTCGATCGCTCGATCGCCCTCTCGATCCAGCTGTCGCGCAAGCCCGAGGTGATGCGTCGACTGTTCGTGGTGCGGGTGGTGATCGATGCCTTGGCGGCAGCTGTCATCCTCAGGCTGATCGTCGAGTACTGGCTGGTCGGCACGCTTGCGGTCATCCCGCAACAGGATTGGCCGCGATACTCTCGGCAGATCAATTTTTCGCTTATGGTGCTGGTGCTCGCTGCCGTGCTCGCCGCGGTTACCCACGCATGGGTAGAGTCGCGCATGATGCCGAAGGAGGCTCTCACCTCGCTGGAAGACGCGGAGTTGCACCTTGCGCGTATGACAACGGTTCTGCCGATCCTGCGTGTGGTCTTGCTGGGGCTCATCGGATCGATCTTCTCGCTGGTGACCCTGTCGGTTCTGGGGGTCGACACCACTCCCATCATAGCCGGCGCCGGCATTTTGGGTCTGGCCATCAGTCTCGGGTCCCAGGCGTTGGTGAAGGACGTAATATCGGGCATTTTCTGGATGCTGGACGATGCGTTCCGGCTCGGCGAAGAGATTGAGATCGATTCCACTCCCGGCAGGGTGGAGCAGATACTGATCCGCAGCCTCAGACTGCGCGGCTTAGATGACAGGCTGCATACAATTCCCTACGGCCAGATCGAGACCGTTGTCAGCCGCAGTCGCGGACTCGTCCTCGCTCGGGTGAGCCTGAGACTGGAGAACGAAACGGACGCCGTCGGGCACGCGCGGTTACTGCGGTTGGCGGCGTCGACCCTTCGAAGCGAAACCAGGCTTCAGGCCGATATCGTCGGCAAGATCGCCATCAGCCCGCCTGAAGCCCATCTGCAGACCAGGGAGCTGGTGTTGAGCTTCAATTTGGCGCGTGCCGCAGCGGTGACCGCCCTTCCCCTGATCCGCTCTCTGCTGCTTGAAGTGCTCGAAGCCTCCGGCTTCGATCTCGCGCCAGATGGCGTCCATGTCTCTCTTGCTGAAAGGCGCGCCACGGCAGACCCGATGGCTGGCACGCTGGACGAGGTGCAGACCCCATGAACATGGGATGGCTTCACTGCAGCCTTTGGTTGATCGTGCCGTCCAGCATCGCAGGGACATTGACCAGTCCCTTGGAGCAAGTCCTGCGGCCTCGTCGCGAAGAATTGGTCCGGATTAGTTGATGCTGGCAGTTCCGCAACTGAAGAATGGACTGCTGACCGCGTCCGCCCGGCAGGAGGCTCCCGACACAGGGATCAACCTGGCGGATATCGCAACACTCAAAGGAGATCGAAATGGCAAACGTTAAGCTGATCACCCCTGTTCTGGTCGTCTTCGGGGGGCTCGCCGTCGCTTCGAGCGGCTATGCGCAACAGGAGGCCTTCATGACCGCAGACAAGAACGCCGACACGATGCTGGACCAACCCGAATTCAAGGTTTTCATCGACACGATGGCCGCGTCCGGAAAGCCGATAGCCCTCAAGGTCAAGCAGGCCGGTCGCTACAACCTGGCGTTTGGCCGGATCGACAAGGACAAGAACGGACTCCTGACGCCGAACGAGTTGCAGTCGCTGAAATAGCTGCCGCTCCCTGAGCAGGCCTGCCACGACATGCGCAAGGGAAGGATCTTTCCATGAAACATGCACTGTTGCCCCTGGTGGCCGCAGCTCTGCTGATTGGCTGGGTCGGGCAGGCCTGCGCCCAGGCCGAGAAGCGGAAAGTCATGGTCGAGGCACCTACCCTCGTCGAGGTGACGCTGTACCTGGAGACGACAGGAACGTTCCGCGCGGTCAACCAGGTTGACCTCGTCGCCCGAGTCTCCGGTACGCTCGAGAAAGTGAACTTCAATGACGGCGACACCGTGCGAAAAGGTGACGTCGTCTTTCTCATAGAGCCCGAACCCTATCGCATCAGCCTCGCAGCTGCCGAGGCAGAACTGCGTCAGCAACAGGCCAACCTGCAACAGGCGGTCTCAAACGCGGCCCGGCAGGAAGGGCTTTCTGCCAAGCAGGTCGTATCGCTAAGCGCAAATGAATCGGCGGTGGCACAGCGACTGGCAGCCGAGGCACAGGTCGAAGCCGCCAAGACCAAGGTGCGAAGTGCTGACATTAACCTCAGCTACACGGAAGTGAAGGCGCCCTTCGACGGTATCCTATCCGCACGCGCGGCCGATCTCGGCGCCTTTATCAATGCCGCATCGGCTCCGAAGCTCGCATCGCTGGTCGAACCGGACCCGCTCCACGTAATCTTTTCGGCCGATGAGCGGCAGGTAATCGCCATTCGCCGCGCGATGGCTGAGCGCCATATAGACCTGAGGAGCCTCGGGGCGATCCGAGTTGAAGCCGGTCTTCAGGGTGATGCGACCTACCCTTACAGTGGATATCTCGACTACATCGCCCCCGAGCTGGACAGCGCGACTGGAACCATGACCCTTCGCGGCGTCATTGCCAACACGCAACGCCTGCTATCGCCGGGCATGTTTGCCCGCGTCCGAGTCCCGATCGTCACGCGCAAGGCATTGACCGTGCCGGAAGCCGCGATCGGCAATTCCCAGTTGGGCCGAACGCTTCAAATCGTCGATGCCGAAGGCAGGGTCGCAACCGTCAAGGTCGCGCTCGGAGAAAAAACCGCCGGTGGCCGACGGGAAGTTGTCCACGGCGTAAGGGAGGGCGACCGCGTGATCGTCAAGGGCGGGGCTGGGTTGCGTGCCAGAGAAGTCGTCGAAGTCGTGACGGCACTCGATTGATCTGCTTACAGAAACAGGGAATGCCCCAGGATGGCCAGGTTCTTTATCGATAGACCGGTGCTTGCGAACGTGATCGCGCTCCTGACCGTCATACTCGGTCTGGTGGCGCTGGTCGGCCTGCCTGTCGCACAATATCCGAATGTCGTACCGCCCTCGGTGCAGGTGACGGCACGCTATCCCGGTGCCAACGCCGAGACGATCGTCCAGGATGTGGCATTGCCGATCGAGCAAAAGGTCAATGGGGTCGAGGGCATGCTCTACATGCAATCGACCTCCACCAGTGACGGCACCTACGCACTCACCGTGACCTTTGCCATCGGCACCGATCCCGACGCGGCGCAGATCCTGGTGCAGAACCGTGTGGCGAGTGCGACGCCTTCCCTTCCGGATGCCGTACAGGCGCAAGGCGTGCAGACGGCCAAGCGCTCGACGGCTATTCTGGCGATTGTAGCACTCACCTCTGACAACCCGGATCATGACAGCCTGTTCATGACCAATTATGCAACCATCAACCTGATCGATCAGATCGCTCGCATCCCCGGCGTCGGTAGTGTTTCGGTTTTCGGCGCCGGCAACTATGCGGTGCGCATCTGGATGGATCCGGACCTGATGGCGGCACGCGGTCTCATGCCGTCAGATGTGAACAACGCTATCCGCCAGCAAAGCCGCACATCGTCCGCCGGCCAGCTTGGCCTTCCACCGGTGCCGGAGGGGCGCGATTTCCAATACACGCTGAAGCTCGACTCCAAGCTCGCCGATGTGGCGGCCTTCGATGACATCGTCCTGCGCGCAAATGACAATGGTGATCTTGTGCGCCTGCGCGACGTGGCACGGGTAGAGCTGGGTGCTCAGCAATACAGCCAGGATTTCAGTCTCGATGGAAAGCCGGCGGCAGGCCTCGCACTGTTTCTGTTGCCCGAGGCCAATGCGCTTGACGTCGTAGCGGCGGTCAAGGCGAAACTGGAGGTCATGTCGACCGACTTTCCCGAAGGGCTTCGCCACTCCGTGCCGTTCGACACGACGCTGTTCGTCAAGGCCGCCATCGATGATGTCTACCACACCCTGGTGGAAGCCGCGTTCCTCGTGCTGGTTGTCATCCTCATCTTCCTGCAGGATTGGCGCGCGATGCTGGTGCCTGCCACTACGGTGCCTGTCACCATCATCGGCGCCTTCGGCGCATTGGCATTGTTCGGTTTCTCCATCAATCTTTCCACCCTGTTCGCCATCATCCTTGCCATCGGCATCGTGGTTGACGATGCAATCATCGTGGTCGAGGCCGCTGCTCGCCATCTCGATGATGGAAAAACGCCAACGGAGGCTGCGGCGCTTGCCATGGACGAGTTGATGGGCCCGATCATCGGCATCACACTTGTGCTGCTTGCCGTGTTCCTCCCGGCCTCCTTTCTGCCTGGCCTCAGTGGCGAAATGTATCGCCAGTTCTCGCTGGTCATTGCCGCCACGGCCCTGATCAGCGCGGTCAACGCCGTGACCCTGAAGCCGACCCAATGCGCCCTATGGCTGAAACCACATGCCCTGAAGCCGCGCAAGAACGTCGTCTACCGCGGTTTCAACGCAAGTTACGATGCCGTCGAACGGGTCTATGCAGGGCTGGTGAGGGTCATGACCCGTTTCAGTGTGACGGTCTCGCTGGTGGCACTGCTGTTGGTCGCGCTCTCGCTCTCCCTGCTGGCGCAGGTGCCGACGGCCTTCCTGCCGATCGAGGACCAGGGGTATTTTCTGGTATCGGTCCAGTTGCCCGAGGGCGCGTCGCTCGAGCGCACACGCCTCGCAATCGAAAACCTGCGGGGGCGGGTCGAGAAGCTGGATGCCGTTGAAACGGCGGTCGCAATCAGCGGCGTCTCCGCCCTCAACAACAATGCCAGCCTTTCCAACGCGGGTGTCCTCTACGTGATCCTCAAGGACTGGAGCCTTCGCCAACAGGGAGATGACCTGTTGTCGCTCTACACCTACCTGCGGAGGCTGACTGCCGATCTCCCGGACGGACAGGCGCTCGTGCTTCCGCCGCCTCCGATCCAGGGTATCGGCAACGCGGCGGGCTTCACCATGCAGGTAGAGGCCCGTGACGGCGCCTTCGACTATGCGGCTTTGGAAGAAGTGGCGGCCAGCATTGCCCGTGCAGCAGGGTCTGATCCGACATTCCGCGAAGCCTTCAGTCCGTTCCGTGCCGACGCCCCCCAATTTGCCGTCTCGATTGATCGAAGCAAGGCTCAGCGCGCCGAGATCGATGTCGGCGGCGCCTACGACGCTGTCAGCCAGTACATCGGATCGTCCTATTCCGGCCAGATCAACCTCTTCGGCCGCATTTTCCAGGTTTATGTACAGGCAGACGCCTCAAGGCGCGCCGAAGTCGCCGACCTGGAGCGGCTTCGGCTGCGCGGCGCCTCCGGCCAGATGGTGCCGCTGGGCTCGATCGCAGACGTAAAACCGGCCACCGGGCCTGCGCTGATCAGCCTCTACAATCTCTATCCATCCGCTCAAATCATCGGCTCGCAGGCGCAAGGCTATTCGACTGGCCAGGCGCTCGATGCACTCGACGGGATCGCAAAGTCGCTGCTGCCTCACAATTTCGAACGGGAATGGACGGCTGTGTCCTACCAGGAACGAGAACTCGGCGGACAGATTTATCTGGTCTACGGCCTGAGCCTGCTTCTGGTCTATTTCGTTCTGGCTGGCCAATATGAGAGCTGGTACGCACCGTTCAGCGTCATCGCGAGCGTCCCGCTCGCGCTGATCGGAACGGCTACGACGCTGCTGTCGCTCAATGCCGCCGTCAACCTCTACACGCAGATCGGTCTGGTGCTGCTCGTCGCACTGTCGGCCAAAAACGCGATCCTGATCGTTGAAACCGCGCGGCATCTGCGGCTGCATGACGGCGCAGAGATTGTGGATGCGGCCATAAGGGCCGCGATCACGCGGCTTCGACCGATCCTGATGACGTCGATCGCCTTCATCCTCGGCGTCGTGCCGCTCGTGCTGCAGACCGGGGCGGGAGCGAGCGCGCAAAAGTCGATCGGGATCGCGGTTCTGACCGGCATGATGGGCTCAACCTGCCTGACCGTCGTCTTCGTACCGTCGCTCTTCGTCGTCCTGCAGAGATTGGAAGAGCGCTTCAAACGTCGCGTTCCACTGGCCGCATAACCAATCGCGATCGGAATGACGAAGTAGCACCTGAAAATGAGCATCAACAGTGGTATGCCGCGCACGATGTTGACGACGGATGTGCTCGTCAGGCGCAGCCAGCGGAAGGCCGACAGGCGTGACAATGCCAGGCCGAGGGCGAGCGGTAAGGACAGGAGAATGCTGATGACCGCCACAATCAGCGTCATCGCTAGACCGCCGAGCGGCCTGTTCAGATACTGCCCCACCAGTAAGCTCAGCCAGTACTCGTGGATAATATCAAGCATGGGAAGCGTCCTTCTTACCGATGCGGGTCGGCTTTTCCAGCCACGAGCCGAAAACCATGATCAACAGGGTTCCGATAAGGTAGAGGAGGGTGGCAATATCGAAGACGGTGAACGTCTTGAAGGTCAGGTTTTCGTCCTCTCACGTCTCGTACGTGAGTTCGGCCTCGCTAATAGCCATTGCAACGCTGGTGTTTTTGAACAGTCGCAGGGCGCGTCCGACGAGCGACGGCAGGGACATGCGCACTGCCTGTGGTACGACGATGTAGCGCATGGTCTGCATGTAGCTGCAGCCAAGCGACCGTGCCGCCTCGAATTGGGTGTGCGGAATGGCGCGGAGGCCGCTTCGAATGTCCTCGGCGAGATAGGCGGAATTGCCGAGTGCCAGCGCAATGGCTGCGAAACAAAATTCGGCATTGTGGTCGTAGAGCCAGTAGCGCAGGCCCTCCGGCAACAATTCCTGCATGCCGAAATACCAGAACATGACCTGCACGAGCAGCGGCACATTGCGATGATAGGCGACAAACGCATCAACGATCCATCTGCAGGTCGCGATCTCGGTTGCTCTGACCACCACGAGTGCGAGCCCAATGGTGAAAGCCATCAACCAGCACACCGCAAACAGCAGGATGGTGGTCTTCAGCCCCCAAAGCAGTTGCTGGATCTGATCAGCCGTGAGTAGGTCCATTCTCGCCTCACGCAAAGCCAGGTCACGTTCCTTGCCACGGGATCGCAACCTGCCGGTTGACCTCGATTATTCGGCGGCGATCGGGCCGATGGTGAAAGAGCGCTTCAGCTTGTAGTCCGTCGCGTCGCCGAACCACTTGTCTTAGATGTTTCGTCCCTCGCCAGAGGATTCGGCTTCGTCGAGGGCGCTGTTCACCGCCTTCAGCAGGCCGAATTCATCCTTCTTGATCCCGAGACCCCATGGATCATCGACTCTTGTTGGAAGCTCCGCAGTGCGTGATCTCTCCAGCTAGATCTGCAGAGGCAGCCGGCGCTCGATTTGGGGAGCATCTCTCGCCAAACCAGTTCTCGGACGAGTCTTGGATGTTAATCGGGCCTCGTGCTGCCTGACTCCACTCTTCGTGGCCGAGTGCCCCAGAATAGCTGATCGCAGCATCAGGCGTCAGCGCTGCATGACTGCAGCACGGTTCCGGTCCGGACCTTCAATATCTCAGTCGTTGCTTACAGCAGTCCGAACGTCTTCAGCGTTTCGCGGATGCGGGCATCCTGATCCGCATTCGGCAGCAGTGCCGGCTGGCGGCTGGCGCCGACGGAGGGGTCCTGCAGGTAGAGCGCGCGCTTGACCATGGCCGGCGGGAAGCCGTGGGCGTAGAGATCGGTGCGGAAAGCGGTGTAGATGTCCTGCTGACGTTCGGCTTCTGCGATATCGCCTGAATTGAATCCGCCGACGATGCCGGCCAAGGCGTCAGGCATAGCGTTTCCGAGACCGGAAATGCAGCCCGCAGCGCCGTTCTGCAGCGCCCAGAGCACCAGATGGTCGGGACCGGAATAGACTTCGAAACCGTCGACGTCCTTGGAGACCTGAAGATAGGCGGCGAGCGTTTCCTGCGCGCCACCGGAATCCTTGATGCCCGCGATATTACCGTGGGTCGCCAGTTTGCGGGCGGTTTCCGGCTCGATATGGTTCTGGGTACGGGCGGGAATGTCATAGAGATAGACCGGGGTGTCGACCGCATCAGCGACCGTCGAGAAGTGGCGGACCAAGCCATCCTGCGTGCAGGCGATGAAGAACGGCGTGATGACGGCGATGCCGGTCACGCCGATCCGGTCGAATTCCCTAGCAAGCTGCAGCGTCTCGAATGTCGCGGGCATGCCGGCATTGACGATGACATCGACCTTGCCGCCGACTTCATCGACCACTTCCTCGAGCAGTTTGATCTTTTCGCCGTGGGTCAGCGCCGAAAAATCGCCGTTGGTGCCGGCGCACATGATGTTGTTGCCGGCCGCGACCTGGCGGCGCACCTGAGCGCGCGTGGCCTCGTAATTGATGGTCTCGTCGTCGTTGAAACATGTCACGATCGCGACGAAGGCTTTCTTGGTCATTATTTTACTCCGGGATCAAATCTGGGAAACGCGTGCGAGGCGCGCAGTGCGGTTTGCGGCCTGCACGTCCGGATCGGGATCGAGGCTCGCGGCAAGAAGCGCCTGCGTATAGGGCATTTGCGGATTGTCGAAGACCTGCGAGACGGTGCCGAACTCGACGACCTCGCCCTTCTGCATGACCATCACGTAATCGGCGAAATCGCGCACCAGCGGCAGGTCGTGGGCGATGAAAATAAAGGCGATGCCCATCTTCTTGCGCAACCCGTCGAGCAGCCGGATCACCTGCGCCTGGACAGACACGTCGAGCGCTGACACGGCCTCGTCGCAGACGATCAGTTGCGGCTCGAGCGCAAGGGCGCGGGCAATGGCGATGCGCTGGCGCTGACCGCCGGAAAACTGGTGCGGGTAACGTCCCATATGCTCGGGCGACAGGCCGACCTGATCGAGCAGTTCCGCGGCCCGCGCCCGCCATTTGGCTTTGGGCAGGATTTCCGGGTGGATGACCCAGGCCTCGGAGACCAGCTGGTAGACCGTCATGCGCGGGTTGAGCGATTGGGTCGGGTCCTGAAACACCATCTGCAGATCACGGCGCAGCTTGAACAGGTCACCCGGCGACATCGTGAAGAGGTCTTTGCCCTTCCAGCGCGCAGTGCCGCCATCCGGCTCTTCGAGGCGCAACAGGACGCGGGCAAGCGTCGATTTTCCCGATCCGCTTTCGCCAACGACGGCGACGGTTTCACCGGGCTTCAGCTCGAAGGAGACGCCCTTCAGCGCTTCGAAGCCCCCATAGAACTTGCGGACATCCTTGACGCTGAGGATCGATGCGCCGTGTGTGTCCGGCTCATGCATGTCGCCCTTGCCGGGCGCGGCCGCAATCAGCTTCTTGGTATAGGCGTGCTGCGGGTTGCGATAGACGTCGCGCACCGTGCCGCTTTCGACAAGCTGACCCTTTTCCATCACGACGACGCGATCGGCGACCTCAGAGACGACGCCGAGATCGTGGGTGATGATCAGCACACCCATTCCTGTTTCGCGCTGCAATTCCTTCAAAAGTGCCAGCACTTCCGACTGTACAGTGACATCGAGCGCGGTGGTCGGCTCGTCGGCAATCAGCAGATCGGGTTTGAGCGCCAGCGCCATGGCGATCATGACGCGCTGACGCTGGCCCCCGGAAAACTCGTGCGGATATTTGTCGAGAGCCTGCTCAGGATCCGGCAGTGCCACGCGCTTGAACAGACGCAAGGCTTCGGCCTGCGCCTGCGTGGTGCTGATGCCGTGGGTCTTCAGCGCCTCGCGCATCTGCCAGCCGACTGTATAGACCGGGTTGAGGTGGCTGAGCGGATCCTGAAAGATCATGGCGATACGTCGGCCGTTGACCGCGCGGCGCGCCTCGCCCGACATTTTCAAGAGATCCTTGCCGTCGAGCAGGATCTCGCCGGACGTGATCTTGCCCGGCGGCATGTCGATCAGGTTCATGATCGCCGCTGACGATACCGATTTGCCCGAACCGCTTTCGCCGAGGATGGCGAGCGTTTCGCCACGATCGAGATAGTAGGAAATGTTGCGCACGGCGTGGACGGTGCCGGTAACGGTGTGAAAGTCGACGGAGAGATCGCGGACCTCGAGAAGATGATCAGCCATGTTTCGATCCTTTCATTTCCAGGCGCCAGCGCTGGACGGGGTCGAGCGCGATACGCAGCCAGTTGGACAGAAGGTTGAGCGACAGCGTGGTTAGAATGATTGCAAGCCCGGGCCAGAAGGACAGCCACCAGGCATTGGTGAGGTACTGGCGCCCCTGGGCAATCATCAGGCCCCAGGTGATTTCCGGCGGCTGGATGCCGATGCCAAGGAAGGAAAGCGCGCTTTCGGCCAGCATCACATAGGCAAAATCAAGCGTGGCAAGAGTCATCAGCGTCGGGAAGACGACGGGCAGGATGTGGCGAAAGAGTATGCGCTTCGACGATGCGCCCATGACACGCGCCGCCTGCACGAACATGCGGCTCTTGATTTCGAGAACCTCCGCGCGGGTGGTGCGCAGATAAACCGGGATGCGGGTGATTGACAGGACCAGCATCAGGTTGAGGATCGATGAGCCCAGAATATAGAGCACGATCACCGCGACCAGCAGCGACGGGAAGGACATGATGACGTCGGCGATACGCATGATAACCTGGCTTGTCCGCTCCGACGCGAAGCCGGCGATCAGGCCAAGCAGCGTGCCGATGACAGCCGAAATCAGCACGGCGCCGGCAGCAACCATAATCGTGTTCTGCGTGGCGACAATGATGCGCGGCCAGAGCGGGCGACCCAGTGCATCGGCGCCGAGCCACATGAACCAGTCGCGGCTGAAATCGAACGGCGCGAGATTGCGACCGCGCAGGTTCTGCTTGGTGGCGAGATCATCGAGAAGGGTCGGTCCGATGATCGCCATGACAATGACGAATACGAGGAAGATGGCGGCGCAAAGCGCAAACTTGTCGGCCCAGAGCATACGCGCCATGCGGACAAAGAAGCCCGGCTCGGCGGCGATGGTATTGTCGGGCGTGGGGGATGGGACGGCCATGGTCATGTCGATCCTCAGTAGCGGATGCGTGGATCAAGCAGAGCATAGGCAAGGTCGATCACGAGGTTCATGAGGAAGATGGCGAAAGCGGTGACAAGGATCGCTGCCAGCACGACGTTGAAGTCTCGCTGCAGGATGCTGTCGATCATTAGCTTGCCGACGCCCGGGAAACCGAAGATGGTTTCAACGATGACCGCGCCGTTGAGAAGGCTGGCCGCTTGGTCACCGATGACGGTTATGACCGGCAGCATGGCGTTGCGAAGGGCGTGGATAAAGATGATCGGCCCTGATTTCACGCCCTTGGCGCGAGCCGTTTTCACGTAAGCCGAAGACAGTGCCGAAATCATCGAGCCACGCACCACCTGAACGATGATACCGAATGGGCGCACGAACAGAACGCAGATCGGCAGAATCCAGTGCGAAAGCGTGCCCGTGCCCGAGGTTGGCAGCCAGGACAGCTGGATGGCAAACACCACGATTGCGACGATCGCGAGCCAGAAATCCGGGACGGAAGCGCCGATCAGCGACACCATCGAGGAAAACCGGTCGAAGAAGCCGCCGGTGCGAAACGCAGCGAGCGAACCCACGACGATCGCCGCGATGGTGACCAGCGTCATGGTGATGACGGCAAGCCACAGCGTCCAGGTGAACGCTTCGAGCACGACATCGAGCGCCGGGCGCGCCTTGCGCAGGCTTTCGCCGAGGTCGCCGGTCACGACATTGCCGACATACTGGCCGAACTGCACGAGAAGTGGCTGATCAAGGCCATGCAGCGCACGGAACTCAGCCTTCATTTCGGCGGATGCTTCGACGGGGAGAAACAGGGAAGCCGGGTCGCCTGTCAGGCGCGACAGGAAAAACACCATGACCAGCAGCCCGACGAGCGAGATGAGGCTGGCAAAGGCGCGCTTGCGAACGAAAGTGAGCATGGTGACCTCGATCTTGCTGGAATGGACGGCGGCAGGACCGCCGCCCATTTCACTTCGATTGGGACGATCAAAATACGTCCTCGGAGTATGGTCCGGGTTAGTTCTTGATGCCGATCTCGGAGAGCTGCAGCATCGAGTTGGTAGCAATGCTTGGCTTGAAATCGAGACGTTCGGACACGCGGGAATAACCAACCATGTGGAAGAGCAGAACGTCAGCGACGAGATCGTCGTGGACGTAGGCGATCAGCTCCGACCACAACTTTGCACGTTCATCACCAGTGGCAGCGGAGGCGCGGGACACCAGGTCATCGACCTTCGGATCGGAGTAACCCGACTGGGTGCCCTTCGAGTCGTATTTGAAGAACATGGTGAAGGACGGATCACCCTTGGAATTGTCGTGCATGGCGGCAACGATCTGCGGACCGCGACCTTCCTTGAACGGCTTCGAGTAGTAAACCTCGTGCTCGGCTACTTCGACAAACCGGAGGTCGATCTTGAAGCCGACATCCTGCAACTGAGCCTGGATGGCTTCCATGATTTCCGTCACGTTCGGGAAGTTGGCTGTCCGCGCGACGACGGTGATCGGCGTGTCGACTGCAACACCGTCAGCTTTTGCCTCATCGAGCAGCTTCTTCGCCTCGTCCGGATCATACGGGAAAACTTTCACATCCGGATTCCAGCCGAGTGTCGTCGGCGGCACAAGCGCCGTTGCGAGAACCGCGTCCTGCGGCACCAGCGTGCCGATAAAGGCCTCCCGGTCGATGGCGAGGTTCAGCGCCTTGCGGACGCGGACATCATTGAGCGGCGCGATATTGCCATCGATGCGAAGATAGACGGTTTCGCTGTCGAGATAGGAGAAGTCCGTCTTCTCGTTGGTCGCTTCCACCTGCGAGATCGACGGAGCAAGATCCGCTTCGCCGGTCTGAACCATAGCAGCGCGCACGGCCGGATCGGAGCGGAAGAGATAGGTCGCCTTGGTAACCGCTGGCTTCTTGCCCCAGTAGTCGTCACGCGCGTCGAGCACGATCTGCTGGCCCGGCGTCCAGTTGGACAGCTTGTAGGGGCCGGTGCCGATGGGCTCGCGGATGAATTCGAGCGGCGTGCCATCAGGAACGATGGTAACGAGCGACAGCAGCAGCGGCAGGATCGGCTGCACCGGATCGACCTTGAAATCGATGATGGTGTCGTCGACGATCTTTACGTCGAACTTCATGCCGCCGAAGTAACGACGGGATTCGCAGATGTTCTTGTCGCTGAAAATGCGATCGAAGCTGTATTTGACGTCCTTGGCGCCGAAGGCTTTGCCGTCGGAGAATGTCACGCCTTGGCGCAGATGGAAGCGCCACGTGCCGTCGCCGGTCTGCTCCCACTTTTCAGCGAGCCGCGGCATGACGCCCTGCTTGCCGCGTACATCGAGCTCGGTCAGCGTTTCACTGACATTCTCCATGATGACGCGGCCGATATTGGAGCGCGTCGCCATGCAGGGTTCAAGCAGGTCGGCTTCCTCAGGCAAGACGATTTTGATGTCGCTCGACGCAGCCTGCGCCGGCGAAAAACCGGTACCGAGTGCGAGGACGGAGCACAGAACGGCTCCAAGTAGGTGCGAAGTTTTCATGTCATTCTCCTCCCTCTAGCTGCGGATCGCACTGGTCAGTGCTCATCTTGCGATGGTCTCCCGACTGTGCGCTTCAGGCATTCCTCCGTGTGGCCCTGTGCGTCGGTCGGGATGCCTCCGTCCGTTTCGTCGCCGTAAGCGGGCTGACGCAGACCATCTGATGTCTGACCAAGTTTGTCAAATTAATTATTCTTCTATATGATTTGGACAAACTTTCGTGAGGATAAATCCATTTATTATCATGATGATGAGGCTGATGAACTGGCCTCAATCTTCAAATTTCAACGCCCTTCAAACTTGACAACTTTGTTCTTTTGGTGATTTTCACGGTGGCAAGAGGAGACGCTGATGACGCCTGAACAGATTGCAACCGTCATGACCGGCACGGTGAAAGCCGTCGGAAATGGACGACACGAGGCCATGCTGGCTTCACCGATGATCCAGAACCACGCCTCGTTCCTGCACCTTGCCGAAGACGGCGCGCTGATCTGCGCCTGGTTCGGCGGCACGCTGGAAGGCAAGTCGGATATCTCGATCTTTGCTTCCGTTCTGGCGCCGGGGTCTGACACATGGGGCGAGCCGCAGCGGTTGAGTTTCGACCCCGCCCATTCCGAACAGAACCCGGTTCTGTTTGCGGCACCTGAAGGCGGCCTGCTCCTGTTCCACACGTCTCAGCCTTCAGGCAATCAGGACGAATGCCGTATCCGCATGGCGGAGGTAAATCGCGATGCAGGTGACGCGACCAAACTAACGGTCAGCGATGGACGCTATCTCGATTTGCCGCGCGGCTGCTTCGTTCGGGCACCGCTGACCGTTCGCGACGATGGAGCCTGGCTATTGCCGATCTTCCGCTGCATCCAGCGTCCTGGCCAGAAATGGAACGGCAGCCACGACCGCGCGGCCGTCGGCATTTCCGAAGATCACGGCAAAACCTGGCGTCTGGATGACCTCGATCAGTCGACCGGCTGCGTCCATATGAGCCCGGTATCCATCGGAGCCAACAAATACGCCGCCGTGTTCCGCCGCAGGCAGGCCGATTTCGTCTATCGCACCGAGAGTGTCGACGGCGGCCGTACATGGTCCGCGCCCGAAGCGACCGACGTTCCCAACAACAATTCATCGATCGCCGCAACCCGCCTGCAGGATGGCCGTATCGCGATGATCTGCAACCCGACCAATGCGGACATGTCCACAGACCGCCGCGCCTCGCTTTATGATGAACTCGGCGAAGACGACGACCGGCCGGATGCCAATCCGGATGGCGGCTGCGTGCCGATCTGGGGTGTGCCCCGTGCGCCGGTTACCGTCTGCATTTCCGACGACGGAGCAAAAAGTTTCTCGCAACGGATCATCATCGAGGATGGTCCCGGCACCTGCCTGTCGAACAATTCGATCGACGGTCACAACAAGGAAATGTCCTATCCGTCGCTGCTTGAGGGTAACGACGGCAGTCTTCATATCGCCTACACCTATTACAGACGCGCCATCAAATACGTTCGTCTGGCGCCAGGCTGGGCCAGTTCAGCAGCGGGAGAACAAGCATGAGCAACATTATCGGTATCACCATGGGTGACCCCTGCGGCGTGGGACCCGAGATCACGGTGCGGGCGCTGGCCGAAATGAGCGACGCGGACCGTGCCGCCACCCGCATCTATGGAAACCTGCCGACGCTGGAAGCCGCCCGCAAGGCGCTGAACGTCGAGATCGATCTTGCGGCCTATGTCGTTGACCTGCCGATCGAAGGGGCACCGCTACCCTGGGGCCAGCTTTCACCGGTCGCCGGAGATGCGGCATTCCGCTTTATCGAAAAGGCCGTGCGCGATTCCGAAGCCGGCGTGATCGGTTGCATCGTGACTGCCCCGATCAACAAGGAAGCGCTCAACCTTGCCGGCCATCATTACGACGGCCATACCGGCATGCTGCGCAGCCTGACGAAATCGGCAGCCGCCTATATGCTGCTCGCTTCGGAAAAGCTGAAGGTCATCCACGTTTCCACCCATGTCTCGCTGCAGGAAGCGATCCGCCGCGCAACCACCGAACGGGTGCTGGCCACCATAAAGGCCGGCAACAATCACCTGAAGCGCACCGGTTACGAGCGTCCGCGCATCGCGGTTGCGGGCATCAATCCGCATTGCGGTGAAAACGGCCTGTTCGGCACCGAGGATGACGACCAGATCGCGCCGGCAGTGGCTGCCGCCCGCGCCGAAGGCATCGATGCCTATGGCCCGATCTCGGCCGACACCGTGTTCCACCGTGCCTATTCCGGCGGCTTCGACCTCGTCGTCGCGCAGTATCACGATCAGGGTCATATCCCGATCAAGCTCGTCGCTTTCGATACGGCCGTGAACGTCTCCGTCGATCTTACCATCGACCGCACGTCCGTCGACCACGGCACAGCCTTCGACATTGCCGGCAAGGGCATCGCCAACCACGGAAACATGCTGTCGGCCATCGCCTATGCCCGCAAGCTGGTAGCCGGCGGCAAGGGAGAGCAGACATGAGCAGCGCTCCATTAATCGTCTTGCATCAACCAAAACGACTTGTCATCGGCGCCGGTAGCGTCGGCGAGGTCGGCAACTGGGCTGGAGCGGTTTCCTCCGCGCTGGTAATCGCAACACCGATTACCGCTGGTTTCGTCGACCGGTTGAAACTGCCGGGCAAGGTTACCCTGTTCGACGCCATTCCAGGCGAGCCGGAGATCGAAACGCTTGATGCCGCACTGGCGGCAGCGCGCGCCGCAAAGCCGGATCTCGTCGTCGGCCTCGGCGGCGGTTCCGTCATGGACGTCGCCAAGCTTGTCGCGGCCCTTTGGGATAGCGAGCAGACCCTGTCCGATGTCGCAGGACCCAACAAAGTGGCGGGGCGCAGCACGCGCCTGGCGCAGGTTGCCACCACGGCTGGAACAGGCTCCGAAGCCGGCATCCGCTCGCTGATCACCGATCCCGTAAAGGGCGCGAAGATTGCCGTCGAATCCCCTCACCTGATCGCCGATCTTGCAGTGCTAGACCCGGAACTCACCTACTCGGTTCCGCCGGCGGTCACCGCTGCAACCGGAGTCGATGCGATGGCGCATTGCGTCGAGGCCTTCACCAGCAAGCGTTCGCATCCGATGATCGACGGTTTTGCGCGCATGGGCATTCACCTCGTCGGCAAGTTCTTGGGCCGCGCGGTCAAGGACGGCGCAGATCGTGAGGCCCGCGAAGGGCTGATGCTGGCGTCCTATTACGGCGGCATCTGCCTCGGGCCTGTCAATACCGCGGCAGGCCATGCCATCGCCTATCCGCTCGGCACGCTGCTGCATCTGCCGCATGGACTGGCCAATGCCATCGTGTTTCCCCACGTCTTGGCGTTCAACGCGCCAGTGGCAAAGGACAAGACTGCGGAAGTAGCACAGGCGCTGGGGCTAGGCCAAAATCTCTCGCAGGCCGACCTGTCCGCGCAGGCCTATGGCTTCTGTGCTGATCTCGGCATCGAGATGTCATTGGCAAAACATGGCGCGACCGAATCCGATCTTCCGCGCTTTGCCGCAGATGCGCATGCCATCCGTCGCCTCATGGACAACAACCCGGCCGATATGAGCGTGGATGACGTTCTGGCGATCTATCGCGCGAGCTTCTGAGAACCTCGCTCCAGTGAAAAAGGCGGTGCCGCCAAGCACCGCCTTTTGCGTACTATACCGAAGTCAAATCGCTCGCGATCCTTAAGATCCAGGCTAGAGATGCGACGACTGAAAGAGCCTCTCCCGCGATCCCTTCAGATGCTCGAACATCAGACGGCGCGCATCATCCTCGTTGCTGTTGCCGATCGCCGTCGCAATCGCTTCATGCTCGCCAAATACGCGCGACAGGCCGGACGCTTCCCGCTTGATCGAGGCGCCGTGAAATTTCATGCCGACGGCAATATGATCCTTCAGGGCTTCCATGGCGGTGGTAAAATAATTGTTCTGCGCGGCGCGGGCGATGGCGAGGTGGAACTGAAAGTCGGCATCCTCGCGGTGTGACTGACGGTTCGTGGCATCGCGCAGCAGTTCCAGCGCCTGGCGGATCGCCTTCAGACTGTCGGCATCGTGACGGGCGGCAGCGGCAGCGGCGGCAGCCGGCTCCATCGTCAGGCGGAATTCGTAACAGTTGAGAAGGTCTGCGACGTTTTCCAATTGGCCGAAACCGAGGGGATTGCGCAAGCCCACCGAGCGGACGAAACTGCCGGCACCGCGCCTTGAATAGATCAGGCTCTGGTCGCGCAGCCGTTTCAGTGCTTCGCGGATGACGGGTCGGGACACCTCGAATTCGGCGGCCAGATCGTGTTCCGTCGGCAGGCGCTCGTCGGGCTTGTACGCACCGGACTTGATTGCGCGCAACATCCGCTCGAACACGATATCCGCAAGGCCCTTGCGGGCGGTTCCCGTTTCCAGTCCCATCGTCAACCTGCCTTTCGCAGGACCATGTCTGCAATTTGCTTCAACGTATGGGGATGACCGAAGCCACCCGATTTTGCAATAATGCAGCGCCCTTGTGCCGACGCAAGACCAAGACCCGGCAGGCATTCGCCATGCAGACGCAGCCTCGACAGGCCCAGCCGACGCAGCACCGCCTCGGCCGTCGCTCCACCGGAGAGAAGCAGCGTTCCGTCGTAACCGGCAAGGTTCTCGTGCACGCCGTCAGCCAGAGCTTCCGCCACAAGCTGCGCATCGAGCTCTTCCTCACCCGGCGTCGCGTGCACCAGCGTCAGATCAGGTCTTGTCCCACTTTCCGCGTCCAGCCGGCCGTTCGGCGCAGGCAGATACGTCAGGCTGTGGCCGTTGCGCAGGGCGTCGATCTGCGCAAGCGTGATCGGATCGCGCGATCCGATGACAAATGTGATCGGACCGGACGGGATGGTCGCTGCCTGCGCATCGACCTTGTTCGTCATGCGACGGGCGAGCGCTTCTGCAAGACCGCGAGCGCCGATCAGCAGATCGGTCCCGTTGTTCTCAGCGACGTCGAGCGCAACGTCCATGTCGGCGGCTGAGCTAGCGTCAGGGATATGGGCACGAGCTGTGTGCGCACCGAGCCTGTCGGCGATCACGATCGGAGCGTCGATACCAAAGCCGGTGACACATCCGTTCGCAACGACCCGACCGAACTCTGGTATCCCAGGCGCAACGAGGGCACGTGTGAAAGGGATGGCGTCCAGTTCGGCAACGATATTTCCCTTGAGGCGGGAATCGACCTTCTTGAACAGCCGCGTTCCCGGCGGCAGCAAGGTGATTGTCGCAGCCGTGGCGGCACGTGCTTCGCCGGCACTTGTTTCGCGTGTATTGAGGTTGATGGACAGCACAGCGGGGCGATCGGCGACGATCCCCGTGATTGCATCAAGGTTGAGCGCCACGTCGGTGCGAATACCTCGCCCGGCAAAAGGCGCCGCCGAGTCGAGCGCACCGGTCAGGTCGTCCGCAAGAATGACTAACATACGCCTCCACCTACTTATGTTGTAAGCTTTATACCACGGAAAAGCGCTTATAAGTCAACATGGGTATGGAGTGAAATGACAAATGTATGGTCACCGTCGACCACGACGTGACTGGGCCAGCTGACGCGCTGCTCGACTTTTTCGTCGACATTGCGAATCTTGGCGAGCGTCTTCGTCCGGAGCATTCCTACAGCCTCAGCTTGCTATCTGTCGCACAAATTGCCAGATCGAGGCAGGTTTGGATCGCGTCCATTTGAGACACGGTCGATCGGTTTAGGAGCCGTCAGCCGTCACGCGGCCGCTTTACATAACACTGATGCTCCTGCCTGACTGCCCGCCTCAGCAGGACACCGAGAGAGCATGGTGCGCGATCCGCCACCCGACAAGGCAAGCGCAAACCGCTGCGATCCGCACTAAAGGCCTATGCTTCGCATCTTTGACGGAGTTCAGTCACTCTTTTTATATGGCATTGATAAATACAATATTCTTGAACCTTATAAATAATTGATGACTGCTTTTGAACGATTTTAATCTTATACTCTAGTTGACTCGATAGAATACTAATCTAAACTTTTGTTTCTGATCGTTCTCTGTGGAGGAGTTTCGATGCAATATCTTGATGATGACATCGTAAATCTTCGGCGACCCGACGGTTCGGAAGCCCAGTACTACTGGGGTGATGGCTGCAATGTCCTGTCTGAGCCAGAGGGCAAAAAAGAGGTTGAGATCGTCGGTCTCCGGGGAGTTGTAGACCGAGGATTTATCGATGGGCGGGCTCGACTTCGGTCGGATGCATTGCTCCGTCTGTCGATGGTCGACGTCCAGCAAGGCGATGGCCTGATCATCGAAACGCCGAGCGGTAAAGTGATCTTCATCGACGGCGGCGACAACCAGCTCTTTGCTCGGCATGCCAATGCGCGATTTCCGAAAACAAGCGATGACGATCCACTGATTGTCGATCTCATTCTCATCACGCACGGTGACGCCGACCATTTTGATGGCCTTACCGAACTGCGAAAGTCGGAAACCGATACGAGACCTCAAAAGCGGATATTTGTCGCCCCGAAGCGGATTTTTCACAATGGCATCGTGAAACGCCCGCTGAAGAAGCTTACCGGCGAACGCCGAAAAGAAACCGAGATGTTCGGCAGGACCGTAGAGGCAGATGGAAGGATATTCATTGTCGACCTCGTGGACGATCAAGCTACCGTCCCGGAAGTTGACAGAAACGGGAAGTTCAACACTTGGGTCGAGACCCTCGAAGCGTGGGGACCACGCGTCGAACGCGCAACCGGGAAGCCGATTGAGAAGCGGCGTCTTGATCACACAAGTGTAGGTGCCTTCGACTTTCTCGCCGCCGACAATATCTCGGTGGAGCTTCTTGGCCCCATTACCGATATTATCGACAAGGATGTCGGCTTGCGGTTTTTGGGTGAACCACCGGACGATGCAAATCTCATGTTAGGGACTGTCGCCGCCAAGGTTGGCTCTCCCTCCGCGTCTCATACGATCAACGGACATTCGATCAACTTCCGTCTCCGCTACGGCAACGTTCGGTTTCTTTTTACCGGCGACATGAACCAGGAGGCCGGGCAACGGTTGCGAGAGGCGCTACCCGGTGCAGCCGTCCGCGCGGAAATCCTGAAGGCGCCTCACCATGGGTCCGCCGACTTCGACATGGAGTTTCTCAAGGAGGTCTCTCCGGTCGTGTCGTTGATTTCGTCAGGAGACGAGAGCGAAGCTAAGGAATACATTCACCCACGCGCCACTCTTATAGCAGCTCTTGGAAAAGCCGGGCGAACAACACCTTCCATCATATTCTGCACTGAGCTCGCGGCTTTTTTCAAGGTCCTTGGCTCTGTGAATGACCCCAAGGATGCCGCGAGGAAGGTGTTCGCTTTTGAGCGAACCAATTTCGGTATCTCTCACGTTAGGACAGATGGTGAGCGGGTGCTCGCTTTCACTCACTCAGGCAAGAAATTTATGAACGAGGCGTATCGATTTAAGGTCTCGGCCACAGGCGAGATTTCGTTCGCAGCAAAAGCCGTGAGGCGGGCGGCGCCAAAGCTTTAGGCTAAACTGCCGCAGGCACGCGGCGCGTTGGCTTGCCCTGTCATTTTGACTGATCCACTCGCAAACGGAGGACGTCAGACTTTACAGAAACTGTCGTTCTCAAGCCGATCAACCAACCTGCAATTGTCACGACACTGCTATTCGATGAATTCTAACTGTGTGAGCCCTGACATGCCGCTGAAAAACTACGCCGTCCTGAAGGGACGTCCGACGAACAACCGCCTCGCAACAGGCGCAAATCCCCACTATCAGGTTTTGGTATCCGAAAACGGAACCATGCATCGCATTGCGATCAATGTCAGATCACAGGACGGGAGCGAAGTACAGTTCTTGGTCCGCTCGGCCTTTGAGCATCCGATCACGGAAAAGATTGCGGCGTTGTCCGAGGGGCTTCACCGCGCAGCAAGCGTTCCAGATGGCATCGCTCTCGACTTCATTCGGAGCAATCTCATGCAGCCTTGGGAGCTAAAGCCCTTGCCGCTTTCAGCCACAGGGCCAGACAACGACCTGAACGAAAAGATCGACGCTTATTTGCAGCGCGCCATGTCCAATGAAGAGTCTTGGATCTATGCATTTGGCGAAACCTGGGGTCCAGAACCCGACAAAGCGGACAAGTATTTCGGTTTCAAGCCAGGTCGCGGCATTCATGATATCCATATGAACCAGGGTAACCCGCCCGGTAAATTCGCGAGCGACAACGGCAAATTCCAAGATGGTGCGCTGATTTTCGAATTCCCGAACGAAAACCAGTGGGTGGCGATCTTCCTCAAGTTTCAGACGCAAGCTTGGCATTCCGACGACGATAGCGCCGATCCGATCGTCCCGGCCAATCCAGATCACGATGGTGAGCCACATACGCCGGTAGATCGCGACCGAATTCCGCCGTTTGACGTTCCTGATGGACTGGTGCGGATCATCGCAGCACTTGTCAACGACGTGCGCACCCCCGAACGCGAGACCGTCACCCTACTGAATACGGCCGACGTTGCCGTTCAGCTCGATGGATGGATGATCAAGGATAAGCAGAAGAATACGATGACGCTGTCCGGCACGATCGCTGCTGGCGCGACCATGAGCATCGAGATCAAGTCACCAGCCGCTTTGTCTAACAAGGGAGGGATCATAACTCTGTTGAACGTCGATGGCGTCAAGGTGCATGGCGTTTCATACACCAAGGGTCAGGCGCGCCAACCTGGGCGAACCATTCCATTTCAGCCGTGACCAAACTTTACCACAGAGAAGCGCTATCGCGACATCCGCTTCCGAGCCTTCAAGTTGAACGGACGAGAACCATCGACCTGCCGTCAGAACATCCGTCCCTTTATGGTCTTGCTATCGCGTGTACGATGCCCTCGACCGTCCAAGGTGCGTAAGGACCGCACCGCCAACATCCTTAGCCGCCAGTCGATGGAGGCTCTTCATGCTCAACCAGCGTGAATTTCTCCTTGCCGGTCCAGATGAGCACGTCCGTGTAATAGGTCATCAGCCATGCCAGCATCGCTTCACTGACTGCAATTAAGATCGGGTTTCCGGTGATCTGCGCGATGCGCGTGTGAAACTGCATATCTGCTGCGATAAACTCCTCGGCTTTTCCCATGGATCGGCGTTGGTGTTCGATGATGTCAGAGTTCAGCGCTTTTGAATGTGAGGAAGCTGGCGATGGTGGAAGAGCAACGCTCGCTCCGTTTGCGACGGGACGGCTTATGTTGACGAGCCGTCCTGCCGCCCCGACTTGACCTTACCCCAAGATGGAGGGCTCCAAGGCGGTGGAGCACTCGACCACGAACATACTTACCGCGTTGGAGGGACCGCACTTCGACGGCCACCTCGGCACCGTCCATCGGCGAGCGCTGTTCAATGATATTGATCCCGCCCAAAAACTAAGCGCACATCAAATTGCTTAAAAATAGCCTTGACGAAATGTCATGACGTTATACTCTATCGCCATGAGCTGGAACGATACCGATCTTGAGGAGAGCCCTATCCCACGCTGGTCGCAGATTGCGGACCGGCTGCGCACGGATATCGAGAGCGGCAATTTCAAGCCGGGCGATGTTCTGCCGGGTGAAGCGGAGATCAACAAGCGCTTCGGTGTCAGCCGCAGCACATCACGGGCAGCGCTGGATTATCTGGAGACCGAAGGCCTAATCAAGCGACGCTCCGGTGTCGGGTCGATCGTCATCGAGCCGCGTGTCGAGCGTCCGTTGAACCAGATCTCCTCGTTCTCGGAAGACATGCGCCGGCGCGGTCTCACACCAGGTTATCGGACACGATCCGTAAAGATCGTGTCCGCAAGTGCGGCGATCGCCTTGGAGCTGCAACTTCAGCCCGGCGACGACGTGGTGGAGATCGACAGGACAATGCTGGCGGACGGCATGCCTCTCGCCACCTCGATCACCTATCTGCGCCCGCAACTGTTCAAGAAGTCGGGTATCCCGACGATCGAGGAACTGGATAGCGGCTCGCTTTACGAAAGACTGAAGCGCGACGACATCGTGTTCGCCGGTGGCGACGAACGCATCGAAGCCGCGATGGCCGATACCATGACGGCCCGCATCCTCAACGTCCGGCAGCCAGCGGTCGTGCTGATCTGCCATCGAACCTCCTGGATGCCGGACAGGCAGCCAGTGGAATACGTCGTCCTGCACTATCTCGCAGAACGCTACAGCTTCCACGTGAAGCTCATCAAAGCCTGACAGCTCGAAAAGCTGTTCGCGACACAGGAGCCCGCGGCTTGGTCGGGGACTCTGCCGGATATCCGTGCCGTTTTGGCAGCCGTCGATGAAGACAAACATCCGTGACCATCTGTCCCGACGGGCTTCCCGGCGCAGGAGAGGTGCGTCCCGAGAAAAACTGAAGACACAACAAAAATAAGAATCGCCAGAGAAGGAACATGTCGTTGACGACTATACGCACCTCGTTTCTGGGCCTCGCAGCCCTCTCCCTGTCTCTTTTGCCTGTCGCAGCTTCGGCTCAGACACAAGAAAAAGGCGGCACGCTGAACATCGGCGTCGTCTCGGATCCGGTGACACTGGATCCCGCCTTCTTCGCCTCCTACTTCGAGCTCTACGAGCAATACCTGATCTATGAACCCCTGCTGACCATGACGCCGGATCTCAAGGTCGTCCCGGGCATTGCCAGTTACAAACAGGTCGATAACCTCACCTACACGTTCGAGATCAAGCCGAACGTGACGTTCCAGGACGGAACCGCTTACGACGCCGCGGCCGCAAAGTTCAATCTCGACCGCATGCTGGACCAAAAGACCGGGTCGCCGCGTCGTTCGGACCTCGGCCCGATCGCTTCGGTTGAGGTTACGGGACCGCTCGCTTTCACCGTCAAGTTCTCCCAGCCCTACGCGCAATTTCCCTTGGTGATGACGAACCGTGCGGGCCTTTTCGTCTCGCCGACCGCGCTGCAGAAACTCGGTACTGATTTCGCAACCAAGGGGGTTGGTGCCGGACCTTTCAAGCTCGATAGCTGGACCAAAAACGGCCAGATGGTGCTCTCTGCCTTCGACGGCTATCACAAGGGGCGTGCCCCCCTCGACAAGGTCATCATTCGACCGATCCCTGACGAAACGCTGCGCACGGCCGGCCTGAAAAGTGGCGATCTCCAACTGGTCGACATCGTCCCGCCGCAGAGTCTGGCACAGATCAAGGCAGACGCGTCTGTCAATGTGGCCGACATTCCGGGCCTCGGCTTCAATGCCTTCTCGATCAACAATACCAAGCCCCCCTTCAACGATATGAAGGTCCGTCAGGCCCTGCTGTATTCCGTCGACAAGGACGTCGTGAACAAGGTGGCCTACTTCAATACGGGTTCACCTGCCTTTGGTCCCGTTCCACCACCGATCACCTGGGCGTTCGATCCGAACTTCAAGCCCTACAAGCGTGACGTTGCAAAGGCCAAACAACTGCTAGCCGAGGCCGGCCATCCGGACGGTGTGCCGTTCGCGATCACCGTCGTCGCCTCGCCCCTGCAGCTCCGCGTCGCACAGATCATCCAGGCGCAGGCGCAGGAAGCCGGCTTCAAGGTCTCGGTTCGTCAGGTTGACGCGACAAGCCTGATCTCGGTCCTTCAGAAGAAGGACTTTGATATCTCCTGGTCGCCCTGGACCGGTCGCCCGGACCCGGATGGCAACATGTACAACTGGTTCACCAAAGGCGGTCCGAACAACTTCTCGGGCTACAGCAATGATGACGTCGACAGCCTGATGAAAAAGGCCCGTGTCAGCGCCGACCAGTCCGAACGCGCTACGATGTACAGGCAGGCACAGCAGATGATTTCCGACGACGCCGGAATGCTGTTCCTGCATTTTGACTCGACGCTGCAGGGCTCGACCAAGAAGCTTCACTGGACCCCTTACCCGGACACCGCCTTCCGCCTCGGAGACGCGTGGCTGCAGAAGTGATCCCTCCCGCTCTCCTTTAACTTCACGACACACCGTCGCGCGCCCTGCTGCGTCGCGACGGTGCCAAAAGACTGCAAAAGCAAAAAGGCAACCAGATGAGTGATACACCAAAGGCAAAACCGGTCTTCCGCGTGAAGCCAAATGCCATCGAGCAGATTTTCGGCCGCCGCAAGGCCGTCATCGGCGTGATCCATTCCCTCGCTCTTCCAGGCTCACCGGATTATGACGGTCAGCCGATGTCCGAGATTGTCGATTTTGCCGTTGCCGAGGCAGAGCGTTACAAGACCGGCGGCGTCGATGGACTGATCGTCGAGAACCACGGCGACATCCCGTTCGCCAAGCCGAACAATCTCGGCCCGGAAACCGCCGCTTCGATGGCTGTCATGACTGATGCGGTGCGTCGCGCAACCGGCATTCCGGTCGGCGTCAATGTTCTGGCCAACGGCGCGATCCAGGCGATCGCCGTCGCCAAGGCCGCTGGCGCCGCCTTCGTGCGCGTCAACCAGTGGTCCAATGCCTATGTCGCAAACGAAGGCCTGATGGACGGACCTGCCGGCGAAGCTGCGCGCTACCGTGCGTACCTCCGCGCCCGCGACATCAAGATCTTCGCCGACGTGCACGTCAAGCACGGCGCCCATGCGATCACCGGCGACCGCACCATCCAGGAACTTGCCCGCGACAACGAATTCTTCGACGCCGACGTAGCGATCGCCACAGGCCAGCGCACCGGCGATTCCGCCACCATGGAAGAGCTCCAGACCATCGATAGCGGCACGTCGCTTCCCGTCGCCGTCGGCTCCGGCGTCACGCCAGACAATGTCGGCGATATATTTTCGGTCGCAGACGCCGTCATCGTCGCAAGCTACCTGAAACGCGATGGCGTCTGGTGGAACCCGGTCGATCCCGAGCGCCTGAACGTCTTTATGCAGGCCGTCAAGAAGGCAAGGAGCTGACCGCGCGTGGCTAAGGTCCTTGTACTCGGCAATGCCGGGCTCGATATCAGCCTGCAGATGCCACGCCTGCCCGAGCGGGGCGAAACTCTGCTCGGCGACGGTGCCATGCGTGCGCCTGGCGGCAAGGGCCTTAATCAGGCGGTCGTTGCCGCCCGCGCGGGGGCCGATACGCGCTTTGCCGGCCCGATCGGCAATGACGGCATGGGCGAGGAGATCATCCGAATCCTCGGTGCCGAACAAAACCTGGTCTTCGAACCGCAGCGGTCGGAAGGCTCAAGCGATTTTTCGCTCCTGATGGTCTTGCCCGATGGCGAAAACAGCATCGTCACCGCCGGCGCCTGTGCCGCCGCCTTCTCTCAAGAAGCCGCGTCCCGCTTCGCCGCCAACACCGAGGCAGGCGATCTCTTCCTTGCCCAGGGAAATCTGACGCAGGAGACGACACTTGCCGGGTTCAAGGCCGCACGCGACCGCGGCGCCTATACGGTCTTCAACCCGGCCCCGATCTGGTGGGATGCCACGCCGCTGCTTGCCCATTGCGATATTCTTGTCGTCAACCGTGGTGAAGCCGACGCCATCAGTGGTCTGGATGATCCCCGTGCTGCGGCTGCAAGGCTTCACGAACGAGGCGCAAGAACCACCATCATCACGCTCGGCGGCGACGGCTGTCTGGTGCACTCGAGCGGCACCACTCGGCACCACGAAGCGATTGCCGTCAAGGTCAGGGACACGACCGGCTGCGGCGACACGTTTTGCGGCGCGCTGTGCGCGACCCTCTCGCTCGGCCATTCGTTGGAGAAAGCGATCGCCTATGCCCAATCTGCTGCATCCATCACGGCCACGCGTCCCGGAGCCTTCCGCGCACTGCCCAGCCCTGCCGAACTCTCCGCCCTTTGCAAAACGGAGGCCTGACGTGATGGCGCAAACAGAACAGAACCTTCTTCTTGACATCGATCGCATGTCCGTGGCCCTCGGTCCGCCGGGCAAGCGAGTTCGGATCGTGAGGGATGTTTCGCTGGAAATTGCCCCTGGCCGCATCACTTGCGTTGTCGGAGAGTCAGGATCCGGCAAGAGCGTTTTCGCCATGTCGCTGATGCGGCTCGTGTCGGACGATATTTCGGAAATGACGGCAGAGAAGGCGCTGTTCGAAGGTAAGGATCTCAAGACACTCACCGAACGCGACATGCTCAAGCTGCGTGGCAGCCGCATGGCGATGATCTTTCAGGAGCCGATGACCAGTCTCAATCCGGTCTTTACAATCGGGGACCAGATTGCCGAGGCGGTCCAACTTCATCAGAACGTATCTGCTGCCGAAGCCCGGGAAAAAGCGCTCGCGGCTTTGCAGAGCGTTCATATTCCTGCCGCCGAGCGCAGGCTCGATGCCTATCCACACGAGCTGTCAGGCGGCATGCGCCAGCGCGTGATGATCGCCATGGCGCTGGCCTGCGAACCGTCGCTGCTGATCGCCGACGAGCCGACGACGGCGCTCGACGTGACCATTCAGGCGCAGATCCTTGCCTTGCTGATGGAGCTTCGCGAGCGCTCCGGCATGGGCATCCTGTTCATCACCCACAATCTCGGCGTGGTTTCGGAAATCGCCGACGACGTGGCGGTCATGTATGCCGGTCGCATCGTCGAGAGGGCGCCGGCCGTTTCTCTTTTTACCGATGCCCAGCACCCTTATACGCTCGCCCTCCTGGCAGCGATGCCGCATCTGGGCGCGACGGTGGAACGCCTCGAGCCTATCCTCGGCCGCATGCCGCCGCCCTGGGAGGAGGAGCTCGGCTGCCGTTTCGCGCCGCGCTGTCCGTTTGCGGCACCCGAATGCGCCAAGCTTCCGCCACTGCGCGAGATTGGCGTCGACCACCATGTCGCCTGCTGGCGCGCGCCCGTGGAGGACCTGGCATGACGCCCTTGCTCGCCGCCGAAAATTTGGTGAAATCGTTTTCCGTCTCCACCGGCTGGGGAAAGCCGAAGCACTTTTATGCGGTCGACACTGTCAGCATTTCAGTCGAGCGTGGCCGCACGCTTGCGGTCGTCGGTGAATCCGGCTGCGGCAAAAGCACGGTCGGCTCCCTGCTGCTGCGCCTTCAGGATCCCGACAGCGGCAGCATCCGTCTCGACGGCGAGGATGCCATGGCTCTCGACAGCAATGGCCTTCGCCGCTTTCGTCGGCGGGTTCAGGTCGTCTTTCAGGATCCCTTTGCATCGCTCGATCCTCGCGAACGCATTCGCGAGGTCCTGGTCCGCCCCATGCTGCTGCATCGGCTTTGCGACAGGCCGGAAGCATTGAAGCGCGCCGCCGCCCTGATGGAAGCGGTCGGTCTGTCCGCTGAACAGCTGGACCGCTTCCCTCACCAGTTTTCCGGCGGCCAGAGGCAGCGCATCGCGATCGCCCGGGCGCTGTCGGTGCAGCCGGATCTGATTATCTGCGATGAGCCGGTGTCAGCGCTGGATGTTTCCGTGCAAGCGCAGGTCGTCAACCTTCTGCAGGACCTGCAGCGCGATACCGGCGTCGCCTTCATCTTCATCTCGCACGATCTCGCCGTCGTTCGCCATCTGGCCCACGATGTCGCGGTCATGTATTCGGGCCGGATCGTCGAGCAGGCGCCGACCCGCGAACTCTTCGACAATCCCAAGCATCCCTATACCCGGGCGCTTCTGGCCGCCGCACCCCGCGTCGAGATCCAGAGAAAATCGCATGTGCTTCTGACAGGCGAGCCACCCGATCCGACCAACCGCATCGCCGGTTGCCGGTTCGCCGCGCGCTGTCCCTATGTGCAGGACCGATGCACGCAGGAGGAGCCGCCACTCGTGCCGGTGGATGCGGCCCACCTGTCGGCCTGTTTCTTCGCTACGACGCTTCCGCAGGTCGAGACGCTCCCAGACACCCTGCCGGGCACATCCGCCTCTGCCCGCATGGCCGCCTATCGCCGCGCCCGTGACCGCCAAACGCAACAGGTTGAGGAGATCTGACATGAAGCTGATCGTCACCCGCGTTCTCTCGGTCATTCCGGTCCTCTTCGGCCTCTGCGTGCTCTCCTACACGCTGCTCGCGATGATCCCCGGAGATCCGATCACCGCCATGCTCGGCATGGATGCCACGCCGGAAGCGATCGCCGCGCTGCGCGCAAAATTTGCTCTAGACGAGCCCTTGCCGCTCCGGTTCATCTCCTGGTTCGGGCATCTTCTGATCGGCGATCTCGGTCGTTCCATCCAGTCGGGCCGACCGGTCCTCAGCATGGTCATGACCGCCATGGTGCCGACCATGCAGCTCGGCTTAGCGGCGCTTTTGATCTCGCTGGTCATCGCCATTCCGGCCGGAGTGATTTCCGCAGCACGCCGAAACAGCGTCGCCGATTATAGCGTCTCGCTGATTTCGCTGGCAGGCCTTTCGCTGCCAAGCTTCTGGCTGGCGATCCTGCTTGTCCTCTTCCTGTCGATCCGTCTGCAGATTTTCCCCTCCTCCGGCTATGTGCCTATCGGGGAAGATCCCGTTGGCGCTTTACGCCACATCACCCTGCCGGCGATCACGCTCGGTGTCGCCATGGCCGCATCGACCATGCGCATGACCCGCGCCGCCATGCTCGACGTGCTGAATGCGGACTATATCCGGACGGCGCGCGCCAAGGGCCTGCCCTTTCGACGTGTGGTCTGGAAACATGCGCTGCGAAACGCCCTGATCCCGGTAACGACGCTGGTCGGCCTGCAGCTCGGCCAGTTGATGGGCGGCGTGGTGGTAACCGAGACGGTGTTCGCTTGGCCGGGCATCGGCAAGCTGACGGTCGATGCGATCTTCGCGCGTGACTATCCCGTGGTGCAAGGCGCCATCCTGGCATCCGCCGTACTCTTCGTCTTCATCAATCTTGCCACCGACCTTCTTTACGCGACGCTCGATCCCAGACTGAGGAAACGTGCATGACCACAGCTCCCGCATCTCACTCGTTGATACGCCGTCTTGTGGAAGACAGCCGCAGTGCCTTCGGCATGGCGCTGGTCAGCATCCTTGTCCTGGCTGCGGTGTTCGGACCGGTCTTGTCCTCCTATGCGCCTGACGCTGCCGATTTCATGGCAACGCTTGCCCCACCGTCCGCCGATCATTTTCTCGGTACCGACGATCTCGGTCGCGACGTGCTGTCGCGTATCCTGTCCGGTGCACGGGTATCGCTGCTTGTCGGCGTGATCAGCGTCGGTGGCGCGGTTCTTGTCGGCCTGCCGATCGGCCTTGTGGCCGGCTATCTGGGCGGCAGAACAGATGCGGTCCTGATGCGCTGCATGGACGTTCTACTGGCCTTTCCGGGCATCCTGCTGGCACTCGGCATCACAGCGGCGCTTGGCGCGTCGCTTACCAACACGATCATCGCGATCGCCGTCATCAACACGCCGACCATCGCCCGGGTGACCCGCGCCCAGACCATGTTGGTCTCCAGCCTCGATTACGTGAAGGCGAACCGGGCGCTCGGCTTTAGCAATCTGACGATCATGACCCGCAGCGTTTTGCCCAATGCCCTGTCGCCCGTCCTGGTCCAGGCATCGCTGCTGCTTGCCTCGTCGATCATCACGGAGTCCTATCTTTCCTTCCTCGGTCTTGGCGTCCAGCCGCCGACCCCGACCTGGGGCAGCATGCTGCGTGATGCGATCAGCTTTATCGACCAGGCAACCTGGCTCGCCTGGTTTCCGGGTGCTGCAATCTTCCTCACTGTGCTCGGCTTCAACATCTTCGGCGATGGTTTACGCGACCGTCTCGATCCGCGCGACTGAGCCGATGCCACTGGACCCGCCATCTTCCACCTCGCTCAAGGTGCAACCGACGCCACCAAGAGCGATATTTCAACTCCTCACGAGGACCGGTAAGACATGACCAAGAAAGTGCTTCTCGTCGGCGAAAGCTGGATCAGCTCCGCCACCCATTACAAGGGCTTCGACCAGTTCGGCAGCGTCACCTTCCACCTCGGCGCCGAGCCGCTGGTCAAGGCGCTCGATGGCAGCGAGTACGAATTGACCTATATGCCGGCCCATGACGCGGTCGAGAAATTCCCCTTCGAGATGGCCGGGCTCGACGCCTACGATGCGATCATCCTCTCGGATATCGGCGCCAACTCGCTGCTGCTGCCGCCGGCCGTATGGCTGCATTCCAAGACCGTGCCCAACCGGCTGAAGCTCATCAAGGCCTGGGTGGAAAAGGGCGGAGGACTGCTGATGGTCGGCGGATATTTCTCGTTCCAGGGCATCGACGGCAAGGCGCGCTGGCGCCGCACGGCCGTAGAGGACACGCTGCCCGTCACCTGCCTGCCCTACGACGATCGGGTTGAAATACCCGAGGGTTCGACGGCCGTCGTCCTCAAGCCCGACCATCCGGTGATGGCCGGCCTTGGCGGCGAATGGCCTCTGCTTCTGGGCGTCAACGAGGTGGAGGTGCGCGACCGCGCCGATGTGGACGTGCTCGCCCGCCTGCCCGAAGACCAAGGCGGCCATCCGCTGCTGGTGACCGGCACCCATGGCGAAGGCCGCACCGTGGCGTGGACTTCGGACATCGGCCCTCATTGGCTTTCGCCGGCTTTCTGCGAATGGGAAGGTTACGCCAGGCTCTGGAAAAACATCCTCGGCTGGATGACCGAAACACGCTGACGGCAGCGCACGACGAGACACGCGGCTGGCCGGATGCGAGACCACCGGCCGGCCGCCGGTACCCAATCTTCGCAGATCAGGAGCAGATGCCATGACATCGCGCGATTTTTTCAAGCCGGGACGCTCGGTCGCCATTTCGGACCGCGGCATGGCTGCGACCTCCCATCCCCAGGCGACCCTGGCGGCGGTCGATATCCTGCGCGCCGGCGGCAATGCGGTCGATGCGGCGGTGGCGGCGGTGGCGCTGCAATCGGTGATCGACCCGCTGATGACCGGGATCGGCGGCGATTGCTTTGCTCTCTATTCACCGGCCGGCGGAACGCCAGTCGCGCTCAACGGATCCGGCCGTGCACCCCAGAAGGCCGAGCTAGCCTATTTCATCGACAAAGGCTTCTCCTCCATCCCCGACGATAGCGCACATGCCGTAACCGTACCCGGCGCAGTGGATGCCTGGTGCCGGCTGATCGAAAGCCATGGTAGCCTCGGGATGAACCGTGTTCTGGCCGCAGCGATTGCCGCTGCCGCGGACGGCTATTGCATCACCCCACGCGTCGCGCTCGATTGGGCGCGCTACAGCCCCCGCGTCGGTAAGTTCGCAGGCTCCGCAAGCTACTTCCTGCCGAACGGCAAGGCGCCGGTGACCGGCCAGCGGATGACCAACCCGGCGCTGGCCGCCACCCTGCGCGCCATAGCGACGGGCGGCCGCGACGCCTTCTACAAGGGCCTGGTGGCCGAGGAGATCGTCGGCCTGTTGCAGTCGCTAGGTGGCCTGCACGAGGAAAGTGACTTCTCCAGTTTCGCCGCCTTCGAAACCGCACCCATCTCGGCCAAATATCGGGGCCGGGATGTGCTGGAATGCCCGCCAAACGGCCAGGGGCTTGCCGCTTTGATGATTGCGCGCATCCTCGACGGCTTCGACCTGCGCGATCCGACGCTGTCGGAGGCAGACCGCATCCATCTTCTCGCCGAAGCATCGAAGGCAGCCTATGCCCGGCGTGACCAGGTGATCGCCGATCCCGCCCATATGACGGCCGACGTCGATGCCATCCTGTCGGATCGCTCGATAGACGCGATCCGCTCGAAGATCAGCCTTGAAAAGGCCGCTCCGGCTGGCACTTGGGAAGGTCCGACGCATAAGGACACCGTCTACGTGACCGTGGTCGACCGCGACGGCAACGCCGTCTCGCTGATCAACTCCATCTTCTTCGCATTTGGCAGCGGCATCTACGCGCCACGCTCCGGCGTGCTGCTGCAGAACCGCGGCGCGGGCTTCGTGGTCAGACAAGGCCACCCCAACGCCATCGGCCCCGGCAAGCTGCCCTTCCACACGATCATCCCCGGCATGCTGGCCGAGGGCGGCAAGACGCGCATGACCTTCGGGGTCATGGGCGGGCAATACCAGGCGGTCGGCCATTGCCATCTGCTGAGCCAAATCCTCGATCGAGACATGGATCCGCAGCAGGCGAGCGACCAGCCGCGTAGTTTCTATTTCGATGGCAAGCTCAGTCTCGAGCCAACCATTTCCGACGACGTGCGGATGGATCTGGAACGTCGCGGCCACACAACCGTCTGGGCGGACGAACCGATCGGCGGTGCGCAGGCAGTCTACATCGACCACGAGCGGGGCGTTCTGCTGGGAGCCACCGACCACCGCAAGGACGGCATCGCGCTCGGTTATTAAGCGACAGCCTGGATTATCGTTCGGCGCTGGACACCATGCCAAGCGCGACATCGGCCAGTTCCGCGGTCTGTACGACCAGGCGATCCGCTCCCGCGCTCTCCAGTTCGGCTTGCTCACCGTAGCCCCAGAGCACACCCGCAGCCCGCATGCCGTTGGCATGGGCGCCGGTGACATCGTATTTTCGATCGCCGATCATGACACAACGATCCGCGTCAAGCTCATGCTGCTGGATGATGTGCGCAATCAGTTCAGGCTTATGGTCGATGTCGCCGGCCGGGGTCGATCCATAAATACCGGTGAACAGAGCATCTAGGCCTTTGTCTTCCAGTATGCGGCGCGCAAACGTTTCGCGCTTGGATGTCGCGAGGAAAAGCCTGGCTTCTTTCTTCATCCTGGAAAGAGCTTCCGGGATACCGTCATAGACCTCACTCAGAAGAAGGCCTCGCGACCCGTAGTCCTGCCGGTAGGCATCGACCCCTTCGGTGACCCGGTCGTCGCCGAACTGTCCGAGCAGGTACCGCATGACGTCCTCGATCGGCGGGCCAATGATCGACCTGATGTCCATGGCAGGATCAGTATCATGTCCAAGGGAACGAAGCGCTGCCCTGCAGCTCGAGAGAATTCCGGGTTCCGACGCGATTAGAGTTCCATCGAGATCTAGTAGGATTGCAGGTGCGGCGGCATACGACATGAAAACGCTTTCATTGGACAGGTCATACAGCAGCACCAATCGGTATGCCGTTGAATAAGACAAATATAGTCTTTCCCAACGGTCTCAATGCAATTTTGCGGAGATCTCGTCACAGCCCAACATTCGCACTCCTTGATGGGAAGCAAACCGTCGTCCTCGCCTCTCGAAGAGCTAGCCTTTCGAAAATCCGCGACGTCAAAACCTCAACCATGCGCTGCAACAAAAACCGCGCTGGCGTCGCTGACGATCGACACATGGTCGAAGGCCGCCTGCCCGGCGGCTTTGCAATCGGCGCGCAGAATGGCGGTAACGATCCGGTCATGCTCATCGTATGACTTCGAGAGCCTCCCGGTCAGACGAAACTGCGCGTGGCGAAATGGCGCCAGCCTTGCCCTGGTCTGTGTTGCCAATTCGAGAAGGTGATCGTTGTGAGCTCCTCGGTAAAGCCTGTTGTGGAATTCGGTGTTGTAAGCGGAATAGTCCTCCGACGAGCCCGAATGCACGAGATGTATCGAACTGCGATGTTCGATATCCAAGCCACGTCGCTCGTCGACCGTCATGCGCTCGGCAGAGAGCCTGGCACAGATGCCTTCCAGTTCCGCCATAGCCTCGAACATGGAGTGGAGGCGGGCCTGCGTCACGTTCATCACGACGGCGCTGCGATTGGGCTCCCGGCCAACCAGGCTCATTGCGCCGAGTTCCCGCAACGCTTCCCGGACAGGCGTCCGGGAGACTTCGAACCGGGCGGCGAGAGAAAGCTCGTCGAGCCTTTCGCCAGGCAGCATCTCGCCGGTCACGATCATATCGGCAATGGCTCTCACCATCTGCTCCACAGTCGTCCCGGCCCGGACTAATCTTCTTCGCTTCACCTCAGTCACGACACTCTCGGCGCTTTAGACGTAGTGCATACAGATGCAGCTCGTGTTCCGCCATGTCAACGCTTTCCTCAATGCATTGAACTTAAATGCTTTTCGTCCAGACATCCTAGATAGCGCTGGGAGCGCATCTCGGTTTCCCCGAATATTTTTCATACAGTGACGCTAAAATCAGCACGCTCGGCCAAAACTGCATGCAGTTTTGTCAGTTCTTGTTATCTGTTCAGTCGGCATCAGCATTTTCAATGACTTACAAAGTGGCACGCCTGTTGCTTGCTGTCCCTTGTCCAATAGCGAACGGCCGAGCGCCGCGAGGGAGAATGACGATGACGAAACTCCTTTCCATGAACCGCCGAAATTTTCTGCAGGTGTCTGCGGCTGGACTTGCGGCTAGCGCAGTCCCGGGTCTTATGCCGGCAACGGCATGGGCGCAGACCGAGCTGACGGTCGGCTTCATCTATGTCGGACCGAAGGATGACTACGGTTACAATCAGGCGCACGCCGAAGGTGCTGCGGTGATCAAGGCCATGCCGGGTGTCACGCTCGTCGAAGAAGAAAACGTGCCCGAGACCGTCGATGTCCAGAAGACGATGGAATCGATGATCAACCTCGACGGCGCCTCTTTGGTTTTCCCGACGTCGTTCGGCTATTTCGATCCCCACATGCTGGCTATGGCAGCCAAATATCCCGACACCCAGTTTCGCCATTGCGGCGGCCTGTGGCAGCAGGGCAAGCACCCCGCCAATACCGGATCCTATTTCGGCTACATCCACCAGGGTCAGTATCTGAGCGGGGTCGCCGCCGGCCATGCTTCCAAAAGCAAGAAGATCGGGTTCGTCGCGGCGAAGCCCATCCCGCAGGTCCTGCAGAACGTCAACGCGTTCCTGCTCGGTGCCCGTTCCGTCGACCCGACCATCACCTGCCAGGTGATCTTCACCGGTGAGTGGTCGCTCGCCATCAAGGAAGCCGAAGCCACCAACGCGCTGGTCGATCAGGGTGTAGATGTCATTACCTGCCACGTCGACAGCCCGAAGGTCGTGGTCGAGACCGCCGCCGGCCGCGGCGCCTTCGTCTGCGGTTATCACGCCGACCAGAGCCCGCTTGCGCCAGAGAGATACCTGACCGGCGCCGAATGGGCGTGGGGCAACGTTTATACGGACTTCATCAAGAAGGCCCAGGCCGGCGAAAAACTCGGGAACTTCGTTCGCGGCGGACTGAAGGACGGCTTCGTCAAGATGAGCCCGCTCGGTCCCGGCGTATCGGAAAAAGGCCGCAAGATGTTCGATGCGACACTTGCCGAGGCGATGACCGGCAAGCTTTCCGTGTTCAAGGGTCCCCTCAAGGACAACAAGGGCAATACCGTGATCGCGGCCGACAAGGCTTATGCGGAGGATGCGATCGATCTCGAAAGCATGGCTTACCTCGTCGAGGGCGTGGTCGGCTCCACCTCCTGACATCGGGTGAAGGGAGAAGCGTCATGACAGTTCAAGCAAACGTTCCAGCGGTCTCGTTGAATGCCGGCGGAGGGACCACGTTCCGCCCGCTTCTGGAATGGCTGGCGCGGCGTGCAGAGCCCGTCGTCATCGGGTCTGCTGCCATTCTGGCAGGCCTCATGCTCTTTTCCCTCTTCATTCTCGCGATCGGCAAGTCGCCGGTCGCGCTCTTCCAGCTCATGTATACCGGCGGTTTCGGCAGCTGGTTTTCGCTGCAAAACAGCCTTTCGCGCGCAGCGCCCCTCCTCCTCACAGCGCTCTGCGTGGCACTGCCGGCACGCCTCGGTCTGGTCATCATCGGCGGAGAAGGCGCGCTCGTGCTCGGCGGCGTTGCAGCCGCAGCGGTTGCCGCACCACTGACCGGCTTCCTTCCTCCCTATCCGGCGCTCATCGTCATGGCGGTTGCGTCCATGATCGTCGGCGGCATCTGGATCGGTGCGGTAGGGTTTCTGCGGCACTACCGCGGCGTCAACGAAACGATCTCGTCGCTGCTGCTGGCCTATATCGCGATCGCGCTGATGAACCAGCTCGTGGAAGGGCTGTTGCGGGATCCGGCAAGCCTGAACAAGCCCTCCACCATGCCGCTGCCACCAGGATATATGATCGGCGATATCCCCGGAATGGATGTTCACTGGGGCCTCGTCATCAGCATCATAGCCTGCGTCGGCTCCTGGATCCTGATCGAGATGACGAGCTACGGCTTTGCCGCTCGGATGGCCGGCGGAAATGTACGCGCCGCACAGATCCAGGGCTTGCCGGTCGGTCGACTGATCGTCGGCTTCACGGCGATCGCCGGCACATTCGCCGGGCTTGCCGGCATGCTGGAGGTGGCGGCCGTGCAGGGCAGTGCGAACGGCTCGATTGCGGCAGGTTACGGCTACACCGGCATTCTCGTGGCATTTCTGGCGCGCCACAATCCACTGGCAATCATCCCGATCGCGTTTCTGCTCGGAGGGCTCGAGGCATCCGGCGGCCTGATCCAGCGCCGGATGGGACTGCCTGATGCGACCGTCGTTGCGCTGCAGGGCACGCTCTTCATCGTCATCCTCTTCTGCGAGACCTTTTACGGCAGGTTCAAGGTCTTCAATCCCGACCTCTGGAAAAGGAGAACGTGATGGACGAGACAAACATTGGTCTCTGGGGCGTGCCGCTTGCGATCCTCGCCGGGGCAATCCGCGTCTCTACTCCGTTTATTTTCGTCTCGCTCGGCGAAGCCATTACCGAGCGTTCCGGACGCATCAATCTCGGATTGGAAGGCACGCTCGTTTTCGGAGCCATGACGGCCTACGCCGTCGCCGTCCTCACCGGTTCGCCATGGCTCGGTGTGCTCGCGGCCATGGCGGCAGGAGCGGTCTTCGGGCTCATTCATGGCTTCATCTGCCGCTTCCCGCGCGTCAACGACATCGCGATCGGCATTGCCATGATGCAGTTCGGGCTCGGGTTCGCCTTCTTCCTCGGCAAGCCCTTCATCCAGCCTTCCGCGCCAAAGCTGCCGTCCATCCCGCTCGGCAACTGGTCGTCCTATCCGCAGGTCCAGGCGGCGCTGAATATCAATGTCCTCTTCTTCATCGGCTTTGCCCTTTCTCTCTTTCTGTTCTGGGCCTTCCGCAATACCCGTCCCGGCCTCATCCTGCGCGTCGTCGGGGACTCCACCGATGCGGCCCGCGCGATGGGCATCAACCCGGACCGCGTGCGGTTGCTTGCCACCGCGCTCGGTGGATCGCTGGCGGCTGTCGGCGGAGGCTATCTCTCGCTCTACTATCCCGGCTCCTGGAACGAGGGCATTTCCTCCGGCCAGGGCCTCATGGCCGTGGCGCTCGTGATCTTTGCCCGCTGGAACCCGATCCACTGCTTCCTAGCAGCACTTCTCTTCGGCGGGACAGGCGCGCTTGGACCGGCGCTGCAATCGGTGGGCGTGACGCAGGGCTACTACCTCTTCTACGCGGCGCCTTACGTGCTGACGCTTGCCATACTGATTGCCACATCCTCGCCCCACCGCGCGCTTTCCGGCGCGCCGGGCGCGCTTTCCCTGACGAAATGATAGGAGTTGCGACATGAATGGCTTAGGCGGCCTCAACAAATCCGAACACGGCGTCGGTATCGGTCTCGTGCAACTGCAATTGCCGGTGACCGTGACAAAAGCGGACCTTGCCCGCCAGACGCAGGTGATCGTCGATCTCGTCGCCAAGGCGCGGCGCAACCAGCCCGGCATGGATCTCGTCGTCTTCCCAGAATATGCGCTCCACGGTCTATCGATGGACATCAATCCTGACATCATGTGCTCGCTGGACGGTCCGGAGGTTGCTGCTTTCAAGGAAGCCTGCCGCAAAAATGCGATCTGGGGCTGCTTCTCGATCATGGAACTGAACCCGGGCGGCATGCCTTACAATTCCGGCATCGTCATCGACGACCAGGGTGAGCTGAAGCTCTATTATCGCAAAATGCATCCCTGGGTGCCGGTCGAGCCCTGGGAACCCGGCGATCTCGGCATACCTGTCATCGACGGGCCGAAAGGCGCAAAGCTTGCACTGATCATCTGCCACGACGGCATGTTCCCCGAGATGGCGCACGAATGCGCCTACAAGGGTGCCGAGATCATGATCCGGACGGCAGGCTATACCGCGCCGATCCGCGAGGCCTGGCGCTTTACCAACCAGTCGAATGCCTTCTGCAATCTCGTGGTCACCGCCAATGTCTGCATGTGCGGCTCGGACGGCACGTTCGACAGCATGGGCGAAGGCATGATCTGCAATTTCGACGGCTCGGTCATTGCGCATGGGACGTCGGGCCGGCCGAACGAGATCATAACAGCCGAAGTCCGGCCGGATCTCGTGCGCGAGGCACGACGCGGCTGGGGCGTGGAAAACAATATCTACCAGTTCGGCCATCGCGGCTACGTTGCTGTCGAAGGCGGCGCCGGCGATGCACCCTACAGCTACATGCACGACCTGATCGCCGGCAAATACCAGCTGCCCTGGGAGAACGAGGTCAAGGTCACCGATGGCACCTCATGCGGTTTCGACAAGCCGTCGCGCCGTTATGGCGAAACCCTCAAGCCGGCAGCGGAATAGGAGAGACATCATGGATGCGATGGTCGAAACAACCGGCAGCTATATCGGTGCCGATCCCTATCCCTGGCCCTATAATGGCAAGCTGAGGCCCGACAATACCGCCCTTATCATCATCGACATGCAGACGGACTTCTGCGGCAAGGGCGGTTATGTCGACCACATGGGTTATGATCTGTCGCTGGTGCAGGCGCCGATCGAGCCGATCAGATCGGTGCTCGCGGCCATGCGTGCCAAAGGCTACCACATCATCCACACCCGCGAAGGCCACCGTCCCGATCTGGCCGACCTTCCCGCCAACAAGCGCTGGCGCTCGCAGCGCATCGGTGCTGGCATCGGCGATCCCGGCCCCTGCGGCCGCATCCTGACGCGCGGCGAGCCGGGATGGGACATCATTCCGGAGCTTTATCCGATCGAGGGCGAAACGATCATCGACAAGCCCGGCAAGGGTTCTTTCTGCGCAACGGATCTGGAGCTGATCCTCCACCAGAAGCGCATCGAGAACATCATTCTGACAGGCATCACCACAGATGTCTGCGTATCGACGACCATGCGTGAGGCCAACGATCGCGGCTTCGAATGCCTGCTTCTGGAGGATTGCTGCGGCGCGACCGATTACGGCAACCACCTCGCTGCGATCAAGATGGTCAAGATGCAGGGCGGCGTCTTCGGCGCGGTGGCCAGCTCGAAAATGCTGATCGAGGCACTCCCGTGATGATGCAAGCCGCCACCATGACCAGGCTTGCTCAAGTCTTTCGCGTCGCGGCGAGCGGTCCGTCCGATTTATCGGGCGTAGAAGCCCTGTTCGCGGCAGGGCTGAAGCCGGAAAACGTCGTTGCGATCCTCGGAAAGACGGAGGGCAACGGATGCGTCAACGATTTCACGCGGGGCTTCGCCACGGCGAGTTTCGAGGCACTGTTCGCGCGCCACGGCGTCGAGGGTGTCTCGCTGGTGATGTCCGGTGGCACCGAAGGAGCCCTGTCGCCGCACTGGACGGTTTTTGCGCGTGAGAGCTTGATTGATGACGCCGCAGATGCAGGCGGGCCCGCTCTCGCCATCGGTACATCCAGAACGCCCCACCTCCCATTCCATCATCTCGGGCGTCGTGAACAGGCGCTTATGGTCGCCGAAGGCGTAAGAACCGCGATGGCGGATGCAGGCATCGACGACCCCGCGGACGTCCATTTCGTCCAGATCAAATGCCCGCTTCTGACGCTTGCCCGCATCGGCGAAGCAGACAGTACGGGGCACGCCGTCGCCACGCGCGAGACACTCAAGTCCATGGGACTTTCGCGTGGAGCCTCGGCGCTGGGCGTCGCCCTAGCACTTGGCGAAGTCGATGCCGCAACCATTACCGATGAGGTCATCGGCTCCCGTCACGACCTCTTTTCACGTCGCGCATCCGCATCCGCCGGCGTCGAACTGACCGATCACGAGATCATCGTACTTGGAATGAGCCGAGCCTGGAGCGGACCGCTTGCGATCGATCACGCCGTCATGGCGAGCGCCATCGATACTGCTTCCGTGCACGGCGCCCGTGCGCGCCTGCCGGAAAGGGCGACGATTGCCGCCGTACTGGCCAAGGCGGAACCCGACCCATCCGGCATGGTCGGTGGCCGGCGTCACACGATGCTGGACGATTCAGACATTGCCGGCACCCGCCATGCCCGCGCCTTTGTCGGCGGCGTGCTCGCGGGCGTCTTCGGCATGACCGATCTCTATGTCTCTGGTGGCGCCGAGCACCAGGGACCACCCGGCGGCGGGCCTGTCGCTATCATTGTTGAAAAGGAGAGATGAAGTGAGCATTGTTCGCGATACCCCTCTTCCGGAGCGTGGCAAGGCTGCCAGCATCGACACATTGGGAATGACCATGCGGTTCGGCGCGTTTACGGCGCTGGATGACGTTTCGATCAGCGTTCCAGCCGGATCCTTCCACGCGCTTCTCGGCGAGAACGGCGCCGGCAAGTCGACCCTGGTCAAATGCATCATGGGCTTTTACCACGCGACGTCGGGCTCGCTTTCGGTCGACGGACGCGAAGTCGCGATCGCGTCTCCACGGGATGCGGCCACCCACAGGCTGGGTATGGTCTACCAGCATTTCACCCTAGTCCCATCGCTCACCGGGGCCGAGAACCTCGTGATCAGCCGGGCTCAAGTGCCGGCCGTGATCAACTGGGCGAAGGAGCGCCGCGAACTCGCTGAATTCATGGAGCGTATGCCGTTCAAGATCTCGCTCGACCGACCGGTCAGCGAGCTTGCCGCTGGCGAGAAACAGAAGCTTGAAATCGTCAAGCAGCTCTATCTCGGCCGGTCCTTCCTCATTCTCGACGAGCCGACATCAGTTCTGACGCCCGCCGAAGCCGACGAGATGCTGGGCCTCGTGCGCGGGATGACGGAGAGCGGCGGGCTGACCGTGCTGATGATATCCCACAAGTTTCACGAGATCACCAAATTCGCCGACGACGTCTCGATCCTGCGTCGCGGCAAGCTGGTCGGGACGGGAAAGGTCAGTGACCTCTCAACCGCCGACATGGCAGCGATGATGATCGGCAATGTGAAACTCGCCGAACTCGACAGCCGCGCGCCTGTCAACCAATCTGCGGAAACGGTGCTCAGGCTCAGCAACGTCAGGGCGCCGGATCGATCTGGGCTGAGGACGATCGAGATCGACGACCTCTCGGTCCGCGAAGGCGAGATCGTCGGGATCGCCGGCATATCCGGCAACGGACAAAAGGAATTTGCCGAGATCCTGTCCGGTCAGCGACCTCTCAGCGCCGGCAGCATCGAGGTCAACGGCTCGGCCTATGGGGCAACTCGCGCCGAGACGCGGGCTAACAATGTACGTTTCATTCCCGAAGAGCCGCTGCAAAATGCCTGCGCGCCAAGGATGACGGTCAGCGAGAACCTTTCCTTCCGAACCTTCGACCTCAAGGCCGATGGCCGGGATGCAATGTGGCTCTCCAAGGCCGGCATGAAAAAACGGGCTACGTCGCTCATTTCCGATTTCAAGGTGAAGACCGCATCGTCGTCATCACCGATTGCGGCGCTTTCCGGCGGCAATGTTCAGCGTGCCGTGCTTGCCCGCGAACTGACAGGCGATGTCGATCTGCTGATCGTTTCCAACCCGTGTTTCGGGCTGGATTTCTCGGCCGTTGCAGAAATCCGCGCCCGCATCATGAAGGCGCGCAATGCTGGAACGGCCGTGTTGCTGCTTTCTGAAGATCTCGACGAGCTTCTCGAAATGTCCGACCGCATCATCGTCATTTCCGAGGGACGGCTCGTCTACGAGACGCCGGCGCGTGGCGCCGACATCGGCGTGATCGGGGCACATATGGCGGGGCACCACTGATGTCGATGATCAAGGCCGAACCGTTCGATTTTCCATTGCGACCTGCCGAGATGGCGCTTGTTGTGATCGACATGCAGCGCGATTTTGCCGAAGCCGGCGGCTTCGGCGCAAGCCTCGGCAACGACGTCTCTCGTATCACCCGGATCGTGCCGGACGTGAAGCGGCTTATCGAAGGTTTTCGCGCCGCGGGCCTGCCTGTCATCCACACGATGGAATGTCACAGGCCCGATCTCTCGGACCTGCCGCCTGCCAAGCGTGATCGCGGCAACCCCTCTCTGCGGATCGGCGACGAAGGGCCGATGGGCCGTGTGCTGATTGCGGGAGAACCGGGCACGGCAATCCTGCCGGAACTCGCTCCGATCGCCGGCGAAGTGGTGATTGAAAAGCCCGGCAAGGGCGCTTTCTATGCGACGGCACTCGGCGAAATCCTTAAGCAGAAGGGCATCACCCAGCTCGTCTTTGCCGGCGTGACCACCGAGGTCTGCGTTCAGACGACCATGCGGGAAGCGAACGACCGTGGTTATGAATGCCTGCTTTGCGAGGAGGCGACCGAAAGCTATTTCCCCGAATTCAAGGCCACTGCCATTGCCATGATCCGCGCTCAGGGCGCGATCGTCGGCTGGACGGCGCATATCGACGACATCCTGAAAGGACTACCCCATGCCTGAAACGACACGCGCCATGCTGACGTCTGGAGGCTGGAAGGACCTGGAATTCGGACCGTTCCGCAAAGATGTGACGATCCACTGGATCAGAGCGTTCGAGGGCGACCAACCGGGCGTGGCGATACTGAAGTATCAGCCGGGAGCATCCGTGCCACGCCACCTCCATCAGGGGCTCGAAACCATCCTCGTTCTCAACGGCGTGCAGTCCGATGAAGCGGGGGATTACGGTGAGGGCAGTTACGTGGTCAACGCCGCCGGCACCGAGCATTCGGTCTGGAGCGATAAGGGATGTGTGGTGCTGATCCAGTGGGACCGGCCCGTGAAGATACTTGAAGAGAGCATGGCATGACTTACTCCACATCGACGGATCTACCCGCATTCGACATCGTCTCGCTGTCGAATTTCTATCGCAACGGCGGCACCGTCACCGAGATCGTCGAGCGCGTGTTTGCCCGGATTGCCGAGGTCGATGACCCCGGTATCTTCATCCACCTGGGCGATAAACTCGAGATCCTGGCGGAAGCGGAAAAGCTCGGCGCCTTCGATCCCGCAAAGCTGCTGTTCGGCATACCCTTTGCGGTAAAAGACAATATCGACGTCGCGGGCATGCCGACCACCGCCGCCTGCCCCGACTACGCCTACACGCCGGAAAAAGATGCGACCATCGTGCGCCTGCTGAAAGAGGCGGGAGCGCTGGTCATCGGCAAGACCAATCTCGACCAATTCGCCACAGGCCTTGTCGGCGTGCGCTCACCCTACCCGATCCCGAAGAATGCCATCGATCCAACGCTCGTTCCGGGCGGCTCCTCCTCCGGTTCAGCCGTTGCGACAGCACACGGTATCGTCTCGTTCGCGCTCGGCACGGATACGGCCGGTTCGGGCCGCATTCCGGCCGGTCTCAACAATATCGTCGGCCTAAAACCAAGCCTTGGCGCTTTTTCCACCACCGGGGTCATTCCCGCATGCCGGACGCTCGATTGCGTTTCCGTCTTTGCGTTGACGGTGGAGGACGCCTGGACCGTGTTCTCGGTCGCTGCCCGACCGGATGAGACCGACGCCTATTCGAGATCAATTCCGACCACAGGCTACCCCGCGGCGCCGCCCGTGCTGACGATCGGCGTTCCCGCAGCGACCGACCTGAGGTTCTTCGGCGACACGTCGATGGAAGCGGCATACGCAGAGGCCCTCGCCGTCCTCTCCGGTCTTGGCCACAAGCTCGTCGAAATCCCCTTTGCCGATTTCTACGAGGTGGCCGACCTGCTTTACGAAGGCGCCTGGGTTGCAGAACGCTATGCAGCGGTGAAGGATTTCTTCGATGCGCATGAAGACAAGTTCCATCCCGTAACGCGCAGCATCTATGGCGGAGCGAAAGCGCTCTCGGCAGCCGACGCATTCAACGGCCTCTATGCGCTGCAGGCACTCAAGAAGCGGCTCGCGCCGGTCATTGGGTCCGTCGATCTCTTCTGCGTGCCCACCGCACCCCGGCATTTCACGGTCGCTGAGCTGGAAGCCGAACCGATCCGTGAAAATTCCCGCCTCGGCACCTACACGAATTTCGTCAATCTGCTCGATATGTGCGGCATCGCCGTCCCGACCGGGAAGCGACCGGACGGCCTGCCGGCAAGCGTCACCCTTCTCGCACCGGCCGGCAAGGAAGGGCTGACAGCGACGCTTGCCCGCGATCTTCACGCCGCGAGCGGGCTGACGCTCGGCGCGACAGGCTGGCCGCTACCGGCTCCGACCGAGGCACCGCCTGTCGTGCCGGCAGATGATCTGATCGATCTGGTCGTGGTCGGCGCGCATCTTTCGGGAATGCCGCTCAATCATCAGCTCATCGACCTCGACGGCCAATTCTCCCGAACGACACGGACGTCCACCGACTACCGCCTTTACGCCCTCGCCGGCACGGTTCCCGCCAAGCCGGGCATGGTGAAGGTGGGCCAGAATCAGGGTACCGAGATCGAAGTCGAGATCTGGCGCCTGACGCCCGCAGCCTTCGGCCGGTTTGTGGCGGCAATCCCCGCGCCTCTCGGGATCGGCACGGTCTCGCTGTCGGACGGAACGTCGGCAAAGGGGTTCCTGTGCGAACAGATCGCGCTCGAGACAGGCGCAAACGACATTAGCCGATATGGAGGCTGGCGCGCCTATTGCAAAAGCGGCTGATCGCTGGTGGCGTGTGGTCTCGACCTAACCTCGATCTGCTTCTAACCTGACAGCACTCGATCCGACATAGCCGCAGACGGCTTCGGTGACATGCACGCCCGCTGCAGCTTGGCGGCCGATATTCGCATCACGCAGGTCGTCAACATGAAAACGTGCATCCACGTCACGATCCCGAAAGCTCTGAATCAGAGATCAAAGGACGCCTAACCATATCAGAACTCTTGCAAAATCGAACCGACGGCGCCGACGGAAACTAGACGGATCGGATGACGCCCTTTGTGAAAATGAAACAACCAAAGGGCCTGTCATCCGTAGTCGCGACAACAGCGAATGCGCGAGCCGCAACGTCGTAAAACTTCGTCCTCTCGACGGGCTCGAAGCTAACCTGCCGCTCCTCCGTATCGTTTACTATCTTTTCGACATCGTAATGAACCGACGCGGCGTAGCTCAGGTCTCCGTCAGGGACCATTTTAACTACGGGTTTTTCAAGAAAGTCGTCGACCGGCATCAGTTTCAATATATCGGCGATGATTGAAACGAGCGGCACTCCCACAATCGGTAAGACACGTTGATGACGAGAATAAGCTGGGTAGTTGGCATCAACCACGGCCAGACAATCACCGTGCCCCATTGCTGCGAGTGCCCACAGCACATCCGGGCTCAAATGCTTTGGGATGTTCTTCAACATTGTTATACGAGTTCCGTTATAGCTGATAGAGTTGTATCGTTGGTGTGATGGCCAAGGCTATCTGCGGGACAAGCTGTCAAAAAAATCGATGAGTAGCAACGAAATCCGTGTCTTGTGTTCGGCATACGTGTTGACGCATCAACGTTATCCTCGTCGTAAAGCGTTTATCGTCAGCCGCTGCACCGTGGCAAAACAGTCCCGCATCGAGGTCAGGCAATCCACGAATACGCGTCGCCTTAACCGTGATGGCGACGCGCAGCGGGATCGGGGATCGGCACCGCACCCATCAACGCCCGCGTATACTCGTCCTTCGGCTGTTCGAAGACGTCTCGGCGGCTGCCCATCTCGACGATCGACCCGCCGCGCATCACCGCGACATTGTGGGACATGCGCTCGATCACTGCCATGTCGTGGCTGATGAACAGATAGGCGATCCCCATCGTCTCCTGCAATTCCAGCATCAGGTCCAGCACGCGCGCCCGCACGGAGACGTCGAGCGCCGCAACGCTTTCGTCGGCGACGATGAGCTTGGGTTCGAGAGCCAGCGCCCGGGCGATGCAGATGCGCTGGCGCTGGCCGCCTGAAAACTCGTGTGGGTACCGGCTGGCAGCCTCCGGCGGCAGCCCGACGCGGCGAAGCAGGTCTGCGACCCGGTCCTTCCGCTCGGTTCTGTTGCCGATACCGTGGATGACCAAGGGTTCGGCGATCGCCCGACCGACAGCCATGCGCGGATCGAGCGAGGCATAGGGATCCTGGAAGATCATCTGCGCCGACCGGCGCACCGCCTGCATATCGCGCTGGCTAAGCATGCCGATCTCACGGCCGTCGATCATCACATGGCCGGTGAAGGGAATGAGGCCGAGGACCGCTTTTCCGGTGGTCGATTTGCCCGATCCGCTTTCGCCGACCAGACCCAGCGTCTCGCCGGGCAGGATATCGAAGGCGACGTCGCTGACCGCATTCACAGGCGGCTTGCCCTTGAAAATCCGGCCGGCGACGCTGCCATAGCTGACGCCGAGATCGCGGACATTGAGGACAGGCGACCGATCCGGCGCGGGAAGCGGCTGTTTCGGCTCGGCCGAGACACGCGGCGGACCGTCGGTTCCCGCATGCGCACCAAGGATCGGCACGGCGGCCAGCAATTGCTGCGTATAGGCCGCCTGCGGCCGGTGGAAGATATTGATGACACCGCCCTGCTCGACGATGCGGCCGTTCTGCAGGATGACGACGCGGTCGGCCATTTCCGCCACAACACCCATGTCGTGAGTAATCATGATGATCGAGGTGTCGAACTCGCGCTTCAATTCGCGCATCAGCTTCAGGATCTGCGCCTGTACCGTCACGTCGAGTGCGGTTGTCGGCTCGTCGGCGATCAGCACTTTTGGCCGGCAGGACAGCGCCATGGCGATCATCACCCGCTGCCGCATGCCGCCGGAAAGCTCGTGCGGAAATTGCTTCATCCGACGTGCCGGCTCGGTCATATGCACCGCGTCGAGCATCTGAAGCGCCACGGCGTCCGCATTGTCGCGACCCTGATGCTCGCGGATCGCTTCGGTCAGCTGCGTGCCGATCGAGATCACGGGATTGAGCGAGGTCATCGGCTCTTGGAAGATCATGGCGATATCGCCGCCCCGCACCGCGCGCATCGCCCGATCGGAAAGCAATGTCAGGTCGCGATCGCCGAGCAGGATCTTACCCGCGGTCACCGTCAGCGAGGCCTTCGGCAACAATCCCATGATCGACAGTGAGGTGACGGATTTACCCGACCCGGATTCGCCGGCGATGCAGAGCGTTTCGCCCGCCGCTAGATCGAAGCTCACGTTTCGCAGAACGGGCTTGCGCCCCTCGGGCGTCCGCGCATCGACATCGAGATCGCGGACGCTGAGGATCGGCATCGCAGCTGTTGCGGAATGCTCGTTCACGCGAAGACGATCCGCGGGAAGTAGAACGACACCACCCAGTTCGGCGCATCGACGATCTCGCTGATCCTGAGATCGCCGCAGACCGAGCAGAGCATATAGGCATCGACCGGGTTCAACCCGTGTTCGACGGTCAGCAGATCGATCATCCGCATGACGCTTTCGCGCGCGCCGGTCATCAGGTCCGGGCCGATGCCGGTCGTGACTTCGTATCCGGCGCCGTCGAGATGGCGGGTCACCGGCTCGGTCACGGTGAAGCGCGGGGACTGGAGCTTCGCATCCTTGACCAGCTCGATGGTCGCCTCGACATTCATCTGGCTTTCGATCGCCGTGCCGCAGACCTCGCCGTCGCCCTGGGCGGCATGCGTATCGCCGATCGAGAACAGCGCACCCTCGACTTCAACCGGCAGGTAGAGCGTGACGCCGGCCGACAGGTCGCGGATATCGAGATTGCCCCCGACCCGGCGCGGCGGCACGACCGAATGGGTGCCCGGTTCGGCAGGAGCGACACCGATCGTCCCGGCAAACGGCTTCAGCGGCACCCGTCCACCGGGGCCGAACAATGACGGCGCCATGGTCGCGGTATCATAGGTCCAGACATGCAGCGCCGGATCCTTGAACTGGTCGGCGAGAAGACCGAAACCCGGAATGTTGGCCGTCCAGCCGACGCCTGACGGAATGAACTTGCGCAGCGTGACCTTCAGCGCATCGCCCGGCTTGGCGCCTTCCACATAAACAGGTCCGGAAACGGGATTGATCTTGCCGAAATCGAGGCTGTTCAGCGTCTCCAGCGTCGCATCGCGCCCTAGCTGGCCGCCGGAAGAGTCCAGGCACTCGAAATGGATCGTCTCGCCCGGTTTCGCGACCACTGCCGGTTCGAAATCCTTGTTCCAGCCGAAATTATGCTGGGCGCGGTGAATGGTGTGGGTACAGGCTATGCACATGAATGTTCTCCCTGGTAGCTTTTGTTGGCAAGTCCCCTCCCCGACCCCTCCCCACAAGGGGAAGGGTCTAGCCCGCCGTTCCGTCCGCAATCGAAACTGCACGTCGCCGCGGATTTTCTCCCCCCTTGTGGGGGAGATGGCCGGCAGGCCAGAGGGGGTATCGACCTCAAGCGAAGGCCGAAAGCGTCTACTGCTTCACGAAGATCGCGTCGTAGTTGATGACGCGGGTCGGATCGATGTAGATGTTGTCGGCACCGCCCATGCGCAGCGACTTGGCAACGACGCGGCGCTCGTTGATCACAGGAACCCATGGCGCATCGGCCATGATGTCGGTGAACACCTTGCCCCAGGCAGCGGTACGCTCGGCGGCCTTTGCCGGATCGGACATCGAATCTGCCGCAACGGCGCGGGCATCGAGATCCTTGTTGCAGTACCAGGACCAGTTCCAGCCGCCCTGTACCGCGCCGGCGCAGCCGAGGATCGGGCCGTAGAAGTTCGACGCATCCGGGAAGTCGGCGATCCAGGCCATGCCGCCCGACCAGATCATCGGCGCTTCGCCTTCGGTTCCGCCGGCAGCAATCACGTTGGCCTGGGCAAGCGCCCGGATTTCGGCTTTAACGCCGATTGCTGCCAGATCCTGCTGGATGGCCTGGGCGATGCGCGGCTGCGGATCGGTATTCGTCGAGTAGAGCACCGTCTCGAAACCGTCGGCAAAGCCCGCTTCCGCAAGCAGCGCCTTGGCTTTGGCAACGTCGTAGGCATAGCCGGTAAACGACTTGTCGTACCCGGGCATCAGCGGCGGCAGCGGCTGGTTGGCGGGCGTGGCGCGACCATTGAGAATGCGGGCGACGCGATCCTTGTTGACCGCCATGTTGAGGGCCTGACGCACCTTGACGTTGTCAAACGGCTTCATCTTGGTGTTGAGCGTGATGTAGCCGGTATGCAGCTGCGCACCGTCGACGATGATCTGGGCGCCGTCGGGCGAGTTCTTGATTTCCAGGAACTTTGCCGGCGGAATGCCGTCACCGGCGATATCGACCTCGCCCTTCTGCAGACGAAGCAAGGCAACCAGCGGTTCCTGGCCGACTTCCACGGTGAACTTGTCGATATGCGGCATGTCCTTGACGTAATAGGCAGGGTTCTTCTCGAACACGAGACGCTGACCGATCGTCCATTCCTTCAGAGTGAAGGTGCCGGAGCCGACAGGGTTCTTGCCGAAATCACCACCGGCTGCCTCAACGGCTTCCTTCGGCACGACCGAGGCAAAGTTGATGGCGAGCACGTGCAGGAAGGTCGCATCGGGGCGCGACAGCTTGAACACGACCGTGCCGGCATCCGGCGTCTCGATGCCCGACAATGTCGCCGACTTGCCGCCCGTCACGTCCTCGAAGCCATTGATGGCGCCGAAGAAGCCGGCACCGGGGCCTTGCGTCTTCGGATCGACGGCACGCTCGATCGAGTATTTGACATCGGAGGCGACGACTTCGCGACCGTTGGAGAATTTCACGCCCTTGCGAAGCTTGAACGTGTAGGTCAGCCCGTCCGGAGCGACCTCGAAGCTTTCGGCGAGCGACGGCACCGGGTTCGGCGTGCCCGGCTCGTAATCCATCAGGCGCGAATAAAGGCTCTTGATCATCGACCAGTTGACCCAGTCGTAGCCGATCGCCGGATCGAGCGTGGTGATGTCGTCCTTGTAGGTGACGACGATATCGCCGCCCTGCTGCGGTGCGCCCTGCGCCATTGCGGACATGGTGCCCAAGGGGGCGATTGCCACCATGGTTGCAACGGTTGTGTTTCGAAGCCAGCGTTTGAACATGTCGTTCCCCTTTTTGTTGCTGTCAGCGGGTTCTAATGCGCGGGTCGATGACCGGCGCGATAAGGTCTGCAACGAGGTTGCCGAGAATGATGGCGAGCGCAGAGGTGAGCGTCACGCCCATGATGATCGGGATATCCACCTGCTGGATCGCCTGCCAGGCCAGCTGGCCGATGCCCGGCCAGCCATAGACGGCCTCGACCACGACGACACCGCCCATGAACTGACCGATATCGATGCCGATCATGGCGATGACCGGCAGCACGGCGTTTGGCAGCGCATGGCGCAAGGTGATGCGGCGCGACGACAACCCTTTGGCGCGGGCCGTTCGCACGTAATCCTGGTTGAGCACGTCGATCATTGCGGAGCGGACCATGCGGGCATACCAGCCGGCACCGAGCACGCCGAGCGTCGCGGCCGGCAGAACCACATGCGAAAACGTGCCGTAGCCGCTCATCGGAAACCAGCCGAGCGTTGCGGCAAACACATAAAGCAGCAGCAGCGCCACCACGAATTGCGGCGCCGACACGCCGACAAAGGATGCCATCATCACCACCCGGTCGACGAACCCGCCGCGGCGGACGGCAGCGATCGTTCCAAGGGTCAGACCGAGCACCACTTCGACGACGATGCCGGAAAACATCAGCGTCAGGGTGGCCGGCAGCCGCGCCATGATCAGCGTCGCAACTTCCGTCTTCTGCGCATAGGAGCGACCGAGATTGCCCTGCAGCAGGTTGGAGAGATACGTCCAGAATTGCACAGGCAACGACTGGTCGAGGCCGAGTTCCCGGCGAATGTTGGCGACCGTCTGCGCCGTTGCACTGCGGCCGGCAATCATCCGGGCCGGATCCGCCGGCAGGGCGTAGAGCAGCACAAAGGTGATCGCCGCGACCCCCAGCAGGATCAGCGCCATCTGCACCACGCGCCGGAGAAAGAGCATCGCCATCAGCCTCGTCCCCGCTGCGTCGGATCGAGAATGTCGCGAAGGGCGTCACCGACGAGGTTGAAGGAAAGTGCCGTCAGAAGGATGATCGCGCCGGGGAAAAACACCAGCCACGGTGCCGCCTGGAAATAGCTCTGGCTCTCGAAGATGATATTGCCCCAGGATGGCTGCGGCGGCTGCACGCCGATCCCGAGGAAGGACAGCGTCGCTTCAAGAAGCACGGTCGTCGCAATGCCGAGCGTGCCCCAGACGATCGCCGTCGGCATCAGATGCGGCAGGATATGCAGGAACAGGATCCGCCCGTGACCGGCACCGAGCGAGCGTTCGGCCATGATGAAGTCGCGCTCCACCAGCCCGCGGGTTTCCGTATAGACGATGCGGGCGACCTGCACCCAGTTGACCAAGGCGATCACCATCGCGACGATCCAGAGGCTGGGGCGAAGCAGGGCGGCCAGCACGATCGCGAGCAGCAGCGCTGGAAACGCCATCATCAGATCGGTAAAGCGCATCAAGAGCGTGCCGAAGAAGCCGCGCACATAGCCGGCGACGATGCCGACGAACAGCCCGATCGTGACAGCCACACCATTGGCGACGAGCCCGATGATCAGCGATGTGCGGGCGCCGTAGAGAAGACGCGAAAACAGGTCCCGGCCCAGCGTGTCGGTGCCGAGCAGGAACGGTCCGCCCGGCGGCAGCGGCGCACCTTCGAGCGAAAGCCCGTCGAACATCTGGTTGTCAGGATCGAACGGCGCGATCATCGGCGCGGCGAGCGCTGCAATGACGACCGTCAAGACGATGAGAATGCCGAACAACGCGACCGGCTGCCTCAATAGCTCCTTGAACACCCGCATCAGATCGCCTCCGGGAGCGGTTCGACGCCGGCAACGATAAATGCGGCGATCTGCTCCATCGGCAAGCGGCGGCGCATGGCGCATTCGCGCAGCGTCCGATAGGCCTGATCCTCACCGATCGCATGCGAGGCCATCAAACGCTCGACCGCCGCATAGACGAGCGGCCTCAGGCGCGAGCGCTCCTCCAGATGCCGGATGCGATCCTGTGCTTCCTCGCGCTCCTTCTGGATTGACAGCGCCATGACAAGCGCGGGATAGACGGCGGAACTGGCGACGGGCTTGGCGATGATGGCGCCCGCTCCTTGCGACAGCGCCCAGGCAATGCGACCCGGTGCTTCCGATCCGAGCAGTGCCACGACGGGGCGAAGCGGCGCCTGCCTGTCGAACGGCAGGAGATCGTCCCAGCCCTGGTCCGCATCGACCATGACGATGTCGGGCAGATCGCCCGAAGACAGCGGCGCCCACTGGACAGCCGCCTCGACACCGAGCAGGCGAAGCTGGCGCACGAGCTTTTCGGTATTGCCGTCTACGCGGTGCAGGATCGTGACCTTTGAGCCGGCGAAAGTCGGGGTCTGCCTCATGACACCACCCGCAGTCTCGGCTGCAGACGGTTGCCGCCGGTGAGATAAGGATCTGCCGCAAGCGGCGGCCGCGAAGCGATCACGTCGAAACCGTTGTCGGCGTTGATGCGGCCGAGATGGAAGGGCAGCGCCGCATGGTTGGTTGCCGCATCAATGGCAAGCGGCCCGAACAGGCTTGGCCATGGCTGGCGGCTGAGCTGCTGTCGCACGGCCCGCGGGTCGTCGGTTTTCGCCGCAGCAATCGCCGCAAGCGCCAGTTTGACCGCGGTATAGGCGCTCGCAAAGACGCTCGACACCCGGCGCTCGCCGAACCTCGCATGAACATTCTGCTTGAAGCGACGGTTTTCGGACGTCGCCAGAGTATCGAAATAGGAGGCGGCGCAAAGCTGCCCGGTGGCAGCACCCGGCGCGATATCAGCAAGCTCGCATTCCATCAGATCGCAGCTGACGACCGGGCAGACCTCGGGCCGAAATGCGGCATCCCTGTCAGCCAGCGCCCGCATCGCGGCCAGAAACGCATAGCTGGACGGCCCGATAAGATTGTTGAGGATAAAGCTCGGACGCCGCTGCTCGATCTCCGCGATGATCCGTTCGACGGCGGTTTCATCGAGCGGCAGGTAACGCTCACCGAGAACCTCGCCGCCGGCATTGCCCACCAGTTCGCGCGCCAACCGGTTCATTTCCCAGCCCCAGACATAGTTGGCGCCGACCAGATATGGCCGCTTGCCATAGCGCGGGATGAGATAGTCGAACAACGGCAGGAGATGCTGGTTCGGACAGCCGCCGAGATAGATCACGCTCTCATTGGCCTCGAACCCCTCGTAAGGGCACATGTACCAGAGCAGACCGTCATGCTTTTCGATCAGCGGCAGGACTTCCTTGCGGGCAGCCGACGTGATCGTGCCGACAATATGCCGGCATCCCTGCCGCAGCAGGTTGCGGGCACCGTCGAGATAGGCGGCAAGATCCGCATGGGGATCGAATAACACGGCATCGACGCCGCCATCAGACGAGTCGCCGAATTCGGCAATCGCGAGATCGGCACCGTCGCGCGCATCCCGCCCCATCGACCCATAGGGTCCGGTTGTCGAAAAGAGAATGCCAATCCTGATCGGGTCGCTCATGCGGGTGCACCAAAACCAAAAAAACCCACAACGCAGATCCCGCACGGGGCGGGGCGATGTGAGGCGAAACTGCCTGGAGACAATCGAAGTCATGTGATGCGGCGGCGCATGCCTATTCCGCGAGCTTGAGTAAAATACAGGCAGCACTGCGTTGTCAAGTGCGACGGGTCTTCGACTTCGACTGTGTTGCGTCCCCAAATTCGGACGTGAAGGTCACATTGTGACCCGCAAGCGGCTCTTCCGGCTTTATCGAGGAGAGTGACTGACGGGCGCAAGCGCGGCGGTCAGAAGCGAGCGATAGGCATACGAACACCGATGCTGATCCCGCTTGCCGCCAACGATCGCTAGTCGCTGGACCTCATGTCGAATCAGCAACCCCGATCGGCAGGTTCCACGTCTAACGATCGTCGATGATCGCACCAGAGAATGTCCGAGCGTGGTCATGTCGCTCTCCGGCTTGCAGGTTGCCTGTGAACGGGGTCAGTTCGTTGGGAAGCTTGGCAAACGAGGGTTGATTGTCAGCGACAACGTAGCGAGTTCACCAGCGATGCGCTCCTGCAATGGACGCACAGGATCAAGCTGCGATGGCACTACATCGCGCCGGGTAAGGCATTCCAGAACGCTTGATCAAAAGTTTCAATGCGCCGGCCGCGAGATCATCTCTCGAATGAGGCGTCTTCTCGTCACTGACCGATGCTCCATCAGCTCTCTTTAGCTGGCGCAATGACCACAACGACCATTGCCCACACTCGGGCCTCGGTTGGCTAACACCGGCGGAGTTTTCTCAGATCATCAACCCGCCAGGTGATGAGGCACTGTAGAGCCGGGGTGGCTTCGCCCGCAACCCGCCGCTACCGCCCGGGATACAGCAACCCAAACCCCAGGAGCGAAATTAAACTGGTCGCGATCAAAGTCTATCGGCAATCCTGACGAGATGAGCGACGGATGTCGCCTTCATCTTCTGCATCATATGGCCTCTGTGAAGCTTCACCGTCGGCTCCGCTAGTTGCAGTTCGGCTGCGATCTGCTTGTTCAGCTTGCCGGCGATCACCAACGTCATGATCTGTCGCTCGCGTGGCGTCAGTGTCTGGTATCTCGACGTAGTGGCAGCTCTCGCTGTGCTTTCCTCTCGACGAGCTGCGTCTTCCGCGATCGCGCGATTGACTGCTTCCAGGAGGTCCTGCTCCCGAACCGGCTTGCTGAGAACATCGATGGCACCCGCTTTCATCGCTCGGACCGCCATGGGCACGTCCACATGGGCGCTGATCAGGACGATGGACCGGCGAATACTGCTCCTTGCCAGTTCCTCTTGAAACTCAAGCCCGCTCTGGCCAGGAAGACGGATGTCTAGGACAATACAGCCGGCCTTTTCGGGGTCGTCAGCCGCGATGAACTCTTTCACTGAACCGTGAGTTTCAGCACTGAGGCCCACAGACTCAAACAGTCCCTTGAGGGCGTCGCGGACGCTCCGATCGTCGTCTATCACGATGACGGTGGGTCGCTTGTTCTTTCTGTCACCGATCAACTGTCGTGTCCTCATACCTGGAAAGCGTGAAGCTCAACGAGGCTCCTCCAAGAAGGTTGGCCGTGGCCCGGATGCGCCCACCGTGGGCCTCCACGATGGAGCGGCATATGGAAAGCCCCATGCCTATTCCGTCCGACTTCGTGGTATAGAACGCCTCGAATACCCGATCGAGTTGCTCCGCCGGTATTCCCACCCCGGTATCCGAAACGCTCACCTCGACCTCGCCTTCGCGCAGCGTGCAGGCAATGCGGATCAGTGCCTCCGCAGCATCGGGCGTCGCCTCGGCGCTGTTCATGATCAGGTTCAGAAGAACCTGCTGTAGCTGGGTCCGATCTCCGAAGACTTCGACAGGTTCCGGAGGAAGATCCGCGACGACTTGCAGGCCCCGCGACTGGAGCTCTTCCCGAAGAAGGAAAAGCACATCGCGCAGGGTCCTCTTGAAGTCCGTTCTCTCCATTCGCACGGGTGACCTCTGTGCCATGGCACGTATGCTGGCAACGATCTCGCCGGCACGGTGACCGTCATGCACGACCCGCTCGGCAGCCAATCGAGCCTGCTTGAGATCCTCGAGCCCGTCCTGAAGCCATCTCAGGCAGGTCCCGGCGTTGGTAACGATTGCAAAGAGCGGCTGATTGATCTCGTGCGCTATTGATACCGCTAGCTCGCCAATGGTGGTCATTCGGGTAACCTGTGCAAGGTTACTTTGGCTCTGACGCAGGGACTCTTCAGCCCGCTTGCGATCCTCGATATCCACCACGACGCCATACCACCGCACGACATTTCCATCCGCGTCGAGCAGTGGATTCTGTTGCAGGTTGAACCACCTGTACTCGCCATCGGCGCGTCTGATGCGGGCATCCACTGGACGCCCCTGCCTTGTTGCAATGATGTCCTCCCAGGTCATGCGCATACGGTCGACATCGTCGGGATGGAACATACGGTAGAAGCCGTACCCGACAATCTCCTCGAAAGGCAGACCGACGAAATCGATCAGGTTCTGGTTCCAGTACTCAAGCTGTCCGTCTGGCGTGCAGGACCAAGCCATGGCAGGGATCGTGTTGATGATGAGGTTGAGCTTGCGTTCGCTCTCCCTCAGCGCGGCCTCGCTCTCTCGAAGAGCATTCTCCGCGTACTGCAGGTTCTCGATGTCGATGTTGACCCCAAACCAGCGTACAAGGCCATTCGCATCCGTAAGCTTGCGCCCGGAAAAATAGAACCAGCGGTACCGTCCATCCGCACCGCGGATACGGCCCTTTAACTGCGTAAAGTCGGAATGCTCAAGGTCCCGTTTCCAGATCTCCACCATTTCCGGGATGTCATCGGGATGATAGAGGTTCAAAAACCCCCATTCGAGGATTTGATCGGCCGGCAGACCGGCATAGTCCAGCCAACTCTGATTGACGAAGTCAGCACTTCCGTCGGGCCGCGCCGACCAGACGAGGACAGGAAGCGAGTCGATAATAAGCCTAAGGTTCTCTTCGCTGGCCGCGAGTGCCGACTTTGTCTGCTCGAGTTCATCCTCGGCCTTTTTGCGATCCTCTATATCGAGAACGACGCCGTACCATTTCACGACGTTGCCCTCGATATCGAGATTTGGCTTTTGCCGGAGGCTGCATCTGCGAAAACGCCCGTCGGCCCGCCGGATCCGTCCATCGACTTCACGGACGTTCTTTGTCGCCATGATGTCGTGCCATTCCGACGCGAGGCGCGCCACGTCGTCGGGGTGGAATAAACGGTAGAAGTTCTCCCCTGCAATCGCTGCCAGTGGCAGCCCGATAAACTCAAGGAAATGCTGATTTGCGAAATCGAGCATTCCTTCGGACGTTGCTGACCATGCCATTGCCGGGATCAGGTCGATGATCGCATCGGCATTCCCCTGTTTTTGCAAGTCCATCTCTCGGCTCGTGCGCTTCGTCGGAGACTGGAAAGCTAAGCTTTTTTCTAGCGGAGCGTTAGGCCAGATTGATAGACGAAGGTCTAGGTTCGCAGTGCTTTCGTCTAGTTTTGCTTGACCAAGATCCAAATTGAGGCCGGGCCGGATCTAACCTACTCATAGCGTTAACCGGGGACAACGAAGCCAAAGCTCGGACAGCCAGATGATGCGCACCATCATCGAAGGCCTCGGGAACTGCATGCGAAGAAATTCACCCTGCCGGACGTAGCCGAAGGCTGCGAACGTCTTTGGCCAATCTGGAGGAATGTCATGCCTCAACTCTCGCGTCGTGCCTTTGCCAGCGCCCTGCCTATCGGCCTCATCGGGGGAAGCCTGCTGGGTGGGACCCTGCTGCCAAACTCCCCCGCCAGCGCGGCAACACAAACGGCTGGCAGGACGCCTCTATCCGTCACCCCGTCCGCTCAGATCCGCATAGGGCGGTTTACCGTGACTGCCCTGACAGACGGGTATGCAGATATGCCGTATGATTACTTCCCAGGACGCGCGGCGCCCGAGGTGGAGAAGATGGCCAGCGCACAATCCACTGCGCGACCGAGCGGGGTCCGCTTCCTCTTTAACCAGTATCTCGTGGAGGATGGCGAACGCCGCATTCTGATAGACGTCGGTGCGGCAGGTTCGATCGGGCAGACCGGTCGTTTGCCACAGGCCCTTGTCACGCTCGGCCTGCAACCCAGTCAGATCGACGCCGTGATTGTGACGCATATGCATCAGGATCACATGGGCGGCTTGGTTTTAGGAGGCAAGAACAACTACCCCGAGGCAGAGGTCTACATCGACCGTCGCGACGTCTCCCACTGGACCAACCCTGCCAAGCGTGCGGGAGCGCCCGACTACCTTCAGACCAGCTTCAAGATGGCAGAAGAGGTCGTACGGCTTTATCCGAGGCTCCAGGCAATTGACGGGGAGCGGGAGATCATGCCGGGAATTACGATTGTCGATCTGACGGGTCATACCCCCGGCCACGTAGGCGTGCGGGTCGAAGACGGCGGTGAAAGCCTGATCATGGTTTCGGACATGGTTTTTCCGGTCGTGCACCCGGTCGCAACTGACGTCTTCTTCCTGTTCGAACAGGATCAGGCCGCAGCCAAAGCAATGCGTGATCGCTTCTTTCCGCGTGCCGCGTCTGAGGGCGCGTTGATTGCAGCGACGCACATGCCTTTCCCTGGACTCGGCCGTATCGTCGCCGATAACGGGGCGTTGCGTTGGCAGGTGGCAGACTGGGCGTTCCAGGATTAGATCACTCACTCGGAAAGACCGGCACCGACAATCAGGCATTCCGATTGGAGGATCTGTGAGATGATCCAGTCTGAATGACTATACCTTCCGCCTTTCACGCCGAAGAGCCGTCGAGAAGGTCAAGCTTGACGCAGACAGATGCAGCCGCCGCGACCCCGCGAGGGTCGCGCTGAAGCGCCGACGACCTCCTCTTCCAACGGCTACTTGGTCGTCGGCCAGACGCTCATCCCGGTACCGAACTCGGGCTTTATTTTAGGCCACACCTGCTCTTTGGTCTTGAACGGGCCGCAAGGAGCTGCCGTGGAATGTCCATCACCAAATCCCTCGCTCCCAGCGGAGGAAGACGCCATAGAAGCCATGGCGTTCCTCGATCTGCCTAGGGTGGCACCAAGTCGCCTTCGCAAAGAGGAGCATTTCGACTGCATTTCCATCAACGGAGGCTGTGCGATCTCGCTGCCGGATGCACCTGTGATCGGCCTTAATCGTGTTCTGGGGATAGCTTGGTCGAGGATCTGGAAACGGGGTATGATTGGCTGCGCCGAAAGTCAGGAAACCGCTACCTGCAGCTGAATGTGGACACAGCGTCTGACGAGGTAAGAGACCGGGTCCGATCGAAACATCTTCTCGAAGATGGGCTCGGCTCGACGAAGCTTACACGCAGCGCGAACGCAGGCACCATCCCGGGGGCCAGCCGGGTCCAGACGCGAATGGTACAGTTCGAACAGGCCCCGCTGTTCGGATCGATAATGTGCGAAGGTTTCGGTTTCCCGCCAACCTTGGAAGAACCCTGGTCTGCCATTGTCGGCAAGGATGGTTGGTCGTGCTTCTCTGCGTTGGATGCTCGAACGCCGGTAGGAACTGGCGTCATGTACGCGTCCGACAGCCATGCCAACACGATCGTCCCGCTGGCTTGCCCGAGATCGTTAGAACCTGCGCCTCGAACTTCGGCCGTTCACCGGCTGAATTGAAAAGCATGAGACCGTCGGAAACCTCAATAATCCGGACCTCATCACACCCGCAGCGCGCCGGGGGTGAGGCCGTCTTCCCGGCGCATGATGGCCGTCAGGTGGCTTTGGCTGGAGAAGCCGCAGGTAAGCGCGATCTCTGCCAGTGGCAGCGGTCCGTTGACAATCAGTGCACGGGCCTCGTCGAGGCGAAGTCGGGTGAAGTACTGGTGCGGGCTCGTGCCCGTTCGACGCCTGAACGAGCGAAGCAGCTGGCTCGACGAAAGCCCGACCAGCGAGGCCAGGTCCTCGAGCCTGACACCCAGTGTGAGATGCGCCTGCATGTGATCGCGCACCTGTCGGAACTGCCGATCAGACAGCCCACCCAGATCCTTCTGGGGCCGGGCTACGCCGTATTGCCGGATGAGGTGGATGCCAAGCAGGTTGAGAAGCGAGTCGAGCTCGAGGCCGGCCATCGTGCCATGCGTGCCTGAACGCAGTTCGTCGCGCAGCATGCCACCGATCAACCCGACACGCCGGTCGACGACCGGCAAGGCATCCGCGACGACGGTTGCTGCCGGCAGGTCGAGGTCGGACTGGGCGAGACCGTCGAGCCATGGTTGCGACAGCGAGAATGCCGCCACTTCCTTGGGCTCATGCCAGCGCGCCCAGTAGTCTGCGCCTGCCGGAACGATTTCACAGCATCCGCTCGCAGCCGAGGCGGTGCGGATCCGCGTCCCGCCAAGGCGTGACTCGCGGTTGCTGAAGGGCTTGAACGACAAGAGCACGAGATGATGGGGGATCGACTGGCTGATCTCGCCTGCGTTCCGCCGGTTCCACGCCGCCGTCCCGAAATCGGACCGGACGAGCCGACCCCAGTTCGGCACCGGCGTGTCGGCAGTGGCGACATGCGGTACTTCGGGCGGAATGGCATCTGACATGGCTGTTTCCCGTCCAGCGTGCGGATTTACTAACAACGATGCGCGTATCCTGAAAGCCGCACCCCCTCCATGTCGCCTATTCCTTGATCATCAACAAGGAGAAAGACAATGACGACCAGCGACATGATCAAAAATAACGACGGCCAGGTTGCAGTGGTGATGGGTGCAACGCGCAACCAGGGTCGGGCCTATGCCGTCATGCTGGCGCGCAACGGCTGCCGCGGCGTGGCCGTCCACTATCACGGCGAGGCCTCCCGCGGCGAAGCGGAAGAAACTGCCGCCGAGATCAAGCATCACGGTGCCGAACCCCTCCTGTTCAGCGCCGACCTGACCCAGGTCGCCGATGTCGCGAGATTGTTCGACGCGGTCGACAAGTCGTTCGGCCAGCTCGACATCGTGGTGAACACGGTCGGCAAGGTGGTCAAGAAGCCATTTGTCGAGATCACCGAGGCCGACTTCGACCAGAGCTTCGCAATCAACAGCAAGGCGGCGTTCTTCTGCATGCAGGAAGCCGCAAAAAGGATCGCCGACAACGGCCGTATCATCAACATCGGCACGACGCTGCAGGCGGCAACGACCGGGCTATACGCGATCTATGCGGGCTCCAAGGCGCCGCTCGAACACTTCACGCGCGCGCTTGCCAAGGAGATCGGCCACCGGGGCGTCACCGTCAACACCGTAGCACCCGGCCCGCTCAACACCTCCTTCTTCTACCCGGTGGAAAGCGCGGAATCGAAGGCCTTCCTCTCCGGCATGAGCCCGCAGAACCGGCTCGGCGAAATCGACGAGATCACGCCGCTGATCGAGTTCCTGGTCAGCCCGGGCGGCAGTTGGGTCACCGCGCAGACCCTCTTCATCAACGGCGGCTTCATCGCCCGCTGATCCCTCGACTGCACAACACAAGGCTGACGGCCCATCGATCAGGACGTCAGCCGGCATCCAACCCGCCTGAGGCAGCGCGAACTTGATCAGGTGTGGCCCGCTATCGCGACCCATCCTATCTTTTGGTCTGCATGCCCGCGACGAACCATATGATCGGTTCATCAGCAGCGTTGGGATCAGGCGGCCTTTCTTGCTATGTCGCAAATGCTCAGAGTAACTGCCTTAAGCAGCTGTTCGAATACCTAAGGGTGCAGGAGCAGCAATGCACATCCATTGATCTGTTACACACCGTAAATTTTGGGCGACTGGCCCTATACTCTGGAGGTATGCCGCCATCAGAGAGATTGGCACCTTGGGGAGAGAGAGATGCATCCGGCCGAAACGTTCGAACTGGTTTTCACCCTGCTTCTCGCGATCCTCGCCCTGCACTGGTTTGCCGAACGCGCCAAGCTTCCGCCATCTGTCGCCCTTCTCGTCGGCGGCGGGGCCCTGGCCTTCCTTCCCGGACTGCCGGTGATCGAGCTGGATCCCGAGCTGGTTCTCGTGCTTTTCCTGCCGCCGCTTCTGATGGACGGGGCCTATTATACCGCGCTTGCCGCCTTCCGCCGCCACAGCGCCGGCATTCTGTCGCTGGCCATCGGCGCGGTCGTCTTCACCACCCTGGTGGTGGGACTTGTTGTTCACTGGCTGGTCCCGGCGCTGCCCTGGGCCGCCTGTTTCGCCCTTGGCGCCATTGTTTCGCCACCGGATGCCGTCTCGGCACGGGCGGTTCTGCAGCGCGTGAAGCTTCCCCGCAGGCTGACAACGCTTCTCGAGGGTGAAAGCCTCCTGAACGACGCCAGCGGCTTGGTGCTTTTCCGCTTCGCTGTCGCGGCGGCCTTGACGGGAAGTTTTGATGCCGTGGATGCGAGCCTCGAGTTCGGCTTCCTGGCGATTGGCGGCGTCGTGGTCGGCGCCGTCGTGGGTGGGGCCTGGACCTTCCTCCTCCGGCGGCTGGGCGACGAGACCCTGATGATCCTCGCCTCCCTGATCCTCGGCTGGGCCGCCTATCTGGCTGGCGAAGCGGTCCACATCTCGGGCGTCATCTCCACAGTCACCGCGGGCCTGGTTTTCGGCTGGTACCAGCACGTCGTCTTTACCGCGAGCGTTCGCATCCGCGCCGGCGCCTTCTGGCACGTCATGGTGTTCCTGATGGAGGCCATGATCTTCATCCTCATCGGTCTTTCGCTGCGCGGCGTGCTGGAGCGCGTCGGGGGATTCGAGACTGTCCTTGCCACCATGGCGGTTCCGGTCGTGGGCGTGATCGTCGCGATGACGCTGGCGCGTTTCGTCTGGATCTTTGGCTGTGACGCCGTTCTTGCGCTGCTCAACCGGATAGGATTTCCCATCGACGACCCGCTCGGCCCGAGGGCCGCGACGGTGATGAGTTGGGCGGGCATGCGTGGCGTGGTCACCCTCGCTGTTGCCCTGACCGTCCCCGAAACAATGCCAGGTCGCGACCTCATGCTGGTCGCAGCTTTCGCCGCCATTCTCGTCACTGTTCTTCTCCAGGGGACGACGCTTGGGCTGGTTATCCGCGCGGCGAACCTGTCTGATCGGGGCGTGCGCCCGGCATTGAGCCTTGCACAGGCGGAAGCGGCGGTCGCAGCAGCCCAGCTCGTCGCCGTCCGGTCGCAGGCCTATACCGACGACGGAACGCTTGCCCACCCGCGATTGCTCGAGGGCTTCCAGCGGCGCGCCGACCAGGCATTCCAGAACGCGGACGACGAAGACACTTTCGTAGACGAGATCACGGCCCACTACGACCTCGTCCTCGAGGCGGTAAGGGCCGGCCGGGCCGAACTCGTGCGCCTTCATCGCGCCCACCAGATCAGTGACGAAACGCTGCATGACCTGGAGCGGGACCTCGATCTGGAAGAGCTATCGGCGACAGCCGCGAAATCCCTCTGACATGACGCTTGCGGCGTTTACCTCTGTCCAACGTGCTGGACTTAGCGTCCTGCTCGTGTCCCTTCTGATGCCGGAGCCCATGACTTAAAACGATCGCATCACCGGCGATCGACTGCAAATGAAGGAACTATGGTTTTGGAAATCGGAATTGACAGTTTTGCGGCAACCGTCAAGGGTGTCAGCGACATGGATCGCATGGGTTTCCTGCTCGACGAGATCGAGATGGCCGATACGTCTGGCCTCGACGTGTTCGGCATTGGTGAGCACCACCGCAGCGACTATCTCGACAGCGCACCGGCCGTCATCCTTGCCGCCGCCGCCGCGCGGACGAAGTCGATCCGGCTGACCAGCGCGGTAACGGTGCTTGGCGCCGCAGACCCCGTCCGCGTCTTCCAGGAGTTCGCGACGCTGGACCTCATCTCGCGGGGACGGGCTGAAATCGTCGTCGGTCGGGGATCCTCGATCGAGGCCTATCCGCTGTTCGGTCTCGACCTCAACGACTACGATGCCCTGTCGGAGGAAAAGCTGGAACTGCTGCTCGCCCTGCGCGACGAGACCAATGTGACATGGTCCGGCCGGTTTCGTGCGCCACTTGACGGCCAGGGTGTCTACCCACGTCCTGCCCAGCCGAAGATGCCCATATGGCTTGGGGTTGGCGGCACGCCGCAATCCTTCGCCCGTGCCGGGATCCTTGGTCTTCCGCTGATGGTGGCGATTATCGGCGGGGAATTCCGGCGGTTTCGATCGCTGGTCAATCTCTACCGGGAGGCCGGAGCACGCGCCGGGCACGCGCCCGAAGCACTGCGCGTCGGCATTCATGCGCTCGGCTTCGTGGCCGAGACGGACCGCGAGGCGGAGGATCGCTTCTTCCCCGGCTGGCAGGCGATGTTCACCAAGATCGGCCTCGAGCGTGGCTGGGCACCGTCGACGCGCGCGCAGTTCGACAACCTGGTTCGGCCCGGCGGCGCGTTCCTCGTCGGTGATCCCGAAACGGTGGCGGCAAAGATCCGGCAGACGTCCGAGGACCTCGGCGGCATCGACCGGCTGACGTTCCAGATGAGCTCCGCGGCAAGCGACCAGCCGGCGATGCTGCGGTCGATCGAAATGCTCGGCCGCGAGGTGAAGCCACGCCTCTCGGCCTGAGCAAAAGGTCGTTTCTCAAAGCGACGGTTGCCGAGGCGGCCTTTCCGTATCCGCCGGAGGACAAGGCGACGAAAATGCGGGTTCCGACCTACTGAGCCAAAAGGCGCCTGGTCCGTCGGTTATCCGCACGCGTTGCAGGCGGCGTTCAGCCTGAGACTCGGTACCTTTGCGCAAAGTGCACGAAGGCCGAAACCTGTTTTTCCAGGAAGTGACGGGTTTCGGCGTCGGTCAGTTCCAGCGTTTCGCTGTGCACCTTGGCCGCGACATGCCCGATCATGACCTCCGGCTTGTTGAGAACGGCGGCATCCAGATAAACGAGGATCTGTCGGAGATGGTACTGAGCCCGGGCGCCGCCGAGCATACCGGCTGACGCCGTTTGGATGGCCACCGGCTTGCCGGAAAACGGCTGGTTCGGCAGGCGCGAAAGCCAGTCCAGGGCGTTCTTGATGCCACCCGGGACCGAGTAGTTGTACTCGGGCGTGACGATGATTACGCCGTCGGCGAGACGGATCGCCTCACCCATCGCCGTCACCTCCGCAGGGAACCCTGCCGCCTGCACATCCTCGTCATAAAGCGGGAACATGCCGACCGAGCCGAGTGCCGTGATGGTCACGCCCTCGGGGGCGAGAGACGGCAGGGAGCGAGCGATTGCAGCATTGTAGGATTTATGACGCAGGCTTCCGAGAAGGGTCACGAAGTGCAGCGGCTTAGGTTCAAACATGAAGGCTCCAAATGAGAATGCTGACGAAAAGGCGGATCAAACGAGGTCGGAATCCGGATTGACCACTTTCGGCAGCTCGATAATGAGATAGTCGAGAAAAGCGCGCACCGATGGCAGCACGTAATCCCGGAACGGCAGGACGGCGGTGATCTCCGCCTTGCCGGCCAGCCATTCCGGCATGACCCTTTGCAATCTGCCCTCAGCCACGTCTTCCCGGCAGATGTAACCGGGAAGCGCCGCGATCCCGATGCCGTCTGCCGCAGCCTGTTTCAGCATGATCAGGTCGTTGCCCGCCATTCGTGGCTGGACGGGAAGCACCCGGTCGCCGATCACGGGATGGCTGAGCTTCCACACCGTTGCCTGCCCGGGACGGTGCATCGCCAGAAGGTCATGCTCCGATAGGTCGTCCGGTGTCTTCGGTTCGCCGCGACGCTCGATATAGCTCGGCGCTGCGAAAATGAACCAGGGCGCCGGAGAGAGCGTCCGCTGCACCAGGGCCGAATCGGTCATCTGCCCCTCGTGAGCCCGGATCGCGAGATCGAAGGCGCCGCCGATGATGTCCGTCTGCTCGTCGCCCGTGTGCTGGACTAGCTGGATTTTCGGGTGGTCGATCGCGAACTGCGGTATGATCTGCCGCAGGACATAGACCGAGGTCGCGATTGCCGTCGTGAACTTGATGACCCCCGTCGGCTCCTCCAGCCTCTGGCGCACCGCGTTCTCGGCGATGTCGGCGTTTTGAAGCATGACAAGCGCGTGGCGATAGAAGAGAGTGCCCGCTTCGGTCAGCGTCTGCACCCGTGACGTTCGATTGATCAGCCGGACGCCGAGGGCGGCTTCAAGCTGCTGCAGCCGATGGCTGAGTGTCGACTTCGCAACGCCCGTGCTGCGGCTTGCAGCTGTCAGGCCGCCGCTGTCGACGACCTGGACGAAGGTACGGAAATCATTGAGGTCGAGCACGGGTTCAGTCCCTCCACGAGATCGGCGCAAAGACCGCCAAAGGCCGTTTTTTATGGGCCAATTCCAAGGAGACCACGACCAGCATTAGAGAGACGCCCTGACAAGCGCAACCCCGAGATGATGGGCCAGCCCTCTAGATGCCGCAGCAAACGCCGAGAGGTTGATCCCCATCACCACCTCCGAATCGACGCCATTCACCGGGACGAACGACGCCTCGAAGCGGATGCTGGCTTCATCGGCGCTCACGCCGGGACGAACCTGGATCTGGTTCGTCTGCTCGCTGACCGGGATCGGAAACGTCACCATCTGGTAGGTGAGATGACACGCCCCGTCATCACTGGATATCAGCCGCTCGCGGACGGTCGTCCCGTCGGTCGTGACCAGCTCCCGTTCTCCGTCGGCGAGCAGACGGCTTTCACGGGCAATCGGGTTCCACGAGGCGACCGCCGCGAAATCGCGAACGACGGACCAGATCCGTTCCGGGCTTGCGGCAAGGGTCGCGGTATAGACGGCGACATAGCTCTTGCTCATACCCGTGCTCCACCGTTGGCCAGAACATGCTGCCCTGTCAGCCAGCGTGCCTGGTCGGAAGCAAGGAAGGCGACGACATCGGCGATCTCGTCGGGTTCGCCAAGGCGTCCGAGTGGCGACCCGGCCGCAATCCGGTCACGCTCTTCCTGCGGCGCATCCTTGATGAACTCGGTGTTGGTTGCGCCGGGCATGACCGAGTTGACGGTAATCCCGCGGTGACCCAGCTCTATCGCCAGAACCTCGACGATCAGCTTCGATCCGGCCTTCGAGGCCGCGTGCAGGCCCATGCCCTGTGCCGTGAACGCGGTGGTCGAGGTCGAGATGTCGATGATCCTTCCGCCGTCCCGCACCCGCTTGGCCGCTTCCTGGAGCACGAAGAACGAGCCCTTGGCATTGAGACCAAAAATTCGGTCAAAATCCTCTTCCCGGACGTCGACGACCGGCACGCCAATGAACGGCAGCCCGGCATTGGCGACCACGATGTCGAGGCCGCCGAAGGCCGTATCGACCTCGGCAAACAGCCGGCGGATGTCCGCCATATCGGCGACATCGGCCTGGAAGGGACGCGCCACGCCGCCGGCCTCCTCGACGGCCCGCACCGCTTCCGCCGCTTCCTCCGGACGGCTGCGATAATTGATCGCGACCGTTGCGCCCTCGCGGCCGAGCCGTTCGCCGATCGCCCGGCCGATGCCGCGCGATGCTCCGGTGATCAGCGCCACCTTGTCTTTGAGAGATGTCATGAGAATGCTCCTTCGTACGTGGGCGATGATGGGCGAGACTGTCGGCTTGACCGTTCGGTCCGATCGGTCAGGCGAGGATGCGTGCGGCGATTCGCTCGGCGACCATGATGGTGGTGACGTTGGTCGGAACCGACGGGATGTCCGGCAGGATGGAGGCGTCGACGACGCGGAGGTTCTCGGTGCCGCGCACGCGTCCGAAGGCATCGACAACGGCTGTCTCGTCGGTGTCGGCCCCCATTGGAACCGTTGAGGTCGGATGCTGGTAGGCAGCAATGTTCGCGATGATGTTGGCGCGCAGGTCCGCGTCACTGTGCACGCCGTCCCCCGGGGCCATCTCGTGATCAACCATGCCCACGAAAGGAGCGGTTCTGCCGATTTCGCGGGACAGCTTGACCGCCTCCACCATCCTGTCGAGATCGCTCGGGTCGTCGAAGAAATTGTAGTGGATGCGCGGCGCAACGCGTGGGTCTCGCGAGGCCAGGCGGAAGCTGCCGACCGACTTTGGCAGCGTCACCGCAGCCGCGAGAACGATCGCGCCGCCCGTCGGGCTCGCCTTCGGGTCGATGAAGTGGGTCGCGGATACCTGGAGGTCGAGATCGCCGCCGGTTGCGGACGATGAGCCCGTCCAGACAAGCGCACCGGCTGCGGGGCTCATGGCCCTGTCGGAGGCCTTCAGTGCGTAGACGTTGTAAAAGAACGGATGGTCCTGGAGACGGGATCCGACCGGCAGATCCGCCAGAACAGGGATCTCCAGCGCGCGGAGATCGCCGGCAGGCCCGATGCCGGAGCGCAGCAGCATGGCCGGGCTTCCGAACGCCCCGCCCGACAGGATGATCTCGCCGCCGGTCAAAACCTCTCCCGTCACCAGCCGGACGCCGGTGGCCCGATTGCCGCTGAAGACAACGTGATCCACTTCTGTCTCGCCGCGGATGGTGAGGTTCGGGCGGGCGCGAACCTCCTCGGTGAGATAGACGATGCCGGTATTCATCCTCCTCTCGTCGACGACGTTGAGCGGATAGGCCCCTGCCCCGTCCGCAGCCGCGCTGTTAAAATCCGAAACGTCGGCCAGACCCAAGGCCCACGCGGCGTGAACGAAGCCGCGCGAGGACGCGGTCAGTTCCTCGAGGGTTCGCTGCCGGACCGGAAAGTGGCCGGATCGACCATGCAGGGTATCGTCGCCGGTCGGGGTGTTTTCCAAAGCCTTGTAAGCGGCCGACACCTCGTTCCAGGACCAGCCTTCGATCCCCCGCGCCGCCCAGCGTGCGAAGTCGGACGGCCGTGCCCGCATGGCGACCGTGCCATTGACGGCGGAACTGCCACCGACCACCCTGCCCCGCGGCAATGGAATGTCATGGCCGAGCTTTGTCGTGTCGTCGCTGTGATAGTGCCAATCGAAATCCGGAGTCCCCACAGTGCCGGCATCGGTCAGGCTCTGCGGATAGGCGCTCGGCGCGAAATCAGGCCCCGCTTCCAGCAACAGTATGGTGCGATGAGGATCGGCGCTGAGGCGCGTCGCAAGCACCGCTCCGGCGGACCCGCCTCCCAAGATGATCACGTCGACCGGTGGCGCTTCGGCATGGGCGTGCGCCAGGCCGATCAGGACAGCGCCCGTTGCTTTGCCGCTTCCAGCCATGAAACTTCTCCTCGTCATTGCCACTTGCGTGAAATTTGTCCCTGATGGAGCGCTATGAGCGCTTCAGACGACGCTCCACTCCTATTTCAGGGAAGTAGCGAATACGGGATTGTGCGAACAGCGGGCCCATCCCGGAAGCTGCGTTCAACAGGATGGACGACGCACACCGACGACGTGACGACACCACGAAGCTAGGCCCGCTGAATGAACTGAGCGATGCAGTGCTTGACGACCGGACATGAGGCGCAAGGTGGAGGCATTTCCGCTGCCGGTCAGAAGCGGTAGATTCTTACCCGGTGCGACAGGCAGGCTCTGTTCGCATCCATTTCGGTTGGAGGGTCCTCAGGATCGCTTAGGTCTACGCGACCTCAAATGTAACCTTGGCGTATGCGCCGCCGTCAGGATTGTTTCCGACCTCCAAGCGGGCATTGTGGCCTTCCGCAATCGCTTTGACGACCGTCAGACCAAGCCCTGAACCGCTCGTGCCACGACCGCTGAGCCTCTCGCTTCTCCAGAACATGTCGAAAGAGGAGTGCTGCGCATAGTCTGGTAGTCCTGGACCCTTGTCCTGGACAGAAATGAACGACCGCCCCGTGTCATCCACCCCAGTATGAACATCGATCGGCCCGAAATCGCCCGCGTATCGCCGTGCGTTTTCCAGAAGAGCGAGGATAGCCTGGCGGAAACGGTCCGGATCGATCATTGCCGGTGCGGGCGCAAGGTAGGTTCGGAAATTGACATCACCGCCTGCGGAGATCTGGAACAGGGTCACCGTCTCCGAAGCATGCAAGGCCAGGTCGGTCGCCGTGGTCGCGGACACAAAGTCGATCGTGCCCGCCAGTGAGAGCGTGTTCAGCTGGTCCACCAGCCGCGACATGCCCCGTGTCTGCGCCAAGAGCGCACGCAACTGGTCTTCGCTGGCGGGAATGACGCCGTCAGTCATGCCTTGCAGATTGCCCTGCAGCACCGTCAGTGGTGTGCGCAATTCGTGGGCCACCGCGCGCGTGTTGAATTTCAGGCGGGTCTCCAATGCAAGCAACTCGCTCGCCATGCGATTGATGGTGATCGCAAGCGTTTCGACTTCCTTGGTTGCGCCCGGTTCGACCGTGGCCTGAAAATCGCCCTGCCGGATCTTTTCGGCTGCGGCCGTCAGGCGGGTGAGCGGCGCGACGAGCCGGTAGGCCAGGACGACGCCAATGCCGCTGGTAAACACGATCAGCAGAAATCCGAAACCTAAAACACCCTCGACAGGGGACGCCTCGGTCGCCTCTTCCAGTGTCGGATAGAGCGGCGCGAGTGCCGCGAGATCGCTCGGTGCGGGGATCTCGCCATTGTTGATGCTGACCCAGGCACGTTTCGCATCGGGGGGCAGCGCGTCCAGTGCCGATAATTCGGCATGATCGATATACCAGTCGGTCAGGATATAGAGGAGCGCGATGGTCATCAGTTGAATGACGGAAACCAGAGCCGCCGTCAGTGTTGATAGAGCCGGTCTAGACACCTGTCGACCTCGCGAAACGATAGCCTATCCCGCGCACGGCAACGATAAAGCCGTCCAGGCCGCAACTCGCCAGCTTTCGCCTGAGGTTGGCGATATGCGTATCGACGGTTCGATCGAGCGCATCGCTTTCGGGCATGCACGCGTCCAGCAAGGATGCTCTTTCGAAGGTCTTAAACGGCGACCGGACGAAACAAACGAGAAGGCGAAACTCCGTTGCGGTCAGCGGCAGTTCGACCCGGCCTTTGTCAGTCGAGGCAATCGCGATGTGGGACTCCAGCTGAACCTCGACCCCGTCGTGCCGGACAACCTCATGAGCGCCAACGCCTCTGGTGCGCTTGAGGACAGCGCCCACCCGCGCCACTACTTCCTGCGGGTTGAACGGTTTGGTGACATAGTCATCGGCGCCGAGCTTCAGGCCGAGCAACTTGTCGGTACTGTCATCCATCGCCGACAGGAAGATGACCGGCACGCTCGAATTTGCCCGGACCCTCGCCAGAAGATCGAAGCCATCGATGTCAGGCAGGCCGATATCGAGCAGGATCAGGTCGGGCTGCAATCTCTGGACATGGGTGAGAGCCGTAAGGCCTGTCGAAGCCTTTACCGTCCTGTAGCCGGCTCTTGCGAGATATTTTTCAATAAGGGAAGCAATCTCTTGGTCGTCCTCGACGACCAGCACGAGCGATGAGATCATCGTCAAACTCTCTGACTTTGACATGCTCTTCTCCGGTTCTCGGTCAAATCTTGATAATCCGGCGAGAGAACGTGGTCCTCACAGAGGAACCACCCATGGACGTAACTGATCTCAACCACGCTCAGAAAGCAAATCCGAAGACCGTTGAAGACGAAGTACACCGTTTGCTTCCAGAGGCGCTTATGCTTCTGGGTTTTGTATCGCTGATCTTTGCGACTGTGCCGGAAATCGACCTGATCGTCAGTCGTTATTTCTGGGATCACATCGCGGGCTTCGCTTTCGAGGAATACAGTTTCCTCATTGCGTTTCGTGACCTCAACAGGCTTCTGCCTTGGGTCGTGATCGGGTTTGCAATTGTGCTTTTGCTTGCAAGTCCTTTCCTCAGGAACCCGAAATACTCAGCCGCACCGCATAAGTTGTTATTCGTGCTGACGTTCTTTGCAGCAGGTCCGGGGCTGGGCGTTCAAGTCATCAAGATGCTGGTCGGGAGGGCGCGTCCAAGAGCACTCGACGAATTCGGCGGCAGTGCGATCTTTACCCCTCCGTGGCAGCTCACCGACCAATGCGTCAGGAATTGTTCCTTTATCTCGGGAGAGGCCGCAAGCGCCTTTGCGCTGCTCACACTTGTCGTGTTCGTTACCCCCAGACACCGGACAACTTATCTCGCAGCGGTCGGCATTGTCGCGGCAGCCTTCTCATTCAACCGAGTGATGTTCGGAGGCCACTTCCTCTCGGACGTGGTGATTGCCTGGAATGTGATGTTCGTTCTGGCCGTGCTCCTCTGGCAATTGTTTTCTCAAAACGCACCTCAGATCGACGCATTATTCAAGAGAGATCCGTGCCGAACGTGAGTCTTCGTCGAAATCGCAACAGAGCGTGCGGCCCACCGTCGTCATGGCGCGCTGGATAAGGCCATCGCGACGTCATGCCTAAGAAACTCGTGGAGTGCTCTTCCGGATAAATAGACAACTTGGATGGGAGACCTGTCGGCAAGAAGGCTGGAGTCAGCCGGACGGACGGCTCATCAAGGTTCACTCAGACACACTCTCGACTGGAGCTAGGTCGAGCCAAAATCAGATCGTGCGCCGGACTGATCGCCTCCGCACAGATGGAGGTTCTCGATGTGATGGAGCAGCAGTTGGCCGCAGTTGCGCAGAACAATTCGTCGCCATGATCGCTGCCAGCAAAATCGACATAAAACACAAACTCGAAAAGAGAAGTTTACCGGAAATTCGCAAGGTTCAGTGATTCCGGGTGCCGAGCGCACAGAGGCTCATAATTTGCCCCCTGAACACAATCAGATCCCTCAATCAAACAATGGATCAAATCCAGTAAACTGTTGCAAGCACTCGTTTATTTGCTGCGCATCCGGCTGACCCAAAAGCCTCTGAAAAATTGCCCGCGGATTCGCCGGCCCTTCGTACGGCTCAAAGGTTTTCCTTGAGTAGAATTTCGATGCGGATCTTTTCCTGTGCGGCGAGCGGCTCGCGGGCATCCGAGCGGGCGCGCATGATGCGAATTGCACTGCGCACCGCATGGCCCGGATCCTGTGCGATCACGGCATCGATACGGTCGTCCCGAAGCGCCTGTTCGGTGAAGGGCGTTCGTTCGTGGACAACCACGGCAATGCCGCCGAGATCGACGTTTCCGGCAGCAGCCAGGATCGGTACGCGAGCCTCTGCGCTCAGCACATAGATTCCGGAAACGTCGCGATTGCCGGCCAACACGCGGGCCATCACCTGCTGGCTACGTGCCTCGTCGGCGTGGGTTTCAATGGACGGCAGACAGGTTAGATGCGGAAAGGCACTGTTGATCACGTGGTCGAAGCCAAGGCGGCGTTGGATGCTGTCGAGCGACTGCATGGTTTCCGCGATCACCATGACCTTTCCCGGTTGGGGACCCGCAAGCATACCCATCAGCTTGCCCGCGGTCGCACCCGCCGCAAAGTTGTCGATACCGACGAAATCAGCCTCTGGCAGCTTTTCCTGCCCGGACAGGAATTGCACCACCTTGATGTTGCGCTGGAGAAGCCGCGCCATGGCGTCACGCACCTGAGGCGATTCAGGCGCCATGACGGCCACGCCGTCGACCTCCTCCTTGTCGAGGCTGGAGAGGAGCTTTGCCACGCCGTGCGCATCGTCGATCCCGATCTGGCGGTAGGCAATCTCGGTGAGGTCGCCCTTGAGCGCATCGGTCAGCTCTTCAACGTGCCGCAGGAGCTCCTTGAGGTATAGATCGCCGCTTGCCGGAAGCAGGAAGAGAAAGCGGTACACCTTGTTGCGGGCAAGGCTGACAGCCGCCGGATTTCGAACGAAGCCGATCCGCTCGATTGCGTCATTGACCAGCCGGGCGGCCTTCGGGCTCACATTCGGTCGTTCGTTCAAGACACGATCGACCGTTGCAAGGCTGACGCCTGCAGCCTCGGCCAGATCCTTCGCTGTTGGACGCATGACGACTTCCCAATGATTTCCGCCTTCCAGAGCTTTTCCTTCAAAACATCAGCAAACGCAAGAATTGATGTGCGCACCTCAAAAATCACTTGCTTTGAGGTGCGCACATCAATTAGCCTCCATCTGGGTTCGGGAGAGGCATCCATTACACCCCGTTCCGCTGGAGGAGGCCGGCCAGAGATTAGGGTCCGGAGCCGGCATTTGGCCCGCAAGGGCGTTTCGCCATCCGCAGGAGACCGGACGGCGCTGGGAGGATGACATGATGAAATCGCTTTACGTGAAAGGTCTGCTTGCTGCCGGAACGGTCGCCTGTTCGATGGGTTTCGGCACTATGATGGCGCATGCCGACGAAAAGGAACTGACGCTCTGCTGGGCCGCATGGGACCCGGCAAACGCACTCGTCGAACTCAGCAAGGGCTTCGAGGCGTCGTCCGGCATCAAGATGAAATTCGAGTTCGTCCCGTGGCCGAACTTCGCCGACCGCATGCTCAACGAACTCAACTCGGGCGGAAAGCTCTGCGATCTGATGATCGGCGACAGCCAGTGGATCGGCGGCGCCGCCGAGAACGGTTGGTATGTGAAGCTCAACGAGTTCTTCGACAAGGAAGGCATCAAGATGGATGCCTTCGTTCCGGCAACCGTCACGGGTTATTCCGAATGGCCGAAGAACACCCCGAACTACTGGTCGCTGCCAGCCTTCGGGGACGTGGTCGGCTGGACCTACCGCAAGGACTGGTTCGAGCGGCCCGAAATTAAGACCGCCTTCAAGGAAAAGTTCGGTCGCGACCTGACGCCGCCCGCAACCTTCGACGAACTGAAGCAGGTCGCCGAATTCTTCCAGGGCCGCAAGATCGATGGCAAGACCGTCTACGGCGCCTCGATCTATACCGAACGTGGCTCTGAAGGCATCACGATGGGCGTGATGGACGTGCTCTACAGCTATGGCTTCAAGTACGAAAACCCGAAGAAGCCCTATGACATGAAAGGCTTCGTCGATTCCGCAGGCGCCGTGAAGGGTCTCGAATTCTACAAGTCGCTCTATGATTGCTGCGTCGCACCGGGCACATCCAACACCTACATGGGCGAAGGCATCGACGCCTACAAATCGGGCCAGGTCGCCATGCAGATGAACTTCGCCTTTACCTGGCCGGGGTTCGAGGCTGATCCGAATGTCGGGGGCGGAAAGACTGGTTATCTCGTCAATCCCGCAGGGCCCGGTGGCGAGAAGTTCGCCCAGCTCGGCGGCCAGGGCATTTCGGTCGTCGCCAATACAGACAACATGGACGGCGCACTGGGCTACATCAAATGGTTCGCCCAGAAGGATGTACAGGACAAATGGTGGTCCATGGGCGGCTTCTCGTGCCTTCGCGCCGTCGTCGAAGACCCGAATTTTGCCAAGAGCCAGCCCTATGCGCAGACCTTCCTCGACAGCATGGCGATCGTAAAGGACTTCTGGGCCGAGCCGTCCTATGCGACGCTGCTGCAGGCATCGCAGAAGCGGTTCCACGACTATGTCGTCGCTGGCAATGGCACCGCGAAGGAAGCTCTGGACGGGTTGATTGCCGACTGGACGGAAACGTTCGAGGACGAAGGCAAGCTCTGACAGAAGAAAAGCCTGGCTCCTGGACCTGATCCGGGGGCAGTGCCCTTAATCTCTCCCCCGGCAATGCCGGGGGAAAGTCCAAAGCCAGCGTTGCCGCCGGCACATCTTCGAAACCCTCAAGCCTGCCGGCACAACCCGAGCTTTGCCTTGTTGCCTCACCGGCCACGGCACCGCATGCGGTTGCCCTTTGGAAACGCCACACGGATCCGGACGATGACCGACACACCCGCAGACCGCCTCGCCCGTGCGACGCCACAACCGGTTGCCAGACGCATCCGGGGCTTAAGCGACAGGGCCATCGCCTGGATCTTCGTAGCACCCACGATCTTCCTGCTTCTGTCGGTCAACATATTTCCGCTGATCTGGACGATCCGCCTGTCCTTCACGAACTTTGCCGCGAACAAGCCGAACGCGGAGGTGAAATGGGTCGGATTGCGCAACTACACGCGCATCCTCACCGACGCCGACACCTGGGCGAACATGCAGACGACCGCCCATTTCCTCATCTGGACGATCACCTTCCAGGTGCTGATCGGCTTCTCCCTGGCATGGCTGATCAACCGCAAGTTCAAGGGCAACGACCTGGTGACGACACTAATCGTCATCCCGATGATGCTCTCGCCCGCCGTGGTCGGCAACTTCTGGACCTTCCTTTACCAGCCGCAGATCGGCCTCGTGAACTACGCCGTCGAATTCCTGACCGGCATTCCCGCCGACAGCTTCTCGATGCTTGGCCCCGGTGGCTGGGCGCGCTGGGCGATCGTCATCGTCGACACCTGGATGTGGACGCCCTTCGTCATGCTGATCTGCCTCGCCGGACTGCGCTCCATCCCCGATTACATCTATGAAGCAGCGGAAGTCGACCGCGCATCGAAGTGGCGGCAGTTCTGGACGATCACGCTGCCAATGGCACTGCCATTCCTAATGCTTGCAGTCCTGTTCCGCGGCATCGAGAACTTCCGGATGTTCGACCTGGTGGTCCTCCTCACCGGCGGCGGGCCGGGGGACGAGACGCTGCTCGCCTCGATCGACCTCAAGCGCGAGGCCTTCGAGAAATGGCGGACCGGCTATTCCAGCGCCTATGCAATTGTCCTGTTCGTCACGGTATTCGGCCTCGCCTCCATCTACGTGAAGGCCCTGAACAAGGTTAAGGAACGATGAGCGCCCATTCCGTCACCGAACCGTCGCCTGCCTCGAAGTGGATTGCCGGCATCTTGGTCGGACTATATGCGGTGATCACGCTGATCCCGCTCATCTGGATCATTTCGACGAGCTTCAAGTCCGGCCCGGATTCGATCAGCTATCCGCCGAAGGTCGTCTTCGAGCCGACGCTTGAAGGCTACGTAAACCTCTTCACGACACAGTCGCGCCCTTCGGCGGAAGACCTCGCCAAACTGCCGGCACCCACCACGTGGTATGACAAGATCACACGGGAAAGGGGCATGATCATTTCGGGCCCGTCGCGCTTCGGGCAACGATTCCTGAACTCGGTCATCATCGGCTTTGGCTCGACATTCCTGTCGATCTTCCTCGGGACGCTGGCAGCCTACGCCTTCAGCCGCTTCAAGGTGCCGCTCAAGGATGACCTCCTGTTCTTCATCCTGTCGACACGCATGATGCCGCCGATCGCCGTCGCAATCCCGATTTACCTGATGTTCCGTCAGTTGGGGCTTTCGGATACGCACCTCGGCATGATCCTGCTTTATACGGCGGTCAACCTGTCGCTGTCGGTCTGGCTGCTCAAGGGATTTATTGACGAAATCCCGCGCGAATACGAAGAAGCGGCACTAATCGATGGCTATACCCGCTTCCAGGCCTTCTACAAAGTCGTCCTGCCGCAGGCGGCAACAGGCATCGCCTCGACCGCGATCTTCTGCCTGATCTTCGCCTGGAACGAATATGCTTTCGCAGTCCTGTTGACGAGCGGCAATGCCCAGACGGCGCCCCCCTTCATCCCGACCATCCTGTCGGTTGGCGGCGGTATCGACTGGCCGGCCGTTGCGGCTGCAGCGACACTGTTCCTGCTGCCCGTGATCATCTTCACCGTGCTGCTGCGCAAGCATCTGCTGCGCGGCATCACCTTCGGAGCCGTGCGCAAATGATGAACTTCCTTGCCCGCCTGCGCCGGTTCCGGCGACCCGAATGGGAGATGTTCGCCTCGGCGCTGATCGCGCTCGGCGTGATCATGCTCATGCAGCCGCTTTCGCTGACACTCTTTACCTTCTCCTTTCCGGTGACGCTGATCGGAACCGTCATGTTCATCGTCGTCAGTCATTTTCCGGAGTAAGTCATGGCCCAGATTCGCGTTGAAAACCTGCGCAAGGACTTCGGTGCCTTCAATGCGGTGAAGTCGTCCAGCTTCACCGTCGAGGATGGAGAGTTCTTCATGCTGCTCGGCCCGTCCGGCTGCGGCAAGACGACGACGCTGCGGATGATGGCCGGCCTTGAACTGCCGACCAGTGGCGAGATCTATATCGGCGGCGAAGAGGTCGGCATGAAGCGCGCGAGCGAGCGCGACATCGCCTTCGTCTTTCAGATGTTTGCGCTTTATCCGCACATGAACGTGCGCAAGAACATCTCCTATCCCCTGGTCAGCCAGGGCATAGCGCGCTCGGAAGTCGATCGCCGCGTGGCGGAAGTCGTCCGTATCCTGCAGATTGAATCCATCCTCGACAAACCGGTCGGCGGGCTTTCGGGCGGCGACCGCCAGCGCGTCGCACTCGGCCGTGCGATCGTGCGCCAGCCGAAGGCCTTCTTCATGGATGAGCCCCTCGGGGCGCTCGATGCGGAGTTCCGTGAGCATATGGCGGAGGAGCTGCGCGCCCTGCATGACCGCATGGGGGCGACCACCGTTTATGTCACCCACGACCAGCTGGAAGCCATGCAGATGGGCGACAAGATTGTCGTCATGAACCATGGCGTGATCGAGCAATTCGGCAAGCCCCAGCAGATCTATGACTGGCCGGCAACCAAGTTCGTGGCGAAATTCATCGGCTCGCCGCCGATGTCGTTCCTGGAATTCGAAGGTGCGATCGACGACGGGGGCAACGCGGTGACGATCGGTGTATCCCGCATCGAGGTTCCAAAGTCCCGCGAAGGCCGCAAGGGTGCGCTCACGCTCGGCGTCAGGCCGGAACATGTCCACCTGTCGGACGAAGCCGGTCTTCGCGGACGGGTGGCAGCCGTCGAATATCTCGGCACCACACAGATCGTCACGATCGAGACGGCCCATGGAGAGATCAAGGCGCGGACGGCGTCGAGCGATGCCATCCGGACGGATGTTCCCGTCGGGCTTGAATTCGATCGCCGCTCACTCACCCTGTTTGATGCGAACAGCGGGATCGCACTGGTGTCCGAAGCCAATGAAGGAGTTCTCACCCGTGGCTGAAGTCGTCCTTTCCAGCATCCGCAAGTCGTTTGGCGCCACCCGCGCGCTCGACGACGTGATGATGACCGTACCGGACGGCGCCTTCGTGGTGCTTCTCGGTCCGACCGGAGCCGGCAAAACCACGCTGCTGCGCTTGGTATCGGGCCTCGACACGCAGGACAGCGGCGACATCAGGATTGGCGGACAGTCCATGGCGGGGCTGACGCCCGCACAGCGCAATGTCGCCATGGTCTTCCAGCAATATTCCCTCTACCCGCACATGACCGTGCGGCAGAACCTCGAATTTCCGCTGAAATCGCCGCTGTTGCGCACGCCGCAGGCGGTGATCGACCAGAAGGTGAAGGCAATCGCCGAGGTCCTGCAGATCGCCCACAAGCTGGACAACCGGGCAACGGCCCTTTCGGGCGGCGAGATGCAGCGCGTGTCGATCGGCCGGGCGCTGGTCCGCAATCCGCAGATCTATCTCATGGATGAGCCGCTGAGCTCGCTCGATGCGAAACTCCGCGCCGACCTTCGGGTCGAACTGAAGAACATCCAGGCCCGGTCCGGCGCCACCTTCCTCTACGTGACGCATGACCAGATCGAGGCGATGACCATGGCAACCCATGTCGGCGTGCTCAAGGAAGGACGCCTCGTGCAGTTCGGTTCGCCGCGCGAGATCTACGAGGCGCCGGTCAGCATCTATGCCGCGACCCGGCTAGGCCAGCCGCGCATCAACGTGCTCCCCGCACACCTCTTCCCCGGAGCATCGGCGGGGGCCCATACGATCGGGCTTCGGCCCGAGCATATTCTCCAGGGAGAAGGGCAGGAAGCCAAGGTGGTCCGGGTGGAGCATCTCGGCGATCAGACGCGTCTTCATCTCATACTTGGGGAATATCCGATCATCACCGTCACCGATGCCCACACCGCCCTCAAGGGCGGCGACATCATCAAAATCCAGCCGCACCAGCCGATCTATTTCGATGCGGCCGGAATGCGTCTCGTCTAAGGGAGGGTCTCATGTCTCAATTCCTCAACAGCCGCGAAAATGCCGTCACCGAGGCGATCGATGGCATGCTCATGGCCTCGGCTGGAGCGCTGAGCCGCCTCGACGGCTATCCGCACATCCGCGTCGTGTTGCGATCCGACTGGGACAAATCGAAGGTCGCGATTGTCTCGGGCGGCGGATCCGGCCATGAGCCGGCCCATGCCGGTTTCGTCGGACGCGGCATGCTGACAGCCGCCGTCTGTGGTGATGTCTTCGCTTCGCCGAGCGTTGACGCTATCCTGACCGCAATCCTCGCGGTGACTGGCCCGCTCGGTTGCCTGCTGATCGTCAAGAACTATACAGGCGACCGGCTGAACTTCGGCCTTGCGGCCGAACGCGCCCGTGCCTTTGGGCTGAATGTCGGCATGGTGATCGTGGACGATGACATCGCGCTCCCCGATCTGCCGCAGTCCCGCGGTGTGGCGGGCACGCTCTTCGTCCACAAGATCGCCGGTGCGATGGCGGAAAACGGCGCAAGTCTTGATGACGTCATCGACACTGCGCGGCGGGTGATCGCCAATACCCGCTCGATCGGCATTGCACTCGACACCTGTACCGTGCCGGGCTCGCCGAAGGAAAAACGCATTCCCGAAGGTCACGCCGAACTCGGCCTTGGCATCCACGGTGAGGCGGGTGTGGAGCAGATCGAGTATGACGGCGTGCGCGGCGCCGTGGCCGCCATGGTGGACCGGCTTGCGGCGGGCATGGAGGACAAGCCGCATGTCGTACTTGTCAACAATCTCGGCGGCACCTCCGTGCTGGAAATGGCCGTGGTCGTCAACGAACTGGTTCAATCGGCGATCGGCGCGCGCCTCTCGCATATCGTCGGGCCTGCTGCGATGATGACCTCGCTCGACATGCAGGGCTTTTCGATTTCCGTATTGCCGGCGGAAAAGGCCGATCTCGACTTGCTGGCCAAGCCGGTCGGCCTTGCAGCATGGCCAGGCGTGACGGCGATGCGACCCGTCAACGTCATCGCCCTGCCCGATGGACTGACCCCGATCGCGCCGCTTGCCTCGCAGCATCTGCCCACCCGTCAATTCCTCACAGAGTGCTGCAAGCTCCTGATCGAGGCGGAAAAACACCTTAACGCGCTCGATGCCAAATCCGGCGACGGTGACACCGGCTCGACCCTTGCAAGCGCCGCGCGTGCCCTGATCGAGGCCCTCGATAGGCTACCGCTTGCAGATCACACCCAGCTCTTTCGCGCCATGGGCCAGGAACTCAGCCAGACCATGGGCGGCTCTTCCGGCGTCTTGCTCGCCATCTTCTTTGCCGCGGCAGGCGATGGGGCCTCAAGTGGTCTTGGCATGCGCGACGCGCTCAAGGCCGGCCTTGCCCGCATGCAGGAAATCGGCGGCGCAGAGCTCGGCGACCGCACCATGGTCGATGCGCTCTCGCCTGCACTGGACGCCTATGACAAGGGTTTTGCAGCAGCGGCCAGTGCAGCCCGCGCCGGCGCCAACCTGACCGCAACCTATCTCAACGCACGCGCAGGCCGGGCGGCTTACCTGAATGCCCGGCAGCTCGAAGGTCACATCGATCCCGGCGCGGAGGCAGTCGCGCGTCTCTTCGAGTTTCTCTCCCTTCGACATAGCAGGTCGGAGGACAAACCCGCGGACTGACGGCGGGGATCGGCGCGGCGGGAGCCATCCTGGGCGAGGTCCGCCGCAACGCAAAACACCCGCAGCTTAGAGCTACGGGTGCTTTTTGATGATTTGGTTGCGGGGGCCTGATGGCGCAGCGATCTGAAAACTCGACCGCCTTAAACCCAAAGGAACCGTCGACTCGGTACTTACGCGGTTTGCAGAGTGGGTGTGCCGGCAGCTCCGCTCTTTACTGGGCACCGCGAAACCTGGATTTGAGGATGTCGCGCTATCGGTGTTCGGACGCTTTGGGTGTGAGGAAAGCAAGAAGTCTGTTGGTAGAACCGACAACTCCGGGGTAAGTGAGGATGCAGTTTCCAATAGGCAGGCTCTTTTCGGGAGGCTTGCTACCTGCATCGGCCTGCAATAATCCCTGTACTCCCGCTCCGGCTTCGAGGCATTAATGACGCTACCAAGCAATGAATCAATCGAAGAGCTCGTCGCTTTGTCGATGTTGCAACAAGCACGTACATTTGCCGAGGCCTACGGCGGGCAGTCGCGCCTATGGCAGCGGCCCTATGCAGAGGCGCGGCCTCGTGTCGCTTCATCGATCGCATCGGTATGGATGACGGCCTATCCCCCTTCGGTAATCCCGTTGCCCGGCGAATCCGTTCTCAAGACCCTTGGCGACGCACATCTGTGGTCAGCCCTTTCGGCGATCGGCGTACGCGGTATTCACACGGGACCGATGAAACGTGCCGGCAGTATGAAAGACGGCGTCTACAGCCCGACGATCGACGGCAATTTCGACAGAATAAGCTTCGACATCGATCCGACTTTCGGCACGAACGAGGAATTCGTTGCCATCAGCCGCATGGCGGCGGCACACAACGCCATTGTCATTGACGATGTCATTCCTTCACACACGGGCAAGGGTCCGGATTTTCGGCTCGCCGAAATGAATCATTCGACCTACCCTGGTCTCTATCACATGGTCGAAATTCCAGAGGAAGAATGGCAGCGTCTTCCGGACGTGCCTGAGGGCCGGGAGGCGGTCAACCTGCCTGCCGATACCGTTGACTACCTGAGGGATCGTGGCTTGATTGTCGGCCAGCTCCAGCGGGTCATTTTCTTCGAGCCCGGCGTCAAAGAGACGGACTGGAGTGCGACCGGCCCTATTACCGGCGTCGACGGCAAGGAGCGCCGCTGGGTTTACCTGCACTACTTCAAGGAGGGGCAGCCGAGCCTGAACTGGCTGGATCCATCATTTGCCGCGCAACAGATGATCATCGGCGATGCGTTGCATTCGATCGACCAGATGGGCGCCCGTGGCCTGCGGTTGGACGCGAATGGATTTCTCGGCGTCGAGCGCCGAGTGGAGGGGCCGGCATGGTCGGAAAGCCATCCGCTTTCCGTGACGGGCAACGCACTGCTCGCTGGCATGATCCGCAAGGCCGGCGGGTTTTCGTTTCAGGAGCTTAACCTGACGATCGATGATATTGCCGCGATGTCGAAGGGTGGAGCGGATCTGTCCTACGATTTTATCACGCGCCCGGCCTATCATCACGCGCTGTTGACAGGCAATACCGAGTTCTTGCGCATGATGCTGCGGATGGTCCATGAATTTGGCATCGATCCTGCGTCGCTTATTCATGCGCTTCAGAATCACGATGAACTGACGACGGAACTCGTGCATTTCTGGACATTGCATGCAGACGATATTTACACCTTTGCCGGCCAGACTTGGCAGGGGCGTACGCTGCGCATGCATATTCGCGACGTAATACGCGAGCGCCTTTCGGGACCCAACGCCCCCTATAACCTTCCCTTTGTCACGAACGGAATCGCCTGCACGACAGCGAGCGTCATTGCCGCAGCCCTCGACATTGCCGACCTGGAAAGCATCGATGACGAGACGACAAAGCTGATCCAGAAAATTCACCTTCTGCTGGTGATGTACAACGCTTTTCAGCCGGGCGTATTCGCGCTTTCCGGATGGGATCTGGTCGGCGCTTTGCCATTAACGCCGGCTCAGGTGCAGCACCTGATGGCCGACGGCGACACCCGCTGGATCGAACGCGGCGCCTATGATCTGACGGGTCAGAACTCTGGCGAGGAGTTTTCCGCCGACGGCATGCCGCGTGCCCGCGCCCTATACGGCCCGATCAGCGAGCAGCTCGCGCAGCCGGACTCGTTTGCCTCGCAGCTCAAACGCCTGCTGGCCGTTCGGGAAGCTTATGGGATCGCGGCCAGTCGACAAGTCTCGATACCTGATACCACCGCCCCAGGTTTGCTCATCATGGTCCACGAACTTCCGGATCTACGAGGCACGCAGGTGACCGCCCTGAATTTCAGCTCCTCGGCGATCTCCGAAGTCGTGATCTTGCAGAACGTCAGGCCAGGACCTGTCGTCGACATGATTGCGGAGTCAATCGAAGGCGACCTTACAGAAGATGGCGCATTGACTATCAATCTGGAGCCCTACGAGGGTCTATCCCTCAGAGTTGTTGGAACGCTCCCGACGCTCTAAATGTCACGCGCCTATATCTGCAAATAGCCGCGCTTGTGCGTTCGCTTGCGGGTCTACGACCCGCTTGCGGACGTGATACATGAGGGGATTTACACGCCTTGGCCGGCGGTGATCCAACGATACGGGATCTCTGACGCCTTCACCTGCTGTCGAGTGGCAACCAATCGCAGGACCAAGCGGGCGACATTGAGCTGCCTCCATGCGTCACATCACATGGACGGCGCGAAAGCGCTCGGGATGCTGCTCCTGGCGGCATGGACCGGCACGTCGATGCGCTGTCCTGTGATCCGGTCGTAGAGGTGCAGTGCCTCTGGCGGCAGGGTCAGCCAGACGGGCCGGCCTTCCAGTTGCTGGTCGCCGGGTGGCAGGGTCGCTGCGATCTCCCGGTCGCCAAGGGTGCAATAGGCGACACGCGAGCCACCCAGTTCCTCGACAAAGTCGACCGTCGCCGGAAGGCCGGCTCCGGCAGTTTCACTCAGCAGGAGGTTTTCCGGCCTGACGCCGACGGTGACCGGAGTGCCTTCGGCAAGGCTTGCCCGGCCGATGCCGACCCCGCCAGCTGGCGCATCGATGACGAGAGCACCGCCTGCCCCGATGGCGGCCGGGAAAAGGTTCATGGCCGGCGCCCCCATGAACCCGGCGACGAAGACCGAGGCAGGCTTTCGGTAGACCTCGGCAGGCGATCCGATCTGCTCGACGCGACCGGCATTCATCACGATCAGCGTGTCGGCAAGCGTCATCGCTTCGACCTGATCATGCGTCACGAACACCGACGTCGCCTTGAGGCGCCGGTGCAGCTTCTTGATCTCGATGCGCATCTGGACGCGCAGCAGTGCATCGAGATTGGACAGCGGTTCGTCGAACAGAAAGACGTCGGGTTCGCGCACCATCGCGCGGCCCATGGCCACGCGTTGCCGCTGCCCGCCGGAGAGCTGCGCCGGGCGCCGGTCGAGATACTCCGTCAGGTTCAGGATCTTCGCCACAGCCTCGACCTTGCTGTCGCGCTCGGCCCGCGGCAGCTTGGCGATCCGAAGCGGATAGGCGATGTTCTGGCGCACGGTCATGTGCGGATAGAGTGCATAGTTCTGGAACACCATGGCACAGCCACGATCGGCCGGCTCGATGTCGTTCATCACCGTTTCACCGATGGAAATCGTGCCTGACGTGACCTCCTCCAGTCCCGCGATCATACGCAGGAGGGTCGACTTGCCGCAGCCCGATGGACCGACGATGACGACGAAATGGCCATCGGGGATGGTGATGTCGACGCCATGCAGGACCGGCTTGCCGTCGTAGGATTTTTTCAGGTTTGAGAGTGTCAGATCAGCCATCAGATGTCTCCCGGACGACGGTTGTGCAGGTGTGCGAGGGTGGACGTGTCGCGGCCGATGCCGCCGAGAATGGGCCTGCCGTGCATCAGCGGATACCGGATTTCATGAAGGACTGGACGACCTGGCGCTGCAGGACGACGTAGATGACGAGGACCGGCAGGCTTGCGAGCGTCGAGGCTGCCATCAGTGGTCCCCACTGGTTGCCCTCGGCCGTCATGAACATCTGGATGCCGATCTGGATGACGGAATTTTCGGCCGTGCGGCTGAGCAGCAGTGGCCAGAAATACTCGTTCCAGGTCGAGATGAAGATGAGGATGGCAAGCGAGGCGATCGTGCCGCGCAGATTGGGCACCATCACCTCCCAGAGAATCCGCCAGTTGCGTGCGCCGTCCATACGCGCCGCCTCGATGACTTCCCGGGGGAAGCTGCGCATGGCCTGGGCAAGAAGCAGGATCGCAAGCGCCGAGACAAGGTTCGGCAGGATCAGCGCCACGATGCTATCGAGCAGACCCATCTGGGCAATCAGCAGATAGTTCGGGATCATCACCACCTGAAAGGGTACCAGCCAGGTCAGCGCCACGGCGCTATACACCAGCTTGTCGAGCGCGAATGTCCAGCGGGCGAAGGCGAAGGCGGCAAGAAGCCCGGTCAGAAGCTGAAAGGCTGTGGAGACGACGGAAAAGACCAGCGTGTTGACCAGCATGCGGCCGATCGGGATGGCCTCCAGAGCCTGCCGGTAATTGTCGAGCGACATGCTCGTCGGCCATAGGCTCGTCTCGAACATGGCATTGGCGGGACGCAGCGAACTCGCCAGCATCCAGTAGACCGGGAAAAGGCACAGGATCGACAGGAGGACCATGAGAACATGACCAGCCGCGGTGTCGAGGCCGGATTTGTCCGAGATGCGGCGAAGCGGGCGCGCCATCGGGCGGGGCGCGCGCAGGACGTCAGTTGTCATGGAAGGTATACCTGTCGATCAGGCGGAAGAGCACAAAGGCCACTGCGCCGAAGCCGAGGAAAAGGATGACGGCCGCAGCCGAGCCCCAGCCCACCGACATGGTGGAGAAGCCGAAATCCCAAAGGAGATAGTAGATGTTGGAGGTGGAGCCGAGCGGGCCGCCGCCTGTCAGCACGTTGATATAGGTGAAACTCCACTGCGCGCCGAGCAGGATCGTCATGACCACCAGGAACAGGGCCGTGGAACTGAGGAGCGGCAGGCGGATGTCGCGGATGATCTCCCATTTGCTGGCGCCGTCCATGCGGGCGGCCTCCACCAGGGAGGGGTTGATGTTGGCATTGGCGGCAGACAGGATCAGCGTCGAAAACCCGATCAGCTTCCAGCCGGTGATCAGGATGACGGTCCAGATGGCAGTGTTGGGATCGGAAAGAAACTTCACAGGCTTGAAGCCGATGCCCTGGAGCATCTGATTGACCAGGCCGTAGCCGGGATCGAGCAGCCAGCGCCAGACGGCGGCGGCCACCACCGGCGCGATGATCATCGGCACGAAGATGATGGCCCGGTAGATGTTGCGCGAGCGCTCGGGAAGGTCATGCGTATAGATGGCGATCGCCAGCGGGATCAGCACGGCGAGCGGCAAAAGGCCGAAAATGTAGATCCCGGTATTGCGCAGCGACTGCCAGAATTTGGGCAGGGCAAAGATGCGCGTGTAGTTGTTCCAGCCGACATAGATCTGCGGCGAATTGGGCAGCATGTTCCACTGGTAGAAGCTCAGACGCAGCGCATCGACCAGCGGCCAGTAGATCCAAACCACAAGTAGGATGATGGCCGGAGACAGGTAGAGCCAGGGTGCCCAGCGCGACTGGGTCATCCGTCTGCGGCGGGTCGGTGCTTGTGTGGCCAAGGCCATTCTACGCTCCAGTGGGTTTGAAAGGCGTTGGCCTTTTCCGTCGGTCCGGTCGTGGCAATTCGGGCGACGGGTGTGTCACGCGCACAGACGGTCCGTCAGCGCTTCGATCTCCGCGGGCGTGAGGCCGATCCGTTGGAGATAGGCCGCGATCCCGCCATGCGCCGCATCGAGACAGGCGAGGAAGGCCTCCATCGTTACGGCGTCGCTGGCGAGCATCCGCTCGACATGGTCGGCATCGATGCCGGCCGCAAGCGAACGGGCGCGAAGCTGCGCGATCAGGCCCTCGGCGGAGGCGGTGAGCGCATAGTCGGCCAGGATGTCGGCATGCGAGACGCCGGCGGTGGCCAGAAGCATGGCAGCGACGACGCCGGTGCGGTCCTTGCCGGCCGTGCAGTGGAACAGCACCATCCCCGGCCGGGCTTGCCCGATGGCGCGAAAGACCGTGGCGAACTGCGCGCCACAATGATCCAGCGCGCTGCAATAGCGCTCCGCCATGTCGAAGGGCTGCCGCACCATTGCGATCGGCGCCAGCGCGTCGAAGAGCACGATATTGCGGTAGGACACCGTCTCGTGGCCGATGAAGGGATGGTCTGTGACCGCAGTCTCGTGCGGCCCGCGCAGGTCGATGACGAGCGAGAGATCATCGGCGACAAGCGTCGCCAGGCTCTCGCCATTGAGCGGGTGCAGTGCTTCCCCGCGCAGGATCCGGCGCCATTGCGTGGTGCCGCCGGCCTGCCGATTGTAGCCGCCGAGGTCGCGGATGTTGTGGGTGTCGGGCAGCGTCCAGTGACGCATGGTGGCCTCCTGCTGTGCTTCGGTCTGTTCGTCTTGGTACAAATGCGGGCGCGCGTCGTCGCGGATGCAACGCCCCCACTCGCGCGTGGTCAGGGCATCAGCGCCTGGGCATTGGCCTGCGCCTCGGTCAGCGTCTTCACCACGTCATTGGGACCGAGCACGGCCTCCGAGACGGCTTCCTTCATCATCGCTTCGGCCTGGCGATAGTTCGGGCCGGGGAAGGCGACATTGGGGGTAAGACGCGACAGCTGTTCGAGGTTCGGACGGATCAGCGGGTGCGTCGCTGTCCAGGGACCGAGCAGCTTCGGATCGTCGACGATGTTGAGGCGAAGCGGCAGATAGCCGATCTTCGAGGTGATGATTGTGTAGCCGTAGTCGGAGGTGAGGAACTTCATCAACTCGTATGCGGCGCGCTGCTTGACCGGATCCTGCGAGAAGGCATAGAGCGCCGAGCCCGAATTGGTGGGCGCGGTCGGCTTGGTCCCGAAGGCCGGCATGCCGGTCACGCGCAGTTCCCACTTGCCGTCGGCGGATTTGGACAAGGAGTTCTGCAGGGCGCTGGTGTAGAGATACATGCCCAGCCGGCCGGCGGCAAAAGCCTCCTGCGGATTGGCCGGGTCGAGGCGGGCATGGGCGCCGCTTTCGACCATGTCGCGCAGCATCTGCACCGCTTCAATGCCGTTCTTGTCGGCGAAGGTCAGCGTGTTGTCATCGCGGACCTTGCCGCCGTTCGACATCAGGATCGCCTGATAGACGAAGGTGCCGTCTGTCGGGCCATAGGCGCCGGGAAAGAAGCCGTCCGCGCCGGTCTTGGCGACGATGGCTTCGGCGGCCGTCTTCACCTCGGCCCAGGTCTTGGGTGGGGTCTCGGGATCGAGGCCGGCTTTGCGGAAGAGGTCGGCGTTGTAGTAGAGGATCGGCGTCGAGAACGTGTAGGCAAGCCCATAGGTCTTGCCGTTGATCTTGCCGAGGTTGACGCCACGCGGGATCAGTCCGTCGGTAAGGGCAGCGTAGCCCTTGGCTCCGGCCAGATCCTCGAGCGGCTGTGCACCCAGATCGGAGGCAAGATAGATGAGGTCGCGAAACACCAGCTGGGCCACATCGGGCTGCATGCCGGCGGCCATATCGGCCTGCAGGCGCGTGATGATGTCGTTGGACGGAACTCCGACAGTCTTCACCTTGATCAGCGGGTGTTCCTGCTCGAACTTGGCGATCATCTCGCGGGTGGCGTCGGCACCGGCGCTCGCCGTGGCGAGGTTGTAGTTGTAGAAGGTGATGGTCACCGGCTTGGTGATCTCGGCAGCCATTTCGGCATGCGCGGCGCCGGTTATTCCGGCGGCACCGAGGACTGCGGCGACCGCAAGGCCGAGGAAGGTGCGTTTTCTCATTGCGGGAAGCTCCTGTTGGGAGAAGTTGGTCATTCGGTGGCACCCGCCATGGCCGCATCCTGCCTATGGCGCAGCAGGGAAAGGTCGTAGCGGTTGAGTTCGTTGCGGGTCTGCGGCAGGGGAACGAGCGCCATGGTCAGGCCCGAAGTGCGAATGGTGCCGATCCCGAAGGAGGCGCCTTCGACCATGCGCAGGATGTCTGTCGTCAGGATATCGGTTGCGGCATGCTGGCCCATGCCGACAATGACGGGGATGCCATGCCATGAGGAGAACCGGTCGTGATGGATATGACCGGAGAGGATCCCGAGGATGTTGCGGCCCTTGAGCACGCCGGCCAGCTGCTGGCTTTGGCTGAACTCGATCGTGCGCCAGTGGTCCCATGGAACAGCGTCGCCCAGCACCGGGGCATGGTGGGCAACGATCAGCTTGGGCAGATCGCCGTGCCGGTCGAGCGCCTGAGCGAGCCAGGCGAATTGCGCCGGCGTCAAGCTGCCGCCGATCTCGCCGGGGGTCGTGGTGTCGAGCGTGACGATATGGATGCCGCCGATCACCTGGTCGTGGTCATAGGGAGCATCGAGATCGTTGGTTCGGTCAAGCATGCCTTGGTAGAAGCCGGCGCGCGTGTCGTGATTGCCGATCGCGTAGACGACCGGCACGTCGGTGGCCGCCATCAGCGACCGCAGCTGGCGGTAGCTCTCGACATCGCCGCGATTGGTGAGATCGCCGCTGGCGATAATGAACTGCGGCTTCTGATCCATCGATCCAATCAGCGCGAGCACGCGCGAAAGGGTGGCCGAGGTGTCGCTGAACAGATGGCTATCGGCGACGGAAGGATTGCCGACATGCAGATCGGTGATGTGGATGAATGTCGTTTCGACCATGGGGAGCTCCTGCGTTGGAGCCTGTCTAGGCGCTTCCCGTCTCAGCGGGATGACGGCTTTGAAACGCTGTTTGAAATCGGCGTGGTGAACATCGGCTCCGTTGCCGCAACAACGAGGGCAATGATGCTGCTGGCATTGCCGAGATCGAGCTGGTGGTCCGTCAGTTCGTCGGTACGGCCGCGGCTTCGCGTCATCTGCGTGCGCACGCCGAGAAGGCACGAGATGCGGAATCCGACATCGACCTCGCTCAGCCATGGCGCGATTTTTCTGAAGTGCGGGACGAACTGGCGATGATGCTCGATATCCTCGACCATCGGCCGGAATATTTCCGGGTCGTCGCTGGATTGTGCAAGCGTCGTCAGATGACGCAGCACCCCGTAACTGGAATGGGGATCGAGGCTCCAGCGGATGGATGGCCCGACAAGCGCTGCGATAAGATCGCCGGCGCAGGCAGGTGCCGGATCGGCCCGTTGAACCGCAGCCTGAAGCAATGCCAGGCGCTCCGCATTGAGGCGGAGATAGACGCGCTCGGCAGCCGAAAAAATAAGGTGCTGAAGGGTTCCAAAATGATAGTTGACCGCCGCCACATTGGTGCCCGCCCGACAGGTGATCGTCCGCACCGTCACGTCATCGGGGTGCCGAGCAGCCGACAGCAGTTGCTCGCACGCAGTGCGCAATTTCTCTCGCGTATGGCTCACTATCATACGGTTGCGTAGCGCAAACTCTGTGACATCCGAGTGAAGGTCCACGGTGAAGGCTGGCGCGGAGCGCCGTTGCCCGATGCATCACTTCCAGCGCCCCCTACTGGTCGCGCTGGATGAGGGACAGCGCGCGCGCTAGCAGTCCCGACACCTGTTGATATTGCGACCCGACCGGTGCTGGCCAAAGGTGCGGTACGGCGTGTTCTGGAAGCCGTCCAAACCCTCCGGATGCACTATCAGCAGCCGATCAAAGTGGAAGAGCTTGCCGCTGCAGCCGCTATGAGCCCGCCGTCGTTCTACCAGCATTTCAACGCGATGACGTCAATGACGCCGCTGCAATACCAGAAGCAGATGCGCTCCTGCATGCGCGTTCCTTGCTCACCGCGGAAACTGATAATATTGCACAATTCGCTTACACCGTCAGTTACGGGAGCGTGTCGCAATTCCATCGCGAGTACAAACGTGCGTTCGGAGTTACTCCGAGACATGGCGTCATTCTGCCAATCGCCCCGGATAAGGGCTCATGAGGCCGCCAAAATCCTCGAGATCGGAGAGACGGGATCACGTCCGAGTTTTGCCGCCGTCTCCACAGCCACACGTGCCAGCTTCGGCAGGTCGACACCGGTCTTGATGCCCATGCCGTCCAGCATGAACACCAGCTCCTCGGTGGCTACATTTCCCGTTGCTCCTTTTGCATAAGGGCATCCGCCGAGCCCGCCCACAGAGCTGTCGAACACGCTCACGCCCTCTTCAAGGCAGGCCAGGATATTGGCGAGCGCTTGGCCATAGGTGTTGTGCTCGTGCAGCGCGATCGATGAAACCGGGATTTCGGCCGCAACCGCCCTGACCATCGTGGCTGCAGCCCTCGGGGTGCCAATACCGATTGTGTCCCCAAGCGAGACTTCGTAGCAGCCGAACGCGTGGAGACGGCTTGCGACAGCGACGACGGCACTCAGTGCGACTGGGCCTTCATAGGGGCAACCTAGGACGCATGACACGTAGCCGCGCACGCGCATCCCAGCGTTGCGCGCTCCCTCCATGACCGGCAGGAATCGGTCGAAGCTTTCGGCGATCGAGCAGTTGATGTTCTTTTGTGAAAAGCTCTCGGATGCCGATGCAAAGATTGCGATTTCTTCGGCGCCGGCATCGCGAGCGGCTTCAAAACCTCTGAAGTTCGGGACGAGCATCTGCAGGGTGATCCCCTCGCGATGCCCGACCGAGGACAGAACCTCGGTCGATCCTTCCATCTGCGGCACCCATTTCGGCGAAACGACGCTGCCCGCTTCGATCGTTGTCAGGCCGGCCTCGATGAGACCTTCGATCATCTGCACGCGATCAGCGACGCTGAGTGGACGCTTCTCGTTCTGAAGTCCGTCGCGAGGCCCCACTTCGACCAGCCGAACGTTATCCATCGTGTCCTCCAATGACCGTCAATATTTTCATCTCGTCTTTCAGAAAGGCGCAGAAGCGTGGATCTGCGCCATACGCAACATTCACCCGCATCGCCGCCGGCATGGCTTTCTCGCGATCCGCGTAGAAGACACTTGCCGGCGCGATGAAAATATTGGCTTTCGCAGCCCGGATACAGAAGGCGCTTTCGTCCAGAGCCGCTGGAAGCGGTACCCAGATGTAGAAGCCCTGCACCTTAGGGAGCGAAACTTCCAAACCGACGGCTGTCAGAGCCTGGGCGGTCGCCTTTGCCCCATGCTCGATCCACCCGCGCAAGCGCCTAAGGTTCTTCAGATACTGACCGCTCTCGATCATCTCCAGCACCACCCGCTCGACATGCAGGGACGTGGCAACCATCGTGATCATCTTCAGGTCGACAAGACTACGGATCGCCTCAGGCGCGCCTGCGACGTATCCGCATCGCAGACTTGCCGACAAAGTCTTTGAGAATGATCCGACGTAGAGGACCCGCTGCTGCTGGCCAAATGCCGCGAGCCGCGGCAGTGTCGGGGCGATCAGGTCGGCGAAAATATCGTCCTCAACCAATCGAAAATCGTGAACCTCTGCCATCTGCAGGAGGGCGAAGGCATGCGCGGGCGTGAGCGTGCCGCCGGTGGGGTTATGGGCCTGGCTCTGGGTAAAGAACAGCTTCGGCCGATAGCGCGCGAGCTTCTGGCGCACTTCGTCGAGATCGGGACCGTCATGGAGCCGGCTTATCGAGATGACGTTTGCTTTGGCCAGCCGAAGCTTCGCATAGAGGGGATAATAGCCTGGACTGTCGACGAACACCGTGTCGCCAGGCTCAAGGAAATGCCGGATAATCAGGTCGAGTCCGTGATTGACCCCGCTCGTCAGCATGACGCCGTCGGGCTCGGTCGCGATCGACCGTTCTGCGAGCGAAACCCGAAGCCATTCCCTTAGCGGGCCAAGCCCCCAGGAACTGCCGTAGCCGAAATCCACCTCCGCGGTGGCGTTGCGGCTCGTGCGCAGGATACGGCGCATGTCGGAATCTTCCGTCCAGCTGACCGGCGGGCGGCCATCGCCAGGACGCGTTTGATAATTCTGGTCCAGCTGTTCCCGCAACAGCGACATGATGCTGGTCGCCTCGGAGACGTCGGGCTTTATCCTCGGCACCGGCGCTGGGCGGTTCTCCGCCACGTAATAACCGGAGCCCTGCCGCGCAGTGGCCAGCCCTCGGGCAACAAGCCTGTCATAGGCTTCCGCCATCGTGTTCTTGGAAACACCGAATTGCTCGGCCCCACCCCGGACAGACGGCAGTTTCTGCCCGGGCTTGTACAGACCGCTGGCGATCTGCTCGCTGACAACGCCAAGGATCCTATCAACCACCTTCACCGATCGTCCCACCCTTCGGCTGGGACAGTACAGGTAATAATTCTGCCAACTGTCCCTTGCTCATCGCCGACATTCTAGGACAGTTTGCCATCCACGCAAGGGTATGCGTTGATTTGGGAGTGAGCCGTTGACGAAAATGACCGTGACATCGCGCATTGAGAACATGCGCAATCTGTCTCCAGCCGAGAGGCTGGTACAGGTTGCGGCAGCAACGCAGATGGATGACAGCGCACGCGCCGTCTTGTCGGCACCGGACGCTCTGTCCGTCGAGCGCGCGAACGGAATGGTTGAAAACGTCATCGGAACGTTCCAGCTGCCGCTCGGCGTGGCGACGAACTTTCTGGTCAACGGTCAGGAATATCTGGTGCCGATGGCTGTCGAGGAGCCCTCGGTTGTTGCTGCCGCCTCTTATATGGCGAGGATCGTGCGCGGCTGCGGCGGTTTCCAGACGTCATCGACGGCGCCCATCATGCGCGCCCAGGTCCAGATCATCGGCCTGTCGGATCCCAACGGTGCCCGGTTGGCCATTCTGGCCGCGCGCGACGAAATCATCACCCTCGCCAATTCCAAGGATCCGGTCCTGGTGAAATTCGGCGGTGGCTGCCGCGACATCGAGGTGCATGTCTTCCCATCGACCTCCCGCGGTCCGATGGTCGTCCTGCATCTGCTGGTCGATGTCCGCGATGCCATGGGGGCAAACACCGTCAACACCATGGCCGAAGCCATCGCACCGATTGTCGAGCGGATCACCGGAGGTGAAGTCCGTCTGCGCATCCTGTCGAACCTCGCCGACCTGAGGCTTGCGAGAGCCCGTATCGAGCTCACGGAAGAAGCCCTTGTGACCAAGGATTTTTCCGGCCGCCGGATGATGGAGGGCATCGTCGACGCCTACGAATTCGCAGCCGTCGATCCCTACCGGGCCGCGACCCACAACAAGGGGATCATGAATGGCGTCGATCCTGTCGTCGTCGCAACGGGCAACGACTGGCGCGCAATCGAAGCTGGCGCCCACGCTTATGCCGCGCGCTCCGGCCGTTATACCTCGCTGACGACATGGGAGATCAGCGCCAAGGGGACACTTGTCGGCACGATCGAGATGCCGATGGCACTCGGCCTGGTTGGCGGCGCGACGAAGACCCATCCCTCGGCGCAGGCAGCCCTGCAGATCCTCAACGTTGCCTCAGCCGTGGAGCTGGCCGAAGTGACGGTCGCGGTGGGCCTCGCACAGAACATGGCAGCGCTTCGGGCGCTTGCGACGGAGGGTATCCAGCGCGGCCATATGGCGCTGCATGCACGTAACATCGCGATCGGCGCCGGGGCTTCCGGTGATGAAATCGATGCCGTTGCGCGCCGGCTTGCAGCCGATCACGACGTTCGCGCTGCGCGGGCCGAGGAGATTCTCGCTGAATTGCGAAAGTAGGACTGACACCGCAGGCCTGGCAAAGGGGGAGCTTTGCCGGCTGCCGGGCACTGATGGGAATTTTTTTCGGCCGACAGGCCGACACCTGGGGAGGTTATCTGATGACAGAACAGAATGGTGCGCGCGCCGCCGGCCCGCACGGTCAACTTGCCGAGATCTGGGGAGACGTCGTATCTCGACCCCAACTCGGGAAGGCCATGATCATCGGCGCGATCTTGAGCGTTGCGATCTACTACGTCACGCTCGCAACGATCGCGCCCATGGCTGCCACTCCGGCCATCGGAAAGGCGCTGGCGATGCTGACCGGCATCGTCGGCTCGGTTGTCAGCGGCGCCATTTGCTCGCGGCTGTTCTTGCCCAAACGCATTGTGGTGGAACAGGCACAGACCGGCACCGAATGGCAGACCGACATCCTCCAGCAGCTAGAACAGGAGGGAGGCCCGATCGGCCGGGTTGAGGATCTTCCGCCCGAAGTCGCTCAGGAAATGCGCGAGGTCGGTCTCTACGACCTGTTCAAGACATACCAGGACCGGCCCGGCGCCGGCCGGCAGGGAGAGTGACATGGACGGCATGCTGTATGAAATCATCATGGCCATCTCGCTCGGCCTTCTCGGAGCGATCCTGTTTTCAGCCATCGGCCTGATCTCGGGAACGGATGAAACGACCACGATCGCCCCGGTCACGCTCCTCGTCGTTCTTCTGGGTGCGCCGCCTGTTGCCGTCTTCACCTTCTGGATGTGTGCGGCCGTCTCCAAGCACATGACACATGCGGTACCGACCGCCCTCCTTGGAATTCCCGGCGATACCATGGCATTGCCGCTTCTCCAGCAGGCAACGGCGCTTCGCAATCTCGGGGCACCCCATGTCGCTCTGCGAAAGATGCTGGCGGGCTCCGTCATCTCCGCATTCATCGCCGTTCCGCTGGCAGTCTTGTTTGCGGTCATTCTTGCTCCGTTCGGAACCTACATCACGGCCTCGGCGCCGTGGCTATTCATCGGAGCGGCACTCATCATCGCCTATTTCTCGGCCGGTCGCTGGGCGTCCATCCTGGCGCTTATACCGTTCACGCTGCTGATCGTAGCCTTGCAGGGCTACACCGCCACGCACAACGTTAAGCTCGGCGTGAGCTACTTTCTCGGCATCGCGGTGGGGCCTCTGGTTGCAGAGCTTTTCTCTTCCGTGTCGCCGCTCGAGCGCAAGCGCATGGACCGCAGCGAGCCTCGGCAGACTACGCTTGCACCCGACGTGAAAGGCTGGGGTGGCTACTTCCCCAATCCGTTCCGCGTGCTTGACCGGAGCCAAGTGGTGACGACCGCGACAGCGGCTGCCGTGACCAGTGCAACCTTCGTGTTCAGCCCTGTCGCCGTCACCGTCATTGCCGGCGAGATCGTCGGCGCGCGCATCAAGCACGCGTATCACCGGCTGACCTCCGTGCTGGCTGTCCGAAACGGCGTGACAGAGTCAACCTATATTGCCGAAGCGCTGATCCCGCTCATTGCCTTTGGTCTGCCGCTCAGCCCGGTCGCTGCCGGCCCGGCAGCGCCGCTGTTCAACGCGCCGCCACGCTTCACGGTCGATGCCGGGACCGGCGTCGTCAACAACCTGCACACGATGATGTCAGTGTCGGAGTTTCTGATCTGGGGGCTGGTGTCGGTCGTCATCGCGGCGGCGATCGCCTATCCCTTCGCTATGAACCATGCACGAAGTGCCGCAGCCTTCGTCGCCAAGTACATCAGCCATGAAGCCATTATCGCGACATTCGTCGGTCTGATCTTGGTGATCGGTCTTTGGGAAGGTGGACTGCTCGCTCTGCTGGTCATCGTGACGGTCGGTCTCGTCGGAGGCCTGCTTTATCGCGTACTTGGCATGAACACCGGCGTACAGTTCATGGGCTACTATGCCGCGATTCTTAGCGTTCCGGCCATCATGAAGCTGATCGGCTGAACAGCCGGTCAGCATACCGAACGATAAGAGGAGAAAACAATGACCTTGGATCTACGCACGTCAGCTCTCTGTGTGGCCCTGATCCTGATCGGTGCCGCAGCCCAGGCTGCCGATGACAAGCCGATACTGCCCGCACTCGACATTCCCCAGTCCCTGCAAGGGGTCGTACCCTTGCCGATGGCGGAATCGCAACTGCCTTCGGTGGAGGCACGGGAGTACTTCAAGGTGTCCGACAAAGGCGTTCAGCTTGAATGCCCAACCTTCGATGCGAAAGGCGATCTGCTGTTTTGCGAGGTCTTCGGCGGAACGGTATTCCGTCTCACGCCAGACAAGCAACTGTCGAGCGTCGTGCCCGACCGGGAGCTTCGTCCTGCAGGCTTGGCAGTCCACAGCGGTGGCCGTGTCTACATGGCCGAACTTGGGGACTTCAAATCGCGAGGTTCGGTCGTCTCGATGGCGGCCGACGGATCCGACGTGCGCACCATTGTCTCCAGAGATGACGGCTTTCTACCCGACGACCTCGTCTTCGATAAGGAGGGCGGCTTCTACTTCACCGATTTCAAAGGCGGCTCCAGCCTGCCATCCGGAGGCGTCTACTATATCGCACCCGGCGGCGGTAAGCCGGTGATGGTCGTGCCGAACCTGCGGATCGCGAACGGCATCGGCCTGAGCCCGGATGGCAAGACGCTCTGGGTCACGGAATTGGCAGGTGGCCAGCTGCATCGCATCTCCCTTGCCGACGCCACCACCATCGCGCCGTTCGGATCATCTGTCGTCTACAACTTCATCGGCGGAGGACCCGATTCCGTGCGCGTCGACGCCGACGGGAACGTCTACGTGGCGATGTACGGTCAGGGGCGGATCATGGTCTTCAATCCGCTGGGGCTGCCGATCGCCCAGTACCTGCTGCCCGGTCGCGATGACGGGCACAATCTCCGTTCAACCTCCATGGTTATCCGCCCTGGCACGGACGAGCTGCTGATTTTGACGAATGACTGGGACAAGGGCCGAGGTTCAACCATCTTTGTGGCAAAAGCAGTCGGCAAAGCAGCACGATCATTCCTGCCTTAAAGCTGGCAGCTGTTGTGCGTTACCAGTTTCACTATCGGCATGCCAGATCGACGCCGCTCGGAGCCTGCTAAGGCTCTCAAGCTTCTGAACGAATACGAACCGACGACCCTGTGATTGCGACAGCTATCTGTTTGAGATCACTCAGAATCGAATGTCAGCCTTACTGGTATGGGAGGCCATTTGAGCTCCCAGAGCGGCGGGAATGCTGCCGTCTGGTCTTAATCCGGCGCGGACATGGCAGGCAGCCTCCCTGCCCGGCCCGGTCGAGACCAGCGGCGGGTGCGTGACGTGGCAGATATCGACAGCCAGAGGACAGCGGGTCACGAACTTGCAACCCTTGGGCGGATTGGCGGGGCTGGGCAAATCGCCCTTCAGCACGATCCTCTGGCGCTTTCGCTGCGCCACCGGATCTGGAAGCGGCACTGCCGACAAAAGGGCTTCCGTATAGGGATGCACCGGGCGCGCAAACACATCGTCCGTCCGGCCCGTTTCGATCAGATGCCCGAGATACATGACCGCAACCCTGTCGGCAAAATGTCGGACGACGGAGAGGTCGTGGCTGATGAACAGGTAGGACAGACCGAACCGCCTCTGCAGATCGAGAAGCAGGTTGAGGATCTGCGAGCGGATCGAAACATCGAGGGCGGAGACAGGCTCGTCGAGGATCAGCAGTTTGGGGTTGAGTGCCAAGGCCCTCGCGATCACGATCCGCTGCCGCTGCCCGCCCGAAAACGCGTTCGGCTTGCGCTCCGCATGCTGTGGATGCAGTCCGACGAGGGCGAGAAGCTCGGCAACGCGCTCGGCCCTCTCTGCAGCATTGCCGACACCGTGGATCGCCAGCGGCTCGCCGATACTCTCGCCGATCGACATTTTCGGATTGAGTGCCGAAACAGGATCCTGGAAAACGATCTGCACCTCGCGGGACAAAGCGCGACGGGAAGCGGTCTCGCCGTGAACGATCGGTTTGCCCTCGAACAGGATGCTGCCCGCCGACGGTTTGGTCATGCCCAGAATGGCCGCGCCAAGCGTGGACTTCCCGCAGCCGGACTCGCCCACCAGAGCGACGCTTTCGCCGTGGGCGATGTCGAGATCGATGCCGTCGACCGCCTTGACGAACCCGGTCGGACGTCCGAGCAGGCCGCCGCGGATGGGAAAATGCACCTTGAGGCCGGACAACGACAGAAGCGGTTCAGTCATAGCATTTCTCCCACCCGTTCCGAATGCCAGCAGGCTGCACTGCCCTCGTCACGGCGAGGCGCAAGCGGCGGAATTTCATCGAGACAGTGCTGGTCGGCCAGCGGGCAGCGCGGGCTGAAACGGCAGCCGACCGGCCACTGGCCGATGTCGGGCACAAGCCCCTCGATCGTCGGCAAAAGCGCCTTCGGCTTCCCGTCGAGCCGCGGGATGGTCGATAGCAGCAGCCGCGTATAGGGATGTTCCTGCCGTGCGAAAATCGTATCGACCGGCGCCTCCTCGATGACCCGCCCGGCATACATGACAGCGACCCGGTCGGCCATATCGGCAACCACGCCCATGTCATGGGTGATCAAAAGGATGGCGGTTCCGGTCTCGTCGCGCAGCCGTTTCATCAGGTCGAGGATCTGCGCCTGAATGGTGACGTCGAGCGCCGTGGTCGGCTCGTCGGCGATCAGCAGTTTGGGTTTGCAGATCAGCGCCATGGCGATCATCGCCCGCTGGCACATGCCGCCCGAAAGCTCGAACGGATACTGACCGGAGCGGATTTCAGGCTCTGGAATACCCACCTCTTCAAGCATGGCGATCGCCGCACGATGGGCCGCCTTGCCGTCGAGCCCGCGATGCACGACGAGGCTTTCCTCGATCTGCCGGCCGATCTTCATCAGCGGGTTGAGCGAGGCGACCGGCTCCTGGAAGATCATCGCAAGATCATTGCCGCGCAACTGCCGGCGTTTGGCTTCCGGCACGGTCAGCAGGTTTTCTCCACCGAACAGGACGCGGCCGCCATCAACGCGGGCGACCTTTGGCAGCAGGCCCATCACGGAAAACGCCGTCATCGACTTTCCGCAACCGGACTCGCCGACGACGGACAGGATCTCGCCCTGGTCGACGTGGAAACTGACGCCATCGACCACCGGCTGCGCGCCGATCGAAACCCTGAGGTCGTCAACCGCAAGCACAGGTCCGGTCATGTGCGCTCCGCCCCGACGGCCGCAAGCGGATGGTTCGGATGCGCCATCCCGATATTCTCTGCGCCGTCGCGAAGAACCGCTGACGGAATGGAGAAATTCACCGGGTAGAGCGTATCGGCAATGATCTCGACCGGAAACTCCTCGCCGAGCCGTGATGCGACATCGGGTTTCGCCTTGTCGTTGACCCGCAGCGTGACGCCGCTCGCATCGATCCGCGGCGCATGCATCGCCTCTTCCAGCGACATGCCGAAGGCCGCGACATAGGAGAGGATCTGCGCCACCGCCGGCATGATCTGGCGTCCGCCGGCAGCCCCGAGAGCAAGCTTCGGCCGCCCGCCCTTTGTTGCGATGATCGGGCACATATTGGCCAGCGGCCTTGCATTGGCCGCGATCGAATTGGGCTGGCCCGGGCGTGGATCGAACCACATCATACCGTTGTTCATCAGGAGGTCGCTCGACGGCAGAACCACTTTCGAGCCGAAGCGTGACAGAAGCGTATTAGTCAGCGACACCATCGTGCCGTCGCGGTCGACAATGCTGATATGCGTGGTGCAGCTTTCTCCGCTGCTGCCGTGGCCGAGCGTGCGCAAGCGATGTTCCGAGGCGCGACGAATGGCGCGACCAAACGCAAGCGCCGTCCCGCCGGACAACGGGCCATCCTGCGGCAGCGTCCCTTCAAGCTCGGAGAGTGCCTCGACGAGCGTTGGACCGCCGGAAAGACCTGGCATCGCATTGATCGTCATGCCGCGGTAATCGATCTGGAGCGGGTCGGACCAACGCGGCTGGTAGTCACGCATTTCGGCAAGGTCGATTGGCGATCCGCCGGCGTTGAGATCGCTGACGATCGATGCTGCGGTTTCGCCCTCGTAAAAATCGCGGGCACCGGCCTTCGCCAGTCGTTCCAGCATGGCTGCCTTGCGCGGCATCGGGATCGTGCTGCCCGGTCCGATTTCCTGCACGCGCGGTGCACGGCCATCCTTCAAGAAAAGCTGCGACGATGCCGGGAAGCGTGCGAGGCCTTCCGTATCGATGGCGAGACAGAGCACCGTGAACCAGTCGAGCGCGAGGCCCCGACGGGCATGTTCGATCGCCGGCTGCAGCGCCTCGGCAAAGCTGATCGTGCCGAACCGTTCCAGTGCCGCCGAAAGGCCGGCAATGGCGCCGGGAAGGCAGATGGAGCTGTAGCCGATCAGGTTGCGATCATCGCGCACCTGCGGCCAGTCGAACCAGTCTCCGTCACGGCCCGCCACGACAGGATAATCGGCTGGATCGATGTTGCGCGACGAGCGGACGTTGAAATCGAGCGTATCGACCCGGCCATCCTGCCCGTCGGCCCGCAGCAAAAACCCGCCACCGCCGACACCCGAAAGCCACGGCTCGACGACGCTGAGTGTCAGTGCAGTCGTGACGGCCGCATCCATGGCATTGCCGCCGCGCGACAGCACATCGGCGCCGCTTTCCGCTGCCATCCAGTTCTGGCAGGCGACGAGCCCGCCGGCACTGCGCCGCTCGCCCTTGTGGACGTTCCAGTGTTCACCCATGGCTGTGTCCAATATCCTGTCCGAACCTGCGGGTTCCGATCGCCTCGGGAGCCTTGCCATCAACGGCAAAGCGGCCGGCATTGCCGGATGTGGCGTGGTGGTGGGCAATCTCGGCGGCCGTCCCGATCCAGCTGCCCTTTTCGGCAGTGATCGTATCCAGCAGCTCTTCGAGAAGCGCGATGCGCTGGGCACGGCCGGAAATCCAGTCATGCACCGTCAGCGTGAACAACCCGCCGAAGCGGTGAAGCGCCTGCCATTCCGCGATCCAGTCCTGCAGCACCGCACGGCCGGACTGATAGGGCCACTTGTCGCGGCCTCCCCCTTCGAACTTGAAGAAGATCGCATCGTCGAGCGCCCATTGCACCGGGATCTCGACCACACCGTCGATCTCGTAGGGATGATCGAAGCCCGAGAGCGATGAATCGTAGGCGAGGCCCACACGACGCAACTCGGTCAGCATATGCGGCGTCATTTCCCAGGCCGGGGAGCGGAAGCCGACGGGCTTTACCCCGGTTTCCCGGGTCAGCAGTTCCATGCTGGCCTCGAGCGCACCGGTAAATTCGTCGTTAGAGACTTCCGAGACGATCTCGTGGAAATAGCCGTGCAGGCCGATCTCGTGGCCGCCTTCGAGGATGGCGGCAAGCATCTCGGGATTGGTCTCGGCCGTCAGCGCCGGCACGTAGAAACTGGCCTTTGCCTCATAGCGGGCGAACAGGTCGAGCAACCGGTAGATCCCCGTGCGCGGACCGAAACGGCGGATTTCGAGCGTGCCCATCCGGTCCGGCACATGGTCCTTGTTCGCCCACATGAACGGCACATGCGCATCCACGTCGACCGACAGCAGCACTGCCGACTGCTTGTCTTGCGGCCACTCATAGGCCGGCCAGGGGGACTTTATCTGCAGGGGATTTGACATCCGACCTCGCTTGAAGCGCTTGTTACAGCGCCTTTTTCTTTGCCTGGAAGACGACCTGGGAGCCGATCGAATTGCCGCCGTCGACGGTCAAGGTCGCGCCGGTCATGTAGGCGCCGCCGGCTGACGTGACGTAGAGAACCGCTGAAGCGACATCCTGCGCCGACGACGTTCTGCCAAGCGGTATGGAGGCCGTCACCGTGTCGATATGATCCTGCGCCAGCGCGCTGACATCGCTGCCGGAAATGAACCCCGGCTCCACCGCATTGACGCGGATCCCGTATTCGGCGAGTTCCAGCGCAAAACCCTTGGTCAGGCGGTCGAGTGCGGTCTTCGACGTGCAGTAGGGAACCACCGTCGTGCGCATTTTCCGCGCCGCACCGGAAGATATGTTGACGATCGAGCCCGGCTTGCCGGCGCTGATCATCTGCTTGGCAAACAGCTGCGACAACAGGAACGGCGCGCGCAGATTGACGCCCATGATGTCGTCCCAGTCATCGATCGAAATATCGAGCAGAAATCCCGACGGATAGATGCCGGCATTGTTGACGAGGATATCCGGCGCGCCCCAGCGTCCCGAAACTTCTTCCGCAAATGCGGTCATCGAGCCGGTATCGGTGAGGTCGGCGGCGATCGCCACATGGCCGGTTCTCGGCAGCGTCGCCAGTTTCGCCTCGAGCTTTTCGGCATCGCGGTCGGTCAGGCAGACCTCTGCCCCCTCGCGCGCAAACGCATCGACGATCCATCCGCCAATAATGCCGCAGGCACCTGTGACGATGACCTTCTTGGCCTTGAATTCATTTTCGAAATTCATGAAGTACTCCTATCGCCCACGCGGATCGAGGCGGTCGCGGGCATGATCGCCAATCAGGTTGATCGAGAGAACCAGCAGAAACAGCGCCAGTCCCGGAAATGTCGCGATCCACCAGGCGGACCCGACATAGTTGCGGCCGGTGGAAAGCATTGCGCCCCAGCTCGCCGTTGGCGGCTGCACGCCGAGGCCGAGGAACGAAAGTCCGGCCTCGAACAGCACCATCAGGCCGAACTCGAGCGTCGCAACGACGATCAGGCCGCCGGCGATATTGGGAAGGATGTGGCGCCACAGCAGCCGGAACCACCCGGCGCCCATGAACCGCGAGAGCCTGACATAGGGCATGTTAGCGACCGACAGCGTCTGGCCGTAGGCGACGCGCGCATAGCGAGGCCACCGCGTCAGGGCGAGCACGATGACTACGTTGGAAAGGCTCGGGCCGAGTACCGCAACCGTGATGATCGCCAGAAGAATGGCAGGCACCGACAAGACGATATCGACCAGCCGCATGATGATGGTTTCGACCCAGCCGCGATAGAAGGCGGCGATCATGCCGAGCGCACTTCCGAAAATGCCCGACAGGATCACCGAGGCGAAGGCAACCAACAGCGACACCCTTGCGCCATAGATCGTCCGGCTGAGAACGTCGCGTCCGAGTTCGTCCGAGCCGAGATAGTAGACGAGGCCGCGGCTTTGGAAGCCCGGCGCTTTGAGCCGAGCCAGAAGGTTCTGGGCGTTGGGATCGAGCGGCGCCACGAGAGGCGCAAAAATCGCCATCAGCACCAGTGCGACCAGAATGGCGGCAAAGGGCACCACGGTCCATGGCATGCGCCGTGACCGGGACGCCGCGCGCGGTGCAGGAGTGGATGCTGCCATCAGGCGCTCCCTTCGATGCGGATGCGCGGATCGATGATGCTGTAGAGCAGATCGGCGACGAGGTTGAGAACGATGGCCGTGATGGCGCCGAGCAGAACGACGCCCTGAACCAGCATGAAATCACGCGCGTTGATGGCCTGGACGGTCAACTGGCCGAGCCCCGGCCAGGCAAACACCGTCTCGACGATCACGGCACCAGCCAGCAGATTGGCGATTTCGAGAGCTGCAACGGTTACCACCGGGATCGCGGCGTTTCGCAGCAGATGGCGCATCACGATGCGGATCAACGGCAGTCCCTTGGCGTGGCCGGTGCGGACATAGTCCTTTTCCAGTTCGTCGAGAACCGCGGTGCGCGCCACACGGGCGAAGGTTGCCATGGAGAGAAGACCGAGTGCGATCGACGGCATGATGATGCTCGGCCAGTCGCGGGCGCCGGATGGAGGCAACCAGCCGAGCCACACCGCAAACACCATGATCATCAGGATGGCGCTCCAGAATGTCGGCATCGACTGTCCCGCCAGAACCACGCCCATCATCGCCTTGGCATCCGCCGAGCCGCGGCGCACCGCCATCGCCACACCCAGCGGAATGCCGACACCGAAGGCGACGACGAGCGCGCCGCCGGCCAGCATCAGCGTATAGGGAAGACGGCTGGCAATCAGCGTCCAGACCGGCACGTTCTGGACATAGGAGCGGCCGAAATCGAAGGTCAGAAGCGCGCCCATATATTCGAGATACTGGACCGACAGAGGACGATCGAAACCGAGCGACGCCCTCAGCGCCTCGATGTCCGCCTTGGTGGCATTTTCAGGCACGAGCAGCAGAACGGGATCTCCCGCAAGCCGCTGCAGAAAGAAGATCAGCGTCATCACGCCAATAATGGCGATTAGGGCCTGGAACGCGCGCTTGAGGAAGAATGCCGGCAATATTGCAGTCCACTTCGTGACTTGCGGGCAAAACGGCCCCGAAACCGGGGCCGGCCCTGAACCTAAATCAATCGGTCCACTTCATCCGGTTGAGAAACAGGCTTTCGTTTGCCGTCGGCTGCCATTCGAGGTTTTTCGCTGCGCCGTAGATGATCGCCGCCTGATAGATCGGCACCATCGGCACCTCCTCAACGACGTAGGTGCTTACCGTCTTGTAGGCTTCGAGACGTGTCTTCTCATCCAGCGTGTTGCGGGCGTCTTCCAATAGCTTGTCGATCTTTGGATCCGAGACAGAGGCCCACGCGCTGGACGAATGCAGCAGCGAGAACAGGACGCCATCGACATCCTGGCAGGCGCAGGACCAGCGGCCGAAGGAAATCGGCGGCTGGCTTGCCGGCACACTCTGGGCCTTTTTGAGATAGGTCGCCATGTCCGTCATCTCGATGTTGACGGTCAGACCGGTATCGCTGATCATCTGCGCCACCGCCTGGACGATGCGCTGATCGAATGTCGGAGACGTCGCAAAGGCGACCGACTTGCCGGCCGCGCCCGCTTCCTTGATGAGGCGCTTGGCCTCATCCAGATCGTAGGGGTAGCCTTTCAGGCCTTCCACGTAACCGAAATGCGCCGATGTCGCCATCTGGTCGAGCGGCTTGTCGACGCCACCGAGAAGACCATCGACGATCCCCTGCTTGTCGATGGAGCGGGCGACCGCTTCACGAACGCGCTTGTCGTTGAACGGCGGAAGGTTCGGGTTGAGCTTCACATAGCCGATGCGCTCGGTCAGAACCGAGAGCGGCTTGGCGGCACCTGAGCTCTTGAGCTGCTCGGAGAGATCCGCATCGAGGCCGACGACGAGGTCGCTGGCGCCCGCTTCGAGGTTTGCAATGCGCGTGGCGGCATCCGGCACGGCGCGGAATTCGGCGGTCGGGAACACGCCCTTTTCGCCCCAATAGTCGTCGTTGCGGGCGAGCGAAACCGAAACCCCGCGCTGCCATGCGGCGAACTTGTAGGGGCCGGAACCAACAGGCGCGGCATTGAAGCCGTCATTGCCCTTTTCCTCGACAACACGCTGCGGAACGATCGACAGCTTGACGAGCTGGGCGAGCAGCACCGGATAGGCGCCATCCGTCTTCAACGTCACTTCGTGTTCGCCGGTGGCTTCCGCCGACAGGATCTTGTTGAACTGGCCGAGCTGCGGGCTGGCGAATTTCTTGTCGATGATGCGGTTGACGCTGAAAGCGACGTCTTTGGCGGTCAGCGGCGTGCCATCGTGGAACTTGACGTCGCTGCGGATCGTGAAGACGATTTCGCTGTCGGAAGAGTATTTCCATTCGGTGGCGATCTGCGGCGCGATGGCACCGGCATCGTCACGGGTAACGAGGTTGTCGAAGATATTGCGGTAGACGTAGTAGCTGTCCGGGTTCCACTGCTTGTGCGGATCGAGCGACGAAGGCTCGTTGACGAGATCAACGACCAGCTGATCCTTGGCCATTGCCTGGGACAGGACCATTGGCGAACAGGCCAGAAGCAGGCCTGCCAGAGAGGCGCGCATCGAACGACTGACTATCATCATCTACAATGTCCTTGTTTTTCCAGTGGGCGGTTGAGGTCGCTGATTGCGACCCGGTTTATCTTTGTTCGCGGCGCGACGGCCGGACTTGCGGCCAACCATCGCGTCCGTTTCAAGAAAACGATCAAGCAGATAGGCTTCCAGCGCCGCGTTGGCGGACGCGAGATTGGCGACTGCATCGGCGTTGCGACCCTCGACGAGAGCCTCCGCGAAAGACGAAAGCCTCGTCGGCAGAAATTTAGCGCGCCCGCTCCGCTCGAAGAAGTTCACGAGCCTGTTGGAGCGATCCCAGAGGTCCGCAAGAAAACCCGCGACGACAGGCATGCCGAGGGCGTTGGATAGCAGATCCAGCATGTCCCGCTCGCAGCGACGAATGGTGGGAAGCACATCGCCACCCAGATCCGGCCGCTGCAGCAGCGCCATATGCATCTGGGACAGCGTGGTCAGCCGCCGTCTAGCGGCGTCGTCGAGAGCAGCCGAGCACAGTATCGGATCAAGGTGGCGGCGTGCGGCAATCAGCTCGCGGATCTCTGCCGCGGAAATCGGCGCGACCTCCCAACCACTGCGGGCAGTCGAGGATACAAGCCCACTCGCCTTCAGCCGCGCCAGTGCCGCGCGTACGGCGCCGCGACCGAGCGCGAATTCGATGGTCAACGAAGTCTCCGACAGACGCTCTCCCGGCATCAGAACGCAACCGACGATCGCGCTCCTCAGCGCCCGTTCCGCCACTCCCGCCTTGCCTTCCGGCGGCGCGGGAGACACGTAAGCCTCAGTATCAAGCATGCTTTCGTAACCTCTCAGTTCTCCAGTCTGACATCCCAGTTAACAGAGTGGAAGCGAAATTTTTCCATTCTTGGTAAGAACCGTAGAATTCAATCACGCTGCTTGCGGCAGGCTCACGAAGGAAGTGACAGGCCCACTCCCGCAAAACATCTGTCTCAGGACGTTCTAGAGGTGGAATGGGATTTCCCGGATACGGTTTGTTTTGGAACACGAGGAAATTGTTGGTCAATCGACGCCTGGCAGGATGTATTTTGATATTGCAGTGAAACCAACTGATGTCAGTTGGCACTACCAACTGATGGCTTACTGGTGATTATAGTCGGGGACCCGACGCCTCTGTCGGAAAGAGACAAATCCATGCGCATGAAAAGTCTTACGTATGCAGCTATGCTGGCCGCATCGTCGCTCATTGAAGTTCCTTACATGGCGACGGCGAAGGACTTGCTGGTCGTGGACAGATGATGAGAGTGGGACCGAAGTTAAGGATACACACCTTTTGTCGGAAGAGCCAATTTGTATTGGTGATCGACAAGCCTCCTGCGCCACTTCGTCCAAGAACATCATAACCTCGGTTCCAGCTCGACTCTTGGATTGTCGCGGAAGCAAGCAGGCGCGCTGAGGGTCGCCGCCTTGCCATCCTCGATGACGAGCTAGATGAACTGGAAGCCACGCGTGAAAAGCTTGTCCTGGAACTTACCGGCATAGACACGCCGGTGGAAGACTTTGAGGAGAAGATCGGCAATCTGAAACAGCAGTTCAATACCAACAATGTCGAGGTTGCCATCCGCAAGCTGTTGTTCCTCGCCCGTAACAATGGCGACGAAGAAGCCAAGCGGCGTCTAATGGTGATCGTTCGCGACCTGGTCCCGACGGTGGCGACCGGCAAGACACCAGGCCACCAGCCGGCATTCCTGCAGATGCATCGCGCAATTGCCAACATCATGGCTTCGATGGGAGTCCTCGATCCCTTGCAGCAGCAGTTCATGGCAGCCAGCAACGGTCTGATAGCCCGAATTGCGGCCGGCGAGATCGACCCGCGGGACAAACTGAAAAAGCTCCTCAACTTCTGCGGCGAGGAGCTTAAAAGCAGATATTTGGACTGTTCGAAATAGCAAGTTTTGTTGGTTACGGGGGCGTTGACGTACCGCGACTTGTAAAATCACCTGCTTTGAAGGGATTTGAACCAACGATCTGTCAATTGTCGAAGTCAACATCAAACGTGTCTTTTAAAAACTGCATATAGAGCATCTGATCCGCCAAAAGTCGATTCGTCCTCGCTTTCGCGCCGACTGCCAAAACGGTCCCGTTGTCCGTTGATGGTTAAAGGTCTGTTCCATTGGGAAGAATGACCAAATCGCGCACAGTGACGTTGCGCGAGCGCGTCAGCATGAAATAGACGGCATCTGCGACCTCCTCGGGCTCCATGAGACTTCCTGCCGCCAGCGCCTCATCCATCTTTTCCTTCGGCCAGTCTTTCAGAAGTGCGGTAACGACCGGGCCGGGCGCGACGGCGCCGACCCTTACGCCGTGCGGAGCAACCTGACGGCGAACCGTATGCACGAAAGCCTGAACGGCATGTTTCGAGGCGGTGTAGATCGGCTCCCAAACGACGGGGACAAGGCCGGCAATGGAACTGGTAAAGATGATGTCACCGGTCTTGCCCTCGATCATGTGTGGCAATACGGCGTGCACGGTCCTGAAAGCCGAGTTGATATTGAGGTTCAGCATACGATCCCAAGCGTCGGGATCGCCACTGGCGACCTCGCCACCTACATAGGACCCGGCGTTCGCGTGGAAGATGTGCAGGCGCTCACCATGCTCCAGAATCCCCGGTAGCATTGTTGCGACATTCGCTGGGTCCATAAGATCGATAACGAGGGGATGCGCCCGGGACCCAAGATCCGCACGAGCCGCCTCCAGTGCACCCGCATCCCTATCCACGAGAACGACATCGGCGCCACTGGCGACAAGCTTGGCGGCACAGGCAAGCCCTATCCCAGAGGCCGCGCCTGTGATGGCGGCCAATTTACCGACCAGTTCCTGAGACATGTGGGAATTCCTTTTCGCTGGGATGGATAGATTTGATGGGAATACCGGTCGTCGGTTTTACGCCCTTGGGAACAACACGGCCTGTGCAGGATCGAAGACGCAGGTAATCTGGCTTCCCAGTTCGACTGCCTCATCCTCAAAAAAGGCAGCGCAGATGTTTTCACCGGACGGCATCTGGAATCCGATGATCGTCTCCGTTCCCAGTCTTTCGACAAGCGTCACGACACCACCCAGCGATGCGGCAGACTGCACCCCCTCGCCGCGCTTCAGATATTGCGGACGGATGCCGAGGATCGCCTTGTCACCCTTGACAAATCCCTGCCCGTCGACCGCGATCGGGCGCAGAATGTCGGACGACACGTCAACCTTTCCAGAGCTCACTCCATCGACACGCACGTCGAGGAAATTCATCCTGGGCGAGCCGATGAAGCCGGCGACGAATTGATTGGCTGGTTTCTTGTAGATCTCCATCGGTGTGCCGATTTGGCGGACCACTCCGCCTTCGAGCACGACGATCTTGTCGGCAAGCGTCATGGCCTCAACTTGATCATGGGTAACATAGATCATGGTTGCGCCGAGCTCCCGGTGCAGCCGTGCGATCTCCACCCGCGTTTCCATGCGCAGTGCTGCATCCAAGTTTGACAGAGGTTCGTCAAACAGAAACACGGCCGGCTTTCGGATGATCGCCCGGCCAATGGCGACGCGCTGACGTTGACCGCCCGACAGTTGGCTCGGCTTTCTGTCGAGCAGATGCTCAAGCTGGAGGATGCGCGCCGCCTCCTGAACGCGACGCTCCACCTCGGCTTTCGGCGTCTTGTTCAGAGACAGACCGAACGCCATGTTATCGTAGACCGTCAAATGCGGATAAAGCGCATAGGACTGGAAGACCATGGCGATGCCGCGTTCGCGCGGTTCGGCCTCGTTACAGAGTTTCCCATCGATGTGGAGCTCTCCACCGGTGATGTCTTCCAGCCCAGCGATCATCCGCAGCAACGTGGACTTGCCACAGCCAGATGGACCGACGAAGACGACGAACTCCCCGTCCGAGACCTCGAGATCGACGTTCTTGATCACTTCCAAGCTGCCAAAACTCTTGTTTACGGATTTAAGTGCAAGACTTGCCACTGTGGTTCTCCTTCAGGACATATCGCGTACAAGGCGCGCAGTGTGTTGCAGGGCCTCGAAGGCCCGGTAGCGGCGATGGTGCAGTTCGGCGATGACGCCACTTGCCGGCAGGAAGGTCTCTCCCGGCTGCGACATGGCCTTCATCGCCGCCTGAAGGCTCAGCATCGAGCCGCTTGCCGCTGCCCCGAGCATTGCCGCCCCCAGCAGCACGGGATCGCTCTCGCGCTGAACAAGCACCGGAAGCCCCGTGCAATCGGCCAGCAACTGGCGCACGAGCGGATGGCTTCCAGCGCCTCCGCTAATCGCTATCGAGTCAATAGATGCGCCCTTCTGCCGGCTCGTCTCGATGATCTGCCGAAGGCCGTAACCGATGCTCAAGATGCCAGCCAAGTAGAGCGAGACGAGGCCATCGATGCTTCTGTCCATGGCAAGTCCGGCGATCAGGCCGCGTGCCTGCGGATCCGCCATCGGCGACCGGTTGCCCAAGAAGTCTGGGACGACATGCAAGTCCCCGGCAAGCAATGCCGCATCCGAGGGAGTCGAAACGCGTCGCGTCGCTTGATCCGCCAGCCAGGCCGGCAGCGGGCTCTGGCAACGGGCGGCCGCATCGCAGCCCTCCTGATACGCTGCGTGATGTGTCACCAGATGGTCGATGGCAGCCCCCGCGCCTGACTGGCCACCCTCGTTCAACCAGAGGCCGGGGATCATTGCGGAGAAGTAGGGCCCCCACACGCCCGGTATGAACAACGGCTCCATACTGCTCGCCATCGTGCAGGCGGAGGTTCCAAACACATAGGCAAGGCGTGCTGTGGCTTGGCCGTCCGCACGTGAACCGCCAAGCGACCCGACACCGCCCGCATGCGCGTCGATCAGTCCAGCGCCGACAGCAGTTCCCGGGTTCAGCCCCAGTTCTGATGCGGCTGACGCAGTCAATCCCGTGCCGAGCGCCTGGCCGCCGGGCACGACCGTCGTGCCGATCCGCTTGAAACCGTCTTCTGTAAGATCGCCGAGCCCGACCGCCTGGAAGTAAGTGTCGTCCCAGCGGCTCTCATGCGCGAGATAGGTCCACTTGCAGGTAACGGTGCAAACAGACCGATCCAAGCTTCCGGTGGCCTTCCAGGTGAGAAAGTCCGCGAGATCCATGAATTGCCATGCGGCGTCATAGGTCGTCGGCAGGTGCTCCTTCAGCCAGAGGATCTTGGGTGTTTGCATTTCCGGCGAGATCGTCCCGCCGACATATTTGAGAACGGGATGGCCGGTTGCGTTGATTCGCGCAGCTTGGTCAATCGCACGGTGGTCCATCCAGACGATGATGTTGCGGTCCGCATTGCCATGCGCACCGACCGCCAGAGGCTTTCCCTCCCGCCCTAAGACCACAAGCGAGCATGTCGCATCGAAGCCGATCCCGGCGATCTCATCTGGCCGTAGGTGGCTCTGCGCCACAGCTTCACGAACGCTGGAGCAGACCGCGCTCCAGATGTCGCGGCTAGACTGCTCGGCCAAATGCGCGCCGTCACGGAAAAGCTCGATGTCCCGCTTGGCGGTCGCGATCATTTTGCCACGCGCGTCGAAGATTGCAGCGCGCGCGCTACCAGTGCCGACATCGATGCCGATGAAATGGTTGGTCATGAGAACAGCCTTCAAGAGAAAGGGTGCCGGGCGAGTTTCGCCCGGCCCGACGGTTCAGGCCGCTTTTTCACGTCCACCTAGCGGCGTAGCACGCGTGCCGTCCGGATTTCGCAGATAAACGCCGTGCTCAAGCTGCTGTCGGCGAAGTTCGTCGATATCGATGTCCGCCGGCGCGCGATTGCCCCGCACGGAAATTTTTGCCGCGCGGCCCGCCGCCTCGCCCATTGCCATGCAGGTTGCCATGACGCGGATGGCGCCCATCGCCTCGTGCGTGGCGGAAATGCTGCGCCCGGCCACGAGTAGATTGCTCACCTTCTGCGGAACGAGCGACCCGTAGGGAATGTCGTAGCAGTCACCGCACCAGATGAGCGTGCAGCCCTCGTCAGAAGGTCGATGGATATCGATGGGATAGCTGGCGACAGCTATGGAATCGTCGAAGTGGCAGCAGCTCAGCACGTCTTCCTGCGTCATCATGTATTGGCCAACGATCCGGCGTGTTTCCCGGATTCCGATAAACGGCGCGGTCTTGGTGAAATGAGCGTGCTCGAAGCCTGGCACATAGTTGATCAGATAGGTGACGATGTCATCGATCTGATGACGACCCTCGATCTCTCCATTGGTCAGGCTTTTGGCATCGGTCCCGTCGGTTCCGGTGACCCGGGTCATATTGATCCACACCTCGCCCTTCTTCAGGCCGGTGATGATGATCGTGCGCTCATTGGGGATGTGAAGGCCACGTTCCTCTTGCGCCTTGGCAATCAGCTCGCGAAGCCCGACCACGATGAACTGGTTGTTTTGGCCGAAATATTCGGCAGGGATGAAATCGGTGAGGTAGGTCCGCTTCTCCGTTGCGATGCTTGTCCTGAGCTTTTCCGTATCGACGCCTGCCATGCAGAACATCAGGGTCGGCGGCTGCATGCCGCCATTGGCGTTGCCCTTTTCAGTCGGAACGCCGGCCTGGTAGGCAACGTCTGCGTCACCCGTACAGTCGATAACGACTTTCGCAAGAATGGCGGTGCGTCCGCTTTTGCTTTCGGTGATGACGCCGCGGATAGTATCTCCATCCATCACGACTCCAGCAAAGAACGTGTAGAAAGTCACATCGACGCCGGCTTCGGTCAGCATGTCGAGAGCGACGGTCTTGACCGCTTCCGGTTCGACAAGCGTAATACCCATGTGCAACGGACATGGTCTGTGCTCACTGGCACCATCCCTTTCGGTGCGCAGCCGCTGAATGAACTTCTCGGGCAGGCCATCGATGATTTGGTTGCCCTTCTGTCCAAGGAAGCCGAGCACCGGCAGGCCAATGGTCATATTGCCACCGACGAAGCTGCGGCTTTCGATCAGCCCGACGCGGAGACCATCTTCGGCCGCCGCCAGAGCGGCAGTCAGACCTGATGGTCCACCGCCGACGACCAGCACGTCGTATTCGGCGGACACGGGAAGGGTGCGAGCTGGTTCTTCGATGGAACGGGTTGCAGGATTCAACATGATTCAAACCTCGGTCATTGCGCGGCAGCTGTCTTGTGCGCGGTTCACTGTCATCACTGGTTCGGCGGCGTGCCTGACGCTGCGCCGCCGACGGGCTGTCTTCTTAGGCGGGCATCATGGGCTTCACGCGCTCGGCTATCGCGGCAACAGCCTCCTTCACGGGCTTGCGCCCGAGCACTGCCAGTTGCACTTCTTCAAGCATGGTAGCCTGCGCGCGCGCGGCTTGCGGAAAGGGTGGGAAGGCACCACGCGCGTTGGCAAGGACCGCTGCTTCCGTGGCAGCAAGCGGGTTCTTGGCCTTCAACGCGGCATCGCTGTAAGCCGATACCCGCACGGGTCCATTGCCGTTAAGGGCCATGCCGGTGGTGACGCGCTTGCTTGAAACCTCCTTGATGTATTTCCAGGCTAGCTCCTTGTCTTTGGCATTCTTCGGGATCACCATGCCCCAGGCCTCCACGACGGAAGCCATAGGCATCTTGCCTTTCAGGGCGGCAGAGATTGGAAATTCGACGGCCTTGATCCGGCCCGGATACTTGCTCTGCTCGGGATTGCTCAGCTGACCGTTGCGAGCAAACGGAAGCACCGTGAAAGCGGCGCGGCCCTGCTGCAACCAGGTGACCTGATCGTCATTCTTCGTCGTTGCATAGCTGCGTGGCAGGTTGCCGGCCTCGAACAGTGTCCGCAGCACATCAAGCCCTTTTTCGAACGCGGCTGGCTCGGGCATCAGCTTGAAGTCCGGGGTGATGAAGTCTCCGCCGAAGGCACGAGCGAACATCACCGGGAACACCGCCAGATCGCTTGCGAGGATCATACCGACAACCGGCGTTCCAGCCTTCGAGGTGAAGGTCGTTTTGCGCGCCTGCTCGACAAGCTCCTCAAGGGTCGTGGGAGGCGCCGTGATGCCGGCCTCTTCCAGCAGCGCCTCGTTGTAGAAGAGGCCCTGCGTCGCGTGACGGACGGGAATCCCGATTAACTTGCCGTCTACCGTCATGCCTTGGACCAGACCCGGCGCGATATCAGCGAAATCCTCGATCGCATCCGTCTTCAGCATGTCGTCCAGCGGTTCGAAGAGTGCGGCAATCTCCTTGGTCGGACGATTGTCGACCATGTAGCCGACGCCGTACTCAGTCTCTCCGAGGCTTGCTTCGCGGAACAACCGATCCTGAAGCGGATTTGAATCGAAGGTCGTGAAGGTCGGCTCGACACCGTTCGACGCCCTCCAGTCCTTCAGCAAATCGGCGTCGCCGGTGCCGAGAACCGTCTGGTGCACCTTGTGGCTGAGGATGTTCAGGACCTTGCCGGCTGAGAAGGACGGCCCGGCGGCCAAGACGGCAGCCCCTCCCAGGGCCGTACCCATGAACCGACGGCGTGTGACTGCATATGCGGATGTATCTGACATAGTTTCCTCCCTTGGCAGATTTTGGTTCACCCCTTCGTCGCTCCGGCTGTCAGGCCGGCTACGAGGAAACGGTTCATGAAGATAACGAAGAGCAGCACCGGCGCGAGTTGCACGGTCGATGCCGCAAAAAGGATGCCCCAGTCGACGCCATCGATCGAACCGATCATCTCCGAGATGACCAGCGGAGCGGTCTTTGCCTTGGTCGCGGTGAAGATGAAGGCGAACAGAAACTCGTTCCAGGCGAACACGACGACGAAGACCGCGACAGCAAGGATGCCCGGGGTCGACAGCGGCACGATGACCCTGCGCAGGATCGTCAGTCGCCCTGCGCCATCGATCATGGCCGCCTCGTCAAGTTCGCGCGGAATCTGATCGATGAAGGTCCGCATCAACACGGTGCCAAGCGACACGAAAAACGTCGCGTAAAGCACGATCAGCACGATATGCGTATCGTTGAGCCCCATCGCGTTGACGATCGGAAAGAGCGGGAGCGTGACGACAATCGGCGGTATGAGCCGCACGACGATCAGGAAAAGGACACTTCCGTTGAGAAGCCGGCTGCTGTTGCGGGAGTAGACGTATCCCGCACAGGTGCTGGCGACAACGGCCAGCGCCGCAGCGCCGGCAGTGATGATCGTGCTGTTCAGAAGGCCTTGAAAGAACACGCCCCATTGGCTCCAGAGGGATGCGTAGTGCTGGAAGGTCGGGACGAAGAGGTACTTTGGCGGCACCGCAAAAATGTCTTGGCCGGGTTTCAGCGAAGACATGACGATGAACGCAATCGGAAACAGAGACCAGAACAGGATCACGAGGACCGCAAATGCCTTGGCAAGACGCAAGGTGAGGCTTTTAGTGCGCATTGGCGTTCACCTGCTTGCGAAGAATGAAGATGTAGCCGGCCGCCAGCAGCAGCGAAGACAGCACCATGATCCACGCGGTGGCTGCCGCTGTGCCGAAGGCATTGAAGCTGAATGCTTCCTGATAGAGGTAGACGGCGACAACCTCCGTCGAACGCGCTGGTCCGCCTTGCGTCAGCAGCCACACTTCCGAGAAAATGCGGAAGGCGAAGATGTAGCGAAACAGCAGCGCGACAACGATCGCCGGCCCCATCAGCGGCAACGTCACCCGGCGAAACCGCTGCAGTGGGGTGGCGCCATCGATGCGGGCGGCTTCGTAAAGATCGCTCGGAACAGCAAGCCGTGCCGCGTAGAGGATAATGAACGTGAACGGCAGATGCAGCCAGATTGTCAGCAAGGCGATCAGGATCATTGCGTGTGTTGGCTCGAACGACCAATCAAGGATCGGCAGGCCCAACGCCTGCAACATCAGCGTGATTGGCCCTGCGTCCGGATCGAACAGGAAGCGCCACATGACGACGGCAATGACTTCGCTCACCGCATAGGGCGCCAGAACGGCAACCAGTAGAAACCGCCTGAACGGAATGCCGCTTGCGAACAGCAGCGCCATGCCGAGGCCGATGGCCAGTTCGACATGCACCGCCACCACGACCAGCACGACCGTATTCCGAAGGGCCCTGTGAAAAGCAGGATCGGAGATGACCGCGAGATAGTTGCGCCAACCAACGAAGGACGAGGATTGGCCAAAGCTCGATTGCCCAAGGCTGAGCCAGATCACGTAGACTGACGGTACGACGATCACGCTCAGGATCAGAATGTGAACGGGCGCCAGCAAGGGCAACAATTGTGGCAGACGTTTAGCACGCAAGTTTGGTCCTCCCGACCTTATTGCAAATGGGTATCTCAGACTTTGGGGGTGGCCCCACCAATGTCCTTATGGTGGATCTCGTAACCAGCCTTCTCCTCGATCGGCTGGTTAGCCGAGTGCAATGGGTCGCTGCCGATCTGACGGACTGAGTTCCGCGCTTGCAGCGACACGTTCAGAACGGTGTGGCGAGGTTCCTCAAGCTCACCTGCCATGCGAATGCGTAGCCTCTGCCAAATGGCTTGCGCCATGGCGTCGATTGGCTGGCGCACGGCCGTCAAAGGCACCTTGCGGGCGCTCATCCACACGTAATCGTCAAATCCAACCAAGGCGCTCTGTTCGGGCACATCAATGTGGTGACGAGCAAGTGCCGCAAGCACGCTGAGGGTGGTGACATTTGTCAGCCCAAAAATCGCGCTCGGCACCGGATTTGCCTCGAGCCAATTGGCGAAAATTTCTGCACCGCGCTCGGCATTGGATCCCAATTCAACGACGGTAGGTTCGCGACCATGCTGCAGGAAAACGTTGCGGACACCCTGGATCCGGTCCCTGATCGGCGCGACGGAAAGATCGGAGGCAGCGATAACGACATCGCGATGACCGAACTGCCGAAGGTGGTCGGCGACCATCTCACCCGCCTCGATATTGTCGATTGTCACCGTATCGGCGAAGGCCTCCGAAAGAATGACACGGTCGGCGAATACCAAAGGGATGGAGCCGGCTTCGTCGCGCAACAGATCCGGTATAGTGTCCGAGCACGGGATAGCCACCAAGCCGGATGGGCGCCATCCAAGCAGCGCCCGCAGCCTTGATTTCTCCACTTCGACATCGTCGCGTGAGCTTGTCACGATGACATCATACCCGTCCTTGCGTGCCATAACTTCGAGCCGCGACACCAGGGAAGTAAAGAAAACGTCGTCGAGATCCGGCACCAGTACGCCGACGACCCTCGCCTGCCCTGATCTCAGCTGTGAAGCAGCACGGTCGAGCTGGTAGTTGAGGTCCTTCGCGGCGCTTTCGACCTTACGGCGCAGATCGTTATTCACCGGCTTGCTGCCGCTGAAGACGTTCGAAACCGTCGCAATTGAAACGCCTGCGAGAGCCGCAACTTCTTTTATCGTGGATCTCTTTTTGGCCATAGGACTCACGTGTTAAACGTTTTACCGTTAAACGTTTAACAGCATGATCTGGTGTTCGCAAGCAAAAATTAATTTAAGACGGCGGCAGAACTGTCACCGCAGCTTTCCGCAGATCCCAGTCGCCGAAACGCCGGGCATCGTCAGCTTCAACCGGCAAGGTCCGAGCCTCCAATTTCCGCGGCTCTGATGAGAAAGTTCATCGCCGTTCGTGGCGACGCGAATCAGTGGCGCGTGTCTTGCGGTGCGAGTGTAACTGCCTCTTCGCCGCAGGTTTTCAAGGAAGATGCAGCAGCCATGCCGCGGTAAAGATTCGAATGTCAGTGTACCACGGGAACGTAAGAGACGATCGGCAATCCTGTGGCGTTGGCAGAATAAGCCTCGACTATTCTGCATCCTCAATACCGTCGTGACCACAAAAGCAACGCCATGCCGCAAGCTGCTGTGAGGGCCCCACCGACGATCCAGGGTCGTGGGTAGATCATGAAACTCTTGGCGGGATAGGGAAAGAAGCCGCTTCCTTGGGCCGCCCAGATCAGCCCGGCAACGATCAGCAGTAAGCCGAAACCCAATAACGCTTTTTCAGCCATCGCTGCCCCTTGCCGGCACGGTAGGCACCGCGGTGAATCGATCGGTAAAACTTTGCGTAGCTGTCGTAAAGACTTGTGTCAGACCCGGAGGCTCTGCGCGACTTACCCGGTCTTGCTGGTGGTACGATGCAGTAAACTCGGCAGTCTTTTCCGGGTTGTGTCGGCTGTGACTGGGCGCGAAGACGTCACGACCTGATCGGGCCACTGTTGCGCCCAGGGGTCAATACGACCCGCAAAGCAAGAGGATCAAAGGCATTAGGATCATCTCTTCGGCAGCCGTGATGGTGCCGGGACACTTCGCCTCCATCTTTCGTCACCGAAATAGCTCAGAATGTCCGAAGTTTGCTCCATCATAGCCGGGAGCGGCTTGTCCGGCAGCCTTCAAAGCATCTGCAGGCGGGCAGGATTCTATAACTTTGGATGTGGTGGCTTGAGCTTAGAGCGGCGGCAGCGTTCAGAACAGTACTTCACGTCGCTCCAGTTCTTGGCCCACTTCAGCCTCCATGCAAAAGGTTTTCCGCATGTCGCACACGTTTTTATCGGCAGATCCGCTTTCTTGACCATTCTCGCCATATGGATCCTCTCCTATTCAACGTGTTTACGAAAATGCTAACGAACCACTCGCCGCTCAGTTACCGAAGTGGCACTTCCACGAGCCCTACCCTATCTGGGGGAAGCAATCAGCGATTGGAAGCACCCGACTTCCAACTCTTTTCATGTTCGCTCGATCTATCTCCGTTCACTTTACGTTCCGCCTGCCCTATGACAGGCCAGTTTGCCATGTTTGAGACAGTGGATGATCAACCGATCGACTTTTGAATTTCTAGAGGAAGCCTCCAGTAATCACTTCGCCGAGTGGCTTGACGACAACCGAGCTAGACTTGATTGCGCGCGCCGCGACTTAATTGAATTCACCTTAGCGTTGGCTAATAGCACAGGGTCGATCGACAAGCGCGTAGATGAGGCCAACCGAGATCCCCGCAAATGTTTGAGTGCCGCGTCTATCTCGAAAGGCACCTGCTGCATCACGTTGCGAGTTTCGCCTTCGAAGAACGCAGCCGCGACATATTACATGCAAATCTCTCCGCACAGCTCATACAGCGGAGGCGGAGCGCTGCTACCCCCGCCACGGCTTGCCCGCATTTTGCGGCAAACAATCGCAAGCCACACCGGCAAATGGAGAGGGATCGTCGAGGGTCCATTATTTCGGACATATTTCCCAAATGGTCTGACGGGCGGTCATGATTTGAGCGCCAGCGGGTACGTCAGAAATCACGACGCGCTCGACTTTTTCAATCTCAAAAACTTCGGAGCCTGTCGCAACGTTTCTGACGAGATGCTCGTGTCCTCCAATCTTGTCGAGGAAATAGTAAAATCATTCGCCGCTGCCCGCGCGCTGGTCGATTACATCAATCGGGCAACGACTAAGCTCCCCGAGTCTCGATAACCGGAAGGCTCTTACGCGCAAACTTACTGACCCGAAGCTTATAGAGATGAAAAAGTAGGCTCGCGACTATCAGCACGGTCGGGATGTGCTTGATCGGTTTCCTGTCATTGAGATTGTTTAGGACGCTAAAAAGGTGGCCGCAGACGTCTCGGCATTAGAGATTTTGCTTGCGAGCACTTATACGGTAGGGACCGGCTCTCTCCCCCATTACGACAGATTTCCAGGAAAGGGTGATCTCTCGTCGCGCAATCAAGGCATCAACCGCTTCATGGACGGCTGGCATGTAGTCACGCCACTCAAGCGGAGCGTTGTGATCATTTGCAAGGCTGCGCGCAACTTCGCTCGGGCACGTCGTCCCATCAGGTCGACTGGCGACAAAACACAAAATGGTCGATTCCGCATTCGCGCTCATGGCTCGTCTTCATCTAATTGAACTGTCTCGCTGGTCATTTGAGAGTTACATTGTCTCAGCAAAGCATCAGGCAAGACCATCTCTGCGGAATACACCTCACAGCGGTGGTGGTGGACTGGACGGCTCCGTGTTGAGCTGGGGAGAGATCGACCTCCTTAAGGCAAAGCGATACGAAAACCTCTCATCTCCCTATGGCGACCTTCAGCGCTCCCCTTCAGTCCGATTAACCCGCAGCGGCTTGACAGTGTCTCTGCGGGTTAGTCCGATCAGATAAGGAGTAAAGGGTCGGCAGGGTTAGCGCCCTGTCGGCCGCTCCAAAAAACTCCGCCTCACCGCACAAACCGCTCTGAGACCGCCAACATGGTGACGGCTTGACCGGCCTGGGCGAGGAGCCCGTCGAAGGCGGCCCGATCGGCGTCCACGCCCTCCTGGAACGCCGTCAATGTAGGCCACCACAACTGGCGGGCGCCTAGGAACGGTGCGCCGTCGCCGTGCACCTCGGCGCTCGGCCGGTTCACCGCGTGACGCAGCGCGCCGATCCGCAGGCCGAGCTCGGCGTCATCAGCACCCGCCCAGCCGGGATTGCCATCGAGGTGCACGAACTGCAGGAGATGGATGCTGGTCGGCCGCTCCAGCACGTCCCATTGTCGATCAACGTCGGATACGGCACCCATTGGAGGCCGCGAGACGATTACATCCTCCTCGGTGATGAAGAAGATGACATTCGGCAGGTCTTGGAACAACGGCTCGTCGGGGCGGATGTTGTCGACGAACAAGGGCTCGTCGACCAGTGCGGCGGCGTCTTTCGGGGAGTCGAACGACGGCATGGCAACGCCGTCGTACTTGTCCTGACCCGGGCCGAGGCGGTCGGTGTCGAACTGGTGCCCTTGGACGTAGGTGAGCATGCCCGGGATCTGGCGGCCCATGGTGCCGTGCGGGTGACGCCAATGGTCGTGGAAGCGCTGGCGGTCGATATCGGGGCGGCGGGGGAGGAGGGCGAAGAAGCGGATCACGGAAGGTTCCTGACTGTGTTGTGTCGATTGACTTGGTTAAATTGATTACTTGCTGACTTTTCCCGGCTGCGGATGATCTTGCTGCTTGGGAGTGACCGAACGCCCTAACTTGATCGGCCGGTCACGTTACTTCACCGACGCTAGACGAAGCAGATCGGTCGAGCAGGCCGACGACGCCTGCCGCCCGCAGCCGGTAGTACGCGGGATGCGCCTCCTTCCTTGATTTGCGAGATAGGTATACTTCTGCTACTAAGTTGCAAGAACGCACTTACAGTCGCCTAGGTATCACCAAGGAAACCCCATGCCCGTCTGCCAGCACTTTGATGAGAACTGTCCCAGCCGCTCGCTGTTCGACAATATCGCCGACAAGTGGTCGATGATGGTGCTCAGCGTGCTGGACGCGGGACCTATGCGCTTCAATGGCATCAAGCGGCACCTGGGGGGCGTGACGCAGAAGGCGCTGACACAATGCTTGCGGCGGCTGGAACGCAACGGCCTCATTTCCCGCCGGGTCATAGAGACCTCGCCAATTGGGGTTGAATACACCATCACGCCGCTTGGCTGTTCGCTACTCGGCCCTTTTCAGGCACTCCATGCCTGGACCATGGAGCATCTAGATGCGGTGGAGCGCGCGCGCCAAGCGTTCGACGGCCGCGACGCCGCGTAACCGGATGCGCCGCCGATTTGACCTCAACAGCGACGTCCCGGCCTCCAAGGATTGCTGGACTTTGCTGGTCGGAGGTGAACAGGAATTGGGCTGGTCATAGGAGACAGCTTTTAAGGTTTGTCGAGCGTGACTTGCTCAAGAATACCTTTGACTTAGTTGGTGTTGAAAGTCCGCAACAACCTGAGAATTGCGCCAGCAGCGGACATGGCCTGGCGCGCGGTACGACCGCTCATGATACCGTTCTCTTTCTCCAGTTCCAAATTCATTATATATGTGCCGCGAAAAACCACTGGCTATTTTAGGCCATAGAGTACAAGTCAGCCGAGCACCGCGTTCTGGTTGATCAGCGTCTCCCGAAGCAACCGCCTTATGCGAGCAGGCAAGCTGGCTCGGCGGTTCCAAACGCTACAGGCATGCATTGGCAGGAGCGCTCCATTGCGAAACGCAATTGCGATTATTGGCCCTGGTCTCGGTGGCCTGACGCTTGCCCGTACTCCATCTCCACGGCACCCCCGCCACCATCTATGAAGCAGAGCTATCCGCGATAACAAGAGGACAAGGCGGGCTTCTCGATATCCATGAGCATAACGGCCAGATCGCTCTGAAAGCTGCGGAGCTCTATGACACCTTCCTTGATCTTGTCCCGCCTGGTGACGATGCAAACGCGTGGTCGACAAGGAAGGTCGTATTCTGTTCGACAGTCCCGGCAACCCTATCGGCAATCGCCCGGAAATTGACCGGAAAGACCTGAGAGCCATGCTTATTGGCTCGATTCCTCCCGAGGCGGTAGGGTAGCGTCACAAAGTCACGTCAATATCCTCACGCCTTTCGCGGGCGAAGGCGCAAACCTTGCCCTGTAAGATCGTGCAGAGCTTGCAAAAACTATCGTCTCAAAATCCGGCGGTGTGGAAACACAACTTGCAGCGTATGAGAACGACCTCCCTCTAAGGATTAGTGAATCTGCCGATCAGTCCGCGCGAAACTTGAGACTGTTTTTTGTGGATGACGCATCCTCATAGCGTTGTCGCCTTATTCAGCAGACATAACCGGAAATAATACGCAGTCGTCCACTGCGCGGAGGTGAACGTTCAATCCGTCCTGGCGCAACGAAACCCGACGTCTAAATTTGTGACGACTTGCTTGCTTGGCGCCAACAGAGGTCATGACAAGACGGTCAACGACGATTCCCCGTCTTGTCATAGCGTAGCGTGGCTGCCTCGACCTTCTCACCGTTAGCCGCTGCCCACGCGCACAATGCCTCAAACGGCTGCCGCAGAGAATGGCCCAGTGGAGTGATCGCATATTCGACGCCAATCGGCTGCGTCGGGAGTACGGTTCTCGTCACAAGGCCGTTCCGCTCAAGCCTCTTCAATGCGTCGGCCAGAGCCTTATGAGTGATACCGTCGAGACGCCGCTTGATTTCGTTGAAGCGCGCGGGTCGTGGACAGATGACTGTCAGTATCAGGATTGTCCACTTGTCAGCGATCTTATCGAGCACCGGGCGAACTAGGGGCATGTCGCAAAGCGCGCGATGAGAGAGGGCTTCCAAGTCGGTATACTCGTCCATATCTAGGCTATTCCAGGTGCGTAATTGATATCAGATATCCATCGTATATCATTCCCAGACTACTCAGTGAAAGGGATTTTCGATGGATCGCATGAGTAACAAGGTTGTATTGGTCGTTGGCGGCGCGAAAGGTATTGGCCTCGCGATTGCCGAGCGGCTGTCTGCAGAAGGCGCAAATGTCTTCGTAACCAGCCGTCGAGGTGAAGAGGCCGACAAGGCGGCCGAAGGCATCGGCCATGGCGCGGTCGGCATTACCGCCGACGCAAGCTCGCCGGAAGACATGGTCGCCGTTGTCGAACAAGTGCGCAAAGCATACGGTCGTATCGACGCGCTTGTTTTGAATGCAGGTATTTCCGAACCTTCGCAGATCACCGAGATTACACCGGAGCACTTCGACCGCCATTTCGACGTCAACGTTCGCGGAATGGTATTCGGCCTCCAGGCAGCTCTTCCAGCAATGCCAGAAGGCAGCGCGGTTGTCCTCGTCGGGTCCATTGCCGGGAACGCGGGTTACGCGGCTTACGGAAGCTACTGCGCAACCAAAGCGGCCGTTCGATCCTACGCCAGAACCTGGACGGCAGAACTTGCACCTAGGGGCATTCGGGTCAACGTCGTTGCACCCGGCCCAACAGATACGGATATGATGGCTGCAGTCGGCGAAGACACGCGCGCAGCAATTGTTGCGCCAATCCCGATGGGACGAATGGCGCGGCCTTCAGAAGTGGCTGCGGCGGCCTTGTTCTTGTTGAGCGATGACGCGAGCTACATCGCCGGTGCTGAACTATGCGTCGACGGCGGCTTGCGGCAGGTCTAAGAAGCCGCTGAAACGATGTACCCGTCCCAAATTGGTCGGGTACATCCTTGGTCCCTGCTAGGCTTTGGCGTCTTCCGTCGAATCCGGCATCGCGACGTATTCGTCGAGCACACCCGGACAGAAGCCACACAAGGTCTGATAGGCAGGCGTGTGGGCAGTACCGGTGCGCAGGCCGTCGATCAAGTCCGGCGTTGCCGCCGAGATGACGTTGGATCCCAATTCAAACCGTGCAGCACCCTCTTCGAGACCGACGACTTCTTCGGCAGGGTCCGAGCACGGCGTGAATCGGAGATTGTGAGGCGTCCGCGTCCTGTCTCGACAACCATCCTGTAACGGTAATCAGTGCGACTGCGTTCCCGTTTATCAAGACCACTTCGGACCAGGTCTCGGCACCTCGACGTCGTTCAGTTTCAAGTGCCTGCCGATTGCGTCTATTTCCCAGTGAACCGCGCCGGGTTTGCCGGAGGCTCCAATTTCTGAGAAAGTGGAGTCGTCATGACCAAGACAAAGAACGAGTTTTCACCTGAAGTCCGTGCGGTTGCCATCCGTATGGTGCTGGACAGCCAGCCGAGCATTCATCACGCTGCGCTGCCGTTTCATCTATAGCGGCCAAGATCGGCGGTTCGCCAGCCACGCTGCACGAGTGGGCGGGCGGGCGGGCGGCGCATGCTCGCCTTATCCTCGATGCCTTGCAGCAGGCCCTTCAAGCTCGGCGTGCCGCTCATCGAGGCGCCCTCGTGCATCACTCGGACAGGGGCGTTAAATACACCATGCAGTTGGCAGAAGCTGGCATCCAGCTTTCTATCGAAAGCGTCGACGACAGTTACGACAACGCCCTCACCGAAACGATCAACGGTCTCTACAAGCCGAGGTCATCCATCGGGGCGGGCCTTGGGGGAACTCCGAAGCGGTCGAATTCGTGATCAGTTGGAAAACACTGTTTCAGGCGGCTACAACCGTTCAATCTTGCAGCTTGGATCAGAACCGCTTGTATCGTTGATGGCCTGCTGTCTCGGTCGGTCAAGCATCTGCGATCTGCGACCGAAGTGTTGCGAGCGCTCGTTCGGCCTCAACGATATCCTTCAGTAGAAGCCTCTTCTGACGGTGGTCCAGCCCGCCGCCTGCCAACACAGCGTCCACAAGCTCAAGGATATCGGCCGCTTCGACCACGACCTTTGTCGCTCCCCTTTGTACCGCTTCGTTGGCAAGGCGTCCCTCGACCGGAGGCATTATACGCTCCGCTGCCATAAAGACGCTTCCGTCCAGAAGATAAGACGCCAGCCTCGGGTCCGGTAACAATCTGATCAGAGCCTGGATCTCGTCGGCGGAAAAAGGGCTGCGAGCAATCAGCCGGGAGTGAAGCGAGGCGTAGCTCATCCCCAAGGCGGCGGCCGCTTCCTCAACCGACATCTGCTTCTCCACCACGAGAAGCGTGTAGACTATGTGGGCAAAATCTTCGCCGCGGTTCATGAGGTCCCTCCTGAGTGTTGGATCGTCACACAGAGGCCCTGAGGCTGCAAGGCCGTCAAAACGGCGCACGCGTTTTGATCGCGAGAGCCCGTCTGAGATTCTATCTGCGCCGAGGCCGGCGTGACCCCCGTCGGCTGGGATGGTCCTGTGAAGTACCGTGCCGACCACATCATCATGGAATGACTATGCATTTCTGGATCATCATGTCCGTCACAGTCTTTGTGACAACCGTAGCGGCCATTGTCCTCGGCATATCACTTGCCGAAACAGGAAGACTTCACTTCGGTGCCTCCGTAGTTCTCTGGGCCGTCATCGGAGTTTTCATCCCCATGTGGCTGATCATCCGTCACGGACGAAAATGACGTCATGGCACCACCGGTCGCTCTTCTCCGCCAGTTAATCAACCAGGGCTGGGAGCGATGCTCTTGGCGTCGAGAGTGATCACCGCTGCAACGGTAAACGCCGCGATGGTGGCAAACAGGAATGCTCCAACGAAAATAGCGATGGCTTTCAGCGCGCCGACGCCAAGGTCGTGCCTGAACCAGCGGACCTGCGCCTGCGCGTACCAGATGGTGGCAACCGCCATTGCGACGACGCCGGCAAGGTTTCCTTGCTCCTGCGGCATGCTGAAGAAATTGAGGCCCAGCACGAGAAGGAAGGCGAAGGGTGCTGCGACATAGCACTGGCTGAAGAAGGGCGGGCGGAGAGAATTTCGGGTGATCCTGACCCTCTTCGATCGCAGCAGCGTCACCGCCATGCAGAGCGGAAAGATACCGAAGATCACCCCTCTTGCGATCAGAAGATTGGAGCCCGAGCCGAGCTCGCGGGCAGCTTCCGTCGGATCGTAGACCGATGGCAGTGCTCCAGACAGCGCCTGTGAAAGAAGCAACGTAATGAGCAGGAACAGGGGCGGACTAAGCGTGTCCTGATACTGTTCTTCCGGCTCGTCGGCGAGTTCGATGTCTGCGTAGCGCATCATGCTGAGTGGCCTGACGACGGCACGCCACATGGTAACGGGATAAAAGACCAACCACGACACCAGCTCGTAGAGAAGCTCTTCGAGCGACTTCAGCAGTTTCATGAAGTCCACGTGCCAGTCCTTCCCGTTGATGCTTGCGTGTGGTTGGACCCTCTTACCAGCGTCGGCGCCAGACGTCACTGTGCAGAGCCCGTCTTTGCGCGCAGGCGTGTAGCTGCCACAATGAAGGACGTGGCCGAACAGGCTTCCCATGTCGTTTCGGCTAATGTAGGTTTTTGAAATAGACGCCAGGAGGTCGTCACGTGAATTCGAGCAACTTCGTCAAGGTGCCAAGCCGTTCCAGAGACGTTGCTCGTAGATTGAACGGGAGGAGCCAGTCGATGAAGATGATGAAAAGCCTGATATTCGGGGTCGCCATGATGGCAGCCGTGCCCTCCGTCGCCGACGAGATGCGGCGCGAGACCGTTCGTTTTGCTACGGGATCCTCGAGCTCGACCATCAAATCATCGATCAAAGGCTACCAGACGGTTCAGTACGCGCTGTCGGTTACGGCGGGTCAGAAGATGAGCGTCCAGCTCGATTCCCGTAATACAAGCCTCTACTTCAATGTGACCGCTCCGGGCGCCGATGCGGCTCTCTACAATAGCTCGATCGATGGCAACGGCACCAGCATCACGATCCCGTCCAGCGGCACATATGTCATCGACGTCTACCTGATGCGCAATGCAGCAAGGCGCAACGAGACCGCGAGCTACGACCTCACGCTCTACGTCGAGTAGTCATCCGAACCGCGTGCGACACGGGCGTCCGGAAATGTCGAGGTTCGAAGGGTGATTTCAACCGATCGCGATTTCCCGTTCTACAACGGCAAGCCCGTCGAAATTGATGGACCGGGCTGGCTCCTTGTCATTGTATCGTTGGCGAGCGCTCTGCTTGTGCTCACCCTCGTTCCCCTTCGCACCTTCCCCTACAATCTCATTCCGGCGCTGCTGTTCGTCGCAGTCCCCGTGTTGGCGCTTCGCAAGGTAGCCGGGCCACACTGGAACTGCCTGTTCCGTCCTGTCGGATTTCGATCCGTGGGGCTGATGGTGCTGTTCGGGGTTGCTACGCTGCTGGGATCCATGGCGATGGGCTTGGTCCTGCAACAGTTTTTCGAACTTTACTCCAATCCCGTCGCGGATGCGATCGCCGCGATGTCGGCAACCCAGGTGAGTGCCACGCTTCTCGTGACCGGCATCCAGTTGGTAGGGGAAGAGCTTTTCGGAATACTGCCTTTCCTCGCTGTTTTGTGGCTGTGCGTACAGCGTTTGCACCTGTCACGAAGGTTGGGGATCGTTATCGCCGTTGTCGTTTCGTCTCTGCTCTTCGGCGCGGCGCATCTGCCGACCTATGACTGGCACTTTGCACAGTCTCTCATCGGCATCGGTTTTGCCCGCCTGATACTCACGCTCGCCTATATCGTCACGAGAAATCTCTGGGTCTCCGCGGGCGCCCATATCATCAATGACTGGACTGGATTTGTCTTCATGTTGGAGTTCGGCCACGTGCCGATCAACGCAGTGGAGTGAACCTCGAAGGCCAGTGGTCGCTAAGAAATCCACCTCATGGCCTTCGTGCCGCAACGTTCGAACGAAAGGACTTGGAATGCGTCTCGTAGCGAAATCTCTCATGGGCATGGTCCTGCTGTCGGCCCTCCCCGCGTCCGCAAACGACGTTCACCAGACGAAGTGCAAGGGCAACAGCGGAGCATGCATCCAGGAAGCCCAGCGCGTCTGCGGTGGTGAATACCACGTTCTTTTCAGTGAAAGCCACGCCGGAGGGCTCCTCGGCGACAGCGTTCCAGGACCGGTGACCTGGTACTCCATGAGCTACGAATGTCCGAACTCCCGTGGCGACAAGCCGGACTTCCCGTTCCGCGGCAACACGTATTCACCGCCGCCGGAACGCGACATCGAAACGAAGTCGCGGCAGAGGGTCTCCATCGGAAGCATGGGTAAATTCTGCCAGGGAGAAGCATCAGCCACGTTCGGCCGCAGGCCTCAGGAAATCCTTACTCTCCCGGTGGAGCGCACGGGGGGCGGGTTTACCGTCTACGGCCAGTTCCCACCCGAGGGATCGCGGGTCACCACGTTCGAGTGCCGCTTCGATTCGTCCGGTGCATTCAGACGCGTTGTTCGGGACTAGTTAAATGGACCCGATCTTGCGAAACCTATTGAAAGACAACCCTAGCCACATAGTAGTCCGGCCTCACAATCTCATATCTGGAGTTTCGGCGGACTACTTGGACCCCTTAAGCTGACGGTGCGATTGATTCATGCCGCTTTACGACCGTTACCTGCCACTGCGAACTTTCGCCAGAAATGTTTAGAGCCAGGACCGTTGAGCACGGACACATGAAGAAGCAGAGATTTACAGAGGAGCAGATTATCGGTGTTGTGCGAGAGCAGCAGGCCGGCGCGGAGGCGGCTGATCTCTGCGGGATGCACGAGATTTCCGAGGCGATATTCTAACTTTGCCGGGATCACCGCAATCGGCTGAAAAACTACGCGATGTGGAAGCTTCGCGCCTCCGGCGGTTGATGTCACCGAGCCAGTTGGCATATCGAAAATTGCCGTGGCTCTCATCGAAGCCAGATGAATGTTGAGTGGAAGGTTAGCGGCGCCGACCATCCATGGCCGTCTTGCCGCCATTTCGGCTGCCCAAGACGCGTCGCGCTAGGCTTCAAGGGAAGTGCGGAGTGAGCACTCAGCGGATTTTCTCCACAGACGTTCCGCCGGAGAATTTAATGCCAGCGGACAAAACAAAATTCCTGCGCTGCGAAGCCTTGCTGGCCGAGCGCAAGCAGGAATGGATGCTGTTACACGTTTTGTTGGTTGCGGGGGCAGGATTTGAACCTGCGGCCTTCAGGTTATGAGCCTGACGAGCTACCGGGCTGCTCCACCCCGCGCCAAGCGAATTTGGCGTTGCC